>JBHLLG010000085.1:0-12222 GCA_048885925.1 Candidatus Hermodarchaeota archaeon
CATCTGTCAGAACTGTGTACTGAAGTGTATCGGCTCTCTGAAAAATTTGAGAAGGTTGAATTCCTTCATGTAAGCCGCAAAAATCGGTACATTCAAAAATGTGATGAATCATGTAATTCCATATTAGATAAAGAGAGTTATAATTAACATTTTTAATTCAAATTAGAGGTTGTATTTCCCTTTCTCAGAAATTTTTAAAACCTTTAAATATATCAGTTTCAATCTTTCTACAGATTCATTGAGATCCAAATAAGATAATACCTTATTTTACATCCTTAGATATAAACAGTTAATATGATATTAGGATGTATTTGTAGAAGCCAAATATAACCATTGCTCCCTTTGATAAATAATTGTTCAAAATCCCCTTTTTTCATCTCTTTTACTGAACTTTTAGCTAATGATAGTAGTGCAGCATTCATTGCGGCTATTAGTGTCTCAACAACTCCATGAGGAAGCGCTGAAGCGATAGGTAAACCCTCCGCAGATACAATAGTAACTCCTTTCATCTCAGGGATACTTTTTAGTAATCGTTTTAGAAAATAATTGAGATTTTCAATAGTAAGTTTTTTTGAAGGATTTTTTTCGAATTTTATAACATTATCAGAGAATTTAACTGATATTCCTTTTGACATAAAATATAATTCTACGAATGGTTTTATAATTGGAAGCCCTTCATAAATCTCTAAAAGATCATGGTCGAAGATTTCGAAAAGATATTTCCTCTCTATTGTTAATTTATTAACAGATTTCTTTCGCATTATAGATTCAATTTCATTGATTGCTTCTTCCAAAATACTCATATCGGGAGGTTTCATAGTTACTTTATTTCTAGTTTAAATTTTTTTTTATTCATAACTTTCCATTTTTTATCTTCTTTGATAATTCCATTTTTAATTTTCTTGAATTTAATTTATCGATTAATATAGTTGCTATTTCAATATTTTTAGATTCAAGAAATTGCTGAATAAGATCTTTTAAAGTCGAATCTAAATTTACTTTTTTTACATTATAAGATTCCCACATATTTAGAATTTCGTCATAAGTACTTTTAGCATCGTGATTTTTTTTCTCTTTAATTTGTTGTTTAAAAAGAGTAATCAGAACTTCACTAAGTTTATTAGCTAATTTTTTTAATTCATCGAAAAGAGCTTCACGTTGATATCTGTCAATAGCTAGATATAATTGGCTTTTGGCCAATTTAAAATCATTCTTGCTAACTAAATAGTCCGCAGCAGTACAAATCTTATCTGAAATATCTTTTAATAATTCGAATACTTCTTGATGAGGTAAGCTTTCAAGGACTCTAAAAGCATCTTCAACTCTACAAGCAGAAATCCATGAATTTATTGCTGAGCGAAAAGCTTCATGAGTTAATTCTTTATCTAAAAATTCTAAACTTGCCCAATGGGCAGCTGTTTCATAATTTCTTGCTGCTCGTTCAAATTCATTCCTATTGAAATAGAGATTACCTTCTCTTATAATAGTATCGGCGTATAATTTTTTAAAATTCTTTGATTTTTGATCATCTACATTTTCTAATGTCTTACCTGCTTCTAAATATAAATTGATCTTAGAAAAAAGATATGCGATTTGTTCCAAATCCATTGGAGGTTCATCAACAACTTTTCTTAATTTTATACTCTTTCCAATAAAGTCAGTTTGAATACCCCTAAGCATAAAATAAAATATAACAAATGGTTTGAAGATCGGAATACCATCACTCTTAGAAAGTTCGATTAGGTCAGCATTGAATATTTCTGAAAGATATTGTCTTTCGATCGTTAATTCATTTATTGATTCTTTCTTCATTATGGAATCGATTTTTTTTTCTGCAGATTTTAATACTTGGAGAAATTCATAACCTTCAAAATCTTCTATTTTAATTTCGGGTCTTTTTCTAACATCAACTATTTTTTTAATAGGTTTAGCTCGTCCTCCACTAATGGGCTTCTGTAATAATTCTTGAAATTCATGATGATCCCTTGAATACATATTCAAAGAATATAGCCTATAAAATAATCGTAACTGCCGCTTTAACATTCCTGCTAAAATTCCGCCATAAATTTGAACTTTAAAAGAACTGTTGGGTCCATCATATGTCCAAATTCTTTTAGTATCATGATCTACTAGAATATACACTTTTTCAAGGTTAGTATCATTCAATATATCACCTACTATTTGCCCTTGAATAATTTCTTTTGCTACCATAAAAGGAAATTCTTGTAATTCAACTACTTCAAATATTTGCATAACGATTATGGATTAATTGATTATATAATTTTAAGATGTGATTTGGATTAGAAGCATAAAATTTTATTTTTATTTTCAATATAAATGATCCTTGCCTTTAGTTATAAATAATTCCAATTAACCACAATTAAAAAATCTAGATATAAATTTAAATAGGGCTTCTAAAGTCTCTTTTTTTAATTAGTTTCTCTCGATTTCGACTCTTAGTCTTTTTTCATATAAATTGGAGCAATAAATATACGTAGGAATACGATAGATTATTTAGTGACCTATTAGAAAAGATCAAGAAAGTAAAATTAAAAAAAATAAAAATTGGAAATATTAAATTAGTTGTTTTTAGGTTGCTCTTCCCTTTCGTTTAATCAAGACAATAACTACAACCACAATAACCACAGCAGTCGCAGTTCCACCAATGAGCGCCACTAATAACCATGGGAATGGTGCCTCTCCATCGCTAATGATGGATTGTAATTTTACGTACATTATTTCATAATCAGTACCCCATAAACCAGGCGTATCATCATACCAGACAATATGGATTTGGTTGTTTGAATCTGTTGCAATTGCAGGCTGTCCGCTCCATCCATCATTCCAATAGGTACCATTATAACCATCAGAAACCACAATTGGGAATGACCATCCGGATGAAGCCGTCCAGTTTGAATACATTATCTCATCATCGGTACCCCATGTTCCATTGGTACTATCTTCCCAAACTACATGAATAATTCCTCGATCATCAGCCGAAATATCAACATTTTCACTTTCGCCTAAATTCCACCAGGTTCCACCGTGACCATCAGAAATAATCGTTACATTAGACCATTGACCAGTTGTTGCTGAATATTTCGCATACATTATTTCATCATCCTCCATATTACTACGCCATGTTCCATTTGAATAATCACCCCAAACCGCGTGAGCATTTCGAAACTTATCTACTGCTATCTTAGGATCGTCACAATCTCCAGTATTCCACCCCCATATATTGTTATAACCATCAGAAATCACTGTAGCATTCAACCATTTACCAGATGATGGGCTGTACATGGTCCACATTATTTCTTCATCATCACCCCAAACACCATGTGTTTTATCTTCCCATATTACATGAATATTACCATTACTATCTATATCAATATCAGGATCTGCACTCTGATCATCATTCCAACCAGTTGATGTGTCAGAAATTATAGTTATGTTAGACCATTGTCCTGATGCAACTGAATAATTAACATACATTATCTCATTATCGTCTATTCCACCAGTCCAAGGTCCCAGCGTTCGATCTTGCCAGACCACATGAACATTTCCTGAATTATCAGTAACTATTGCAGGATCTTCACTTGATTCGTTATTCCATCCCCATACATTATTCCATCCATCAGAAAGTATGGTAACATTACTCCATTGACTTGTAGTTACCGAATATTTAACATACATTATCTCAGCATCATCATAGGAATCATGCCATTTACCACTTGAATAATCGGACCAGACTACATGAATATTCCCTGAATTATCAACAGCAATACTTGGACTATAAGACCAATCATCATTCCAACCCCACATATCATTAAAACCATCTGAAATTATTGTAATGTTTGACCACTGACTTGTAGCAATTGTATATTTAGCATAAAAAATCTCAGAATCTATTCCACCTCCCCAATAACCAATAGTATCATCCACCCAAACAACATGAATATTCCCAGATCCATCGACAGCTATATCAGGAATTTCAGACCAACCATCGTTCCAACCCCACACACCATTAAAACCATCAGAAAGTACTGTTATATTCTCTCCATATTGAGCATTCATTCTTAAATCGAAATCCTTATAAACCCCGTTATTATCTTGAGAATTTAATCTATTCAATGGAATTATGGTTAAAATTAGGCTTGATACCAATAAAAAAGAAACAAAAATCAACCCTACAAAGCTTAATGCATTTCTTTTCAATAAATTCACTTTTTTAAGAAAATGTTATTAGATGTAAAATATATACTAATATTCTTAATATAAGCTTTTACAATAATACCTAACAATACAATATTCAAAAAATTTGAATAATTTCGAAGAACTAATAATATTTACTCCCTACATAGTGGGGTTATATTTAAGTTCAATATGGGTAATCTACTATGTCGCCAGAATTTAAAGTTGTAATTGAAGAATACAATAAGGATATTCATAAAAAGAGGGCTCTTTCGAGCACATTTGAAGAAAAGGTGAACGATGCACTAAGAGCAGGATATAAAGTTATTAATTCACAGCTTATTATCTCTGGAGTATCTCGATTTTTCATTGCTTACTTAGTTCGAGAGTGATAAGTAAAAATTAAAAAATTAAAGTATTTTAAAATTCTTTTTTTTTCTTTAATTGTGAGATTTCTGCCTTCAAAAGTATAATTTCTTCGTCGTTATCTCTTAATTTTTTTAATAATATCTTCTATTAGATTTTCTTAAAATTAATTAAGAATTCGACGAAAAGGCACGCGAAAATGAGATCAACAATAACGAATAGGATTGGAAGGAAGTTGGAGTAGCCTAATACAAAATAGATTAAGTACAGAATAAAAACATAAGTTTTTAATATTGCTCCTAACACAACAATGCCATGATTCTTAGTGATATCTCTTGCCACTAAATAATACCCTATTCCAAAAAACACTACAAAACCAAAAAATGAATGATAAAAGACTAAACTAGGCGGTACTTCCATGTCAAATATTGGCATCAAGGAATCTACAAGTGGAGATGTAAGAATGAAAATTAATCCAACAAGAATGTTCCAAATTGCGCCAATAATAAACACATACTTGTAATATTTTTTTCTTTCCATTTTATTCACCCTTTTTATAATTGAATTTTTTTAGATTTTCTTAATTTTAGATTATTGGGAATCAAAAATATGAATGTTAGAGAATTATATAAATGTTCTTAATTCTAAGATTAAAAAGTTACAAAGATCGAAAGATCTATTCGAATCCAATATAATACTTAAATAGTAAAATTGCATCATTAACTTTGTTAAAAAAATCTAACAAAAATGTATAACTCATTAAACATGAAATTCCAAGAATTGAATTTTTAATAATAAAATTTGAGGTGTGAGATATGGTAGTAGTTAGTATGACAACTACAAAAGTAAAACCGGATGTTGATTTAGATGAAGTAAGAAAGGTATGGGATGAAAGTGTTTATCCTGCTATTAAGGATCAAAAAGGTTATTTAGGTGGATTCTTATTAGTTTCAGAACAAAGAGATGAAGGAATATCATTTGGATTTTGGGAGACTAAAGAGGATGCTGAAGCTATACAAAAGAGCGGGTTATATCAAGAACAAATAAAAAAATTTGCTGCGTTTATCGAAGCTATAGTGGGACGTAAGTTCTATGAGGTTAACAGCGAAATAGTAATTGCCAAAGAATTAGAAGCGATTTAATCTTTTAGATACTAAATTTTATTAAATTATTTTTTTTCTTTCTTATTCGAATCAATGATTCTTGGATAAATCTGAAACATTTTTTTACTCGAATTTTTATTAGTAATCTATCGTTAAGTTCTATGCTCTAGAATTAGGAGTATTAATGTTTACATCAGTATAGATATAGTGATTATAAATTGTTCTACAAAATAGTTCAGTTGTGTAGGAATAGAGCTTAATTTATTAATAGTGAATAGAGGTTGTTTATACTTGAGAATTTTATTGTTAAGTCATCGGAATCCATATTTTCCTCCCTATATTTTTTTAAAAACGCCTGAAGCTCTCCAAAGAGATGATATCAAACAAATTCCTTTATTAATCGATCTGTACGATAAAGGTTTTTTTAAACATACTTTTGGAACTTTTAAAACGGCTAATTTGATATTTGAAATTCAGAGTGAATATTCAAGTACACGAAAGGAGCGTCTTTTAATTTCATTAGTCGTTGATGGTAAATCCAAAATTAATTCTACTTTAGCTGAAGAATTTTTAGAGGGATTTGTTGAGGAGTTCAAAAAAATTGAAGATAGTTTCAAGGCTTTTTATGTGGATTCTAAGGTAGATAAAGGAGATCCTACTAAATTAGAGGAAATTAGAACATTACTTAATACCTTTTATGCTTCTTTCCCGCAGGAAAAAGTCATATTTGAACAAAAAGAGGCAAGGGTATTAATTTTCGGACTTACTATGGCGGGGAAAACAACTATTATTAAAACGAGAAGAAAATCGGTATCAAAAGCAACCTTTCCAACTATAAATGTAGACATTTCAAGACTCTTAGTTAATAATGTATCTTTATTGACCTATGATATACCTGGAAAATATAAAGTTAAAGAGCTATGGAAACCTTATCTGAAAAACCAAGATGGATTGATTTTTGTTTTAGATGTTACTGACAAAGCAAGATTCTCATACGCTCGTGAATTACTACATGAAGTTGCAGGAAAACCTGAGTTAAGTGAATTGCCGCTTCTTATTCTTTTTAATAAGAGTGATTTAAAGAAACCAGATATGAATGATTTAGAAGAAGCCATGGGAGTTAAGAAACTTGGAAGGAGGCCATTGAAAACATTTTTCACAAGTGGGTCTAAAAACATAAATATCGATGAGGCATTTAATTGGCTTTCACTTAAAATTGCAGAGAGAGTCGAACGGTATATTCCAAGAAGAGAGGTTGGAATTATCTTTTGTCGCTGGCATGAGAATTTAGGTATTAAAATCGAAGCAATATATCCTAAAGATGCATTCGAGAATCCAGAATTGATCTCTGTAAAAAGCTTTTCAACATCCCAGTTTATTTTCGGAGGAGATGAATTTAAGCCTACATCAGTTATTCTTCCATTTCCTCACTTAAACTCAAATGCAGCAATCTATTTTGACTTTGTTCCAGATGAGAGTATTAGGGGTGGCGTTTTACCATTATCTTTAATAATTTATTACAATGAAAAAATTCCTAAAAATATAATTAACCAATTTAGCTCTTTCATACTCCAGCAATTTGACGAAATAAAAAAGCATTACTTAAGTAGAGATCAAACCATAAATATCCTTGAAAATATTCATAGTACAATAAATAATCAAATTGATTTATATCAACCATCAATTGAAGCACTTAAAATGGCTGAATTGCGTTATGAGGCATTATTTAAGGCTGCTCGAGATGCTATTCTAATAATCGATAAAAAATCAGGAATAATAATGGATGTCAACAAAGAAGCGGAGGTTCTATTTCAACGACCATTTGAGGATTTTATTGGTATGCATTCAAGCCAAATATTAAGTGGTATAATTAATATAGATTTTAATGAAGAAGTATTAGATCAACTGAATTATCCAAATCCTTTAAGATTAGAAATTATTGATAGTTCTGGTAACCTTATTCCTGTTGAAATTAGTGTCAATGAAGTACAGATGGGAGGTCAAATAGCTGTTCAATACATTATTCGTAACATTACTAAACGAATCGAAGCAGAAGTTAAACTAAGACATTCTGAAATAAAATATCGTCATTTATTCGAAGATTCACCCTTTTCTATACTTTTAATTGATCATAATGGAGTGTTAGTTGATTTTAATCCTGTTTTAGAAGAATCATTAGGATATACAAAAGAGGAATTAATGGGAAGGAAATTTGTAGATCTTTCAATAATCCATCAAGATTATCTATTAAGTGTTCTTGAAAGACTGAAAAGACAAGAAAGAGGTCAGATTTTTTATCCATTAGAAATTCAACTAATTCAAAAAAATGGTAGTCTCATTTGGGTAAATATGCAGTCGTCTTTAATTGAAATTGGTGAAACCACTTTTTATCAAATTATTTGTCAGAATATAACAGAACAAAAAAAAATAGAACAAGAATTAATGAAAATTTCAAGATTAAAAGCGATTATTACAGGAATTGTATCAAGATTTGTAGGTATACAAAAATTTAATAGGGCTATAATTGATTCACTTAGAGATATTGGCGAATTTGTTCACGCAACGCGAGTATATCTTTACATTTTTAATAATAGTTTTAATTTCATAAAGTCTAGTTATTTTTGGACTCGTAAGGTAATTTTTCCCCAAATTAATTTACCTGAAAATTTTATAATTGATAATTTTCCATGGCTAAAGGAGAAATTAAAAGAATTAGATTATTTTTATATTAAAAACGTAAATAAACTTCCTCAAGAAGCAGTAAATATAAAATATTTTCTTGAAAATCAAAAAGTGAAAAACTTTTTAGTACTTTCAATAAAAATTAACCAAACCTTAGAAGGAATAGTATGTTTTGATAATATAGACGACAAGGATTATTGGATCGAAGAAAATTTAGATTTATTAACTATTATTTCAGAAATTCTTAAAAATGTCATACTACGTAAGTTAGCCGAAGCTACATTGCATATAAGCGAAGAAAAAATGCACGAAGAATTAGATAGAGAATATTTTTATAAGGAGCTATTCGTGAATGATATCAATTCTATGATAAATAATATTCAATTATTCTTAGACGAATATATGAAACACGTTAATCAAATGATATTAAAGCCTAAACGAGAATTATTGGATTATATTAAAGATCAATGTATAAACAGTCAACTTTTGATATACATAATACAAAAATTAACGATGCTTAATGAAACAAAAATTTCAATTGAACCAGTAAATCTAAATAATATTATTGACGATGTTAAAGAATTCATTACAAATAGTTATTCTCATAAAAAAATTATTATCGATGTTGAACATCCATCGGAAAATCTATATGTAAAAGCTGATAAGTTTCTAATTGATGTCTTTGTCAATATCCTGATTAGTTCAATTCGATATAATAGAAGTCCCGTTATTGAGATCAAAATTATTATTATCAGAAGTCAAAAGGATAACGTAAATTATATTAAAGTGAAACTTATTGATTATCAAAAAGAGATTCTAAATATTGGAAAAGAAATGATATTCCGAAAGGCAAGAGAAAAGGATAGCAAAATTAAAGAAATAATTTTAGGATTTCTTTTGGTCGAGCGAGTCTTAAACAATTACAACGGAAAAATATGGGTTGAAGGAGATTCTTTTGTTATTTTATTACCCGAAGCATAAATTTTGTGTGCTTAATTCTATTTAACCCGAATTAAAAGATATCAATTATTTTTCTTTAATTTTCTTGAATGTAAATGTATATGAGAATCATTCTTTAGAATAGAAAATTTTAGGTATAATTGGACTTTATTTCACAAACTTTTAGAAAAGAATTTCAATAAAATATTATGAAAAGGTTCTAAAACTTGAGATTTTATCTTATAAATATGAAACAATGAGATGAATGCTTATTATAGAAGATAAAATAATTTTGATCACAGGCTCTACAGATGGTATAGGATACCAAGCAGCAGTTGAACTTGTAAAATCTGGGCATTATATAATTTTACATGGAAGAAATCGGGAAAAAACTGAATTGACGATGAAACGTATTGAAATGGATACAAATAAGAAAAATTTAAGTATAGTATATGCTGATCTTAGATCTTTCTCTCAAATAAAAGAAATGGTAAATGAGATTTACGAACATTTTGATAAATTGGACATTTTGATAAATAATGCTGGTATATATAAATCTGAACGCAGTATAACTCAAGAGGGATTAGAGGAAACTTTTGCGATAAATTATGTAGCGCCATTTCTTCTATCAAATCTTTTAATAGATTTGTTGAAAAAGAGGAAACCAAGTAGAATAGTCAATGTGGCTTCCCAAGTTCATTCTAATCATTTCAATTTTGAAAATTTACAATTTAAACAGGGATATACCGGTACTAAAGCTTATGCTCAATCAAAGACAGCTCTTATTTTATTTACATATCTACTTGCTGAAAAATTGAAAAATACTGGAATAACTGTAAATTGTCTTCATCCGGGGGTTATTAATACAAAATTATTAAAGACAGCTATGAGTTTTGGTGGAGCCTCACCAAAAAAAGGTGCAAAAACCTTAATTTATGCTGCAACAGCACCAGAATTAGAGAATGTAAGTGGAAAATATTTTGTAAATAATCGTTCAGAGCCCTCAAAAGATATTACCTATAATAAGGGAATCCAGAAAAAACTCTGGAGAAAAACAGAAGAAATAATAGAGATGGATTTTAAATTCTACTGAATATTATTGACTATAACTGTTCCAATTCGTCCCTTCAAATCTTCTGGTGTAAATGGTCCTGATTCCATAATTAATTCTCTAGCTTCATCAGCTTTTTCCCAAACGTTCCATAAGAGAACTCCTTGGACTTTTCCCTCCTTTAAGTAATATATTACACCCTCTTCTAAAGGTTCTTTCCAATCTTCTACTATATCTAATTTTGAGTTTAAAATTCCTACAGCTTCATATCCAAGGTCAAATAAGTCAGAGTAAAATAAGGATAAATGATCAAAAACATTTTCTTTGCCCGTCATATTTTGACCTGCCAATTCTCCCATCATAAGGGCGTTATCTTCATGTTCTATGCGAATGTGCTGATCGAGAGCAGAATTGTAATAAATGGCAACATCTCCAGCAGCATAGATATCAGGGTCATTTGTCTGAAGGTATTGATTTACCACAATTCCATCTTTTACTTCTAAACTTGCTTCTTCTGCGAGCTTTATATTAGGTTTAATTCCTAATCCAGCGATAATAGTATCAAATTTCAATTTTTTTCCACTATTAGTTTCAACCAAAAATGTTTTATCCCTTTTTGTAATTTTTGTTACCAGCTCTTCTTTCATTACTTTGATATTATTTTTCCGATAATATTCATTTAAGTGATTACTTAATGTTTTCGGAAAAATCAGTGCACAAATTCCGGTTTCAGGAAAAATCATTGTAACCTCTGCATCAGGTTTGTACATTTTTATTGCCGCTGCTATTTCTGATCCGATAAAACCACCACCAATAACTCCGAATGTTTTATTTTGATCAACAAGCTTTTTCAAATTCTGATAGTCTGACAGCGTACGGTAATATATTATTCCTTTCTCTTCAACTTTAGGTAGTGTTCTAGGAATGCCACCTGTAGCAAGCAAGAGCTTTGAATAACTGTATTTATTCCCTTTTTCATCTATAACTTTTTTATTAGGGCGATCAATTTTAGTCACTGTATGTCCAAGATGCATTGTAATATTAGCTTCATTAGTTCCTAAATCAATATCTTCAAGTTCTTCATCACCCGTCCAAAGAGCCTTAGAAAGCGGAGGACGTGCATAAGGAGGATCCGCCTCACTACTAACTAAACCAATAGTTCCTTTGGGGTCACTCTGCCGGATGCTATGAACTGCTGCATCTGCAGTCATTCCTCCTCCAATAATTAGATATTTATAATTATAACTAGTCATTTTTTTACAATCAACTCCTATTTAGATTTTCAGATTAAAAACTATCATATATTTAAAATTTCTTATAAATTTGTCCTAAACATGAAATATATAGTCTAATTTATTTATCCTTTTATTATAAAATATTAGAGAATATAGTTTCTTTAGATAAATAAAGTAATTATTCTGCTTTATTTATGAATTAAAAATTTAATATAAGTACAAATAAAACAATTCGCAAACTTGGCATCTTAATACTTTTGATATTTTCTAATTTCTTTTTTAGTTATAACTAAATTTAAAAGAATTTATCTAAAATTTATACTTTAAAAATGCAATTCCATTAACATATTCTTTTTATTTGTAAAAAATTAAATTTTCTTTTTCTTTTTCATGCTAATATTAATTATCCTAATCTTTTATATTTGTAATAATAATAATAATTTAATACTTTTAGAGGTGAAGTTATGACTGAAATTAAAGAAGAGCAAATTAAAACCGAAATTGAAGAAAAGGAAGATAAACCTGTAAAATTAAGAGCATTTCCTGAGATTTGTGCTTTCACCAATGATGAAGGTACTGGATATGATATAGAAATTTATTTACCTGGAGTAGAAAAAGATACTATAGAACTAAAAATGAATAAAGACTATAT
>JBHLLG010000086.1:0-12172 GCA_048885925.1 Candidatus Hermodarchaeota archaeon
ATGGTCTATTTATTTTATACAGCCTTTCTTGTATTGATCCAGTGTGAAGGTACATTAAGTTAATAGTCTCTTTTTTTATACTATATTTAAAACACAAGTTAGCTTATATTAACAAAAATATCCAAAATTACTTCAATTCAACAAGTTTTTCGAATAGATGACTCAACCTGAAATTAAAGAATTGACTCAAGCAAAACACCTTATGGAAGAAGGAAAACTTAAGGAAGCTTTCCAAATTATTTCGGATTTAGAAAAAAGAGTCGATCTTACTCATCAAGAACTACTTTCATGCAAACTTCTTAAAGCTAATCTATTAGTTAAATTAGGAAACTACTTAGATGATATAAAAATTGCTGAGGAGATTTTTCAAGAATTTCAGAAACTAGGAGATTTAGTATCATCTTTAGATGCTTTACTCATTCAAGCTTATTCCTATACGATAATGGTCAATATAAATCAAAGTGAAAATCTAATTACCCAAGCAGAAAATTTATTTAAAACTATTAAAGAAACACTTTCAATAGATCTAAGAGAAAGAGAATCTTTTTTGGTAAGGATAAAGGCTATTATTTACGCTTTTAGAGGAGATATTCACACTGCTCTTGAATTAAATAAAAAGGCTTATGAACTTGCAAGAGATGCAGGAAATAAAGCATTGATCGCTTCGTGTCTTAATAATATTGCTGACATATATTATCATATGAAAGAATATGATAAAGCAATAAAGTATGCTAAAGAAGCTATTAAGGTTGCAGGTACGCTGCAACCTGCCCCAGGTGCATTAGGTACCTTAATTGAAATTTATGTTAGTAAGGGAGATATTAAAGAAGCGAAAGTTTATCTTGATCAGTTGCGTTATTTTTACAAGAAACATGATACTAAACGATATAAAACTCTTAATTATTATTTTAAGGCTAAGATATTAAAATCAAGTCTACGAGCAAGAGATCGTATTAAAGCAGAAGATATATTTAAAGAGTTAGCTTTGGACAATACCTTAGATGGTGGATCACGGATTGAAGCGATCATAAACTTATGTGATTTATACCTGACTGAACTTCGGATAACTAATGACCCAGAGATAATAAACGAGATACACCCAAATATTCAAGAGTTATTAAGTATTGCTAAAAAGCAACATTTATATTTATATTTAGCCGAAACTTATTTTTTGCAAGCAAAACTTTCATTATTAACATTAGATCTAAAGAAAGCTAAAAGATTTTTAACTCAAGCTCAAAGAATAGCGGAATCATATGGTATAAAACAATTGGCAATGAAAATTTCATACGAGCATGATAAATTACTTAGACAAACTAAAATGTGGGAGAGTTTGAATATTTCAGAAGTATCTCTATCTGACCGTTTGGAGCTTAGTGGTTTGAACAAACAAATGGAAAATATGGTAAAAAGACGAATGATTGAAGCTCTGGAGATATCAAAAGAAGACCCTGTTATGCTATTAATTTTAACGGAGGGAGGCAATCTTTTATTCTCTAAAAAATTTATAGAAGATTTTTCATTTGAGGATGACATTTTAGGAGGTTTTCTAACCACCATAAATTATATTATTAGTGAAGTATTTTCTGAAGGTCTTGATAGGGCAGTTTTTGGACAATATACTCTTCTTATGATGCCCGTTGAACCATTTTTAATTTGTTACATCTTTAAGGGGCACTCTTATTTTGCTTATCATAAGATTAAAAATTTTCTTGATTCAATAAAAAATGATAGTGTGATTTGGCAATCTTTACAGAATTTTTTCCAAAAGAGTAAATCTATTCAAATGAACGACATTCCCTCGCTTGAAACCATCATAACTGAGATTTTTTCCAAGAAAAATATTCAGTAGAACTCTATCATTCAATCACTTCAGCTCACAAAAATTTTATATTAATATAAAACTGATCTTACATTAGAAAAAAATTATAAATTGATTATAATACAGAAATCTAATGAAGAATTCTGAGGAATTTCGATTTAAGGTAGCAGTCGTTGGAGATGGGGCAGTAGGTAAAACATCCTTAATTAAAAAATACACCAAAGGAACATTTGATAAGGATTATGTAAAAACAATTGGGGCTCAACTTTCAAAATATAATAAAGAAATTAATGGAGACATGATTAGATTAATATTCTGGGATATAGCAGGTCAAGATGATTTCAATTTTTTACATCATTTGTTTTATAAAGAGGCTAAAGCAGCAATTATAGTATATAGCCTTGAAGAAAATGAACTTGGTCAAAATAGCTTCACACATATAAAGAACTGGCATGAGGTTGTAGTAAAAAATTGTGGAAATATTCCTGTTGTTTTATTTGCTAATAAAGCTGATTTAGTAGATGAAAATAGTCTAACTACAACGGAAATCCAAAAACTTACTAAAGAATATAATTTTTTGAATTTCTTTTTCACATCAGCAAAAACAGGACAAGGGGTTGTAGAAGCATTTAATACAATTATAGAACGATTATATTTAAAATTTAAAGAGTTTTAATAATTTATATGGTTTAATTTCTTCTTAGTACTATATTAGAGTTCTAATCTTTCCTTTAATTGATAAAAAAATTATTGGCTTTTTTAAAGGTATTTTTAAATTATCAATTAAATAAATATTGCTTTGATTTAATCATGATTATTGATCATTGCGCTAAAACAATTAGTATTAAAATTGTGTATTTTGGACCAGCATTATCCGGTAAAACAACCTCAATTAAAGCGTTATTCTCTCACTTTGGGAAAAAAGAGCATTTGACTTCTATCGAAAGCACTATTAATAGAACCTTATTTTTTGATTATGGTACAATTACATTTCAAAATGAAGAATGGAAATTAAAAATTCATATATATACCACTACAGGACAAGACTTTTATTTTGTAACACGCCCAATTACATTGCGGGCTGTAGACGGAGTTATATTTGTCCTAGATTCACATAAAGATGTTTATGAACGAAATCTACTTTCTTGGAAGGAATTACTTTCTTATTTTAATGATTTAATAAAGGATCTACCAATTATCATTGCATTTAACAAACAAGATTTATCAAATAAATTCAATTCGATAGAATTCTTAAAAAAAATTGAATTTCATAAGTATAAGAATATTGATACACGATATACGATAGCATTAAATGGAGAAGGAATTTTAGATTGCTTTGAAGATGCTTTACGATTAATTTTAAAAAAATATTATGATAACCAATTAGTTTCAGCAGTTAATTGAAAACTTTTACTTAATATTTATTCAAAAGAAACTAACTTCTGATACAGGTGATTGAATTCTAATACTCTGTTGACTATTATCCTCTAAAATTGAAATTAGAGCTGTGACATTTTGCTTAGTCTCATAGATAATTTCTTTCTCTTCCCCTTTAGACCAAAAATTAAAACCAGTTATACTTGGAGCAGTTTCAAAAAGACCCTCCTGTAAT
Source organism: Candidatus Hermodarchaeota archaeon (assembly GCA_048885925.1). GTDB lineage: Archaea > Asgardarchaeota > Lokiarchaeia > Sigyniarchaeales > SOKP01 > Loki-b32. The sequence continues at coordinate 3,435 of JBHLLG010000086.1, forward strand.
CCAGAAATCTTTACAGAAACTCCTTTAAGATCTTCTTTTGAGATATTTTTTATTCTTAATATATATTTATCAATGTCAGAATCAATTGAAACAACTTTATAGGTCTTTTGGAATTTTGAAATACCCTCAAATAAAGAAGATGCTTTACCCACTCCTTCAACAAATAAGTTAATGCTTACCTTCTTCTCTGAAATAGGACCTGTTGAGATGGTTATAGGCACTTCAAGTTTAATTGGTTCTACCCCATATTCAGGCTTTTTATTTCCAATGAAAAGTAAGCTCCATTTTGTGTAAAACCCATATCTAAATCCAAACGCTTCCTTCTCAGAAGGTGACCACAGAAAATTTTGGCTTGGTTCAGCAACTTCCGGGACTTTTAACAATAAAAACTCTTTTTCAAAATTTTGAGTTCGAACATCACCGGCAATCGCGGGAGGAAGTTCTTCGACTTTGCGGCAATTTTGACCATACGCTTCACAATAACAAATCAAGTTGGAATTTTGTAGTAATCTGACTTCAAGTTGTTTAAGTTCTTCTGAAGTATATCCAATTTTTATAGTTTCTCCAGGTTTATATATATCTTTAGTTAGCAAAACATTCAACCCTGAAAGTGAAAAAGAGACTGGTTTTGGTGATTTTGCTTGATCTCCTGAATCTCTTGCCTTTATTACAACATCATGAGTTTTGTTAATTAATAAATCTTCTTCAGGATTAATTGGATTCGGTTGTCTTAAAATTAATTTTAATGAATATTTGAGATTTCTATTTTTTATAGTTGGGACAATATTACTCTTAATAAGGATAGATTTTTCACGAATATATTCTCCCGCTTCAAAATGCCCTTTTGAAAAAATTTCTTCTTTTGAAACTTGAACTTCCTTCAAGCATGGTGGATTAGTTATTAATCTAATCCCACTCCAAAAAATATCTGATTCTTCTTCGAAATTGAATTTAGCCAATACTCCAAGTTTATCTCCAATAAAAATAGAACCTTCATTTAAGTCTCGTAATTCTAACTTTACCAAGCCAAACAGATATAATGATGATTTTTCTATTAATTGTATAAAAAGATAGAATTTTATAAAAACTTTTTATTATTAAATTAGAAATATGGAAATAGTTAATCTAATGTTTAATTATTTGCGCATTTGTTCAAGATTGTCAATATTTATGTTCATCTTAACACCCTAAAAAGTAAATATGATAAATCATTTTGTTAATAAGATTACAAACTTACATTAATGGAAGTTATCGTATTGAAAAACAGTCTCGATGGTAAAATTAAAGCAATATTTTTTGATTTAGATAATACTTTGCTTGATATCGATTTGGATAAGTTCGTTCCACAATACTTAAAGTCTTTAGCAAAAAGTGTAGCTCACTTAATCCCTCCGCAAAAATTTATTCCTAAAATCTTGGAAGCTTCTAAAGCCATAGAACAAAATGACGGGACTATTACTAATGAAGAAGTATATGAAAAAATCTTTTTTCCTATAGAAGGCTACTCTCGTGAAGATCTTCAACCATATTTCGAGAAATACTACGAACAAGAGTTCTCTAAACTGCAAACGTATGCTCGTAAAAAGCCTGAAGCTCGGACAATTATGCAGATTGTCTTTGATAAAGGATATGATGTTATTATTGCAACTACCCCTCTTCTTCCAGCAACTGCGATCGAACAGAGATTAGAATGGGCAGATGTGGCAGATTTTCCATACTGCTTAATTACAACTATCGAGAATAGTTATGCTACTAAATCTTTAACCCACCTTCTTTATTATGAACAGATACTTAATAAAATTGGATATCCTGCACAAGCATGTTTAATGGTTGGTGACGAAGATAAGGATATGATTGCTGCCCGTCTTGAGATTCAAACATTTTTAATTGAAGGTAAAAAGATAGATTTTGATAATCATGTACCTGAACCAACCTATAAAGGTTCGTTGTGTGACTTAAAATATTTACTTTAGGATTCTTTTAATTCATCAATCTTTTTTCTAAGTATAAGCAAGTTTGCTCATATTATAGATTGGAGGAAGAGGATCCTCTAATAGCATTTTACCAAGACATCTTGCACATAAGTAGACTTCTCTATTTTTATCTGTGAAAAAACACATATACAAATTTTCTTGATGAAGACATCCTTCGCACCTCATAATTCATCTTACATTTTCTTATAAAAGCATAAAAATATTATTATTAAATTCTCAATAAACTTTTGATATATTACATCCATGTTAAAAATTAAAGGAGTTAAAATTAAATACAAAATCTTTTACTTTTCATTAAAAAAAGTAAATTTTCATCCGTTCAAATTTTAAATTTATATTAATTTTTTTTAAAAGGATGCTATTGTATGCATGAGCTTATATTTTTCAGTATGTTTTTATTAGTTTTGATAAGAGTAGTTGGAGTGATTGTCTCTGTGAATTTTTATCATGAATCAAAATCTAATACATACATTTATTTCATTATTGGATGGTTTTTTTGGATTATAGCAGGTATTGTTGCCTTACTTTCTGCCATTACTTATAATCAAATACAAGAAAAGATGTTTCTTTTAATGAATTATATTATCGGACCGATTGCGATATTTTTTTTAGCAGTTGGACTAAGCTCCTATTACATTAAAATCTCTACTAATAAAATTAAGTATATTTCTGTGCTCTTAATAATTTTTCCGTTAATTGTTAATTTTTCTATAGGAATAGTCCTTGTAGGATTATATGCTCGGATCTTTCAATTTTTGGGAATTATTTTAGCATTTCTATTACCTTTTTTGAAATATGATACTTTTAAGAAAAGAATAGGAAAAAGTATTAGATGGTATTATCTGACATGCTTTTCAATAGTTATCTATATTCCATTAGCAATTTCAAATATGATAAATTCTGCATTATCTGGTTCATTTCAAAGTCAAGACCTCGCTATTATCATCGGAGCATATTCCTCTATTATTTTAATGACTATTTTACTTATAGCTTTTATAATTCATTTAGAATACACAATCTCTAACGAACAACATAGTCAGTTGAAGGATAAATACTCTCACGACCTAGGAAATATTATGCAAGTAATTTATAGTTCAGCTGAGCTGTTTAAAAGAATTTTAAACATAGAGAAAATTGACAATGATAAATTGGATTTAATAGAAAAAAAATGTAGGGAAGCTTCAAAATTAATAAAAGAAATAAGAAACATCTAACTACTATGCAAAATACACATCTTTAGGGGATTATTATAGCTAAAATCTTAATTGTTGATGATGATATCGACATTGTCAACCTTTTTGAGCAATTTTTGAAGTTCAGGGAGCATGAAGTTGTTGCAAAGGCTTTCAATGGAGAGGAAGCGTTAGAAATTTATAAAAACTTTCAAAATTCGCTAGATATAATTCTGATGGATCATAGAATGCCCTCAAAAAATGGTTTAGAGGTAACAAAAGATATTTTAGCAATTAATCCTGATTGTAAAATAATTTTTGTGAGTGCTGATTATAGTGTTAGAGAAAAAGCTTTAACTGTTGGCGCGATTGATTTTTTAGAAAAACCTATAGATTTCAACACTTTATTTAATATGATTAATAAATATACTCAGATTGAGGCTAAAATTCATTAAAATAAGTGTCATTTATATAATCCTTCATTAATTTCATTATATCTAAAACATACTATTATATGATCATTAACCATCCCTACTGCCTGCATAAAAGCATAACAAATAGTAGGGCCAACAAATTTGAATCCCCTCTTCTTTAAGTCTTTGCTCATCTGTTCTGATTGCTCAGTTTTAGAAGGTAATTCTGAAAGATCTTTAAATTTATTATTAATTGTTTTATAATTAACAAATTTCCAAATGTATTTATTAAATGAACCGAATTCTTTTTGAACTTTTAAAAATGCTTTAGCATTTGTAATTACAGATTTGATTTTAAGTGTATTCCTTATTATACCTTTATTATTCATTAACTCATCGATATTTTGTTCAGCATATTTAGCGATTTTATTATAATCAAAATTATCAAATGCCAATCTATAGTTTTCACGCTTTTGTAATATTGTATTCCAACTTAATCCTGCTTGATTGCCCTCTAATATTAAAAATTCAAATAAAAGGCGATCGTCATGAAGAGGTGTACCCCATTCTTGATCGTGGTATCTTCTCATTAATTCGTCATTCTCAGCCCATCTACAGCGGGTAACCACTTTTATCTCACGAGTTGATTATAATATTTGAGTTTTTTAATCTTATAAATATGTAAAAAAAATAAAATCTATTGATTTTAATTAGATAGATGGAATTTAAAGTTCCATCGGAATATTGATTCACTTTTTAAAATAAATCCAAACTTATTTAAATTCTCTTTTGCAATATTATTTTTGAATAGATTCGCTATAATTACAATTTTTTTATTTTAATTTAACCAAACTGAAAGAAGGGTTAGAAAAATAAAAGTAGCAAGAATAAAAAAAACCGATATAAAACTACATCCATCTATATTATTATTTATTGGCATAATATTCTATTATGCAATAGTCTTTTATGCTAAATCTAGAAATAATATTCCTTTAAATGAACTCATAGTTTTTGGTATTGTAAACGCTATTATTATTTTATTTTCTATCTTTATTCATGAATTAGCACATTTAATAGTAGCTCAACGATATGAACTAGAAATACCTGAAATTATATTGAGTTTTATTGGAGGAAGTTTTGATATGGAAGATGAACATAAAATACCTAACCATCTATTAAAAGTATATGCTGCAGGTCCACTCTCTAATTTATTAATGGGTTTATCTTTATTACTAGTTTTAAGAATTCCATATATTAATTTTACTAATTTTATATTAATGTCATTAAATTTGTCTGGATATGCCAATATAATTTTAGCCTTTTTTAATTTAATCCCAACTTTCCCCTTAGATGGTGGTCGAATTTTAAAAGCATTAATATTATCAGATTCCGATGATCTATATCAAACTACAAAAATTGTTTTTGTGATTGGTAGCATATTTGATCTAGGATTTACTTTCTACGGATTCTACCTTATAGTTATTTCAAAATTTTCTAATGCTTTATGGTTAATTTTAATTGGTATTTTTTTGTATTTATCAGCACGGTACTCCTATAGATATGAGATTTCAAAATACAAGCAATATTTAGAAGAAAAGTTTAAAAAAATAGAAAAGACTACAGTATAACTTACTATAAAGTCCTTTACTTCTATAAAAACTGAATAAAGGTTTAAATGATTATGAAATTCATGATGAAAGCAATAAATTCAACTGATATTGTTATATATTCCACTTTCACCCTCAAATCCTTTAATAAAAAAAAAATAATTTGTTATAAATAAGCTTTAGATGTATTTTTTATAAATGCATCAATTACTCGTGGCCATACTTCAATTGGTAAACTGTGCCCCATTCCTTCAATTATGAGTAATTCTGCTCCAGGTATTGAGGCAGCAGTATCTTTACCACCTTCAATTGAGACAAGAGGGTCATCTCCTCCATGAATTACAAGGGTTGGCACTTTTATAGATGTTAAAAATTGTTTGCGGTCTCCTGTAGCCAGAATTGCTGCCAATTGCCTTGAATAACCTGGTCGATAATTAGAACGATCATATGCTGCAGTAACAAATTTACGCGCTTTCTCTTCATCAAAAGGAAAACCAGAGCCATGAATAATTCTCATACGATTCACCCCATCCTCAATTATTGCATCACGTCCTTCAGGTGGAGGTTTTAAAAGTACTTGTAATGCTTGTGGTTTTGGTTGTGGGAGATCGGGATTACCTGTGCTACTCATAATAGAAGTGAGAGATAAAACACGGGAAGGATGTCTGTATGCAATAACCTGAGCAATCATTCCGCCCATTGAAGCACCACAGATATGCGCCTTATCAATATTTAAAGCATCCAATAACCCAACTGCATCATCGGCCATATCATTTAATGTATATGCCGACTCTATTTTTTCCCCTTTTTGTACAGCCATGAACATTTTCATTAAATCCGGGACACCGGTCTCATCAAATTTGGTGGATAATCCAACATCTCGATTGTCAAATCGAATTACATAAAATCCTGCTTCTGCAAGTTTCTCACAAAGTTCGATATCCCATCTGATCATTTGAGCACCAAGCCCCATTATCAGTAATAAGGGTTTTGATGAAGGATCCCCAAATGTATCATACTCAATTTCAATATTATTTGCTTTTGCTTTAGGCATATTTTTCATTCTCTTGATTTTAATTTGTTTTTATTTTGTGATTATATACTTTTATAAATTTAAAACTATAATAATTCTAAAAATTTCATATCCAATGTTTTTTCTTTTTATCTCTAAAAACTAGATCATACAAATATATCTCTATTTGTACCAAAAAAATATAAAATTTTTTTTAAAAAATAGTGAAATTAAAAAAGATTTGGTTAGATTTATTGAATTTTAATCTGTATGCGCTGAAATAATCAAATCAGCAAATAATTTCATATCATTCAATAGCATGTTTAATTTGTCTTGAGAACTACGGTCTAATTCTCCAGATTTCATTATAAGCACAGATATAATATATTTGAAAATATGAAGCTCGATCTCCTTACCATCTCCATCTCCTCCTCTAAACTTCGCACTGTCTGCCATAAAAATGTTCTCTCTAACAATGTTGCATGCATTAATGAAATCTCTTAAATCTCCTCTTAGAGTTAAACCACTACTGACTCCTTGAACATTATGAACTATAACATTACCAGATATGTCACAAATAATTATCTTTGCCTTAATTTCATCCAATTGCTTTTCTGCTTTTTCAACATGAGCTTTTAACTCACTATATTCTGAAATTAAGACATCTCTGAAAACTTTAGCTAATTTGTCTTCTTCATAAATACTTGTAAGCATATAATCAAAATCATAGTCCTTAAACATGTCCAGGAAGAGCTCCTTTGCCCTTTTAACGTTTGTATCAAGGAGCTCTTTCTGATAATCCTCAGTATCGTATTTATGTAAGAATAAAAATATTTTAGGTTTTTCATTATTCTTACGATATAAATCTAATAGACTTATAAAATAATTTTTTGCCTCTTCAAATGTTTTTGGGTCATGCAAATCGACTATTGGAATAAGAATGTCTGTTCCCCGAAAGATTTCAGGTTTTTCCATATATTCTTTACGAAATTCTTCTTGACCTCCAAAATCGAAGATTCCAACTTGTAATCCTAAGAAAGGATGTCTTCGAGTTTCATATAAAATAGTCGGAGCTAATCCTTTTGTCTCTTCGGGTCGTTTAGCTGCAAAAGCCACAGAGTAAACTGATGTCTTTCCGCAACCAGAAAGCCCTACCAACGAAATTTTCGTACTAATTCACCTTTTTACTTTTCATTTTTTAATATTTTTTATAATAATTTATTTCATTTAACTTTTTTAATAAAATTTAATTTGGAATTTTATTCTTTTGGTGCTACTTTTATCGTTCTTGAAAAAATCTTGCCAAAAGCTTCTGTTGATGCTTCAACTAAAATGTTAGCCTTAATAGGCTCACCATCTGGTAGATCTAGAGGATATCCAATTTCAACGGTTTCAAAAGGGAATAATTCTCTTATATTTGTTATCCATGGTCTTTTTTCAAATAATTCTTCTACAGACACGATTCTAATTTTCAAATCTTCTAAAACGTAACCAATGGTGTTTGTTAATGAGATGCTCAGAACTTTATCTTCTTCATTTAATTCATTTGAAACACTTAAGAATCTTCTTGTACCAAGAGGAGGTTTGACAACAACTTGGTCTTCTTCTGGTTTGGTTTCTATTCTTGGTTCCTCTGTATCTTCTAAGTCCCTTACTACAAAAACTTTCCTTTTTTGAACTGTGTATTGTGAAACTTTTTTCAATTTTGCTAAAAATAAAACAGCATTTAAGTTAATAGAATTAAAAGGTTCTATTTTTATGTATCCCTTCTTAGCAGCATCTTCCATGATTTCAGCACCTAAGCCAGTTCGAGCAAAAACTGTATTTCTATTGGCTCCACTCCCTACTGACCCTACTGAAATATCTGCTTTTTCAGCAGTCAAGTCTGTACAGAAATTACAACTTGATGATTTAAATTTGTCTAATTGCTTAATTGTATATGATTTGATAGGTTCTCCTTTTGGATCATAATACAAGTTAAATTTCCCCTTACTAATATTCATCTTTTGAACTTTTGTTAAATTTATCCCCTCTTTTTCAAAAAAGGGATAGAGAGCCTCTGGAGCAAAACTATCCATACAGAAAAGTCCAATTTTTAATACATGGCATCTCATGAAATATTTCAACATACCAGTTGGACTGTCAAACATTTTCGCAACAGCATCTATATTACATGGTGTCCCCACGAATGCTATCGATCTAAAATCTTGTCTCACTGCATCCATTAATGCTTCTACTGTTTGAGAATGACTGTAAATCGATCCTGAGGCTTTAATAGTGTCATCTTTGTTGGTAATAATTTGAGCTACGGGATACCATGGTTTACTGGGATCTCGCATTGTTACCACAGCAGCATCTATTAAATGTTCATCAAATAAATAGCAGAGTAAACTAGTTACAGTTCCACCATCTTGACCTCCAACTACTTCTGGGATATTTGTGTTTGCTACATATCCAGTTTTAAAATCTCCCATGAGCTGATAAGGATCCGTGATCGTTCTTGGACATTGATTATAACAAATTCCGCATCCTGTGCATTT
>JBHLLG010000087.1:0-12044 GCA_048885925.1 Candidatus Hermodarchaeota archaeon
GCTCTTACCCAATTCACAAAAAGCTTAACGATAATTAAAGGTGGAATAAAAGATAATGTAGTACCCGATAGATGTGAGGCAATCATAGATTTCAGATTGTTACCAGGACAAGAAATAGAACCAATTTTAAATGCAATAAGAAAGCTAGTTGAAGTAGATTTAGGATATTCCGTAAAAAGTGAACCTTCAGGAGATCCACAGGAAGTTTTTGTTTATATAGAAAATATACAATATTCTGAGCCTTCTTATTGGAAGGATTGGGATAAATCTTCAACACTAAAACGTTTTTATAAGATTGTAGAAAAGGTACATAATAAAAAGCCATTTTATTTCTTATATCCCGCTAGTGCTGATGCGTCTCATTTACGAAATGGGGCTTATTGTACTGAAACAATAATGTTTGGTCCTGGGAGTGGAGCAAGTGCTCACTCGATTGATGAATATATAGAAATAGAAGATTTCATTAATGCAATTAAAACCTATACTCTCTTCGCATATGATTATTTAAAATAACAAAATAATTTATAATAGATACAGAAGTTTAAATGATTCTGCTAATATTATTTTATTAATTTTAATATATATGGTTTCTATTAGATTAATTTGCCTTTATCAAAGATTGAAGATACAGTTATCCTTTTAGATGTTTCTAGATCAATGCTGAGAAAGGATTTTAAACCAAACAGATTGGCAGTAGAATTAGAAACAACTAAATATTTCATTCAATCCAAATTGTCTTATGATATGAAAGATCGAATCTCAATAATTACATTTGGCGAAATTACTAGGAAGTTAATTGATTTTGCATTTGAAGAAAATAAGCTAATCCAATCGTTAAAAAAGATTCAAATTTCAGGTCAAGGAATCTTACATGAAGGAATCGCTTTTGCATTACAAATTCTTGTTGAAGAAATGCGAAAGGTTGGAGGAAGAGTTCCACGCATAATCATAATCACTGATAACAAGTTAATATTTGATATTACTAAATTAGAAAAAATAGTCAACATAGCTAAAGGATTAGGTGTTTTTATTGATGTCTGTCAATTAAGCGGAACGCAAGATTATGGAAAGTACTCATTGAAGAGGATAACTCAATCTACTAACGGGGAATACGGCTTTTATAATAATTCTAAGGCTTTAATTAACGCAGGGAGTATTTTCGCAATGAAAAAGGATGTAAAAGAAACCAGTGATTACTTTTCGCCTGTGAATAAGGACAAAATTGCTCCTTTAGTTAGTGAAATTGCTTTACCGTTAAAAAGACCAACATTATTAGAATTACGACATATTATAACAGGAAAATTTCAGACTCAAGAAAAATGCCAAATCTGCCATTCTGCTAAATCGGCTGTTACTGGCGCTGACTTTTTTAGTGAAGGACGTTATTGCCCAAATTGTGATCGTTCCATGCATCTTTCATGTGCTGCAATGTGGGCTAAAAAAACCGAATATAAAGAAAATGTTTTCAGATGCCCTTTCTGCTTCTTCCTTTTAGAGATTTCACCAGCAGCGTTGAAACTCATTAAAGATAAAGAAGATTTAATGCAAGAAATAAAAATTGTAGAAGAAGATTCAGAAACAAAGATGTTATTAATTTCAAATCAAGAAATAGAACAAATAGATGCTTCATGCTCTTATTGTCATAGCATTTTTTTAGGTGATTTTAAAGTTTTTAAGTGTGAAAAATGCAATTCATATTATCATGAACCATGCCTTCAAAAAATGAGTAAAGAATTAAAAGCCTGTAGGTATTGTGGAGCTAAAATAACCATAGAATAGCTAATTATATATTCTTTCTTTGTTTAAATTATTTAAGGTATTAATTTTTTTTATATCTAAATAAGAATTAAATGGTGGTTTTAAACTGGCAAATAAGTGGATTGTTACATCAGCATGGCCTTATGTAAATTATACTCCTCATCTTGGTAACTTAATTGGAAGCACTCTTTCAGCAGATGTATTTGCCAGATTTTTACGATTAAAAGGAGACGAAGTTGTATTTGTCTCTGGATCTGATTCTCATGGAACTCCTGTAGCTGTAGCAGCAAAAAAATTAAATGTATCAACTGAAGAATTAGCTTTAAAATATCATAAAATAATTAAAGATTTACATAATAAATGGAAAATCTCTTTTGATAATTATACAGTAACTCATAATCCAATTCATATAGAATTTGTACAACAATTTTATTTAGATATACAAAAAAATGGATATATTTTTGAAAAAGAAATAGAATCGCTTTACTGTGAAAAAGATAAATTATATCTTCCCGATCGCTTTGTAGAGGGAACATGCCCACATTGTGGTGAAAAAGGTGCCAGAGGAGATCAATGTGATAACTGTCAAAAACTTTTGACTCCATTAGAGCTAAAAAAACCTTATTGCGCGATATGTGGGGCTCCTCCTGAGATTAAAAAAACAAAACATTGGTATATGGATTTCCCAAAATTAAAAGATCGCCTAGAAAAATTAATTAGAGAAAATGAAATTATTCCTCAAAATGCCAGGCAAATGTGCTTAAATAGTATCGAGGAAGGTATTCCTGAAAGAGCAATTACTAGAGATTTAGAATGGGGTATTCCCGCTCCATTTGATGGAGCTGAAAATAAGACGATATATGTTTGGTTTGAGGCGGTTTTAGGATATGTTTCAGCTGTTAAAGAATGGGCGGAAAAAATAATTAATAAACCAGAGCAATTTGATTATTTCTGGAAAGATAAGGAAGCAAAAGCAGTTTATTTTATTGGAAAAGATAATATTATCTTTCATTTAATAGTATTTCCTGGACTATTAATGGCTTATAATGATAATAAACCTGAAAAAGAAAAATTGGTATTACCTTATAATGTTTCTTCCACAGAGTGGTTAATGTATGAGAATAACAAGTTTTCAAAATCCAAAGGTATAGGTATCTGGATTGATGAAGCTTTAAAATTGGCTCCATTGGATTACTGGCGTTTTAATTTAATCTATAATAGACCTGAAAAGAGTGATACCTCCTTTTTATGGTCTGAATTTGAAAATAATGTCAATACTATAAATGATGTTTTAGGAAATTTTATCCATCGTTCTTTAACATTCATTTATAGGCAATTTAACAGCACTATACCGAAAAAGATAAAGTTAGACGATATAGATGAAGCATTTAGTTTAAAAATAAATTCAATTTCTTCAAAAATTGGTAATTTATTAGAAAGTTTTAAATTAAGAAAAGCTTTAAGAGAAATTGTTAAATTTGGAAGAGAAGGTAATATTTATTTAAACGATAAAGCTCCTTGGCATTTGATAAAGAAAAATAAAGATGCCGCAGGGCAAGTTTTTAATTTATGTGCTCAAGCAGTATATGCTTTAGCAATTCTATTAAGCCCATTCATTCCTGATACTTCTTTAAAAATTTTACATTTTATTAATATTCCTCAAAAATTAGAAGAATTATCATGGAATAGTATCAATGATAATGCAATCAAGGAAGGGAGTAAAATTAAAAATCCAGAACCTCTCTTTGAAAAATTGGATATTAATGAATTAAATGAAAATTTAAAAAAAATTAGAGAAAAAGGTGAAAGTGAAAAAGAAATGGTATCATATGAAGATTTTAAAAAATTAGATATCCGTGTTGCTCTTATTGAAAAAGTTGATAAAGTTCCTAAAGCAGATAGATTATATAAACTTACCATTGATTTAGGAAGTGAAAAACGAACATTAGTTGCGGGATTAGCTGAACATTATAAAGTAGATGAGTTAAAAGGAAAAAAAATTATTGTATTGACAAATTTAGAACCAAGAAAATTAAAAGGTATTCAAAGTGAAGGAATGCTTCTTGCAGCGGTTGAGGGTGATACCGTATCAATTTTAAAACCAGATAAGGATATCCCACTTGGAGCAAGAGTGGAATAAACTATAATTTTAATGAAAATAAGGGATTTAATCGAGCAATTATTTCTCCAAGATCTAATTGGATTGTTTTAAGAACTACATCTCGTCCTCGATATTCAAATTGTAATTCACTTACGCTTCTAATTATTTTTAATCTGCTGATATCTGTTTTCAGAGAAGTAACAAAATATCTTTGATCTTTATATTCTAATATATCTAACACGTCTTCTACATAATTAAATGCATATCCTCCTCCATGAGGAAGAATACAAGCATTGAATAGAACATCTAAAAGTTCTAAATCTTCTCCTCTTTGTAGAAGCTCCAAATTTTTAAGAGTTGTATTCGTTAAATTTTTTTTACCACTAAATAAATAAGCAGCAATATCTGCTCTTAAAGTAGTTGGAAAAATGTTAGATTTAATAAGATCACAATCTATATCTGTACAATTACTTCCTAAGTACATATTATTATAATCTTTAAGAAACTGATGAGGTTGATTACAAATTATTTCTAATTCATCATTAAACAGATGATTCGCAATAATCTGTCTTTTTAAGTTTGAAAATTCTAAAGCCTTTTTACTAAATTCAAAATAATCCCTTGCATCAGAATCTATTAAAATATACTGGTTTCCGAATTTAGTGTCTTCTTCAATCGCAATTTCCTTTAAAGTTTTCGATTTATCAATGTAAAGCCCAATTCCATATTGATCATCCCTTAATTCGGGACATGAACCGTGAATTAAAAATATATATGGAGAAAAACCGACATCAGATAAACTCTTGGTTTCAAAACAGTTAATAAAATGATTTGAAATTCCATAATCCCAATTTAATAAGATATCATTATAATATAGTTCTTCTGATTTAATCATATCAATTCTTTTAATTAATTCGTAAGGATCAGGCAACTCCTTTAATCCACCAACCAAGATACCGCAACAATTAGGTTTCGTATTAAGAAAAATTAATTTATCTTTCCCATCGCCCCAATTTATTCTTCCTCCATACCCTAAACCAGAATTCCATCTAAATTTATTCCGTGAAATCGTTTCATCAGGAGAAGAAATAAATGTTGCTTTAGGTTGCTGTCCATATTTTTCTTGAATAAGCTGAAATTGGGCTAATCCATATTTCATATTAGCCCTACATAAACGGGAGGTTCCATCATTCAAACCAGTTGAAAAAATAAATTGATTTGCTCTATCTAACAAATCTGATTTTGATAACTCAAATAAATTTTGAGAAAGGATGGACGAAACCATTTTATACTATTTATTGGTATATTTTATTTACGCTATCTAAAAATATATTGGAAAGAATATATATATAATATTAATGATATTATTTTGAAAAAGTTAAGTAAAAAGAAACTAAATTATCATTACAAAACTAGTTACAATGAAAAATTCCTTTCACTTTGTATTATTTGATTCACTAAAGGAGAAAAAGATTAATGGAGAGTTTAAAGGTTCAATTGTCTCCAAGTGTCAAGACAAAATTATTTTTTCAGATAATATAAAAATCTCAGATTCTGAAGGGATTTATATATCGGAAGGTTTAATTGTAGGATTTGAAAAGAATGGAAATGAATTTGCGGCATTTTCAAGAAAATCTGATTTTAAATGGAATTCAAATGAAATACCACTAGAATATTCTATTTCCATTCCTGAAGAGACCATGGAAAAGTATGATCAAGGACAATTCTCAAGCGATTTTCCATTTACTGTTAATCTCCTTCACACAGCAGGTTTGCTTCTAAATTCTTCCGATTTTAATATTAATCATCTAAACTTTTTCAAAGGTGAAATTCTTAAAAATCCTGTTTCAATGATAAGAGATGGGATTATAATAGCTGATAGAGTTGTTATTGATGACAACGGTGATCCTGTATTTTATGATTGTTTAATTGTAGGAAGAGAAAAAAGTGAACAATTGAATATAAGCTATGAACATATTATCAATGTTGATGATGAAGCTCTAGAATATATCATAATTTTAGGAATTGAAGAATTAAAAATCTAAAGTTTACTCGAACTAAACATGCTAATTTTTGTGAATAAAGAACAGAAATTACTTAATCTTTTAAGATTTATGGGTTCACCTTTTAAAAAATTTGTTTCTACAGGAGAGATTGAAGAAGATCTAGGAATTGTCCAATCTCGGCAAGAAATATTAAATTCTATCATTAATACTGTTGAAAATAATGAAAATCTCATTCTACCAATTATAGGAGATGTAGGTGTAGGAAAAACCCATTCATATTGGGCTTTAAAACATGAATTATATTATTATAATATTGTCTATATTTCCTTGGAAAATGTTATGAAGAAATTTTTTTATTACACTTATTCAGAATTTATTGAAAGTCTGGGAATTGACGTATTGAGAAATATTGCGAAAATGTTATGCAATAAGTGGGGTGCTTTAGAGAGAAAATTTGGCTTCTTTCATTTAGCAGAAATTGAAAAAGTAAGAAAAATTGCCTTAGAAAAGTGGGCTCCTCAATTCGAAAGTACAGAAGCGATAACTGATATAATAAATGCTATTACAGCTCATCAATTAGATCCATATAAGACAATAGAAGTTGAAAAATGGTTTTGTGGGGAATTATTAGACATAAGAGAGCTTTCAAGATTAAATCTTAATAACGATTTAAGAAATAAAACCAATGCTTATACTATGTTGAAAGTATTAGTCGAAAATTCAATGATAAACAGCGTGCTATTTATTGATGACTTTGAAAAGATTTTATCAATGTTAAATCCTATATCGATAGAAGAACAAGAAGAAGAAGTTTTTGATCGTAGTTGGCTTTATGGAAGTAAAGAATCACCTGAAAAACAAACGGCAGAAAAAATAATTGATAAAATTGTTAAGTTAAATAAAATTAGTGGTTTAAAAATTATCATAACTTTGAAATCTGCTGAATTTTATCAACAAATTATAAAAAAGTTTGAGGAAATAGATAGAAATCTTTTAAATTTAATAAAAGAGCCTATAGTAATTTCAAACTTTGTTGAACAAGATCTATTTAAATTTTATAAGAATAGTTTAGAATTATTTTTTGGAAAAATAAATTATTTTGAATATTTTAAGGATTTTTCTGATTCATATTACCCTTTAAATGAAAAAATTTTGAAATATATATATAATCAAGCAAAAGGCAATCCTAGAGAAATCCTTAAATTATTGATACAAATTTTTAATGAAATAACCTTATCTAACAAAGATTTAGATGAAATTATTAAATTTTATCAATAAATATTGTTTTTTATCTATTTTTTAGTAATACTTTCTCATAGATATCAATTTCATTAAGATACATTTCTTTAAAATTTTCTTCCCAATTTGAATCTACAATCATTTTACGAAAAGATTCCATATCAAGAGGAGATTTAAAATATGCCAATAATAAAACTCTAATCGATATTGACTTCAAAATTTTATAATTTTCCTGATTATTTAATGAATTGAATAATTGATGAAAATCTGGAAGAAATTTATAAAAGATATCTATATATAAGTCCTCTGTTCCAATATCTTTATAATTTAATGCTTGAAAAATATTCCTTAAAATCATACTAGGAAGATTTTCAAAATCATAAATTATCTTAAGAGCATTAATTTTAATTGGTTCATAATCATCATTTATCGCATATCCAATTAACTTTAATATATCGCCTGTTATTTCTATACGCTTTGAAATTTTTTCGAATGCTTGAATTATCTCATTTCTAATCCATCTATCTGAAGTATAATAACTTTCTAATAAGTAATTCAAATATTTATGATCTAATGGTGAATTTTTACCTATTTCACCTATTAAAAACACCAAATTTAATTTAATTTTATTAATTATTTGAGGCTTAGGAATATCAATGAAATAATTTATATATTTAAGATATTCAATATCGGGATTTTCACTTAATTTTATTAGGAAATCATTAATTTCTTCTGGATCTTCAAGCTTCTTAAAATTTTTTTTTAATAATTCCATAAATATCTATAATCTCTTTAGAATATCTACATAAAAAATACTTACATTTAATTTTATTTTCCTATGATTTTATATTTTTGAATATTTATTGAATCGAAAAATTATAAATTATTATATCAAGTATTTTTAATTTATTTTTATTAAAATAAAAGAAGGTTCAAGTTAAATTAATAAAATATCTAAAATTCAAGCCTTGAGAAAAAATTGCACTAAATTTTTAGGTTAGATTCCAATTAATAAAAAAAACAAGGAAACATTGATATGCTTAACTCTATAATCATTCGTATACTCCTCATCGTTAGTTTTTTTTTCTTTGGGTACAACATTGTATTTATTATCCTCTATAAGAAAAGACATAAAAAGAATGAAGATACCAATAAAGAAAATAATTTTCTAAACGAAATAAGAGTTTTCGCGAGATTAGGAATTCATATCATTAACATCTTCATCTTTTTAGTATGTTTAAATATCTTCTTATATGATTATTGGTTGTTAGTTTTTCCTAGAATCAATTTAGGCATTTTAAGTGATGTTACTCAAATTATTGGTTTTACTTTAATTATTGGAGGGAATATCTCATTACTCTTAGCTTATCGTAAATTAGGAGTATACTGGAATTATCCTATTGACGGTACAAGTAAGAAGAAAAAGTTAGTGAAAACTGGTATTTATGGCCGTATTAGACATCCAATATATCTCTCATTTAATATATTTTGCATTGGTTTCAATTTACTATTACTTGATTGGTTCTTATTAATATTATACGTTATTGGATCAATTGGTCTCTATATTCAGGCAATTGATGAAGAAAAAATATTGCTCAGACATTTTGGAGAAGAATATGCTGAATATATGGAAAAAACAGGGCGATTTTTTATTAAATTAAAAAAAAATAGTAGGAAAAAAATTAAAATTTAAGGTATGAACACTTATTTCATTACTTCAAAATAAATATACCACTGCTCTTCATCATCGAGATATTCTGTTCCTAAATGTTTATGTTTAGTCTTCGCTAAATCACGTGGAACAGATTCACTGGCGGGTTTGTAGTCTGTTACCACTTTCAAAACAGTTCCAGGTCTCATTTTCATGAGTTGTTTCTTAGTTTTTAAAGCTGGAACAGGACATACTAATCCACAGACATTTAATTCCATATCATATTTCATTTTATTTCTCTCCTTGATTATTTTATTTAAATATTTAATCACAAATTATAGAAAATATCGGTTCTTCCATATCAGGTTCAGCTTTCATTTCAAGTTTCATTAACTGAACTAATCGAAGAGTTTCATATCTAACCTTCTTTGGTTCAATTCCTGTTTCTTTTGAAACATCTGATATAGTGCTTGGACCTTGAAGGGATATATAATCTAATACTCGCTGCCTTGGGGTTTTTTCAAAGCTCATTAAATCACGCTTTGCTTTAAGATTAATAGCAGTTTTCAATTCTTCTTCATTTACTTTTACTTGTTCGAATAATCCACTTTCTATTGCCTTCTCAACAAGTTCTTTGCCACGTTCCGTCCATATTACAACAGTAGTATAACCTTTTTTAGATCCTACTTCACCTGCTGTAAGATCTGAATATATTGCAGGGAAATCTTGACAGTGAGCGCAGAAATAATTGCAACTTAAACATCTCCGCGCTTCTTGTAAAGCCATATCTTCATTGAACATTTTATCAATCTCTTCAAAACTCCAACTTATTTCTTCAGTAGCTTCATCAAGAGTTTCTGGTTTTATTGAGTAATCTTTTGGAGGTTTCTTTGGTCCTGTAAAAAATGAATTTACTATCTTAGATCTTCCTTCAATTAAGTTTTCCCCTTTTAAATATCGGTCAATTGAGATTGCAGCTTCCTTTCCATGAGCTATTGCAGCAATTGCAACAGCTTTAGAATTACTAATAATATCTCCTCCCGCAAAAACTCCAGATATATTAGTTTCAAAAGTGATTTCATTTACTTTTATTTTATTCCGGTCTTTCTCCAATTTATTATTTGTGGCTGCATCTATTTGTTCGAAATCAACAGCTTGACCAACTGCGATTACAATAGAATCCACAGGTATTTCATAATCTGATCCATTAATTTTATTTAATGGCTTTCTTCCATTTTCATCGGGATTACCCCACTCGATATTGTAACAATTCAAGACTAATTTATCTTCTTTATTCTGAGTGATTTTAGAAGTTGAAGTCGTAAAGTGAAATTCCATAAATTCCATTTCATTTTCAGGGATTTCCCTTAATACCAATTCAAGCTGTTCTTTTGTCATGATATCAACTAGGTGAACTTTTTCAGCGCCCAGTCTAAGAGCCGTTTGAGCAACGTCAACAGCAACAGGACCTCCCCCAATTATTCCTAAAGTTTTACCTCGAAATTCTTCTTTATTCTCCCAGTATCGATACTTCCTATCCATTAAGAATGTAATTGCTACATGTACATTTGGTAATGATTCCCCTTCTAAGTGAAGAGTACGAGGCTTATATTGACCTGTTGCTATGAAAATGGCTTTAAAACCTTCATTTTTCAGATCATCAATAGTCATATCAGGACCTAATGGTTTATTGAGTACAACTTTAACTCCGGAATCCATAATCCTGCCTACATCATAATCTAATACATAATTAGGCAATCTAAATTGTGGAACACCAAATCTTAGCATCCCTCCAGTTTGATCTGTCTTCTCAAATATCGTGGGTGCATAACCCATTCTCTTTAAGAAATATGCTGCTGTTAATCCAGCTGGTCCAGATCCAATAATTGCAACCCTTTTAGCATTTCTATTTAATTTAGGTTTTGATTTTGAAGAATTTTTGACTCTTTCAATTTCCCATTCTGTTACAAATTTCTTTAATTCACGTATCGCAACTGGATGGTCATCTCCAATTAAGGTGCAACCATGTTCACATTCATTTGTACAAATTCTTCCACAAATCGAGGGAAGCGGATTTCTTTCTCTAATTAAATCTACAGCTTCTTGATATTTTCCTTGACGTATTAATGAAATATACCCTTGAGCATTAACTCCAGAAGGACAACCATTACAACATGGAGAACATACTAATCCTTTATCTGTTTGTTCAGTTCGAATCTGTGAATTACAAAATAAACCTATCTTTAATATATCTCTATTCATTTCTTCTTCAATTTCAGCAGCTCCTCGTATTTCACAAGGTACACCAACAATTCCAATTGGATCAAATGTTTCACCAGTAAGTTCTACCAATTTTTCTAGGACACCAGACCTACCATAAATAACACCAGCTTTTTCAATTACTTCATTAGGATCTGATATAATTGCTGCAGTAGGTTTCTCATCTTCCTCTTGAACCATAATTATTTCTTTGATTGTCCCATTTTCTAACAATTCTTTAGAAAATGTAGTAACAAATCCTCCACTTGAAGCTTTAGCTAAAGTCTCAGGATTTTTACTCCTTAATGAATAAATCGCAAGAGGTTGCTTTTCTTCGAATTTTTTTTGGATTACTTGGGGGCAATTTTGGTAACATTTACCACAATCTTGCCCATCTCTTTCTAAAATACAATAATCTTTCAATTTCGGACGTCTAAATTCCATTTGAATATGTTTACATGAACCAGCACATAAGCCACATCCTTGACATAGACCAGCATCTACTATTTCTTCTCGTAATAATTCAAAACTCATATTTATTCCTCTTTAATTTTAATTTCTTTTATAATACCAATTGGATCAATTGTAAATTCAACTAAGCCATTCTTATAGGTTCCCTCAACCACATCAAAAATATGGGTCCTATATTCTTCGAAGTTATCCTTATCATCAATTTGTGACCTAAATCCTCCAAAGAATACATTTGATAAATTCATATTTCCGGCAATCTTACGAATTTCTTGAGTGATTTTCTTATAGTGATCTGGATTCTTATTTTGAATAGATTCTTGAAGATTTTCTTCTAATTTTAATAATTCCTTTCGATATTTCTTAGTTTGATCACTAACTTCAATATTATTAGCTCCTTCGTAAGTTTCAATTATTTTCAATGTTAACGATATCGAATGATCTCCTCCTAATAATCCTGAAATTAAGGGTAATTCTTCAATCAATCTTCCTGTAAAAACATCCTCTAATAAATTACCTTTTGAAGGAATTCGGCCTTTTGGTAATCCTGAGGTTGGTAAAG
>JBHLLG010000088.1:0-12035 GCA_048885925.1 Candidatus Hermodarchaeota archaeon
CGGGATCAAATTAAAGAAAATCTAATTCCGATTAAATTTCACTGTACTGGATTAAAGGGTGGACATTCTGGAGAAGATTGTAATAAAGGAAGAGGAAATGCCATAAAAATTTTAATTCAAATCCTGTGGAAATTAAATAAAATATACTCGTTTTATCTTAACTCTATAAATGGAGGAGGAGCAGCTAATGCTATTCCAAGAGAGGCGAAAGCCATTATATTTGTTAAAAATGAAGACTTTTCAGCTATTAAGGCTTCTAGTCAAGAATTTTTCATAGAAATAAAAAAACAATTTGAAGGAGTTGAAATGGATATGAATTTATCTATTAAAAATGCGGAAGATCTTGATGAGTATGAAATCTTGACTCCAACTTTCCAAGATAAATTGTTTGATGTTCTATATTTAATTCCAAGTCAAGTAATCTCTATGCATCCAAAAATAGAAAACTTACCATTCTCCTCCACAAATTTAGGTGTCCTAAAAACAAAAAAAGATTATATAAAAATTCGTATGTTACATCGAAGTTTTAGTAGTTATTATAATGAAGAAACTTGTGAAAAAGTTTTTGAACTATTAAAAATGTCTGGTTTAAAAACAGAAAGGATAATTCGGAGTAGTTATCCTCCTTGGACTCCAAATTTTAATTACAAACTTCTAAACATAACTAAAACTGCATATAAAGATACTTTTAACAAAGAACCAAACATTAGGGCGATTCATGGAGGTTTAGAAGCGACCATATTGATAAATAAAATACCAGGAATAGAGGCTATAGCAATTGGTCCCACAGCGAAAGGACTTCATTCACCCGATGAAAGTTTACATATTAAATCTGTTGAGAGGATATGGACCTTTTTAATTAACCTTTTGAAAAAATTAGATTGAAATAAAAAATTTTTTTTTATAGATTATTGCTTATTTTGGGGAAATATTAAAATATTATATTCGAAAGGACTATTGTAAGAAAAAAATAAAAAAAATTATTAAATATTTATAAAAGAAATTATTGGAACTTTGAGCTAAATAGAATTTTTCTACCTGAAGCTACTGCTCGATATCCCCATTTAGAATGAACAACTACTACATTTAACTTTCCAACTTCACCTTGACATTTATATATATCAACATTATATATCCCATGGTGTCTATTTATATCCCATTTAAGCCATTGGTCATTAACTCGTAGGTATACTGCTTTTTCAAGTGTATAAAGTTCAGCGGTTCCTTTATATTTAAATGCTGGGATCTTTATGTTAACATAACCCTCAAATATTTTAGGTTTTGGAGATACTATTGGAAGTATTATATAAGATGGATGCATTTTATTATGGTAAATGGTGTTTTCAGCAGTATACATATCAGTTTCAGCATAAAGCTCGCCTCCCGTATTAAGATTACGGTCATGCTTTGGGAAATTACTACTTGAAATATCAACTCGAATGCTATGTCCCGCTTTAAATAATTTACAAATATCACCCATACTTATAGTAAATTCATAGATATCAGTCGAGACTCCGCTTAATAGTTCAGGATCTGCCATAGAGTTTCGATATCGTGCTCTAATAATCCCGTCAGCAACTAGCATTAATTCTCCAGAGGGATAAACATCAATTAATTTAGCTGTAAAATCTGTATCTGTACAATTGGAGGATGCACTAATAAAAACTTTGAGTGGACCAGCAATTTCCATATCTTCCGTTAGTGGTGGTGTGGTATAACTTAGAATGTCATCTCTACCAAATACAACAGGAGTTTGATCTAATGAACCAGCAGGTAAACCAAGATTCCTTCCTCCCCATGTGAGTACAGGATTCATTGGATCATAGACATAACTTATAGTATCTTCACATAATCTAGCTCGCATAGTATTAAGGGAACCATCATCATGCATATAATATTTTTTGTAATCTACACCTCCAGGAGGCCATTCATCAGCATATCGCCAATCTTCATCTCCAAGACAAGTATACCAGACTGAAGGTTCATCCATTATTCCAGTATCATCACCCTTCAACCAATAATCGAACCAATCAAAGAAAGGTTCGTAGGGCATTTCACCTAAACCTCCATGAGTTCCAGGTAATATAAAAAGTTTCTGATTACCCATGTCCTGAAATTTTACAAACGCATCAATAGTACATCTTGAAAAAAAGTCAAACCAACCAGCTATGTGTAGTACAGGAATATCAATTGTATCTTGGACATTAAGTTTATTTCTAAAATCATCCTCACTAGGATGACTCATTATTTCATCTCCAAATGGTTGTAGAATGCTGAAGCTAGGGTTTCCACCAAGAATAGGAAGACTCATCCATCCTGGTGAATCTACAGCGCGATTCGGAGGATATGGTAATACATGACTAGTTAGATCCATCGTACTCATATACAAATTATACATATGGAGTGGAATGTTGCCTAATTCCCAAGGAGGAACAACTGTAAGTAAATGGGATTGAGAAAGTCCCTGAAGCGTTTGGAAATATGTCCATATTATGGCATCCATACGATAAGCACCTCCATCAAAAGTAAGATCGTTGTAGAGATTAGCACTGGCAACATAAGAAAGAACGGCTTCTAAGTGAGGGGGATTTTCTCCAGCTGCTAAATATGCAGTGTTACCTGATGCTGAACCTCCAAATATACCAACTTTTCCATTACACCAAGATTGATCTGCAATCCATTCTATTGTATCATACCCATCAGGACCATCATCATAAAAGAGACGATCCACACCCTCTGAGTAATACCTTCCTCTTGTATCTTGAGCTACATATGCATAACCATAAAAAATATAATAAGGCCAAGTTGTTGGGTCATTTGGATCTGGTTCATCACCAGGAGCACCAATCCCATATGGGGTCCTAGTAAGAATTACCGGATAATTTCCAGGCCCAGGAAGATATATTCTGGTATGCAAACTTACACCATCACGCATAGGTACCCATTCTTCTAAAAAAATAGGGCCATTCGGTTCAGCTACAACTTTAGGGATAGTAATGAAAGCAAAACTCGCAATAAACATAAAAAGCGCAAGAGATATATATTTTACATTTTTTCTCATTTTTTTAATCTCTTAAATTTTGGGTATTTATATCATTACGCCCCTCCTCGGCGCTCAAATAAAGGAAGAAATAATTTAAATATTTTTTAAAGGTCAAAAATATCATAAAAAATGTTGATTTCTTTTAATTTAGTTGATTTTTTTTATAACAAAATTGGATTGGATAAATATTACGATAAAGTGATATATAAAAGTTTTGACATAATTTCAAAAACTTGGATCATTAAATATATTTGTTGTTAGAGCTATTTATTTCATTATGGAAATAATCGATAGAGAAATTATTGATTTTAAAGAAAGGAAATTTCCCGGTAAAGTATGCTTTGAACCAATTGGAATTATTCACACACCATTTAAAAGTCTTAAAGGTATCCCTATACAATCATCAATGTCTGATATTAAAGGAAATATTGAAATTCTTCCACAATATCAGTCCGGTTTAAAAGATCTATCCGGATTTTCTCATATTTATTGTTTATATTTTTTTGATATGGTAAAATTACCAGTTCCACTTCAATCAAAACCTTTTTTGGAAAATGAATTAAAGGGAGTTTTTGCCATTCGGACTCCTTTTCGCCCTAATCCCATAGGCCTTTCCATTCTGAAGATTTTAGGTATTGAAAAAAATATCATAACTGTAAATAATGTTGATATTTTAGATTTAACTCCAATATTAGATATAAAACCTTATGTGCCTCAATTTGATGCTATAAAAACTAAAAAAATTGGATGGTTAAAAGGAAAAATCAAGAAAAAACTTAGTTAACGTAATTTAATATAAGAGATGATATTCCTATTAATTCTTTTTCTGAATACAACGCTAATTAAATAATATAATATTAATTTATTTATTAGTAAAAATATACGAGTTATGACAGATTTCTAAAATTATTGAAGTCAGATGGGCTATAAAACCTAATCGCCTTATGCCTTATCCTTTTTCTTAGAATGAAAAGGAATATTTTATTCTTATTTACTTTTTTCTCAAATTCTTATTATAACAAGAAACACAAAATATTTTAACAGAATTATGAAATTAGCTATTGATACGTGATAAATAATTAATGTTAACATGAGATTTCTTTAAAATATTTGAAAAGAATTCTAAAAATCAAATTATAAAATTATTAAAACTCAATTCAACAAAATTTTTGGTTTTATAACAAAAAAAAAGAAGATTAGAATTACATAATTGATTTTCGTTTCTTTACTATTATAACTACTGCTACGATTGAAATTACGAAAAGTACTAAGAAAAGGTTACTAAAAGGAATTTGTTGATCATCTTCTTCAGATGGAGTATAATAACATGGAATTATGACCGTAGGATCGAAACTAAACCCTGTACTTTTTCCATACTTAAAACCATCAAAGAAAACAAAAACTCGAGAACCTATATTCCCAAAAAAATCCTCATTATTATATTGCGAATAATATCGTTTTGTGTCAATATCTACTCCAGTACGGTTAATTTTAAAGGCAGTTGTAAAATGTTCTTGGCAAATAAATTCATTATCATATGTAAAAGTAGCGGTGTCATTTTCAGGGTTGCAAGAAAATGTACTTAAAACAAAATCCATAGTACCCTTACCACCTACATGTAATCGATCATTTCCAACTAAAACATAATCATCCCCATAATTCATAGTTAAATCTGTTGGAAAACCCTCCAAGCCACTCCAATCTATGTCAATACCATACTTATAACTCGTTTGATTGATCATATGTCTTACTTCAAATTTGTATATTACTGGAACATCGTATCTATTAGTAGAATTTCCGATTGTAGCATTTATAACAACATCAAATTCAACAATACTTTCCGTTGTTAGACTCCCATTTAATAAAACCTGGTTAGTACTTAAGTTTACTTCCCCAATTTTATAATTTTTGGTCCTTATATCTATTTCACCAATTTTTTTTGTTTCATCCGGTGCTATAGCCCAACCTTTTACTAACGAATTATTTGTTAAGGCTAGATCAGTCGAATTACCTTTGAATATTTCAAAACCATTAAAATTATACTCCGAATGCACTGTTTGATTACCATCTGAGGATACGCTTGTAAATGATATCCCAGATGTATTAACTTTATTCCAATCAACTACTACACCTCCGATAATACCACCATCATTGAATCTTATCCGACCACAAAATCCCGCGTCTGAATATGTCCCATCCCTATAATGGATCCCCATAGTTTGCTCAAGCATATACATACCACTATCTTGTTCAAGCTTTATAGACTCTTCGTATGTTAAATCCACTTCTATGGTGGATTGATTCGCCCCTTCATGCCAATCCGCATTTGAACCCCAACCAGCAGATTTAAGAGTTTCAACTTTATATTTAACATTATTATTTGGAATGCAAAAGAATAGTAGAGTTAAAACTGATATAAGGAAGATGATATTTAGCCTATTTTTCTTTAATTTTATCATATTCTTATACACTAAACTTAATTTTTTAATAAGATACAGTCGTATTTTAAATTCCTTATATTAAGAATTTTAAATAGATAAAATTAGAGTAACTTTTCATTTTTAAATATTTTTTCACTAGAATATTATTAAAGTTGATCATTATTTTCTCAATTTTAAAGGAAGATATATTATAAACTATTATTAAATAATTGAAATTCTTTATCTGGATTTATCCATAATTATATTTAAATGACAAATTTTTCTATTAGATTATTTAGAGTTTTGTATAAAATTTGACAAAACATCTTTAGTTTGTAAGTTGATTATTCTTCTTATTGCGAACTCTTTTAGCTTGAATAGCAATGGTTTCAAGAAGCCTACGCTGATTTGTTGATATCCAAGGACCTTCACAGTCTATAGCAGCATAAGGAATATCACTTTTATTAGCTAAAGGACGAATAATTGCCTGTGAATTCATAGCAGGTTGACAATTAAAAGTTCCTAAATTAATTAAACCATCATAAATCCCATTCTTTATTGAATGTAGAAATCTTCCCGTTATTATTGGAGTTTCAGTAAAACTATTTGAAGAAATATAAATATTTCCTTCTTCCAATAAATCAATGAAATCAACATGAGGATCAAATAATAATCCTGAGTTTCCAATAATTTTTCTGAAAAGTTTACATTGAGAATTTAGGAATCTCATGGTAGCTCTATTTCTTTTAACTCTTTTAATTTCTTTTCTATCCTTTTCCTCTATATTATACAATTCTAATACTTCATCATTAAACTGCTCTTTTGGACTAATTATTCCCTTTCTAAATCCAAATCTTATTGTACTTTCAGCTAAAATAAGATTCATAGATTCAGCTATGTCAACTACTTTTGGAATAATTCCCTTTTCAAGAAAAAAGTCTTCTATTGGATAATGATCAAACATTAAGTTTAGACCTCCAAAAATTAGCACCTTTGGAGTTTCTTTAACTTTAACTTTAAGAGGTATTTTACTTATCTCTTTTGCCCATTTCAATAATCCTGTATTTAATGTTTTTCTCCCATCTTTTATATTATTAATAAAGACACCCGTAATTTCTTCAAATTTCTCCATGGCTCTATTTTTATTTTCTGCAACACAATATAAAGCATTTTTTGCTTCAATAAGATAATGGCCTATAAGGAAATTAATATTTTCCCAAGCTATTAATTCTTGATTTAAGCCTAAATAATTATTTGTATATTTAGGAAAAGCACAAAAAATTACATTTTTTAAATTTAATCTTGAACTAAATGTTTCCCAAAGAGCTGGCCATGCGCCGTTTTGGCATGGTCCATGTTGATCTATTGGAGTTCGATAAATCGTTAACTCTCCTTCAGTTCTATATTCATGAATATCTTTTAACACTGCTCCTGCAATTGCAACACTAGCAAGACATTCTCTTCCAGAACAAATTTTCTTAGCATATTGTAAATCAGAAGCATCAGTTTCTTTACCTATTCGGACATTACGACTATATTTTTTATATAAATTTATTACTAATTCTCTTCCATAAGGATTTCGTGGTTCTGGACTAACATATACAATTCTGGAATCATCAAAATCAACCTTCTGATTATCACTATCGATAATGTAGCTAAAATCTTTAGAAAATTGAGCTTTTTTGACAAAATTTATTCTTTCTATTTCCTTATTAGTACATTTGGTTATTTCAGTCATAATTCAAACCGTAATTATTTGTTTTAATAAATTTTTTGTACTTTTGCTTTTATAACGATGACGTTCCTCAATAATATCTAAGAAAGCATCAACTCTTGTTTCAAAACCAGCATGAGCAGTGTGAGAATCTATTTCAAGATAACAAAATGTATGACCCTCAAGTTTATGTCGAAAATGATGGTACATTGTGCCATCAGGGCCACATGAAAAACAAGAAACAAAACAAATATATAGATTTGGGTACTTTTTTGCATATTCAACGGCATTGTCAATCTCCTGTGTGAAACTCCAAACATTCCTAGTATGAATTGATTTATTGCTTAAAATAGGCAACAAATCAGAAGGAATGGCGTTATAACCCCTACTAACTACTTTCCTTGGGAGGGCTATATTAACATCAGTGGGATATACTACATATGGTCTTCCAGTTATAATTACAGACGGCTTTTTTAATAGTTCTTTAATTTTTTTTCTACCAAATTCAGAGTATAATACTCTATACATCTTATAATGAGATAATGCCACCAAACCAGCATTTATACCAACCTTTTTTTCTAATCCTAATTTAATAGCAATTCTTCCGAATTCCTTCAATGTTGTTTCGATAAGATCTTCAGAAAGACCAATATGAGGTGATAATATCCTGTTATTCATATCTTGAAATGTTGCTCTAATAACATCTGGAATTGTGGCTGTAGAGGGACAAGTATATCCGTGAACATAACCCTGAGGTATTTCCATTTCAATTACATAAGGTAAGAAAATATAATCAACATTACAATCAATAAGATCCTTTACTGCTCCATGAACCAGTTCACATGGATAACAGATTGGAGCTTTTGTCTTAGTATTGCCTATTTTTGATGGATTTGATAACACAAAATTATAACCAAGCTCGTTAATGAATTTTGTATATAAAGGATAAAGAATATGTGAAGTTAAAGCCATAGGTATACCTATTGTACCTCGAGGATTGCTTAAAGGTTGAGCCCCGAAGTCCTCAAACATCATTTTATTTCGAATTTCTACAAGATCTTGTCCCTCTTTTATCTTAAAATTCTTTTGACGTAATAATTTATATTTAGAACATAGTCCTCCAAATGGATAAACCTTTCCCCTTATTAACAGTCTTTGAATTTCACAATTATTTTCACATGCTTTACATCTAAAAGTATTCTTAATTTGCATCTCACCCTTTATAAGTTCCTTGAGTTTATAATTCTCTTCAGAAATATTTCTGTTTTGTAAAAGATCTCTTGTCATAAGAGCTGTACCAATGGCTCCCATAAGCTCAGGATGAGTAGGTACTATTACTTTTTGCTGGCAACGATCAGCAATAGCTAAAGCGACTGATCTATTTAAAGCAACACCTCCAAGAAAAAGTAAAATCTTTCCAATATGCCGAGATCCAACTATGCGTGAAATATAATTATCAGCAATTGAGTAAACTAAACCTGCAATGACATCCTCAGGGTTTGCTCCTTTTTGAAGAGCATTCCTTAAATCGGTATTGATAAAAGCAGCACAACGCTCCCCAAATGCTATAGGTGATTCACTTTTAATTGCGATACTACTTATTTCCTCTACAGTAACCCCCATATCAACTGATGCAGATTCCTCAAGAAAACTGCCAGTTCCTGCAGAGCATCCTTCATTCATAGCATAATCAATCGGTACTCCTTTTAAAAATGAAATATATTTTGAATCTTGACCTCCAATTTCAAATACGGTATCCACATTTGGAGCTTCTTCTCTAGCTGCTCTTGCATGCGCTAATATTTCATTAAAGCTTCTACAATTGTTTAAAAAAACTGATATCATTTCTCTAGCAGATCCAGTCACCCCACATTGAATTATCTTTATTGAATTATCTCCTACCTGTTCTATTAGTTGATTAATACAGTTTTTAGTTGCCTGTATTGGATTTCCTAATGTCCTTAAATATGCACTTGCTCCTAAAGAATCATCTAAACTATTATATAATATAGCTTTAGTAGTGGTTGATCCTGCATCAATGCCAAGTATATATTTATCACCAGGTTTTATCTCCAATTTATCATCAGTAGCTACACGATAATCTAAAAGGATTTCAGCATCGTCTAGTGGTCTATGAGTTTGAAACTTAACTTTTGATGATCTAAACCAATCTTTATCTTGGAATAAAGACTCTTGTAAATCAGATGCAAAAAGTGAGGCCCCGAATACTTCGAGATAAGGACTTTCTGGTAATAATATAATTTCAGAGTCAGTCAGAAAATCTTTTAAATTTTCAACGAAAATATTATTTAAAGTAACACCTCCTGAAATCACTATTAACTTAGTAGACCATTGTGTTGTTTCTATTAATTCACTGACCTTTCTGGCTAAATCATAAATTAATGTTTTAACAATATCTTCACGTTTACATTCACCCTTATTGAGCTTATGAGTAGCATCAGATTTACAATGAACTGAGCATCTTGTAGCCAATTGTGTGAAATTTCCATTTGTACTAGCTTCAACTCCTTCTTCAATAGATAATCCCATCCTTTGAAGCTGCTGAACAATAAATTCACCCGTACCAGCAGCACACTTCGAAGTAGATATTATATTTCTTATAGTACCCTTTTTCATTGGATAAACACTAAAAGTTTCTCCACCAAGTGAAAGAAGAATATCAGGTTGTAGATTATAGAATGATAGAGCCTTTTCCAGACATTCAACCTCTGAGATATAAGGTAAATTTAAAAAACCACTTGTAGCTTGACCTGTTATTACAATTTTTGAATTTATGTCAACATTATATCGTTTAAATATCTCTAATATCTTTTTTTTAGGATTTCCCTCGTGACGCACAACCTCACTTGCTACTACGCCATTAATTGTTCGACGAACCCACTTTACAGAAACAGCACCAATTTCTAATCCTTCAAAATATTGGAGATCATGTTTCTCGATTTTAGGAAGACTTTGATTTGACATCCGTATCCTTTTACTTAGATATAAATCGATTTAAATAAATAAAAAAATAAAATTATAGATCAATATTTAAATATTCTACCACAAAAAATATGATGACTGATATTATTCGATTAAGCTATTTAGAATTTTTCCAATTATCAAGCAATCAAATAATAAATCTTTCTTTCTCAGTTAGTAATTTTTAAATAATATTGATTATTAAAAAATTGATTGAATTTTAATAAAAAAAGAATATAATCCTTTTTAGTTTGATATAATAAGTGCGAAGAAATTGAACCATTGTTCAGTTATAAAATTTTAACAAAAAAAATCATATTTGAGTTAAAAGTTAATTTTTTTTCTTTTTAAGTTTCAATTTGAAGAAATTGAAATAACATTCAGATTAGATATATATCATAAAATTTAAATCAATATCATTCAAACTAATTCGTAAATAAAAAATACATATACTTTTTAGTTAAAAAAAAATGACATTTTCAGAAGAAGTCCCAAAAGAAGAATGGACTGTAGAAAAATTAAAAAAGATGACTTTTAAAGAACTGCTTGAATTATATAAAAAATTATCACCTCCCTCATTTGAAGAAATGGATGGTGAATATGATGCTTGCATGCTTGATACTGGAAGTGAATTAAATAATCAATTTAGTGAATGGCTAATGTATAAAACTGCTATGGGTGTCTGGAAAGGTAAAGGTTATACTCCAAAAACTTCTTCAACAGGGGTTGGTTACAATAGATTTATAATTGATGGTAAGGAGAGACATCATTTACGATTTGGTACAGATATGAATGTCTCATTTTTTGATAATAAGCCAATATTGAGAATGAGATATAAAGCTTTTAAAAATCTTTTTGCAATAACCGATGTGATTGATGAAGTTCGTAAACTTAGTGATAATATATATCTTTGTTTTAGTTCTAGAATAGATGAAAATGGAGAGCGAGGTCAACCTGGTCCATTTTGTTTGACAGGCCCGATTGGAAAATTTGACCATGATACAGAATTCTATTTTGGGGATGAAGTGAGCAAACCCGCTATAATTCCATTTAATCCAAAAAACAGATTTAAACCTAAGAAATAAAACAATTTTGATTTTTCTATACTCAAATCTCTCTATTTAGCAATGTCTTTAAGAAATACTTGAATCTGGTAATAAATCATATTTTTATTATTTCTTTCTTTTTTGAATCTACTGCTAACTTCTTCTTTTTCCTCCGAACCATCTCAACAAAAGATTCAACTCGTGTTAAAAGTCCGGCTTCTCCACTATGCTCATCCATTGTAATTTCTAAGAAAGGTAATCCTACAACTTTCATATCTCGAATAATCAAGTTTTGAAGGGAAAACAGACAAATTCAGGGCTGTGTTTCACGATAATCTTCATATCGTTACGATTCGTGGGATTTGGCAGAATCACCTCGGCACCTATACACTCGAAGAAAGTCTTGAACGCTGGCCACAAATTGCCCATATTTGGAAAAGAAACTTTCATAATAAAATAGGTTCTCAAAGGTTAAAAAGAGATCCGATACCAAAAAACCCATTTCTTGAAAAAAACTCGAGTCCGTTCTTAACGGCGAATCCTACATCTAATTTCTTTGATGGATTCAGCATTGTTAAAACTTTCGACATAGGAGTTTTAATACTAGACATAAAATATTCAAAATCAGATTTCGGCTTGAAATATATATTCTGTATCTCATCCGGAACCTCGTACTTGGCATCCCTAAACAAGGGATTAGTTTCCTTGTTACCGACCATTAAGTCATGAAAGGCCTCGACTCTTGTTCTAAGTCCTTCAAAGCCAGAACTTCCATCAAGACTAATATGAATTTGGGGCATGTAAAACTTGTCCATGTTTTTCTCAGCTTC
>JBHLLG010000089.1:0-12025 GCA_048885925.1 Candidatus Hermodarchaeota archaeon
TGCTTGATTAGATATTTAATAACAATCTCATTACCGCTATCAATTCTTCTACCTATCTCATCCTTAAGTATTCTTCTAGCTTTAATATCACCTAACTCTGTTAACTTTTTTAAAATAGGAAACGCTAAATTTCGGTGAAACAAACAAGTATTATATTTGTTTTCTGCCCATATTTGAAAATTGGAACAATGACCCCAAAATTCTTCTTCAGGAGAAATTTTATAGTTATCTTTAATCTTTTCTAATGATTTATCTAATCTTTCAACTACATCATCTATAGATTCTAGATCCTCAATAAAACATAGTTCCTTTACTTGAATATCCAATAACAAAAACTTACAATGATTAAATAATCTACCGTTTATATAGATATTAGTCTTAGAATCTTCTAATTTTAAAGTTATAAACTCATTAACGACATAAACTTTATTCTCTAAATTTTTCATATTAGTTACTTACTCAATATTCTAATTATTTCTCTTATCGTCTTCATTAGAATCTTGAATAGTAAAATAATTAGAAATGAATTACAATAATATAAAAAAATTTTGTCTATTTATCTTTTATTGATACGTACCTCTATCAATAAAATATTGGCTGATTTCAATAAAATAATTTTGAAATTCAGAATATATTTTAAAAAAATCACTATGTATAATGGGGAAGAATATCTTTAATCGGTCACATTGTCTATTTGATTCTTCTAAGTTAGTTTAGCTTTAGAACATTATTACCGACAACTTTTTGAAAAAGCAAGTGTCTACATGGAGTGTGCAAATTAGATATTAAAGAAAGAAGGTCGTGAAGATGGTGGCTTTTATCTAAAGGATACTAATATATATGTAAAAAATATTGAATTCAAATTTCTCTGCGATGATAAAATTCGAGAATATGAAATTAATAAATTGATCAGAAAAGCACATCATTTATTTAGAAATGGAAGAGAAATTGAATCACAAGAGGTATTATTAGAAGCTCAAGAAATACACACGGAGTTTTCTCCGATATTTAAAAGGGTAGAACCAAGAATTTATAAGCAAATGATTACAGATATTCGAAGTGGTTTAAATCGTGTGTTAGATGACGAAATTTTATCATTTTATTCCTATAATTAATATGGTGAATTAAGCATGTGCGATTTGAGTGAAGCTGAAAAAATATATCCCATTAATCCTTATTTAAAGGTCTCCTTAATCGAGAATAAGACTCATAGAAGTATCAACAGTTCCGGTAAATTATTAAATCGTTGAAATTTTTTTATCTATGCCTTTTTATCTGTACCTTTTTAATAATAGATTTTTTTTAGGTAGTTAAATAGCAAGTAGAATTTAATTTGATTTGATGATTATATTTTCATTATGGACAATTCAGAGATTATTGTAACTTTTTTTAATATTTTAGGGAGTATAATTGCTATTGTGGCTATCATAATTGTTATGTGGGATCATTTTAAAGATGATCATCTTCTAACACAAAGAGTTCAGTCATTTTATGAGACAATAGAAAACCTGATTTTTACATTTTATTTTGAAGAATATCAAGATGATTCAAATGAAAATGCGTTTCATCATTATGTTTTAATGCAATCTTTAGAGGAGTATGGTAAATATCTTGGATTATTCATTAACTCAGAAGGAGATCTGATGTTTGTAAATTTCTATATTAAGGATATAAGATATCTTCTTGATACTTATGGAAAATTTGTTGTGGGAAATTTCCGAAAAGGGAGTTCTACCAGACATGATCCATTCTATAGATATCCTCAAAATAGACACATAATTGAAAATGAAGAAGTAATTATTATAAAAAAATTTTTAGAGAATCTAAGGAATTATTGGAGAGAAAATTATAGTAAAAGGAAAATATTTAGAAGAAGCTTAAAACCCAAAATAGAATTTAATGCTTATTTTAATGTCAGTGAAGACTGACATTTCTAATTTAAATAATTTTTCTTCCTTAAAATTTTATTTAAGTTATTGCTAGTCCTTATTTTATTTTTTAGAAAGTAGTAGGTTATATGATCTTGGAGAATATTTATATTTTACCTTATAAATTGAAAAGAAACGAAATTCCTTAGCGAATAAGTTATAGATTTTACAATATAGAATCTAAAATTTAAAAAATTTCGATCTCATCTAGTTTAAAAACGCTACTAAATTTTAATTCATAACATTATATTCTTGAAAAATACCTACAAAAAGATTAGCTGATTTAAAATTGGTGGATAAATATAATATTAAGGATTTCCCAACACGATTAACGTTAGCAATAAGAACACGAAGTCCTGTACAAAATTTACCGCAACTTCTTGGTCAATCATATGGGGCTATAATGGAATATTTAGGTCAATTAGGAGAATCTCCTACAGGACATCCTTTTGTAATATATTATAATCTGGATATGCAAGATTTAGATATTGAGATAGGATTTCCCGTATCGAAAAAGTTTCCAGATAAAGAAAGCGTTAAATCAAGTGAAATTCCTGCAGGTAAATACGCTTCTGCAGTTCATATTGGTGCTTATAGTGAAATGGAGTCAGTGTATAATGCTTTATATCAATGGGTACAAGACAAGGGGCATGAAACTAAAGAATTCGCTATTGAACTCTATTATAACGATCCCAATGAAGTAGGATGGGAAAACACTCAAACGGAGGTTCAGTTACCTTTAAAGTAATCTTTTTTATTTTCTTAATAAATTTTAATCATGATAGTGACATTAATAAATAAAATAAGATAAAATCTAGAACTATCAAATAAATTGTAATAGATATTAATATTTTATTGATAAGATATTAATATAGCCATTGAATAGATGAACATTACAAGATTTGTAACGGTATATATTGTTCAAGGAATAATGTGTGCTTATTTTGCTTTTTTAGCTTATAAAATTCTCAAACGAGATAGAAAGCGTCTAAACCTAATATTTGCAGGATTTTATATTAGTAATGTTATTAGTTTATGTATTAATTTTATCTACGCAGCAATTACCGATGAAATCATTGTATTGATAATGCATTCTATAACAACTTATTTTGCATTTTATTCTCCTATATTTATATTAGTATTTGAACTATTGGTGTTAAAACCAGAAAAGATCAAAAGTCCGAAAAAACAGAAATTAATATTGATTAGTTATGCTGTTATTCTTTCTTTCATGGTGATTTTTCTATCAATAGAAAATTGGGGTGTAGAAATTGAAGCTCCTGATTGGACACCTCATTGGATGTTGCCTTTCTTTATTTATTTAGTATCAATTGTATCTATATGTGTCGTAGGTCCCTCATTTTTCATTTCATATCGAATATTCAAGAAATTTGAGGATAACCAATTGAGAAAAAAGTGGAAGTCTTTTATTTTTGGATTGGGTGCATTCTATGCCTGTGCATATGGTATTTTTATTTCGAACTTTTTAAATATCCCTATTTTTAGAACTGTAATAGGAATAATAGATCTAGTCTTGATTATTTCTGGTGGATATTTAATGTATTTTGGAGTAGGACGTCAATTAGAGTAAATAGTTTTATTTATTTTAAATAGAAGATGGGAGAACATTCACTTTACTAGGGAGTATCACTCTTCTAAGATTTTCTTTTCTCATAGATATTCTTATTCATTATTTTCGCCTCTTATAAAACTCTTAATAAAAAATTAGTTGTTAATAATTAAAATATTTGGATATTATTCGCAAAATGGACTAATTTCTTCGACATAATTGCCTTTTTATTTTAATGTTGTACTATTACGATGGAAAACCACTAAATATGATCATATTTAAATATGAAAGTTTCGTCGTTTTATAATGTTGTTCATATAAGAATATCATTTAAATGCGATTTGGTTTAATTTACTTCACTGTTCACAATGTTGATTCGAGAAGCTGGTATACTCTTTCATGGAATTCCCATTGTATTTACTAGTTATCATAGGGCTAGTAAGGACAATTTAAATTTAATTTGCTCAAGTGGATTAATGAGTGGGCTTCTATCTTTCGCAGAATGTTTAATGGAGCCTGTTGAATATTTTGAAAGTGATAAATACTCTATAATTTTTAAGAAAGGAACAATAACAGATATATTCAGACATGCACAAGAAATTGTTGCTTTTATGGTCATAGATAAAGATTATAGACTAGAGAAATATTTAAAGAAAACAATTTTACCTTTACTAAAAAAGTTATTAAATAAATTTGTATCTCAATTTACTGGTTGTAACCTTATGAAAGTTGGTCAATTTGAATCTTTTAGAAAAGTAATTAATAAAATTTTTGGAACTGGTACTCTAACTTTGGAAGAGAAGGTTATATCTTTATTGAAATAACTAGAAGTATAAATATTTAGGTGAAATAGGCTAATTAATTCAGTTCATACGAGAAAAAAATATTTCCCTAACTTTATTATAGAGCGGTCTATTTAGATCAAGACAGTCTACTTTTAAAACTTGAGATCCTCCATTAGGATAGTATGCCATTATAACTGAATCATATAACGTCCAATTCAAATTACTGAAACCTATATCATATCCAAGTATATTGAACCCTTTCTCAAGAGCAAGAGACATTGAATGTATTCCATTTTGTGTTGTAGGGATTCTCCATAAAATAATTCTCCAAGCATTATAAGTCTTAAGCAAGTTATTCAATGATTTTTCCTTGATGTAGCCATATAAATTCAATATTCCCTCGTAGAAATCCTTAGAAACACCATAAAGTTCAAACGATTTCCTTTTTTTCCCTCGATCTAATATTAAAACATCATTATTCATTCTTTTTCGAGCGATATTTTTTATATAATTATAAAAAAAGATGAAATCTTCATTATCTAATAAATGAATTTCTTTTTCTCTTTGTTTCCATAGGCTCTTAAATATAAGTGAATATAGAAATGCTGCTTCTTCATTTACCGGAGGTGGTGGTTTGTTACTTTTAACTTCATATTTCCGTTTATCTCCCAAATTTATAAAAGCTGGGATCAAACCGTAGGGTATTCCACCAGCATCTTGTATAGTTTTTTGAGCACCAATTTTTATAGTTCGGGCTTCTCCATCAAGTCTTAATACATCTTTGAATTGAGGCA
This sequence comes from Candidatus Hermodarchaeota archaeon, assembly GCA_048885925.1. GTDB lineage: Archaea > Asgardarchaeota > Lokiarchaeia > Sigyniarchaeales > SOKP01 > Loki-b32. The sequence continues at coordinate 5,078 of JBHLLG010000089.1, forward strand.
TTCTAGTTGCGAAAATGATACCTGCGGTACCCATTTTAGCAGCCATTCCTATCCCTTGAAATTTTTTCTTTACAACCAATGAACCCGCATGTGCAATATATCTATTTTTCGCAATTAATCCTGCGCCTCCTATTTCACTATTTTCTAAGAGTTCACCTATAAACCAAAAACTATTTTTCCTAGATAATTCTTTTTTAAAAAGCTCTATATTATAGACATATGGTTTGATATATTGATAACCATATATCTCCTTAAAAATACTCGAGAGACTTTTTGCATCATCAGGAGTCGCTAATCTTAATCCGAATTCTTGACCCTCTCTTGATAAAAACTTTTGAATATATACAGATTCCTCTTGTAATCTAGTATATTTTTTACTTATAGAATGCATTTTAATCGCTGACGAATTACCTTTTTTAAGGAACTAATTAATACTTTTCAAACGAATATTTATAAAACTTTCTTTTTTTCACGTGAAAAAAAAGAAATATGATGAAACAATAAATGTTAAAATTGATAATACAAACATTTATTCTTTCAATTTCTATAAAGCTTAAGCAGATTAATATTATTGTTTTAATTTAAAACCAATTCCATAGTACATTAAAGAAACCCAAATTATTACTGTCATTGTATATAAACTAATAATAAAATTAAAAGTAGGATTTTCCCCTCCTAGATACTTAAAATAATTAATTAGATTGTTACTAAAAACGATATATGCCATACTAAATGATCCAAATACACCAACCAAAAAACAAAACCATTTTTTTTTTAGAGTTTTCGTTTCAAAACTGTTGTAAATCTTTATGGACGTGATTATTATTGGTATTATTTCAAAAGCAGAAATCATGAAAATTATAAAAATAAAAAACGGTGGAGCCCAAATTATTCCCGATTCCGTTGGTTTAACACCCCAGAACTTACCTTCCCCTAAAGATTCTTCGCCAAGGAGAAAGCAAAATATGAACATTCCGATAAAAAGTGCTATGCCATAGATCATTATATATCGATTTTGTCTTTTTTCAGAATATATTATTGTAGATTCTAATATTATCCAATTTACAACAAGAATAAATACTGGTCCAAAACATATGAGAAATATAGCAGAAAAATGAAAAATCAATATAGCTGTTAAATCTGTGATCACGTAATAAATCATATTTAAACATAAACTAATAGTGGTACATATAAAAAATCCACTAATAATAAAATTTAGTCGTTGCTTTTTTCTTTTTATTATTTTGTAAGCCAAAATTGAGAAAAAAATCACGTAAATTCCAAAAACCACATAGATTGTTATGAATCTTCCTGTGTCAATTTGAAAGAACATGATTTTTTTCACCAGTTATTTATGCATTAATTCTAAAAAATTAGGTATTAGTTCTTTTTTAATTAATATATTATTCAAACTTGGATTTAAATAAATTTGCTTGAACAATAATTGAATTCCAATTTTTGATTGGCTTCTTAATAAAAAATTATTAACTGTTATATAAATAAATTAAATTAACTTAAACTTAAAGTCTTCAATCTTTGAATAATTTTCCATTCTATTATTAGCTTTTGTACGCTCATTGGGACTAAATGCTCCCAGCTGTCTTCATTTATCATAAAATTACGTATATCAGTTGAACTAAGTCCCTTTTTCTCTAACGGAACTTCCCAAAGCACGTGAATTTTCAATCCTAATGATTCAAAATATTCTTTTTTTTTTCTACCCCAATCATCATAGATAGTTAGAAAAAAAATCGCATCCATTGGTACGTAATATTTGACGAGTTCTGGAATATTAATGGGAAATGGGACAATAGAAAAATCAGAAAAATGTAAGTTTTGTTCTAAAAGAGCTTCTTGGACCATTTTATAACGTTCATAGTATGTTAATGGATTGGCAATAGGGTTACTCCTGTGAGGATTCACTTCTGAATCTCTGGTTAAGGAAGGATCTGGATTCGTAATACCTACTATGAGATGTTTACATAATTTTTTTCCTGCTAAAAGATACTTTATATGATCATTATGTAATATTTGGAATCTTCCATGAATCACTCCAATATCATAAATTGGGGTTTTTTTTTTCATTTTAACTTGAAATAATTTTTACAGGATTGTAAGTCAGTTAATACAAAAAAGAATAAGAATTTTATTGTTTAAGCAAGAAATATTACTTTTTCTTCACTATTCTTTTAGTCTTATACTAATTAAAAATTATACTTAATATTAGTATATATTTAATCAAAATATTTAATTATCCTGTCAATTATGACAATCACAAACCTTTTTGAAGCAAAATTTGGCAAGTTAATAGATTCAAACAATGCATCTCAAGATAGTGTTAAATTTATTCATGCTAGCGATGTACATCTCGGTACGGCTCAATATAGTAATGATTATAGATCAGATGATTTCATTCGAGCTTTTCAAGAGATCTTGGAGTTAGCAATCACAAACCAAGTTGATTTTATTTTATTAGGAGGAGATGTATTTACATCACTAGAAATGCTACCAGGAAAACTAACTATAATCGTTAAAATATTAAAGGATTTCAAAGAGTTTACAAATAGAACTATTTTAATCATATCCATAGAAGGGAATCATGATATCAGAAAATTCTCAAGAGGAAAAAGATTTGAACACCGAGGTCAGTCATGGTTAAAACTTTTAAATAGCTTAGGATTGATCATCCTCCTTGATACTGACTTAGATGTCCCTTTAGAAAAGATTTTTGAACCTTATAATTATAAAACAAAAAGAGGGGGAAAAATTCAAATTAAAGATGTAGTGATTTATGGGACACGTTATCTTGGCGAAAAACCAATATTTTATCTCTCAAAAATAAGTAAAGCAATAAATGTTAATGATAATTTATTTAACATTCTTTTACAGCATTTTGGCATAGAAGGTCAAATGGAAAATATTCCTGGAGTTGGTTTGGATCAAATTCAAGCATTAAAACATCGAATAGATTATTTAGCTTTAGGTCATTTTCATAAGCAATTTATTGTCGAAGATTGGATTTATAATCCTGGCTCTTCAGAAGCCGTTTGTTCTATTGATAATTCATTTAAAAGAGGTATTTTTTTAGTAGAAATTTCGAAAAAGTTAGGGAACTTCGCAAAAAAAGTAAAATCCATACGTTTATCAAATCGAAAGTACCTTTGGGAAACAGTTTTTTTGAATAATGAATTTAGAAATAGAAAAGATGTTGAAGAATACATAATTAGTAAATTATACTCCTCATTAAAATATCTTAACAATAATATCAATCCATCGAATCCTCGAATGCCTATATTATATTTAATTTTAAAAGGTAAGGAACCGTCAAAAACTTGTAAAATAAAAGAAAAGGATTTAAAAACAAAAATTTACGAAAATTTTCCTGTTGTAGATGTTAAAATTTACCAGAAATTTGAAAAATTATTAAGGACCTTAGATAATTATGTTTTAGCTTGATTAATGAAGAGCATTTCGTTTATTATTTTATTTTAAAGTTTATTAAAGACTTAAACAAACATAGTTATTATGAGGATAAACTATTTTTTAAAAAAAAATAAATTTTTTTCAATAATTTCTATTGCATTTTTTGTATGGTTAATTTTTCTTACAATTTTATCTATTATCTCTCAAAGAAATGTATTATTCTATGATGTTCTTGCGCAAGAGGATATCTCTTCAGAATTTTCAAGTAAATTGCCAGCTCAAAGATACTTTATAGAACCTTTTTATGCTATTGCTTATGTTTTAGAATTTGAATTTACTTGGATGTTTCTATTTTTAATGTTTTATCCAATTGTAAGAGGAATATATTTGTATTTAAAAAAAAGAGGTTTGCTTAATTCCAATAAATATCAATCTATAAGCTATCCTTTAGTGGATATTCTTTATTTTTCTTTCAAAATTTTTATGTCTATTCTTTTAATTATAGGTCTATCTATGCTTATTGGGTATCTAATACTAGGTTTTTACTTTGTTAGTAGATATTTTATGGTCCCAGTTCAAATAGGCATTCATGCAGGCTTGATTCTCATTTTTATAAAAGTAGGTTATACTTTACTCAAATTATTTCATCCGAAATTAAAACTTAACTTAATTAAAAAATTTTCAAAACCAAGAAAAAATAAAAGTGTCAGGAGACAGAGCCTAAAAAGGGAAATAGTGTTTTATATTAGCATTGGTGCTTTATTACTTAGTGCTAATATAATCTTAATCTCTACACCGTTCCCATCTCATGAAATAATCCCTACTATACCACTTGAAGAGGATGAATTTTTATTTGATTTTCATGTTCACACTATAATGTCAGATGGTTGGCTTACAATCGAAGAAAGAATAAATTGGTATATCCAACAAGGTATCTCCGGAGCTGCATTTTCAGACCATGATAATATAAGAGGAGCTAGAATTGCCCAAAAATATGTAGATGAACAAGGATTAGATTTTATTGTCTTTATGGCAGAAGAATGGACGGATAATGACCTTGACATCCACATTAACTATTTTGGTCTAGCCGAAGAAATAGTTTCACCAATGTCAGATAACCCTTTCACTTTAGTAATGAATGCTTCGGATATGATTGAATACGTTAAAAGTAAAGGAGGATATGTGATTGTAAATCATTATAATTACGATCCAAATCCGAATGGAGGGTATGGAGTTCCTTATACCTTAGATCAATTGAGAGGGTGGGGTGTTGACGGTTTTGAAATCGTTAATGGTGATAGCTATGGAAGTAAATACCAACATATAAGGAATTATTGTTTAGATTATAATCTAACCTGTATTGGAGGAAGTGATATTCATACCTGTGAAGATTTAAACACATTTATTAAATTGAAACTAGAAGATCCAACAAATTTAACTATATCTAATATTTTTGAAACCTTAAAAAAGAATACTCATCAAGTTATCGCAATTAGATTAAACCCTAAAACTGTAGATTTCTCTGGAGATTTGAACGATATTGGATTTTATGTGTTACAAGATTTCATAAATTATATTTTAAATATAAATGTGTACCAAACTCTGTCTTGGATTATTTGGTCAGTATTAATCTATTTAATCTTCTATATTGCCTATAGAAAGATAAAGCGAGTGGATTTAGAGTTGTTAAAATATAAAATTTTTTAGCTTTATTGTGTACTTTTTCGTTTAAGCCTTGTAAAAAAGCAAGAATGTTCTAAAATATTATTCTATATATAATAACCAGTGTTATCTTCCTTATAATTATCTGAATCATCGTCATCGTCGTCATCTTGACCCAGAAATTTTTTAAAGTATTTTATTAATTCTTCTGGATTATCTTTAAAATCTTTAGGGAGATCATTAGGGTCTATTCTAATAATACCACCACTTTTCATAGGTATTATTTTATTGCGTATATTTTTCTCAATTCTTTCTTGTCTTTTCTCATTCAATAGTAATTCTCTTTTCATCAATTCCTTTAATTCATTTACAACAAGTTTATCCAAATAGCTGGGTTCAAATTCTAAAAGATCTTCATGATTATAGAATTTAGAAATTCTTTTAATTGCTTTTTCTTTTTTAGATTCTGGAATTTGACTAATACTTTCAAGGTTTAACATTGATAAGATGTTTAACCAATCAAGTTTAAAGGTCCAACTTAATTCTTTTTCGTCTTCTTCCATTTTTAGTAAGTTTTTTGGTCTATTTAATAATAATTTAGATAAGAATTAAACTTTTTTCCCACACTTTTATAATGTAACCAATAAATGAGACTTATAAATTTAATGATTTCAATTAATAATATCCGAATTATGATTTCTTTTCAGAAATTTTAAAATTATGAGACAATCATTCATATAGGATATTCTATTTTTAGAAAAGAGGTTGTTATTCAAAATAATAACTAATTACTAATAAATTTTCGAATTTTTGACGAAACAAATTCAGGATCATCATGGGTAATCCAATGTGAAGAAGTTTCATGTCTTTCTATTTGTAAATCTTTAATATAATCGGATAATCCTTCTAATAATTGGGGTTTCAAAGCTAAATCATTCATTCCCCACAAAACTAAGGTAGGAACTTCAATCATACCTGTCCATTCACTAAAACTCCTATTTGCCCTATAATAATTTACACCTCCTTCTATTGCTCCAGGTTGAGACCAAGCCTCAATGTATTTCTGTCTATCAAAATCGGTAAAATGTTCTGTAAAAACTGCTGCTTTTAATGCTTTATAATCGTTTTCAATAATGAACTTTTCACCATGAGGTTTATAAAATTCAAATATATAAAAACTCGCTTTTTGTTGCTCTTTATCAGTTCTTAATTTTTGTTCAAAAATTTTATGGTGTGGCGCATTCAATATAATTAATTTATTTAACAATTGGGGATATTTTTCAGCAAATAACCAAGCTATAGCGCCCCCCCAGTCATGTCCTGCTAAGTTAAACTTCCCTAATTTTAATGCTTCACTCAATCCTTTAATATCTTCTATTAGAATTTCTATTTTGTAATTTTCGACACCTTTAGGCTTATCAGATAAATTATACCCTCTCAAATCTGGGACTATTAATCTAAAATCATCTCTAAGAAGAGGTATTACTTTTGACCAGCAATACCAAAATTCTGGAAAACCATGTAATAAAATCAAAGGTTCTCCCGATCCTACAAGAATGGTATGAAGTTTTATCCCATTTGTTTCTATAAATACTTCTTTTTTCTCATCTAAGATTGTCATATTTATTAAAATGGAAAAAATTATAATTACTTAACTAAATTGAATTAAAGATAAGAAAAATAGCTTAAAATAATATAAAAAATAGTAAAATTATTTCTTCAAAACCTTAAAATTCTTTATTCAAAATAATTCATGAATGATTTTGTAAAATCTTTTACGAATGAGTTGTTAATCTCACCGAATTTATAACGTCCGCGTGGTAATTTATCCTTCCCCGAAAAGTATTTCTTTAAGGAGAGTTC
>JBHLLG010000090.1:0-11805 GCA_048885925.1 Candidatus Hermodarchaeota archaeon
AGAGGGAAACCAGAAGATTATCGCTATAAAGCGATGAGAGAAAGATGGGGAACTAATGTAGTTTTAAAGAGTCTTACAAAAATATATATTTTTCAAGGTATTGTTATCTTTATAGTTGCTTTCCCTGTGTGGTTTACTAACATCAGTACTAATCCCTCCATTAATAACCTTTTAGACTTTTACGGAATTACTTTATGGCTTGGAGTAATAATTTGGATTATAGGGTTCTTATTTGAAACTTTTGGAGATTATCAGTTATATAAATTCAAGCAAGATCCAAATAATAAAGGAAAAATATTAGATCGAGGATTATGGAAATATTCGCAACATCCGAATTATTTTGGTGAAGTAACTCAATGGTGGGGAATCTATGTTATTACTATTGCTGTTCCTTTTGGATTCATTTCAATTGTAGGTCCAGTATTTATTACGTACATGATAATCAAAGTATCAGGTATCCGGTTATTAGATAAACATTATGAAGGTGACGATGACTATACCAATTATAAAAAAAAAACGCGTCTATTTTTTCCTTGGTTTCCAAAAAAGAGCAAATAAAAATTTAAATTATTTTTATTAATTTTTTTTCTACTTATCCTATGATTTTTAATCTGAAAATTTTTAAATAGCCAAAAGTATCTAGAAAAGAAAGTAAAAGAAAATAGCAATAATTTCATGGATAATGCTTAAAAGGGAGGAAAAGTGGAGCAAGAAAAAGCAACTTATGACACTAATGAAAATATATCGAATTCTATAATCAAAGAAGAGATTAATTTGCAATTACATTGGTATTTGCCTATATTTTTTATAATTTATTTTGGTTCATTTTTAATTCCGGCGATCATCCTTATGATATTCATTATGTTTTTATATTTACCCTATTTCTTAGAAATAACTAGTTTTGTTAATATTTTTACTAATCTACCATCTTTACTATCAGCTTTAACGTTACCTATCATAGTTATTGCATGCTATCTATTACATTTAGTCTTTATAGCAATCATAACTCGCTGGTTTTGGAGATTTACAGAAAGGAAGTCCCCTTCAAAAGCGGGCATAATACCTCGAAATATCCCTAGTAAGACTCTAAACTATTATCATCTTCGTTCTTTTGTAATAAAGTATCCTAAGAATGCTTTTTCACGAGGTCCCTTTCCATGGCTTTTAAAATGGATGTTTAATTTTGTGGGAGCTAACCAGGTTGGAAAAGGTTCTGTCATTGAAGAACAGGTCGCTGGAGATAGATTTGTTAAAATTGGAGAGAATTCATATATTGGGATAAATGCAGCGATTAGTTCACATGCAGTCGATGGAATTTTCGGTAATATTTCATTTGCCGAAATAAATATTGGAAATAATGTCACTACTGCCGGTTTTAATTGCATTGCTCCTGGTGTTGAAACTGGAGATAATTCATGGTGGTTACCCATGACTGGAGCTACAAAATATAATATTCTTTCTGGTAACAACCATTATTTCGGCACTCCTCTAAGAAAAATCTTTAAAAAGAAAGTTATGGAATATTTACAAATTACAGAAGAAGATCTAAAAAGAGCAGAAGGGCTAAGCAATAGTTCTATTGAAAAGATAAAAGGCAATAAAAAATAGATAAAATTAGGTAAAAATGAGTGAAAAATCAGAAAATATAAAGGAAAATATGCTACAATTGGATTTAAATGCGACTAATATTGAAAAACCAGATTACATGGTTGATTTTGTAACAACTAGCGCCATTAGCAAAATAGGATATAAATTTCTTATTTTTTATATACCGATCCTGTGGGTTTCAGGATATATGGCAGTTGCAGTTTTCTTTGATATTTCTAAACTAATTAATAATTGGATTATTACTATGTTTCTTTTGCCCATTTGGTTATTTGTTTTATATTTTATCTTCGTATTTGGTATTGCGATTTTTACCAGAGCTTTCTTATTAATAATAAATATGATTCACAAACCTAAAGAAGGAATTTTTAAAGCGGAAGAGGGTAATAAAGATTATGAATTCTGGAGATTAAGGGTGGAATTGAAGAAGTTAGTCTTTTGGCTTATGAATAATGGTCCATTGCCATGGATTGTAATGTGGGGCTTCAGGTGGATGGGTATTCGTGTAGATTTCTCTAGTCATATGCATGATGCGTGGGCAAGTGGAGGATTCATTAAATTTGGTCGAAATGTTACTGTCGGGCAAGGTGCTGTTGTGATGGGTTCAATGGTGGTTGGGAAATATTTGATAATTAAAAAAGTAGTTCTTGGAGATCATACTGTTATCGGTGGCGTTTCTAATGTTTCTCCTGGTAGTAAAATCGGAAAAGAATCTGTTTTAGCCGCTTTTACTACAACTGTTCCAAATCAATTTTGTGAACCAGGATGGATATATTTAGGACCACAATTTGCCAGAAAATTAAAACCTAATAAATATGCTGAAGAACGAAGGGATATTATTTATAGAAAGGATGTGGACAAAGAGATTAAATATAAAGTTCAACAAGAAGTTAACATCGACGAGGATAAAAAATCATTATTAAATAATAATAAGGAGGAATGAAGATTAATGTCAGTACCTTCAAGCTTAAAATGTGGACCTCACACTACCCTTGTTTTAGTTAAAAAAAGATATCTAATATTCTACATTTTCCTAATTTGGGTAAGTATTTTTTCAATACAATTTGAATTTTGGCTATTTTGGAAATTATATGAACCAAAATTTATTCATTTTGTATTGTTTCTTCCTCTTTTAATATTTGTCATGTATATAACATCTATAGCTATATCATTAATTTTCGCAAAGATTTTTTTAATTGTTGTTAATTTAATTCATAGACCACGTGAAGGTATATTTCTAAGACATCATTCCGATAAAAATTATAGATATTGGAGTATAAGGAGTGTTATAAAAAAATGGCCTTTATGGCTATCTCATAAATTTCCTTTTCCATTTATTGATAATATATGCTTAAAAATGTTTGGAATAAAAAATACCTATTCTAATTCTCTTTTTGAGGGATTTATTGATACTGAACTTATAGAATTTGGAAAGAATGTAGTAGTTGGTGAATCAGCTATAATCCAATCAGCAGTTATAGTTGGAAATTTATTTATTATAAAAAAAACCATAATTGAAGATAATGTAATGATTGGGGCTCACAGTGTAGTTATGCCTGGAACACATATAAAAAAAAATTCTATTCTAGCAGGAAGTTCAATGACTACTGTAGGGCAAGTTTTAGATGAAGATTATATATATTTGGGAGCGCCAGCCAAAAAATTCAAAAAGAATGTATTCATAGAAGAAGGTTTAGAAGAGATAATTGAAAGACAATTTGAAGAAGATTTAATCTCAGATGTTCAATATGAAGATTTATATACTATGAGAAAGGATAAGCATACTCAAATCAAATAATTTAGGTATTTCTTGTTATTTTAAAAGATAATATGTGTTGATTTAAAATGAAAGTTGGATATGTTCAAACATCTCCTATTTTTGGAGAAAAAGAGAAGAATTTTGAGCAAATAAACAATTTAATTGGTGAAATAAAAGCCGATTTACTCGTTTTACCAGAATTATTTGCAACAGGCTATGCTTTTGTTTCAAAAGAAGAAGCAGAATCATTGGCTGAAGGATTGGAAGATCAAACAACTCAGTTTTTAATTAAATTATCAAAAAAGACTAAAGCAGCTGTTGTTGGAGGATTTATAGAAAAGGATGAAGAGACACTATATAACTCTGCTATGATTGTTTTTGATTCAAAAATATTAGGAGTATATAGAAAACTTCACTTATATTATAAAGAAAAATTGTGGTTTTCTCCTGGAAATAAACAACTTGAAATTTATAATGTAAATAATATAAATATAGGAATAATGATTTGTTTTGATTGGATATTTCCAGAAACGATTCGATCGCTTTCACTACTTGGAGCGGATATAATAGCTCATCCCGCTAATTTAGTATTACCCTACTGTCAAAATGCAATGGTAACTAGATGTTTAGAAAATCGTGTATATGCAATAACCTCAAATAGAATAGGGGAGGAAAAAAGAGGTGTAGATCATTTTAAGTTCACAGGACGAAGTCAAATAACATCCTATAATGGAGAAATATTATCTTCAGCCCCAAAACTGAATGAGTATATTGACGTAATTAATATAGACATTATGAAAGCGAGGAATAAAAATCTTAATGATTATAACAATTTATTTAATGATCGACGCATAGAATTTTATCAAAAAACCTTAAGTTAGAAAAAACGTTTTTTTATGAAAATAGGATATCCTTGTATAAATTTGTCTTTAAATTGTAGGAGTAGTAGAACATTTCGTTTAAAGAATTATTCAGTAGAAAGACTCATAGAGACTATTGAAAATAATTTAAATTGCTTGTTGAAAATATTAGAATTTAACTATATTAACAAAATTTTCTTTTTTAGAATAACTTCGGATTTAATTCCTTTTGCTTCTCATCCTGTTATGCAATTTGATTGGCAACAACATTTTAAAACGAAATTTAAAGAAATTGGTACATATATAAAGAAAAATTCTATGCGAATCACCATGCATCCAGGTCAATATACAGTTCTTAATTCTAAAAATGAAAAAGTGGTTCAAAATAGTATTAAAGAATTAGAATATCATGTAAATATTTTAAATTCACTAGGCTTAGATTCAGAAGCGAAAGTAATCACCCATGTGGGAGGCGTTTATGGTGATAAAAAAAATAGCATTAAACGGTTTATAGAAAGATATAGAGAGCTTGATGATAAAATAAAAAATCACTATGTTATTGAAAATGACGATAAATATTATCAGTTGAAGGATTGTTTGTTAATCAATCAATCTACACAGATGCCAATTATTCTTGACACATATCATCATTATTGTCATAATGAAGGAGAATCTTTAGAAAATGCGATAAAATCTATATCCAATACATGGAAAGATAGGGATGGGATACCAGTTTTACATTATAGTTCTGAACATCCCTATAAAGGCAAATATAGACATGCTGATGAAATTGATCTAAATCATTTCAAGAGCTTTTTAAAACAAACAACCAATTTCAATTTCGATCTAATGTTAGAAATTAAAAACAAAGAAAAAAGTGCTCTAATTGCTGTAAAAAGTCTAATTAATGATATTAGATTTAATCAAGATCTAATAGAATTATTAAATAATTAGCGATATATTTTTTAAAATCAGAAATTTGTTATTATTGATGAGTATGATTAAATTACCAAAAATGGAAGAAAGGGAAATAAAAGAAGCATTTAATACACATAATTTATGTAGAATCGCATTTATTGATGATAAATACCCATATATTGCACCATTTCAATATGCTTATATAGGTGATGTTTTTTATTTTCATTTTACAGATTATGGTAAAAAAAAGGAAATAATAATGAAAAATCAAAACATTTGTATATCAATTGAGCATTTCGAGCAAGATTTAAGTGGATATTATTTTATTTCAATGCAAGGTAAATTAGAATTGGTAGAGGATGATAATTTAAAAGAAAAAGTCATGAATCACATGGCAAAATCAGCAAAAATGAAATATTCAAAAAATTTTTTATCAGTCCATGGATTTAAAAAGAGTGAAGGTTGGGATGTTTTTACAGCAAAAGAACAATTGATTTATAGATTCAAGCCAATTGGACCTCCAATTGGTTTAAAATCTATTTAAAACTACTGAAATTTTGTAATATAAAAAAATATTTAGATACTAATTAAAATTTTGATTTGGATAAGTGTGGCCAACTTTTAAAAATAAAATCTCGTTTTTCATTATTTTATTTCTTCCAAATCGTTATTCATTAATTTTTTTTAGAACCTGTAAAATCTCTTCATTTTCTGGAATATCATGCATATTTTTTCCATAATAGGCGTATTGAATGATACCATTTTTATCGATTACTAATAATCCAGGCATTCGACCCAGTTTGCTTAACCTTACTTCTTGTTTTAACATTTCAGCAACTTGCTTTGATTCATCATAAAAAATAGGATACTTTCTAGCATATTTTTGTTCCATTTTTATAGCATTATCTTCATTATCTACTAATATTGGATATAAATAGCCATCCAATTCTTCAAATTTTTCTATATCTCTCCTTAATCTAGCAGCATGCCAACGACAAAATGGTCAATTGATATTTCTAAATAATACAAGCACAACATTCCTTTTACTTTCAAAATCTCTGATATTAATTGTTTCTCCTCTAGAATTTGGTAAACTAAATTCTTTGACTTTAGTCCCTACTAAATTGAATTTATCTTTCAATTTAACATCACTTTGGTTTTGATTTATATATTAAATAAAAATAAAATAAATATTGCTTAATTATATATTCTTTAAAATTTCTACGGTTGTAGTATCCCAGCAAAAGCTAACCAAGCTAACAGTGATTTTGCAACTAAACTTAAGATTATGTAAACACGTTCACCGAAGAGATAATCTTTCCAAGGTCCTACTCCTTTATATTGAAGTATCTGATTAATGGCAAAACTATTGAATAAAACTAAATAGGTATAAAATATCCAATAGACGAAATCAGGTATACCCTCAGCATCTACACCATAAAAGTAACCAATAATGACAATCCAAGGAATAGCACCAGAGATACATCCTAAAATGAAAGGCTTCCAGTTTGTTTTTTCTGTATACTGATTAACTAGCTCCATCATATAACCAAACATTATCATCATAGCATTCAAAACAAAAATCATAATCAATGACCAAATGTCCCACACACCAAAAAGTAATGAAAGAAAAACTATCATAATTGAACTAGATAAAGCATATTCATACCAACGGTATGGATTAAAGCCCTTTTTAAGATGATTATTATATCTTTCATTCAATGGATAAGCGATTAAAAAATGAGCTAAAGCAGATATTAGTAAGAATGAAGCCAAGACTGCTCCAAAATATGTTACAGTAAATAATACCTCAGGATTTGGATATATATTAAAAATATCAGGTGGAGTAAACTCATAAGTCAAATAAAAAGTATAAATATCTCTAGAGAAATTTAAAATCAGACCTACAGTCAACATTAATATTCCTTGTATCAAATGTAAGATACCCATATTCCGATTAAACTTTTGCAAATAATCAAATGATATAGCAGAGCTTGCAATAATTTCTTGTCGTTCTTTAAAATTCATTTTAACCATTTTCTTTTTTTGTTTAGATGATTATTTCTTAATTTTATTTAGTTCAATATTAAACTTAAAATATAGCTCTAAAATTTATTAAAATTTTACAACAATTATTTTTAGAATTAATGAATTTAAAAGGTTTTTTTAATGATTAATTAATTACTCTTAAAACGGTAATTAATACGCGAAAGAATCAATTTTAAGAAATTTAAATGGATCAAAGCCAAATAAAGTGTTGATTTGGGAGGTGTGTGGATAACTTATTATCTTTTTTTATTCTTTTTATTTTTTAAAAAAATTAAGTGTCTATTAAGTATAAAGGCCATTTTTTCAAAATTCCTTTAGGGTTTTTACCACTTCTGACTTTTTCTAAAACATCTGAACGAGTTTCTAAAAAATTTACGGGATTTTCATTAATTAACCGGATATTAATTTGATTATTTATAATAGCTTCTTTAAAATTATCATTTTTAATGCAATTGAGCAATATTCGATAATAATTTTTCAAATTTGAACAATTTTTCTTATCATTTGAGTAAAGAAACAAAGTGAATTGTTTATCTTTAACTTGATTATTTCGAAGTAATAGCAATGAATCAATTTCTAATTCGCATTTTTGCTTTATACAATTTAATAGAAATCGTGGTTCATAAATTTCGTAATTATTAAAATTAAAATAATCACCAGCATAGACATTATAATTAGGGGATATTAATATTTCTTTAGAAAGTTTGATAGGATATCTTAATAGAAAATTAGATCGTAAAATTTTGCCATCTATTTGGGGAAGACCTTCATTTTTTTTGATTGAAATAATATCACCTATATCAATATTTATTAAAGCTTTAGAACCATGGATTCGTGAAACATAGAGTTTTCCAATTTTACTTGTTGTTCTAGAAATTAATTCTTTTTTTCCTTTGTATTCTATCACAGGAATAGTTAAAGGAAAGATGTACATTTGATTTAAACGTGAAATTTCAAAATCTGCTTTATTTATACTTGCAGCAAAGGGTCCAATTTCTGAGGCTACATAAAGATTTGTAAATCTCTCTTTCCCTTTCTCCCATTTCATAAATTTACGAATTAATTCCCAATCTGAATTTGATAAAGAACTGATACTAAAGACTAATGTGCTTTTAGCTAGTTTTTCAGACAATCTTTTTTGAATTCCTTTTGAAACATATTCTATTCCTTTTTTATTAATTTCTGATAAAAGGGATTCTAAAACGGGATTATGATTTGAATTAATTGAATTCATTGATTTTTTTATTCCACTTTGAAGCCTGTTAATATCTGCCCATCCTAAAATTGTAGTTGCGGGAGCAGAAATAACGGAAATCTTTTCCATTGAAAGAATTTTTGACAAAATCTCTAAATTCTTTGAATTTTTATACTCATAAAATAAATAAGACCTAGGTTTAGTAATAGATAACATGATTCTTTGGGAAAATTCCGAGGAATACAGTGAGATGTATTCTTGTTCTTTATATGTTTGAATTCCATCCAACTTTAATCTAGAAGGGACAAAAATTACGGCAGATGAATTTGAATTTAAACCACTAGATTCAAAAATAGCTTGCATGCCAGGTGCCCATTGCCTTTTAATAATATCTTTTGTCATTAGGAACCACTTTAACATCGCTATATTACTATTAGTTGTACCTGATGTATGGCAGAAAACGAATGAATTAGAATCTTGATTTTTTTCCAAAAAATCAAATAAATCTATTGAGAAGCTTCTTGAATCAGTTGTTTCAATCTTTATCCTATCCATGATATTCTCAATAGAGGATAGTTCTGAAAGTCTTAAAGCTAATTCTTCATATTCTTTGTTAGAACTTACTTCAAGCCAATCATACCAATTTATCTTTTTAATATCCGAAAAGGATTTATCGAATTCATCTTGAACTTTTCTATCAAAATCAAATGTCTCCAAAATAGCCTCCTAAGATACAATTTTTGTTATAAATAAAATTCCAATTTTAAAGATAATTATTAGCATAATCTAATAGAATATATAAAGAAAAAAAGAATTAAATTATTTTTACAAATAAATTATTTATTTCAAAGAATTTTAGATAATACCATAAAGTCCGCTTTCAGAATCTTGGAAAATTGGTAAATGTGGCGGTAAATAGGTAAATAATATTAATGCTAATCCTAACCCTATAATAATTATCCATGAAACAATGCTTATCCATTGTTTAAGTTCATTTGATGAAATAATTTTATAACTAACTAATTGGCCGATAATCACTCCAATAAAAAAGCTCAAAATGTCTATAATAAGAATTTCAGTACCAAGAATTGCTGTATATGAATAAAAAATAATTAATATAGTACCAATACTTATTAATGCCGCAACAGTCTTTCCAATGATAAAATTTTTTGTATCCTCTTTTATATAATTATATTCAATTAAAGAAAAGATTATCAATGGCCAGTATGGAAGTTTTAAATGCTCCCAAACACTTTCATTAACTGCAGTAATCGCACCAATTGGAGGCCAAGAATATAACCATTCAAATAAGAAATGGAATAATGTTCCAACGATAATTATAAATACAATACCTATTATTTCCCATTGTAATATTTTATTCTTCATTTTTTCACCATAAATAAAGTAATTTAACTTATTTCTATTAGAATTAAGAAAAGAAAGTAAAAATCTTGAATTCTGAAGTTATAAACGGAATATCCTACAAAATTATTTTGCTTAGTATCTATAAAGAATTTCAATATCTTAGTTAATTTCAATTTGATCTTATATAAATTATTTTATAATTTCTAATTATAAATATCTATTTCATAAAATCTATAAATATCAAATAAATAAAGAAAATGATCACTAATTTATGGAGTCAATTTATGCAATCCTTGAGAAAATATTTTCTCCTTATACCAAGTTATCTGCATTCGAAGTGTCTCTTCTAAACTAGTTTTTGGTTCATAACCCAAAATCTTTTGTGCTTTGTTGATATTAGCTCGTGTGTGTAATTGATCTCCTGGACGTTTGGATATTATATTGAAATTAGCTTTTTTCCCCATAATCTTTTCAACAATAGTAATACCTTCTTTAGTGGTAATTTCTTTATCAGAACCAATATTGAATATTTCACCAATAGCTTTATTGGGTTGTTTTAAAACTAACAAAAAGCCATCTATAATATCTGAAATGGCTGTATAGCTACGAGAATGGTTTAAACTGTCTTCAAATAATGGAAATGGTTCATCTATAAGAATGGAACGAATTAATTTTGTATATAATTTTTCTGGACGTTCACGAGGACCAAGAACTGAAAAGATCCGTAGGGAACAAGCAGGGAAACCATTTTCTCTATGGTACGCTAACACTAACTGTTCAGCAGCTAATTTAGTAACACCATAATATGAAGTAGGTTTGGGTGCTATATCTTCAGAATCATAAGCAAATTTACCATAAATAGAAGATGTAGCAACATTAATAAAACATTTTAAATTTGGCAGATTTTTTACGGCTTCCAGTAAATTATGAGTAGCATTTATATTGTTGCGAATATAATGTTCATAGGGAGTTTTAGTGGAAATGCCAGGTTGAGCAGCTAGATGAAATATAAATTCAACATCTTCAACTATAGTTGATAAGTTATCAATAGCTAAATCTTTTTCAAATATTTGTACACCTTTAGCACTGATTTCTTCTGCATTGAGACGTTTCAATTCGGGAGGGTAATAAGGATCGAAATTATCAATCCCAATAACTCTGTATCCCATCTCAGATAATTTTTCAGATAAATGGGAGCCTATGAATCCGGCTGCACCAGTAACAAGAATTTTCATAATACATTCTCTAATAATATAAATTGCATTTAAGATCTTATTTTTAATAATACAATGAAAGTCAAAAAGATAATTGTATATAATTCCTAATCAAAAATTATTATTTTTCAGAAAATATTTATAATTGTTTTCTCCTTGAATTAATGAACTACTATATTATTTTCATGTAAATCTTACTATGAAAGCAGCTGTTTTTGATGGAAAAGAAATATCAATAAAGGTAGTATCTAAACCAAAAATAAAAGATTCACAAGTTTTGGTCCATGTTAAAGCAGCAGGAATATGTGGAACGGACATAGCAATTGTGAAGGGAGATTTACCTGTACCTACTCCAATTATCCCGGGTCATGAATTTGTTGGAGATGTCGTAGAAGTTGGAAAAAGTGTAGATAAATCATGGTTAAATAAAAGAATCACATCAGAAATTAATAGCAATATCGATTTTAATTGCTATTTTTGCAAGCAAGGATTATATACACAATGCATCTCTCGTAAAGCAATTGGTATTGATATTGATGGCGCTTTTGCTGAATATATCGCATTAGATTCATATTTACTTCATGAAATCCCTGATCCAATTCCATATGAGGAAGCTACATTTATTGAACCCCTCGCTGCAGCTTATCAAACGTTTGAGATGATGCCATTTGATCAAAATGATAAAATAATGGCAATATTTGGTCTTGGAAAATTAGGATTATTAATTACTCAAGTAGCTTTAATGAAAGGATTACAATTGATTGTTATAGATGGTTCAGATCATAAATTAAATTTAGCAAAAAAATATGGTGCTTCTTATCTAATTAATAGATTAAAATT
>JBHLLG010000091.1:0-11583 GCA_048885925.1 Candidatus Hermodarchaeota archaeon
TATTTATGCAAATGATAGTGTTTGTCATGTGAGTGACCCTATTATGCTAATCTTATATAAAGATACAATCCCTCCTCCTGCTCCAGAGTTAGTAAATCCTCCTCAAGGTGAAATTAATTTACCCATTATTTTTAACTGGACTGACGGTGATGATCCTTCAGGAATTGTAAAATACAGATTAATAATTGATACTGAACCAAACAATCCATTTGCAACCCCTGGGTTTGTGTTTGAAATTAACATAACAGGCAATTATTATGAATATTCAGGAACTCTTCAACCAGGAACCTATTATTACTTTTTATATCAGATTGATGGAGCAGGTAATCAAAGTCCTGCTTCAACAGGTAATTTTTCAATCGGATCGAGTTCTCAACCTTCTGAACCATTAGAATTTCCTATTTGGATTATCATTGTTATAATAGGAGCAGCTATAGCTGGAGTGGTAGGATTTATAGTTCTAAAGAAAGCAAAGAGTAAGAAGGTAAAACCTGTACAAATCCCGCAAAAGAAGCCAGGGTTTAAACCTAAGTTAGAAATTCCTGAAGAATTAAAATTATTGGAATATGAGACACTCAAAAGTAAAACTCATACGGAACTAAATCACAGAGAAAAAGAATTACTCGATTATATTGATTTTCTAGAAAAAAATAAAGATTATACTAAAGCCGCAGAATTTTCAGGAGAATTAGTCAAAATTGAAGAGATTCTTGCTAATACTAATAAAGTGGAATTATACCGTCAAAAGCAAATTGATATTGCAATTAAAGGGCTTGATTATTTGAAAGATCAATATGAAATTGAATCTAAGAATGCTGCAATAACAGGAGATTATTCAAAAGCACTTGAATTATATAAAGAAAGTAAACTAATTTCTGATAATCTTAAAATATACGTTGAAGGTCAAGAATCTTCTTATTCTGAAGAAGGTATTGTTTTAGAGCCGAAAGAATCCCAAGTGTTAATGCGAGAGTTAGAAATAGTTTATTCCTGTATTAATGATTTATTAACTAAATATTTTGATGAAATTGGAATAAAATATTATTCTAATCCTCAAATATATGATGATATTCAAAACCAAATTCATGGTTTGATTCTTAATGATAATAACTCATTGATCGCTGATATGGATCCTTCAATCAAAGATAAAATAAAGTCAATTCAAATCATCTACACTGAGGATATATCTAATGAAAATATTATTAAACTATGTAAAAGTTTCCAGAATCCAAATGCTGTAGTAATAATCGTAGGTATTAAATGGCCTAAAAATATTGATGCACAAACAATTGAAATTCCCTCAGATAAAGATATCAAACATCAAGAAAATGTTAGAATTATTCATTACGAGTTATTTTCTACATTTATTGGATTAAAAGGTGATTATGAGATTGCATTTAAAGAAATTATCCAGCTCTATTATAACTCAGAATTCGATATTTTACGAGAGACTCATGAATCAAGTGCAATAATCATTCATAGTACTGATGAATTATTCTATGATCTCAAAGAAAAAGGTTTAATTGAGTATAAGTTGCAAGAATATTTTCATAGATAAAACTGGCTTTAAATAGATATAAATTTATTACTAAATCTTTTTTTTATTCTCATCTCTTTTTTTTTATTTACAGATTTTTGATGGTACTGAACATAACTTTTAATTGTTCATATAATTCTAATCGAAATTCAGAACTTATTTTAAATATAAAATAGGAAATTTGTCTCTCTTCCAATTTCGTATAAAAATCAAAAGCTCCCATCATTTTTGACCAGTTTATCTTTTCCTTAGTTATTATACCAATTAATATCACGCTATTATCTTTAAGATTTTCAATAATTTTTAAAATAATATTATTCCAATCAGGGTCAATAGAATCCCTATTTTTAGCATCGAATATGAGAAAAACTCCATCAGATTCAGAAACTTTCATAGAGTTGAAGTTATAATTTTCCAAGATTAACCCATTTGAAAATTTGTATATCTCTTTATCTTTTTTATCCTTTTTAGAAAATGGCCCCAACTCTTTTATTTCTTTTAAAAGTATTAAACAAGGATTATTAACAAGATCCTTTGATATAAATGCTACCGAAAGGTTATTTTTAGTTTTGAGGATTGAACTAATCTCTGTTAAAATCATACTTTTTAAGTTTTTTTCATCATACTCTTTACTTAACATGATATAATGATAAGCTACAATCCCAAAAGCTTCTTCAATATTTTCTCCCGTTAGTGCACTCGTTTCAATATATGAAATTTTTTTTTTATGTTGTTCAGATAACATTTCTGCTAATGTAACAGCTTCTTCATAATCAATTTCTCTTTCTTGCTCCAGATCTCGTTTATTTCCAACAATAACCACTGATATCTCATGTTCTTTAAATTCATTCAATTCATTAAACCAACTTACTACATTATAATAGGACTCTTTATTTGTTAAATCAAAAACAATAAAAGCCGCTTGTGCTCCTTTATAATATACTTTTCGATATCTTTTAAAATATTGTTGAGCACCTATATCCCAGAGAAAAA
This sequence comes from Candidatus Hermodarchaeota archaeon, assembly GCA_048885925.1. Taxonomy (GTDB): domain Archaea; phylum Asgardarchaeota; class Lokiarchaeia; order Sigyniarchaeales; family SOKP01; genus Loki-b32. The sequence goes on from JBHLLG010000091.1 coordinate 2,531, forward strand.
GACTAATTTCATTCCCAAAAAATTCAAAATTACGTGTCATCACATTTAATCCTATAGTAGTACGATAATCTGCTAAGAATCTCCCTTCTACAAATCTACGTAAGATTGAGGTTTTACCAACTGTATGGTCACCGATAATGATAAATTTAAATCTATAGGTTCCTCCAGATTCTAATCCAATTTGAAAAAATTGGCTGGTGTTATAATATCCCTCTGTTTTATACTCGAAATTAGGAATAGACAATTCAATTAAATCACTTTCGGCTGTAAACAGAATTTGAGCTACTTTTTCAGCAAGAAAATATGCATATGGTGCAATTTTATCAATAGAAGCCAGATTTTCAATAACAACACTTAAGGTTATATTCTCAGTAATAGAAATAAATAGAATACGATTTTCTTCTGTATCAAAATTTGCCGTTCCAAATTTTCTATATGAAAATTCATTACGAAATCTTTCTATAACAGGATTGACAACTGCAGTCATAATTGAGAATAATTCCAAATCTATATCTTTTCTTCTTTCCCCTGCAATTATTAATCCATCTTGGTCAGAAACTATTATAGCTTCAACTTCCTTATTAACTTTTAAGAAATTCTTGAATAATTCATTGAATAGTATATTTTTACTTGTTGACAAAGGATACATCTCAAAAATGAAGGATTAGTGATAACAAACCAATTTATTTTTAGACTTAATTGATATTTTGATATTATTATAACCTAATAATTATATAAATTTGATTACCTGTGTGATTTAAAAATTTTAGAATTTTGAGGAAATTCTACACTCTTTATTCAACTTATTATTCGCATTTGTATAAACATAAGATCAATAGCCATTTTTCGAAGACTGTGGCGTTTGTAAAGGAAAATTGAAGGTAGTATAAGAAGTAAATAAAAGGGTAATATTAATGAGCTTAAAATATTAGCAATAATAAAAAAAAAAAAAAATTTAGTATTTTTAAAATATCAAATTAGTGTTTTGATGTTTTACTTTCTTCCAGTGTTAAATTTCGTCATTAAACCTCCTAATAATGTATTAATTTTATTATATCTATACCTTTAAATTCATTACCTTCAATCATTTCTCCAGTAATGATAATATTGCAAAATTCTTGGGGTTCAAGTGCATTTTTAACTAAATTTCTATTAAATTTGACCATTAAATCCGGAATATTATCATTATTGATATCAATAATCTCGGTCTTGGTTGACGCAGGTACATCACCATTCAAAAAAACAGTGTTCATATTTACGTTATTAACATCATAATCATCAGGTAATGAAATATAAACGGTAACCCAGTTCCCTTTACTTTTAAAATTTAATACCTCAGGATGAAAATCAATAGTTGCTATTATTGGATCTTTAGGTTTTTTTTTAGTTGCGGCGGTATCAATTACTTCTTCATTTAGGAGTAAATCGTCATTACCCTCACTTTCGATAATGCTATCTTCTGTATTTGGTGTTTCTATAAGGAAAGCACCTAAAGATACTGGAAACCCTATCCCCAAACCTAAAATAATTAACCCCGTTATTAATTTTTTCATAAAATTCACATTTAAGTGGAATTAATGCAAGATGAAAATAATTATTCTCATATTTAAATCTATGCTGAATTCTCAATCTATTTGTCATTTTATTCTCGGAAGTTAATGGAATTTTAGATTTCTGAAAAATTCTTGCTAGATTTTTCCTTTTTTTCCTATGAATTGTGGAACAATATCTATCCATTCCAAAAAAATTTACTTAATTAAATAAGCCCGTATTTAGCATAAAAGAGGTTAAATACATCATGGATTACTATTCTATGGAGTCTTAATTATTCGAATTAAAAAGAGGGGGATTAATTGAAATGGAATTAAAAGAAGATAAACAATTTTAATAATTAAAATAAAAGGGTCAGTTCCCTGACAACTCCTTGAAGTAGGGTTGGACAATGATTGAGGTGAGTACTTTTGGAGGGAATCAGGGAACTGGAATAAAAACTGAGTGATAATTTCTTTAAATACCTATTTAAATAGGAGAAAAATTTATAAATTAGCTAAATACTCATTTAACACTATGTTTAAATCAACTTCTGAGTTTTGGATCTTTTTCAAAAGATGCCTGAGTCCATAATCATTCAACAATAACTCGATGAGATTCTTATAAATTGCTGTAATGTTATCTTTTCCAGCTTCATAATAAAAATCATCATCGCGAAGGGTAAGATCCAAAATTTCATATAAACCTTTTATGGCGTCCTTTATATTCTCGAAATTCTTTTCAGCTTTTTCTTTTGATCTGATCGCATATTTTGAACTAGTCATTTTAACTTACTCACCTCAAATAAAATATATGATTGATCCCTTATAAACCTTGATCATCTTGCATAATTTATCCGACCTAAAACAAACAAACGAATGGTGGGATTGATCACCCTCCGGCGATATCAATCTAACAAACTAATTTAGAACAGTTATTTATAGAATAATCATTGGTTTGCATGTTAAAATACATAAAGATGAATAACGAAAACCGATCATCAACGCCGAAATTGACCATTTTATATCGATTTTTGATCAAAACTAAAAACAGAAATTCAAATTATTCAAGGTTTCAATCCCACCTTACAGAAGGTAAAAAACTTCTAAAACAAAAAAAAGTAAAATTAATGATGAATAGGACGTCCCTTTTTATGAATAGATTTTCCAACAACAGATTCACAACCTTCTAATACCATTTCTGAAATTGTAGGATGGCTGTGTATTGTTTCTGTGACATCATGGATGGTTAAACCATGTTGCATAGCTAAAGCTATTTCAGCAATTAATTCAGGGGCTTCAGTTCCAATACAAGAAGCACCGAGAATTTTATGAGTTTCTTTATCAGCGAGAACCATGATAAAGCCTTCCTCTTCGCCCATACATTTGGCTTTACCCAGGGATTGATACGGAAATTGTCCCATTAATACATCATAACCTAAATTTTTTGCCATTTGACGACGATATCCTACAGAACCTATATTAGGTGAAGTAAATATAGTTGCTGGTACTATTGTGTAATTGGTTTTCATTTCATGTACAGGAAATCCTCCGAGACATGAAAGTGCATTCGCTACAGCAACATCACCCTCATAACTTGCAACGTGAGCAAGCATAATTCCACCCGTCACATCGCCTATTGCATAAATTCCTTTTACTGCGGTTTCTAAAGTGTTAGGATTAACTTTAATAGCACCTCGATCAGTTTCAATTCCAAGTTGTTCAAGGCCGATATTTTTAGATTCTTTTGCCCGACCTATAGAAACTAAACAAAGGTCAGCTTCAAACGTATATTTTTCAGCGCTATCTATTTGATCTCTAGAGACCTCTGCTGAACAAGTTATGACTCTCACACCAGTTCCCGTATTTTCTACGGATAAAACATTTTGTGAGGTAAGGATCTCTATCCCATTCTCCTCAAATTTTTTTTGAAGTACTTTAACAATCATTGGTTCTTCAGTGGCAATTGGAGAGGATAAATATTCCAGCATGGTAACCCTACTTCCATAGGTTGCAAAAATATTAGCAAATTCACAGCCAATTACTCCAGCTCCTATAATTAATAATCTTTCTGGAATAGACCTAAAGTTAGGATCAAGGATATCATCACTTGTTAAGATTCTTTCGTGGTCGATATTAAATGCAGGAATCAAAGCCGGAGATGAGCCTGTAGCAATAATTACTCTTTTTGCTCTAATTGTAGTAATATCTTTGCCTTCAATTGAAATTTCAAATCCAGTATCTAAATTTCCTCCAACAATTTTCCCGAATCCATAATAAACATCATTCTTCCATCCCTTCTCCAAGGCTTCAATTCCCTCTACTAATTCTTGAACAATCTTATTTTTTCTTTCTACTGCCTTATCAAAAGATAATTTATAATCTGAGATTTCTATCCCAAATTCATGCGCCTCTTCAATTTTTTCGATTAAATGAACAGAAGCATATAAGGCTTTTGTAGGAATACATCCCCAATTAAGGCATGTTCCTCCCAACTTTGCTTTTTCAATTAGAGCTACTTTTGCTCCATATTGAGCCGCCCTAATAGCTGCATGATAACCTCCAGGTCCCGCTCCAATAACAGCTAAATCATATAAAACATCACTCATAATTTAATCAAATTTAATTTTTTTTTTTTTCAAATTAAGGTCAGAAAAACCATTTAACAATAATTTTAGTTTTTAAAATCTTCTATGAAAAAAAAATTAATCAAAATATTAATTTTTTTTTAAAAAATAAATAATGAATTTTTTTAAAGTAATCACAAAATTTCTAGTAAAACGTATATCTCATGATCATAATTGATGTCTAGTATAGAAGAGCGATTTAAAATACAATTTAATATTAGTGTCTAAAAGTAAAACTTAAATTCATAGGTCTTTAATGAAAGTATAATTAAGTAATTTTTGTAAAGATTTTGTAAAATCTGTAAAGACTCTAAAGAGAACGTAAAAAATATATAAAATAAATAAAAAATTAAAATCACTTTCTATTAAAAAAAAAAGTTTTTAAGATTAAAACCTATATTTTAGAAAAAGAAAAGGGTTTTAATTACTTTTCATACATTTTAAATAAAATTTTTCTAATTACCCCAACTATGTATAGCAAACAAAAAGATAATAAATCAAAGCTTGCTTTTAAATTATGTATTTTTGGATCGGGAGGTGTGGGGAAGACAACACTGATACGAAGGTTTGTAACAAAAGTATTTGAGAAAAATATTAAAATGACAATAGGAGCAGATTTTAGTATTAAAAATGTTGAAGTTGATGGAAAAACAGTAACGCTCCGCATATGGGATTTTGCTGGTGAAGATCGTTTTCGAGTATTGTTACCTAGTTTTGCTAAAGGTGCGGATGGGGGTATTTTCATGTTCGATATAACGAGATATTCAAGTGTTAAAGATATTGGTGATTGGTTATCAATATTTAAATACATTGTATCTGATTCAGAAGTGAAAATACCAATACTAATGGTTGGAGGAAAATCAGATTTAGCTGAAAGAAGATCAGTTGAAACTGAAGAAGCAATAGAAATAGTACAGACTCATCATTTACAAGGCTATTTTGAATGTTCTTCTAAAACAGGAGACAATGTTGAACAAGTTTTTGAATTTATAGCAAAAAAAATGATTGATTCTACAACATAAATTAATTTTTACGTAAAAACAGGACAAAAATAATTTATTTTAATTAAACTAGGTTGAAAGAGTTTATATTTCTATATAATTAAGTTCTTTTAATTACCCTTACCAAGCCTTTTTCTCTAAGTTCTTCCATCATATTTTCTATTTCTTCAACGCTTTTTTGAGTGATTTGAGCTACTTTTTCAATGGTGTTCATTCCGTCGCAAACTTTCAAGATGACGAATTGGTCTTTTGTAAGCATTCCAAATTGTACTGCCATAGGAGGAATATCTTTGACAATTATCGGAATTCTAACTTCACCACCTTCTTTAACAACTCCTGCTCCAATCTCTTCAGTAGTTGGAGAACTACCAAAAAAACTCTTTACACCAGTAACATCAAAATTATCATTTATATAAACGTATATCGTATGTTCTTGTACCGAACGATCATCAGGATCTTCTAAATCAGGATACTGGTTAGAATGTTTGTATTCTTTAGTATAAATACCCATTTTGAGACTATTGATAATTTCATTCTTATCTATAACGAGTGAGACCATATCTTCGCAAATATCGCACCAAGCCCATGCTTCTATTAATGAGAAATACTTTTTTACTTTATTTTCTGGCATTGTGGTTTTCTTAAAATGTGAATTTATTTTTTTTGAACATCTATATGCACATTAAAATGTTTATCAATTTAAAATTTAATTTACATGTTTTTATAGATTATTTTTATCTAACTTAAAAAACAACATTAAATCGTTCAAAACAATATATCTTTGGTCTATTAACTTCGATTTTAAAAACCAAAAATAATTAAAGTTATAAGATATTTTAAAATCTAAGTTCTTTTAAAGTAATAATTGAATAGTTTATGAGTACTTTTAAAAAGAATATCTGTTTTAGCTGTGGAAAACCAATAGCTCCCTATGAAGCTGCAGTTCACTTTCCTTGTCCTTCCTGTGGAGATGTGACAATTTGGCGATGTGAACGATGTAGAGTAATGGGGAAAGAATATTTATGTTTAAAATGTGAATTCAAGGGACCTTAATTTTTCCTAGTCCTTTAAAAAAATAATAAAAAAGGTGAAGTGAAATAGGAGAATTTGTTGGGTTAATTGATGTTGTTCCTGAGTTAATGGATGTTAACTTTGAGGAATTTGTAGATAAATTGAAATCTGTGCTGCCTAGTAGTTGCACGATAGAAACTTATGAGATAATACCTGTAGCTTTTGGTTTGAAAAAAGCTAGAGTACGAGTGAGGTACCCCGAAGAATGGGGCGGTACAGATAAACTTGAGGAATTATTTAGTAAAGTTGATGGAATACAGGGTATTGAAGGAATAGCTTTTTCTAAAGCTTAAATAATAAGCTTTATTTTTGTATAAAGTTATAGAAATTCGAAAATTTATCTCAATTTTAAAAATTTTTGGATTTCATCAAGAGTAGAATCAATGTTGTCTTCTTTTGTTTGATCGTCCATGTGCTTTTCACTTTCTTTAATATCTGATGATTTATATCTAATCCATTCCTTATTATCCCTTACAATGAGTTCTTGAATTATTGGGATCGACTCAAAATCTGGAAAATCTTTATAATTTTTTTTAAAATCCACAAATATTTCATGAGTTCTTTCAATTTTATTTGCTCTAATTAGTATTTCATATATTTTTTGTATTCCAGTAGCAACATTTTTAATTTCTGAAATTACATATTCTTTTTAAAAGTTATCAGCTATAATATTTACAAATTTCTCTTGTTCTTTAATATGAAACTTCGCATCCCCCTAAATTGCTAATCTAATTATTTCTTCGGAACAATTAATGGCTTCTTGATATTTTCCACTTAAATAGCAGTTTTGAGCTATTTTTTTTAATTCATCAATTTTAGAAGCTAATTCAAATCTATTATCAATCTGAGGAGTATAAATTTCTTTTTCAGCAGTTTCACTTTTTTTATCCTTTTTCCTCAAATCACATCACTTATAGAATTTTTCTTTTCTTAGGATAATAATAGAGAAAAAATTCAATTATATTAATTTTTCAGGTAATTCTTTTAAATAATTTATCTAATTCTTTATATGAAAAAAATCTTAAAGTAGGTCTTCCATGTGCACAATGATAAGAATCTTTACAATTTCCTAATTCAATTAATAAATTCCGTATATCCTTTAAAGATAGATCATCGCCTCCTCGAATACTTTTATGACATGATAAATAATTAATTATTTCTTCTTTAACCTCTGAAAAACTCTTATCCTTCCCAATCTCAGTAATATCACTTATTATTTCTTTAATTAAATTAACGTTTGGGACTTTATCCATAATAGTTGGAATTTCTCTTAATATGAAAGTATTGGCGCCAAAAAAATCAAAATCAAAACCTAATTTTTGAATCTCTTTTAAATTAGTCTCTAAAAACAGTTTTTCACTTGGAGATACATCTATTTTCAAAGGTGAAATTAATTTTTGGATACTCATTTTGGCAATATCATAGGCTTTTAAGAATTTTTCTTTATTAATACGCTCTGATGCTGCATGTTGATCTAAAATAAATAATCCTTCCTCTCCATCTTCATTACTACCTTCTAAAACAATATACCGCTTATTATTTAATTGACCTGTATATGAAATTAAATGCAATTTCGGGAAATTTTTAGAAATAATATATTTATCCCGTAAATAAGTATCAGGGAGTTTATTTTTAACTAATTTATCTTCAACAATCTGATCAGTTAAGTTTAATTGAACTTTTTCTTCAAATTTCATTAGCTTATTATCTGATAGTTCTTCATACTCAACTTGATTTTGTGGAATATCTTCAGTTGATTTAGAAATTAAGGAAAATTTTTTCTCCTCTTTCGGTACAAAATCTTCCAATTCAGTAGATATGTATTTAGCTTCCTTAATTATAAATTTTTCTTCTACAAAGCCTCGAATAACGTTGTAAACTTTATTATATAGAGATTCTTCTCTTTCAAATCTAACATGAAGTTTCTGGGGATGAACATTGAAGTCAATAATTGAAGGATCAAGCTCTAAAAATATAATAAAAAACGGATATTTACTTACCATTACAACTCCTTGATATGCTTCATTAATAGCTCTAAAAAGTGTATCACTAACAACAAAACGGTGATTAATGAATATACTCGAATAAACTCTATTTTTTTTAGCAATTTCAGGATGTCCCAATACACCACTAATCCGAAAATTAGTATCTCCTTCACGATAATCAATATATTCCATAAACTTCGCAATTTTTTTCCCATAGATATGAAATACTGTTGTTTTTAAATCATTTAACGCTGGACAATTGAGCATATCTAAATCGTTATGACGATAAATAAAATGAAGTTCTGGATGAGCTAAAGAATATCTCTGTATGATATCTGTTATATGTCCTAATTCTGTAGCATCTTTTTTTAGAAATTTCTGTCTTGCTGGAAGATTATAAAATAAGTTTTGAACCTTGATATTTGTACCAATAGGGCAAGAAATTTCCTTTTTATTTACTATTTTACCTCCCTCAATAGATAATTCAATACCTTTCTCTTCATATTTACTCCTAGAGGTAATTTCAACTTTACTCACAGCTGCAATACTTGCAAGTGCTTCACCTCTAAAGCCCAATGTAGATAAATATTCTAAATCTTCAATACTTCTAATTTTACTGCTTGTATATCTCTCAAAAGCTATTTCAATATCCTCAGATGGGATTCCAATTCCATTATCTATTATCTGAATTAACGATTTACCTGCTTTTTTTACAATAATTCTTATTTCCGATGCACTGGCATCTATACTGTTCTCAATAAGCTCCTTTACAACATTAGCGGGTCTATCAACAACTTCTCCCGCAGCAATTTTTTCAGCATCAATAATTTTTTTAATTCT
>JBHLLG010000092.1:0-11510 GCA_048885925.1 Candidatus Hermodarchaeota archaeon
TGAAAGAAATTGATTATGATCAAATATTTTAATTACCAATATCGCTTAGTATTAGTTAAATTATAAAATACAAGTTAAAATCATACAAGTATAATGAATTCAAGGGAATTAACGCTTTCTGCAATTAAAGGAATACCTGAAAAAATTCCTTTTAATCCTTTTATCATGCATCTAGCAGCATCATTAGCGAATGTAGATTATAATCATGAATATTGTCAAAAACCAGAGGTTTTAGTTTATTCACAGATAAAATGTGCTGAATTTTTTGGTATCGATCATGTGAATGCATCTACTGATGCCTATAGAGAAGCAAACGCTTGGGGAGTTGAGATTGATTGGGAGAGTCATACTCCCATCGCAAAAAGACACCTTAAAATTGAAGAATTTGAGTCAATAGAGCCTCCAAATTTACTTGAGAATCAAAGAATCATGAATAGGGTAAATGCTGTTAAATTATTTTCTGAAAAAGTTGGTGGGAATCAATGCATAATCGGGTGGATTGAAGCTCCTTTTGCAGAAATCTGTTGTTTATTTGGATTAGTAAATGTTTTACTTCAATGTAAGAATCCAGACTGGGTTAGCAGAATAAAAAGATTAATAGAAAGAACACTTCCTATACAAAAGGAGTTTGCTAAGTTACAGATTGAAGCAGGAGCTAACATAATTGGTGCAGGAGATTCCGCTATTTCACAAATAGGTCCGATGAGATATGAAAAGTGTTGCTTAGGTGCTACAACGGAGCTTTTTGATTACATTCAAAAGAATGTGCCAGTATTGTATCATATTTGCGGCGATAACTCCGTGGTTGATAAAGAAGGAAGAGATATGCTTAAACTAGTTTCAAGTACAAAAGCAGCCATTTTGGACTTAGATTATCAGGTAGATCTTAAATTAGCAAAAGAAAAAATTGGTAAAAATAATTGTATCAGAGGAAATACCAATACTCAAATTCTTGGAAGCCCAAAATATTCAATTTTAAGGGTCATTGAAGAAATAACAAAAACAATCGAAGCTGGAAAACCCAAGGGGATGTACCAATGGTCTCCAGGATGTGAGCTTCCTTGGAGTCCATTAAACTTAGCTATTCGTAATTTAAGTATAGCTAAATCAATAACGGAAAAAATGGGATATTATTAATTATAATCCAAACCTAAAAAGGAAATAAATCACTAATTTTCTAACCATTTAATTTCTAATGGTGGTCGGGGTGTAGTTCTACGATATTTAACAGCAGGATAACCTAATGTAAAAGCTCCAAGTACTTGACCTTTTATTCCTAAAATGTTCAAAACTTCTCGATTTATGGGAATTGCACCTTGTAACATCCCTATCCAACACGATCCAAGTCCAAGACTTTCAGCAGCGAGCATACCATAAGTCATAGCTATTCCTGCATCATTCGCACGAAATCCTATCATCGTAGTACCTTTCTCAACTGTTTCATAGTATAGAACAATTAAGTGAGGTGCATGATGAAAAACGCTTCTTCCAATAGATTTGAAATGTCTGAGTGCTTGTTCGCCTGATTGAAATCCCAAATATACATAATTAGTCTTAACAATTTCATCGTTCAGTGCTTCGATTTTTTTGGGATCAGATAAAATTAAGTATTTCCACATTCGGGCATTAGCAGCACTAGGAGCATACCTCATAACATTGAATATTTTTTCTATTAATTCTTTTGGAACTTTTTTAGGCTTATAGCTTCTAATTGATCGTTTTGCCCGAATGAGTTTATAAATTGTATTATAATCTACAATATTTTCTGGTCTATCTATTCCTGGAAAAGTCTCAAGATCATCTAGATCTTTTGTTATAATAGCCTCTTCTGGGCAAATTGCAATACAATGTCCACAAATATTACATGTATCTAAGCTTTCATTGAATATTACTTCTCCATTTTCATTTAAATAAAAATAACCGCGCCTACATTCAAGGATACATTGTTTACAATTTGAACATTTTTCTTTATCAATACCAATAATTGACATAAAAATCAAATTTGTAATGAATTAATTATACTCTTTTTAATTAAATTATTAGTAGAATTAGAATTATATCAAATTTATAAATACACTTTTTTTATTTTTTTTTAAATAAAATACTAAGAAATCTTCTAAATAGTGAGTATTTATTATGACTATTAGATATAAGCCAGAGAATTCTGATATCATAAAATCTCCATTATGGGATCTTATGCTTTCTACTAATGATTGTTATCCCGGATGCGGATGTTATGATGATATTTTTGATATGACTTTAGAACCTGTGAAAGCATGGGTTCTAGAGAATGATTCTAAATTAGCATTAAGTCAAATAGATCAACTCCTTTCCAATCCTAAAATAGATATTGGAGATTTGCAATTACAGATGGGTATTCCTTTTCAAAATTTTGATGAAGAGAGATTGGTTAATGGAATGGAAAGGACTCATTAAAAAATCTTCAAATGTTTAAAAAATTATATAATTTGAAAATTAAATGACTATAATTAAACGAGAAGTTAAGAAAGTAAATCAAATAAAAAATACGTGAAGATATTAGAAGACTATACTCTTTTAAGATTCATACTTTTTTAGTTATAAAGATTTTTATAAAGTTTAAAAACATTGGATCTTTTAAGATAAATTCTTTTATCTTTTATCATCATTAGTTTGTAGAGTAAATAAAATATTCCAAAAATACCTATCAAATAACTTAAGGATATAACTACCCATTTTAATAGAATTAAATAAATAGAAGGAAACTCGTTAGGTTCTATAATATAAAGTAAATATATTTTCGATCCCCATATACCCGGGAGTTGAGTTCCAATAAAATGAACTTCTAAACCATTATGCATATATTCAGAATAATCATTAGGATTGATTATATCATGTGCACATAATATACCATTATCTTCAAATATTATGACATATCTACAAAGTGTATATCTGATTGTAGCATCACCGAACACGATTTTCCTACTCAAAACAAAATTTAAAGTAGCAAAAATAAGCAAAGCAATTACACCAAAAAGTTGTAAATTCTTTCTTTTTATTAATTCATCATTCCAACTAACTCCTTTTGATAATTTAGTGCTTTTCATTTAGAAGTGAACTTTTTTTATAAAATTTCTAATTTATTCTTCAAAAATATATATAATTCTTCAATTTAAAAACATTGGTATGTTCAAACTTTCGAACATCTATTATCAGCAATTTATATTATAGAATTCAATAATGTTTAAAAACTGAAAATGGATAAAAAATATTAAGGAGGAAAAAGATTTACAATGGTATTTAAAAAAGGATTAAAAAATGATGAAAAATTTGAAAATTCTACAAAATCTACATCTCGAAAGATTTATTCAAAAAATTTCGTAATTTATTATCTTAAAAGAATTTTTCATTATCTTATTATTCTACATGGGATAATGACAATTACATTTCTAATTTTTTCCACTCAAGGACAATTAATTTTTGATTTTTATTTTTATCTAACAATTTTTGTTTTTGTCGCCTATGGTTTAATAATCTTTGGCCTTAATTTTCTTTATAGACCTGAAACTGAGATAATATCTCATAAACCCGTAAAAGATATATTATTGGAGGGTAAAACACTTCAAATTTATTGGTACATTTTTACTCATGGTTATGCGGGGATAAGAGAAATTCAGAAAGCGTTAAAAATTTCTTCTACTGGAACTGTTTCATATCAAATATCTAAACTAATAGATGAGGGAATTTTATCAAAAGATGATATAGAAGGAAAATATTATATAAAAGAAGAGATAAAAAAAGGTATTTTCAAATTTTATAGTCGTATTGGAAATTGGGTGGTCCCTCGAGTTTCTTTATATTTAATTATTTATATCTTTGGATTTATTTTATTTCTAATTTTCGTATTCATTCGTGGTACTCAATCTTTTACTGACCCAATGAGTTTACTTTTATTATTTTTCTTAATTCTCGGAACTATAATAATTATTTTTCAGACGCTAAAAGTACGGAAAATAAAACCAACCTCATAATTGTCCTATTTATACAATTTTAATATAAATCTTTTTTATTGTTTTTTTCCTTATTACATTAATAAAAATTATTTACGATGAGGAGTTTAAATTGAATTTTCGCAAGGAGAAAGATGTGCTAGGTGAATTGGAAGTTCCTAATGATGTTTATTGGGGAATTAACACTCAACGAGCCATTCAGAATTTTAAGATTAGTGGAAAAAGGTTCCCTCCAATTTTTCTCACATCATTAGCCCAACTGAAAAAATCTTGTTTATTGGCAAATATGGAATTAGGTTTAATTGATAATGAAATTGGAGGAGCTGTATTAAAAGCCTTGGATGAGATTCTTATAGAAGAAAGATATTTAGATCAATTTCCAATAGATATTTATCAAACAGGGAGTGGTACTCAGACTAATATGAATATGAATGAGGTGTTAGCTAATAGAGCTAGTCAAATTCTAGGTTTTCCATTGGGTAAAAAACATCCAGTCCATCCAAATGATCATATAAATAAGGGACAATCTTCAAATGATGTAATTCCAAGTACTATGCATATTTCAGCTTTACATATGTTACAAAAACTTTTCCCGACATTAAGTAGGCTAAAAGAATATTTAGAAAAGAAAATTGAAGAATTTAAAGGTATTGTAAAAGTAGGGCGAACACATCTTCAAGATGCCGTACCAATACCATTATCGATGGAGTTTCAAGTATATAAGAGACAAATTGAAATTAATATAGAAAGGTTAAAAAATGCTTTTGATGAATTACATTTTCTTCCGATCGGTGGAACTGTATTAGGAACAGGCTTAAATACACATAAAAATTTTGCTAAAATTACAGTTTCTCACCTCTCGAAGATAACTAATATTCCATTTAAAATTAATCCTGTAAAAGCGGAAGGTATTGCTTCTCATAACGCAATTGTTAATCTTAGTGGAAATCTTAGGTTATTAGCTCTATCATTATTGAAAATGGCTAATGATATACGTTGGATGGGAAGTGGACCACGAGCAGGATTATCTGAACTAATCTTACCCCAAAATGAACCTGGATCATCAATAATGCCTGGTAAGATAAATCCAACTCAATCTGAAGCGCTTATTCAAGTCTGTCTACGAGTAATTGGAAATGATTCTGTTGTTTCATTGGGAGAGGCGTATGGTAGCATACTGGATTTGAATGTTTGTAAACCTCTCATGATAATAAATATACTTGAGTCAATTAAAATATTAATCGGAGGAATTCATTCATTTATCGATAATTGCCTAATAAATTTAGAGGCTAATAAAGATCATCTTAATGGACAATTAGACAGGATCCTTATGGTTATTACTAAATTAACACCCATAATTGGATATGATAAGTGTGCTGAGATTGCCCAGACGGCATTTAAATCTGGCAAGACATGTAAACAAGTGATAACAGAGATGGGCTTAAAAATAAAGAATTTAGATGAATTATTGGATCCAAAAAAGATGATATAATCTCTAAGATTAAAATTTAATCAACTAAGTTAAAAAAAATAATCTAAATAATGAAACGAGTATTTTAACTCAATTCTGCTTTTTTAATCCAAAACGTTTAAAAACAAATTCTTTAATTTTTTTTTTACAAAAGAATGTATATTTGGATAGGTCGAAATGCCACTCAAGCATTAAAGAAACACATCTCAAATATTCGGGTTTAATTAAAATTACTTTAATTGCCCGTAAAAAACTTCAGTATCATATTCAAATTGGATAAAGCCATTAATCTCATATTTATTGAAAATTTTTCTCAAATCAAGCATCATCTTATTATAATTTGGATGATCATCTAATGGTATGTATGAAGTCGAGAGTAATCTACCTTTCAAACCTTCAAAATCAAGAATTTGAACATTATAGAATGTTTCTTTCTTATAGATTATTTTCGATTTGTTTTCCCCAAAAAATTTATCATAATCAAGTTTCTTTTTCTCAATAGCCTTGTAATCTGTTCCATAATTTAAGAGTAAAACTTCATATTCTTCTAGGAATTTATTATTAAGTTTTCTACGACGATTCCAGATTAAAATGACCCACCCATTAGGTTTAAGAATATGCAAAAACTCAATTTTAGCTTTCTCTAAATCAAACCAATGAAAAGCTTGTCCTACAGTTATTATATCAATTATATTTGGTTCTAAAGTTGTGTTTTCTGCTGACCCTTCAATACTAATAAATTGAGAATATTTTCTTAATAGAGTTTCAGCTGCACTCCTCATATCTTTATTTGGTTCAATCCCATATACTCTATTACCTTCCTTTAAAAATAATTCACTTAAAATTCCTGTTCCCGAACCAATGTCTGCAATTACAGAATTTCTCGTTAAAATCTTTTTCTTTTTAAGGAATGTAGTTACTTCATAAGGATATTTAGGTCTATATTTAATATAATTTTCTACTCTAGATGAGAAGCGTTTTTTTGGATCTAATTTAAAACCATTATCAGCCATTATAAAGAGACTCCGTAATCTATTTGCTCTTATTTTTAGATTTAAAAATTAAAAAGAAAAAATATATTTTAAAAAGGAAAATATCATTATGCATCTATTTAGCATATTTTTGCTTTATTAATGTTAATTTGCCACCAGCTTTTAATTCTTCAAGATCGCTTTTACCTAATGAATGAATTAATGGAATCTCTAAGCCTTTAGTAAGATTTTTTAAAATGACTTTGCCTGTATCAATAGTATTCAAATCTAATTCGAGACTATCGCCCTGTTCTATTTTATTATAATCTTCTTTGTTTGCGAATATTAATGGAACAATTCCAAAATTAATTAGATTAGCTAAATGGATTCGAGCAAAGCTTTTAACTATAACCGCTTTTACACCCAAATATTTCGGAGCAATAGCAGCATGTTCTCTACTTGATCCTTGACCATAATTCTCTCCTGCAATTACAAATCCTCCACTTTTTTGTTTAGCCCTCTCAGGAAAAGATTGATCTACTACATTAAATACAAATTTACTAATTTCTGGTATATTACTTCTTAAAGGTAGTATTTGAGCTCCTGCTGGCATAATATGATCTGTAGTTATGTCATCTTCAACTTTTAAAAGTACTTCACCTTCTAATTTTCCCGGAATTGGATTAAATTCAGGCAAAGGTTTTATATTTGGTCCTCTAATAATCTCTACTTCTTTTGCTTGTTCTATTGGTAATGGAGGGATAATCATATTATCATTTACCAAAAATTTCTTAGGCATTTCAATTTTTGGCATCTTTCCAAATTTTCTAGGATCAGTTACTGTTCCTTCTATTGCAGCCATGGCTGCTACTTCTGGACTTATAAGATATATATTCGCACTTTTCGTTCCGGATCTCCCAAGAAAATTTCTATTAAATGTTCTTAATGATACAGCATCACTTTTTGGAGCAAGACCCATTCCAATACAAGGTCCACAGGTATTTTCAAGAATTCTCGCTCCTGCTTCAACAAAATAAGCCATTTCTCCAGAATGTATTAAGTGATCTACAACTTGTCTTGATCCTGGAGACACGGTAAGGCTTACATTATGATTTATAGTTTTACCTTTTAGCATATTTGCTGCAATTTTAAGATCCCGCAATGAACTATTCGTGCAAGATCCAATACATACCTGATCTACCTTTAATCCTTCTATTTCTTTGACTGTTTTAACGTTACCTGGACTATGAGGTTCTGCAACAAGTGGTTCAAGTTTATTTAAATCAATTTCAATTGTTTCATCATATATAGCATCCATATCAGCTTCTAAAGGAATCCACTGATTGCTTCTTTCTTGAGCTTCTAGAAATTCTTTAGTAATCTCGTCAGAAGGAAATATTGAAGTAGTTGCACCCGTTTCAGTCCCCATATTAGTAATGGTTCCTCGTTCTGGGACTGATAAGGTTTTTACTCCTGGCCCTGTATATTCTAAGACCTTATTAACTCCACCTTTTACTCCAAGTCTCCTTAAAACTTCTAATATTACATCCTTAGCAGATACGAAATCAGATAATTTACCAGTTAAATAAACTTTGACAATTTTTGGCATTTTTAAACCAAAGGGGCTTCCAGCCATTGCAGCAGCAACATCTAAGCCTCCCGCTCCAATTGCAATCATCCCTACCCCACCACCAGTCGGAGTGTGGCTATCTGAGCCTAATAATGTTTTGCCAGGACGAGCAAATCTTTCAAGATGAACTTGATGGCATATTCCATTACCTGGTCGTGAAAGATATATACCATATTTAGCAGCAATGCTTTGTAAATAGCGATGATCATCTGGGTTTTTAAAATCTTCTTGTAAGGTATTATGGTCAATATAACTTACCGAGAGTTCGGTTTTAACTCGCGGAATTCCCATTGCTTCAAACTGAAGGTATGCCATTGTACCTGTAGCATCTTGAGTTAGAGTTTGATCAATCTTTATAGCAATATCAGTATCTTTTTCTAACTTTCCTTCTACTAAATGTTGCTCTAAAATTTTTTCAGTTAAGGTTTTTCCCATTTTCTTCAACTATTTTCTATATTTTCGTATTTCTGGATTAAAAAAATATACAAAATATTTAAATTTAAAATCCTATTAAATTTTTCTTTTAGAGTGCGCCCATCGTTTTCCCCTTGGGGAGAAATTTTAATTTTTATCAATTAATTAAATAAGCTTTATATAATTTTCAAAGTTAAATTTTCACGATTTAAAATCAAGGATCAATATGAGAGAAGATTTAGAATCACTTTCAAAAGAGGAATTGTTAGATTATATTGAAGATATTTCCAAAAACTGGTTAGCAATTGATGGTACTTGGTTTCAAGAAGTTGAACGAGAGTATGGATTGGAAAAAGCTATCGAATTAGATGTTAGGCAATGGAAAAGATTCACCGTTATTGAAGCAAAAAGGATAATGCAAAGATTTAATATTCCTGAAAATGGTGGAATTCACGCTTTAGCTAAAGCTCTAAAATATAGAGTATATGCGAATATTAACATTCAAGAAGTTAATGAAATTTCGAATAAGAAATGTGTGTTAAAGATGGTAAATTGTCGAGTTCAATCAGCCAGAAAACAAAGAGGACTTCCAGATTTCCCATGTAAACAAGTTGGTTTAGTGGAATATGAATTATTTGCTAAAACTATAGATCCTCGAATAGAAACTAAATGTATATCATGTCCTCCTGATCCACATCCAGACGATTATTGGTGTAGTTGGGAGTTTACACTAAGAGAATAAACATTAATTAACCGAATATAAAAGCTAAGTTTTTAACCAAATTTCACCTAATAATTTTTTTAAACGTTCAAATTATGGCGATAGAAAGTTTAATAAGTTATTTTTCTTAAAAATACTTAAATATACCAATAATTTAATACACTTTAATCCTTAACAAGAAATTGAAAAAAAATTTAAGTTAAAATACTAAAAGATTGATGTTTTATGTCAGAAGAATATTTAAGAGGACAAATAAGTGCCAAAGAAGATGAAATTACTAGAATAGAAGAAGAAGCTGCTAAAAAAGAAGCTTCTGCAGAAGCAGAAATTGAACAGGATTTTGACCCTAAAATCGACGAAACTAAATTAAAATTAGAAGAAGAAGAGAGGCTTCGCGATGAAGCTATCCAAAAAACAGAAGAATGGACTGAAAAGAAAAAAGAAAAAATTTCTACTGTTAAAGAAGTGACTAAAAACCTTGCTACCTTAAAAAAGGAAAAAGAAAAGGCACTAAATGATAAATTGAAAGAAATTGAATCAGAAAAGAAAAATCTAATAAAGGCAGTTAATTCAGAAATTAAAAATTTACAAAAACAATTAAATGCTTTAGAAAAAGCTAAAGCAAAAGAAGCTGCTGAGGAATAATAAATAATAGTTTCATTTAATAACTATTAACCTTATTTTTTTATAAATCTTATATTTTTAACCATACTTTATTTCATCAAAGGATCTTCAAGTTAATTTTCATATGGTTTTGATAATAATTGGTTTTGGTCCATATAGTAAATTTAAATCTAATTTAAGTGGAGAGATTGTAGAGAAGTTCCTAATTAATGATTTTAAATTCCCAGTATTAAAAAAAGTCATACCGGTGAGTTGGAATAAAAGTATCAAAGTTTATAGTAATTTTTTGCTAGAATTAAAATCTAAACCCACCTTAGTAATTCTTTTAGGTATCCATTCTATTAATAAAATTTATCTTGAGAAATATGCATGGAATTTTAAAATTGGCACAGATATTGATAAGAAATTTAAATTTGGGCCTATAAACATTCATTTTCGCCCTTGGATTAAAACAATCATAAATGTAAATAAATTGTATTCGAAACTTAAAGACAACATCAATACCTCAATCTCAAATTTTCCAGGCTTCTTCTTATGCAATTATCTTTACTATTGGGCTCTTTATATCTCAAAAAAAGAATATCCTCTTATTTTTATTCATATTCCACAAAATGGAGATTTGATTGATCTTATTTCTGAAATTAAAATGATTATAAATACTATTTGGAGGATTCAATATAACGAAGATTTACATATTTAAAGGCAATTTTTGCCCCTTTTCATTGATAAGATCTTTATATTCTGGATATAATCGAATCTCATCGTAAATCCAGTTAAGAAGCCTCATCTTTGAGTTGTATATCTCCACTTCTTCTTCAAATAACTCCATTTTATAATAATAAAAAATATTGTTTAGTTATATCCAACAGATTTGAATACACATATTTAGCTATATAATATCCAAATAATATCAGAAAGTAATAAGAAATATTATAAAGTTTATATAAAAAAATTATTTGAACTTAGAAATATGATTAATTAAGATTTCAAATACTTTTTTTGAATCTTTTTAAGATCATACATTATTTCTTCAATTGGACTCCCATTAATCACTTTATGCATATTATCAATTAATTCTCTAGGAAACATCTCGAATTCAGCAATAGATTCCTTATAAATTTTAAATTCATTTGATACTTCATAAATATCTGAACTTCTTTTTCTATCAAATTCTCTTATAATTATTTCAATAAAAGATTTTATTAAATCATTATAAAACTCATCTTCCAAATGTTGAGCTGTATAATTGATATCATAGATCATATGATCATATTTTTTATTGACTTTTTGGATTTCTTCTTCTCTTTTTCTATTAATTTCATCAATTTTTGGCTGCAATTCCTTCTTTTTTGCTTCTAGTTCCTTCAATTTTGAGTTCAATTGATCTTTCATAATAAATTTTAATAAAGGACATTATTTAAAGAATTAGTTATAACTATGTGAAGTATAAATTTTGTTTAAAATATTAAAAAGAAATTGAAAAAGATAGTTTTATTAAGATTTTTTAAGTTCTATCTTTTTTTCTGTTTCTTCAGTCATTTTAACTTCAAATTTATTTAATTTAATAAAAACTTAATAGTACAATTTATTTAAAAATTTAAGGGAATCAAACATTCTGATATTGGTTTTAATTGGAGATTAATATGGTTAAAAAAATAAATATTCCAGAACCAGAAGCAGGTTTGAAATT
>JBHLLG010000093.1:0-11374 GCA_048885925.1 Candidatus Hermodarchaeota archaeon
TTAGCTAAATTCATTGTTATTTGCCATCGATTTTCTGGGTCAATATAGAATCCTTCTAAATGAGTGTAATCAAATACGTAATTAGGTTCATTCAAAGGAGGATAATAAAATTCTTTTAAAGCTTTACTCCAAGCTATTTTAGCTAGATTTATTAAATTCCATTCTCTTTCTGTTAGTTCCTTTTTAGATCTTTTATCTCTCCCTTTTCTTTTTGCTTGAATCATAATAACATTAAATAATTATTCTTCTTTTTGAATATAATCTAAATTATCTAAAATAGATCTCAATTTCAATGCTTCTGAACCTCCTGAAATTTGAATATTTACTATAGAATCATCACTTTTACCAGTAACATTGATTTCAATGAGTAAATCTTCCGTTCGAATTTGTTTAGTTTGTCTTTGACTAAACGCTTCTTTAATAGGTTGATCTAAGTTTGAGAATTCAGCAGCGATATCTGCCCAAACTTCTTTATTATATTGGTACCTAAAAACATAATCAGTAACCGTTTGTTTAAAAAGCTCTCGATTAATCCATTCAATTAAATCTCCTCTATTTGGAAAATCAATTACTTCCATAAGATCATTTCTGATTTCTGTTAGTTTGACAATATTTCCTCTTTTTGAAGCCTCCTGAATTTGTTGAGCAATTATTGGATATTTTTTATTATTAACTGAATTTACAAATGGAATTAGATCGTATTTTACAATCAGATCGTTCTTTTCGAATTTTTTTAATTCAGTCAAATCATTATCTTTAGAGCCTCCTTCACGAAATCTTTCTGCAATTCTATAGCACTCTTCACGATTTTTAAATCTTCTTAAAATAGCATTTAATAAACTCTTCGAAAATTCATATTTATCACCATAATATGGCGGCTTATCTAATTCCCTTTTTACATATATCGTTCTATGGGAAATTACATAAGGTGCAATTGTGTTTACAATATTTATATCAATATTATCTAATCCCAGCAACCATGCTAAAGCTTTTGAATATCTCAATAGATCCTTAGCCACTCTTACGCTTAAAATCGAATCAATCTTGTTACAAACATTTTGAGCCGTATTGAAATGACACCCTGAACATAATCCGGTACTAGGTTTTAAATCTTCTGTGTTCCCTTTATCAACACGATCGCATAAAGTAAATTCTCTTACTATAGCATGTATGAAATTATTAACTTCAGAGGGGAAAGGGATTCTATTAACATAGAAATGAATTTCCATTAATTCATCTATACTTAAAACTTGGGGTACTTGGATTAATTCATCGTATCCACTATACTTTTCATCTTTTCCAGTTAAAATTAGTTGTAAGTCATGACTTCCGGGCATTGAGATAGGCACAGAAATACCAAATCTGTCTAAAAATGGCTGAGATAATTCAAAAGTACCAATATCATGCGGATTTATAGTTGCAAATAAGCAATATTTGTTAATTGTTGTTATCGAATCATAGTATTTGACAGTACCTTCAGCAAGTAATGATAGAAGAATATCTTGAGCATAAGGTGTTAAGCGATTTACTTCATCAATAATTTTCCAAAAGTTTGTAACAAATTGTCTCCATACAACTTCTTCCTCACCTTCTTTCATCAGTTTTCCAAGTTTTAGAGTTCCTATGAGTTTTTCTTCAGTTAATTGGGGATGTCCTCTTATTATTGAATTTTCGATTTCACTCAATGTATTTGCTGTGAACATCCTCCCTAATAGTTTAACGAGTGTGGTTTTGCCGCCACCATGCCCGCCAATTAATAGCATAGCAGAATTAGGAACTATTGCATTCAATACACAGAGGGTTAATATTTCTGGTAATAATTTTGTATTTAACTTTTTATCTTTTTCAGTGAAATATTTGATACTCCAATCTTTATAATGTACAAATAGCTGATTAGCTTGTATTAAGTTAATTATTTTCCACACTTTTTTCCTTAATGTGTGTTCTTCACCTAATTTTGTCGACATTTGGACTATTCTCTTAAGACTTTCAATATTAAATAAAAATCAGTTTGACTATTTAATTTTGATCCTTCTATAATTAATGTTGCTGTAGAGTAGATTGATAAAACAAGCAAAAATAAGATGAAGTAAATTATAAATTAACTAATTCATTTAAATGTTCGATAACGTAATCTGGTTGAATATTCCATCGTTTATATGACATATGATCTTTCTGTATATGACGTAAAATTAAACATGAACTTATTTTAGCATTTTTCGCTGCTGTGATGTCATGAATCGAATCGCCAATCATTATCGCTGATTTTTCTGAAGGATCATAATCAAATTTCTTCAAAATATTAAAAATTCCGTTTGGAGAAGGTTTAGCAAATTTTTGATTTATATTAGTTCCTAAACTAAAGATAGTATGAAAATAATGATTGATTTTAAAGTGATTCAAAAAAAAATCTACGATATAATCTGCTGTATTAGAGCAAATTGCCAATTTTTTATTTTCCTTATGATTTTGAATTACTTCCAGTACGGCTTTTACATCTTTATATAAAGAAATTTGTTTTTTCCTTAGAAGCTTTTTTCTTATTTTAAAATCATTCTTATCGTAATATTTCCAAAACAGATCTGAATCATTTATCCCCCAATCTCTTAAAACTTCCTTATATTTTTCAAATGAACGCCATAAGTTATTTCTTTCATTTTTTTCAGGTATTTTTTTAACATTCAATTTTTTTAATGTCTTAACTAATATTAAATCGACATGATTACCAATATTTCCAAGATCTAATAATGTTCCATCTAAATCAAATATATAAAAATCAAAATTCATATGTTAAATAAAAGAAGTGAAATAAATCAGTTTAAGTTATCCAATTTTTTGATTTACAATTTTTTAGAATAATTCATGGAAATTCTCCTAATTAGAATTAAATTTAAAAATTAGACTAATAAAAATTTAAAAAAAATGTCTTTTTATTAGTCTTTCTATGATTATATCTTATTATTTTACTCTAAAACCACCCAATATGACCTAAAGAATTTCCGTTTTCATCTAAAGCATAGATTAATCCCATGGATAGTGGTTCTTCCTCTTCTTTTTTAGTTGATTTAGCTACTTTTTTTATTGTTTCAAGTTTTAAAATGAAAACCCTATTACACTTTTTACATTTAATATAGATTTTTTTTATTGATTTCAATTCTTCTTCATATTCTTCTTTTTTAAGAGGTTCTAATAATTCAGGGTTTTGATTATCACAATTTTTTAAAAAACATTGATCTAAAGAAATTTTTTCCATACCTCTTCTAGCTAAGGCGATAAATGCATGGCTTGGGATTTCATTTCTTAAGTCTTCATTTTTTACCATATATAATTTAAGATATTGATATGTCTTATTTCTTTTTCTTTTATTTTATAGAAAACGGATTTTAATAAATTATGGTGACTAATTTTAATTAATAGCTAGAACTATATTTTATTGAATTAAAGTATGACTAAAAAGGAAGAGATTTCAAAGGAAACCATTGAACATATTTCGAAATTAGCATTATTGGATTTATCTGAAGAAGAAAAAGAAAATTTTGCGAAAGAATTAGGTAATATTCTTTCCTATTTTAAAAAGCTAGATGATATAGATACTAGCAATGTTAAGCCCATGACTCATCCAATAGATGGATTAAAGAATGTTTTTAGAGAAGATATACCTTGGAAATCTCTTTCTAATGAAGAAGCATTAAAGAATGCTAAACATAAACAGGATGGTTATATTAAAGCTCCAAGAATTATAAAGGAGTAAATGAATAATTGTTATTATTATTTTTTATACTCTTCTGTTAATCTATTTATTGCTTCAGCCATATCTCTAAGCGCTTTTCTTCTTTCTTCTGGACTCATTTCATAGAAACTATCCTCAATATCAGTGCCGATTTTTTCTGTAGACGCCATGGTTAAAAATTTTTTATAAACTAACCTTGTTATATATTTTTCATAGCGTTCCAAAGCTTTATTCAATTTTGAGTCATTTTTAATTATATCATAAAGCTCTAAAGTTTCTAAAGACTTAATTCCTAGATCTATTCTAAACCAACTAATTGGAAATAAAAGTTCTCTTTGAATACCCATCTCAATAATAACAAGATTATCATCGTCTATATACAGTTCTGGGAGCTCATCTTCTTTATATGTAATGTTATCGCTCATTATATAAAGATTTGCAGCACCTCTTGAAGTACATACAATCCCAGTAGCAAATCCTTTAGCCATTCTCAAAGTATCAGCAAAATCTTCTAATTTATTTCCTCTTAAATGAAGATTTTTCTTTTTAACTCCTTGAATCTCTACTTTTATTTTTTTTAATCCTTTAGCATCAGATAAAATTTGTGGAAATAAATCTTTATTTCTTGTCTTTTTATGAGCTTCTAATAATTTGTTAATTATTTCATAATCTAATTTAAGTCCAGGAATAATCGTATTTTGATTGAGAAACGCATCTACTTCAAAATCCGCAATCCCATAAAAAAGTTTTCCATTATTCATTATGTTATAGATACTATCTACTATTGCTTTGATTAAAGCTTTAGGATCCTCCCGAATTGAATCAAATTCTTTAGTTTCAAATGTATCAATCTGATCTTCTAGGCCCTCTTCTTGATAAAATGCTCCCCAACTTAACTCACTAAAAATATTACCTTCAGTATATAAATTATGATGCGCATCAATGCTTAAAATGGATTTTGAACCACCAAGTTCAACACCTAACTTAGATCCTGAAGCCAAAATCGCAGCCGGGGGATTAAAAAATTCTACGGGCAATTTATAACACGTGCTAAATAAGTATTTTATATAGTGAAATTGTTATTGTTAATTAATGGTTTTTAAACAAATTCTAGATAATATACAACTTTAATTATATAAATAATTAGTGGAATGAATAATTGAAATCCATAAAAAAATATTTATATAATGATTATAGATTTGTAATTTTTCTACGAAATTCTGAATAATCACATAAAATTTTGAGACATTTAGTTATATCATCCCACATACTAAAAATAGGAATATCATATTCAACAAATTTTTGCATCCATGAATATCTATAAGGATATGGACCAGCAAAAAACACAGGAATTGAATACTTTCTCATTAGTCTTTTTAGAGGTTTTAAAACAACATTATCAAATACTTCCTTCACATTTTTCAAGTTCTCATCGAGTTCCATGCCTGAATTTTCAATTATTTTCAGAATATCGTCAAAATCATAAACTCCAAACACTATAATTGCATCAACTTCACCAGATTTCATTAAAAGTTTTGGAAATTTTATAAACATATTCATAAAATTTTGATGAAAAGTAATATCAATTGGATTTATAGAGCTTGCTGTCTTAGGAATATCTTTTTTAATTTCTAATTGTAAATCTTGTGAAAATTCGGGCACTTCCATTCCATATAATTCAGCTGTTTTTGTCATCATAGCACCGGGACCTCCTGAATCCGTTATAATACCTAATCTATTTCCTTTTGGAAAAATATTATGTGTTTGTGCTTGTGATAAAGTTCTAAGATAATACAAGAAATCCATTATAGAATTAGTTGATATTATACCTGTTTCTTTAAAAACAGCATCATAAATTTTTTTATCAGTACTAATTGAACCTGTATGGCTCATTATAGATCTCGCAGCAGCTTGTGTCCCTCCAGCATAAATTGCTACTATTGGCTTTTTAGGCATTATTTCTTTGGCTAAATTAATAAAGTCTTTTCCCTGTTTGATTTCTTCGATATATAGCCCGATAACTTCTGTTTGAGGATCCTTTTTAAAATAATTTAATACATTTACCAAGTCTATATTTCTTTCATTTCCTACAGATATAGATTTTCCAATCCTAACTCCTAAATCATTTGTATAAAAAGCTGTTTGAGCAGCAACAGTGCCAGATTGACTTATAATTGAGATATTTCCTCGTTTATGAGGGAGATACATCCAAAATGTATTTAAGTAGGCATCTTTTTTATCAGGATAACCATACCATCCATTATATATACCTAAACAGTTAGGCCCAATAAATCTCATATTATATTTCTTAGCTATTTCATCAATTTTTTTAGATAATTCTATTCCATCAGAACCACTCTCTCGAAAGCCTCCTGATGTAATGATTAAGTGTTTAATACCTTTTTGACCACATTCTTCCATAACTAGCGGAACAATTCTTGTTGGCAATATAATAAAGGCTAAATCTGGTATTATTGGAATATCAAACACAGATTTATAAGCTTTAAGTCCTTGAACTTTATCTAAACTGGGATGAACCGGAAAGATATTTCCATCAAATCCGCCTCCAGTAATAATGTTTCGGAGTTGCATTGATCCCATTGTAGTCATTAAGTCGTTATTCGCACCAAAAACACAAATACTTCCGGGATTTAAGATTTTTTCAATATAACTTTCCCTATCTGGCTCTAGATTATTTTCATTCATGATAATTTAAATAACAATGCTAAAAAAGAAAATAAAAAATGCAATAAGAGTTTTATGATTAATACTTTTGTAATTTTAAAGTTCTCTTATTAACTCGATTTCTGCAGAAAATCCAGGTATCATCCCTTCATATGTAACAAATCCTTTCTCTTTTAATTTTTTTAGGATCAGTCTAACTCCTTCGAATTCATTTTCACATAATATTTGTATTTGTTTATAATTTAACTTTCCACCATTTTCGTTAAGTTTTTTAATTATAAAATTTTCCTCGTGTGTTAATTCTGTCATATTTAGCCTTTCCTTACAAGTCATTTATATTTACTTGAAATTCAAGTCTTGCCAGTGCTTCCAAATCCCCCCTTTCCACGTTCCGAGTCTAAAAGTTTTTCGGTTTCTATAAATTCATAATTATAAATTTTAGAAAAAATAATTTGGCAAATTCTTTCTCCTTTTCTTAACACAACGTTTTTATTGGATAAATTGATTACTATTGCCATCCATTCATTCCTATATCCCGCATCAATTGTACCAGGAGCATTTACTATGGAAATTCCATCCCACAATGCTAGACCACTTCTAGGAACCACTTTGAAGTAATATCCTTCTGGTATAGCTGTGGAAAATCCTAGTGGACATCCTATTCTTTCAAGTGGTTTTAATATATAAGTGTCAGAATCAACATCGATTAATTCTTTTTTATCCTTTTCATGGATTATTTTCTTAAAACCCATGATTCGAGCATCCGCACCTGCATCTCCTGGTTTTAACTGTTTTGGGATAGGTGTATCCTTTCTTAATTTTTTTAAAGGAATCGAAATCAGATTTTCATTAGTTTTTCTGCTCATAATATATCAATTTAATTTATATTTAGTTTTAAAAAAAAATTTTTATTAAAGAATAGATATTTTGTTAAATATCAATATTTCTACTAGTGATTATTTTGATTATAATCAACAGATTTGATCCTAGAGTTGATAAAGAAGCACTGAAGGAGATTTTTAAAGATTTTATTGCAAGTAAGTCTTACTTCTTTTCTGTTTGGGAAAGATTTGAAGAGGAATTAAATCGGAGGGCTCTCGATCTTCAATATAGAAACTCTATGGTTGTAGCGAAAGAAGATGGAAAAATACTAGGTTTTGGGACTTATACCTTCTTTAGAGACTATCTGGGAAATGATAGAGTTTTAATTCATCAAGTAATGACAAAAAAAGAAGATTCCTTTAAAAGAGGAATTGAAGAAATGATTATTCGAGAGTTACAATTATATATCAAAAGAACGCTAAAGATTGATAAAAGTTACTTTATTTGCCCAGATTCAGATGGAGCTATGAGAAGCTTATTTTTAAAACTTGGTATAAAGAAGTCACCAAACATATGGTATGAAAATGAGATGTAATCACTACTCAAATATTTTCATAAATTGAAATTAAATATAATGTTATTTCATGAAAATTTCGAATGATATCTCAGATCTAATTGAAAAAGCAAGAACCTTTAAAAAGCAAAATAAATTTGATGAAGCTTTGAGAATATTAAATGAGATTTACACAAGCAAACCTAATTCTGAGGAAATTAAAACTATATTAATCGAAACTTTATTTGATTATGGGGGATACCTTAATGATTATTATACTTTGGAATATGAAAAGGCCAAAGAAGTATTTGAACGAATTATAAACCTTAGTCCAAATAACTATAGAGCACATTATAATTTAGGACTTGCCTTCTTTAATTTAAGCAAATTCCAGAACGCAGAAAATTCATTTAAAAAAGCATTAAGTATCAAACCAGATTATAAATATTGCTTCTATAACTTAGGTTTAATTTACGAAACCAAGGAAAAATATAAGAAAGCTTTACAATATTATGAAAAAGCTTTAAAAATTGACCCAAATTTCATCTATGCTCTTACAGCAAGATCAGAAATGAGAAAAAGATTAGATGAGATAAAATAAAAAAAATTAAATAGTTTTAATTTTAAATTAAAGCTATTTTTCAACTAATTTACGATGAATTGCACAGCATACAATTAAAACTATTAATACTATAACGCCACCAATTATATATCGTATTACAGTGGGGTTAGAAAGCAAGTCTGCAATTAGATCTGACTGAAACATATTACCCCTTAATCGAATTATAAAGTCTAAATAGAACCCTTAATATTTAAAATTTGATCATTAATTTTAGTTATATTCTTTTATTTGGAATAATCATTGAAAATTAAATTTTGAAAAAAGAAAAAAAAATAAAAATTATATTAAAAATTTATCTTTCTAATTGGAAGTTAACTTGAACTCTGACGCGATAAATGAGTTTTTATTGAATTAATCTGAGTTAGATAAATTTATCAATATCTTCTTTAACTTTCACGTCAGATTCAATAATCTGAATGTTTCGAATACCACGTAAGCTTTTCTTTGCTTCATCATAACAATTTCTTACAGCTTCTGCCCAATTCTTATCAGATGTACCTACTAATTGAATACTTTTGTAAACTGGCATTTTGGTTTCACTTTTATTTTAATTTTTTTGTAAGTTAATTTGTTATTCGTTAATATTTAAACATTTCTAAGATAAATGATAATATACTTTTCCTCATAAGGACTAAAAGGTTGCTCATCAAATTTAAATTAAACAAAAATTTAAGAAAATAAAAAAAATAAAAGATAAAGATCTCAAAAATTAATTATACATGAATGTTTTCCAGTAAAACAGCTATTCCTTGGCCTCCTCCTATACACGCATTAGCAATACCATACTTACCGCCTTTATCCTTTAAAATTCTTGCTAAAGTTCCAGTAAGTCTTACCATTGTAGATCCTAAAGGATGGCCGATAGCAGTTGAGCCGCCCATTACATTTACTTTCTCTTCGGGAATTTTTAATGCTTTCATACAGTTTAAGGTAACTATACAAAATGCTTCATTTATTTCCCAATAATCTATATCCTCAGCACTTAATCCCGCTAGTTTTAAAGCCATTTGGGATGCTGGTACAGGTCCTCGTCCCATAACAGAAGGATCAACACCAGCTACACCAAGTGATACAATTCTTGCCATTGGTTTGAGACTACGCTTTTCTGCCTCCTTGGCTTCCATTAGTAATGCAGCAGTAGCACCAGCATTTAAAGGTGAAGAATTTCCTGGAGTAATTACACCATCTTTTGTTCCTTCTCTTTGTTCATAACCTTGTCTACCACCAAGATCTTCTCCATATGCGTTTTGCTTTAAATAGAACGGTCTTGAAATTCTGGGTAATTTAGCTACTTGTTCTAAATTGGATTTTCTTGGTGCTTGATCTGCAACTATTAACATTTTTTCTTCAGTGTTACCCTCATTATGACCTTCGATAGGAATAATTTCTCCTTTGAACCACCCATTTTCGGTATTTTCTACAGCTAAATTATGACTCCTTACTCCAAATTTATCCATATCTTCTTTAGTAATATAGGGACTTTCCTCCTCATATAGTTTCTGCGCAGTTTGAAGCATATTGATAGTTGTCATAAAATCATATTGTGGTCTATACCATTTTGATTTCTTATTTATCAGATCTAAATTGGGTCGAATCCAATCATTCTGCATCGGAATACGGGTCATATGCTCAACACCACATGCTAATGCATAGTTTGTCATGCCAGTCATAATTTCCATTGCTAAAAATTGGAGTCCTGCTCCTGCAGAACCACATTGTTTATCAACAAAGAATGTTGACGTTTCTGCAGGAAATCCTGCCATAAATGTAGGAAGTTTACCCCCATAGGTCCAACATTCAAATACTCCCATAGCGGTACCAGTAGATATTTCTTGGATATCTTTTTTTTCAATTCCTTTATCTGCCAATTTTTCGTCAAAAAATTTCATTAATAATTGAGCTAATAATTCATCGCCTCTCTGATCTCCAAAAACATCTCTCTCTGGCTGTTTAGGTCTGGAACGGGAAAAAGCTGTTCTGGCATAATCAATTAACCATACTTCTTTTAATTCTTTTGCCATTTTTCAATATCCCTTTTAAAATTCGTTTTTAACTCAAAATTCTTTTTAACAAATGAAAAAATTTAATAGAGATATTAAAGTTTTTGATAAGGCATCTGATAGAAAAAAGAAAACAAATTAATAATTTTAGAAATATATTACATCGTTGTTAAGAAATTATTAGAATTATTTTTATTTTTGCTAGTTTTAGATAGAATATGTCTAAAAAACCTATTAACATTGATGAAAAGATATTAGTCTCAATTATTGCTGGTAGTATTTCCGATAAAGAGATCTATGAAAAAGCTGAAAAAGTTTTAAAAGATAATAATATAAAATATGATCTTCAAATTATTTCTGCTCATAGAAATTCAGAGCAATTAGATAAATATGTCAAGGATTCTGAGTCACTAATTTATATTGCTGTCGCTGGTCTTTCTGCTGCTTTACCTGGGGTAATCGCATCAAAAACAAATAAACCAGTTATTGGAGTGCCTGTAAGTGCAAAATTGGGAGGTTTAGATGCATTACTATCAATTGTACAAATGCCTCCAGGAGTTCCTGTTGCTAGTGTTGGAATAGATAGAGGCGAAAATGCAGCGTATTTAGCAATTAGAATTTTAAATTTACTTAAAAAATGAATTAGGTGTAATTATATTGTCTGAAGATTTAATCGAACAGGGTAAGAGAAATGCTGCGATAAAAGCAGTAGAAGAAAATGTTAAAAGGAATATGATTATTGGAATTGGGAGTGGATCAACAATAGTATATGCTGTTCAAAGATTAGGTGAAATTGACAAGGCAAAATCTTTAAACGTAAAATGCATACCCAGTTCATTTCAAGCTTATCAATTAATTATTGAAAATGGGTTAAATCTAGCTACGTTGGAACAATATCCTGAAATTGATGTTGATTTAGATGGTGCAGATGAAATTGATAAAGATCTCAATTTAATTAAAGG
>JBHLLG010000094.1:0-11087 GCA_048885925.1 Candidatus Hermodarchaeota archaeon
TATTTTGAGTGAATTTATTATGAAATCGATGATAATAACTCCTAATTCAAATGACCCAGAAGTTCAAATTCTTTCTGTTGAATTAAGAAAAAGGGGTTATAGTGTTGATTATTTTATTCCTTCCACAATTAAAGTAGGGATTGGTTTTCAACGTAGTTTTTATAAACAATTTGAAACTCTTGAACCTAAAGCAGCGCTTGTAAGGGGATTTGGGGCGGCTTCTACTCAAAAGATTTTCTTTAGACTTGATATTTTAAGAGCAATAGAAGAATATAATGTAAAATTAATAAATTCAAGAGAAGCATTAGAAATTGCGAGTGACAAATTTTTAACATCAATATTTTTAGAAAGATACCAGATCTCAACCCCAAAAACAATAATTTGTGAAGATCCACAGAAAGCTCTCGAAGCTTTTGATGACTTAGGAGGAGATTGTGTTTTAAAACCACTTTATGGATCTAAAGGGATTGGAATAACAAGGTTGAATGATAAAGCATTTGCAGAAAATGTAATCTACTCACTTGCACAATTAAATCAAGTTTTCTATATACAGGAATTTATTCATCATCAGAATCGAGATATTAGAATTCTGGTATTAGGAGATAAAGCTATTGCGGGTATGTATAGAGTTGGTGATAGTTGGAAAACAAATATTTATACTGGTGCTAAAGCTGAACCTATAGAATTAACTAATGAACTAAAAGAATTAGCAATTAAAGCCGCAAAAATAACTAAAACTGAAATTGCAGGAGTTGATATATTAGAAAGTGAAGAAGGTTTTTCTGTACTTGAAGTTAATTCAATTCCAGGATTTACTGCATTGCAAAAAGTTTCAGATATTAATTTAGGAGAGGAAATTGTTAATTACTTTATTGAAAATGCTCAGCATTAGACATATATAAACCATAATATAAAAAAAAATTAAAAAGAGTAAAGTTTGATTTAAACGATCGCTTTATAAATCTTCAATAAGACCAATCAATCCAGCTATGAGAACTAAAATACATGCCCAAATTCCCGCACCGAATACTACCAATAGTATAGCCAATATTATTAAAACAAGCCAATGGAATGGAATTGGATTATTAGGTTTTAAAGCTACTAAAAATGTTAGAATAACAATTACTAAACCAACAACGAAAATAATTATTGCATCTAAAGCTATTAAAGGATCAACAAAACCATAATCTTCCATACCAGCAAGCCTTAAAATTAAAGTTACAAGACCTACAATCGCTCCGATGATAACCAGAAATTTCATCAATTGTTCATTTTTATAATGTTTTGTCATAAATTATCATCTTTTTTATAAGAGTTATTTTAATTAAGATTTCAAATTATAAAAGATTTTAATTTTTTCATTTTGGAAATATTATAAATGATAGGAAGGATTTGATAAAACTTTAATTAATCCTTAAAATGATGTTATAAATATGATTCAAAAAAATAATCAATTTAATGGTAATATTTTAGCAAATACATATTCTATTGTTGCTCGAGATCCTAAAACTGGTGAAATGGGAGTTGGAGTACAAAGTCATTGGTTTTCAGTAGGGAGTGTTGTCTCATGGGGAGAAGCAGGAGTTGGCGTAGTTGCCACACAATCACTTGTTAATAAGTCCTTTGGATTGAGAGGACTTGAGCTATTAAGGCAAGGGATATCTCCTAAAAAAGCTGTGGAATTGCTTCTCTCAGATGATGAAGGAAGAGATGTAAGACAACTTGCTATTTTAAATACCCATGGAAAAGTGGCTACTCATACAGGAAAAAAGTGTATAAAACATGCGGGTCATATTAAAGGAGATAATTTTTCTGTTCAAGCAAATATGATGCTCACTGATAAAGTTTGGTCTGTTATGGCTTCTTTTTTTGAAAAAAATAATAGTTTATTATTGCCCGAGCGTATAATTAAAAGTTTAGAAGCTGCAGAATCCGTAGGAGGTGATATTAGAGGTAAACAGTCTGCTGCTTTATTAATTGTTTCTGGTGAACCTACAGAGAATAAATGGGAAGATCCCCTCATTGATCTTAGAGTTGAGGATCACACAGAGCCATTAAAAGAATTAAGGAGATTATTGAAAGTATATAGAGCATATGAGCATATGAATAATGGGGATCTTGCGATAGAGAAAGGTGATATGAATAAAGCACTCAAAGAATATGATGCTGCTCAGAAATTATTACCTGAAAATCTTGAAACGACGTATTGGACAGCAATTTCCTTAGCTAATCAAAAAAAACTTAATCAAGCATTAATATTATTTAAAAAGGTTTTTAAAATTGATAAAAATTGGCGATTACTCACAGAAAGACTTCCTGATTCAGGATTATTAAATATTAATAAAGATGAAATGAATCTGATTTTATCAATAAAATAATAGAATTAAGATTTTTCAATTAATAGATTCATAATACCTCGATATTTTTGTGTTTTAAGTAATAAGATAAATGTTAGAAAAATGTGATTGAAGAAAAAATATTGCGGTATAGAAGTGAAATTGAGGTTGCAAAAGAGTTATCTAAAAGAAAATATGCCAATCACAATTATTATGATAATTTAATTTCTAAATTTGAAAAGATCTTAAGATTTTATGAGGATCTAAAAAATTGGAAGGAACTCACAGAAAGTTAATTTTAATTCTATAAAATCTATTCTATAGATTTAATTGATATAATTCTTTATTAATGAAAGGGAGCATAGCACATATTGCAGCTTGTTTGAGAATTTCCTTTCTTGTAATAACATTTTTACTTAAAAAACTAATAGCTCCAGATTCATTCTTTAAATTTTCATTTCCTGCAAGTTTTCCTATAATTTCACCAATTTCTTTATCTTTTTCTTGTAAGATTTGATCAATGACAAATTTAGGATATTCAAAGGTAATACCAGAACCTAGAGAAATTTGTTTTTCTTCATTAATGATAGCACAGAATTGGAAATCCATAAAACCTGATTTTGTATAGGGCACTTCAGCTAATCCTGCTTCTATTCCAACTCCAAAAATATCATTCTGTATCTTTTTTTCATTAATTAAATAATTTAATGAACTTTTTGCTCTGGTAATAGCGCCTTTAATAATATTCTTTAATCCTATGGGTTGATTTGATACTTTTGAATCTACTTTAATATTATATACTCTAAAATTCTTAAAAAATTTGGTAAGTGCCTCCTCTACAGCTTTTATTTTAGTTGGGTTTAAGGACCCTACGCATACATTAATTTTGTACATGACTTTTTTTTTCTTACTCTAATTGGAATAAATTTATATCAAATTCTTTTTTAAGTAATTTATACAATTTCTGCATTGGTAATCCAATAACATTTGATGAAGAACCATTTATTTTATTTATGAACAAACTTGCCCTATCGTTTATTGAATAAGCTCCAGCCCTTCCTTTCCATTCATCAGTTTTAATATATTCTAATATTTCATCATCAGATAGTTCGAGAAATTCGACAATAGTGATATCTGAATCTAAAATCATTTTTGGGTTTTCAATATCAGTTATCGCAATACCCGTTATGAGTTTATGTGCTTTTCCCATCAATTTTTTTAGAATCTTGAAGGCTTCGCTATTATTTTGAGCTTTTCCAATAATTTCTTCATTAATTTCCACTAAAGTATCTGCAGCAATAATGATTGGATTGCTACTTTCTTCTAATAATTTATTTTTTGCGAATAAAGCTTTTTGTTTAGCAATCTCTTTAACTAATTCAACTGGATCTGAGAATTGAGCTATATATTTTTCTTCGTTAATGTTTGTTATAAAAGTCTCGAATGGGATTCTAGCTCGTTTGAAAATTTCGCTTCGATCATTTGATTTTGAAGCTAAAATAATTTTTTTCATTATTTTTTCCACTTAATTGGAATTTAAAACCTATTTTATAATAAGTTCATTCTTGTTGTAAATTTTTTTGTATGAATTATTTTTAAATTAATAAATTAATTAGTAATGAAAATACATAGCTTTAATTAATTCTAAGCACCAATATATAATAATCATTAGTGTAATCATTGAAATCATGGAAATTTTTATAATATTGTACTTAATAATCATAGCCTATTTTTTTATGATTCTTTTTTATTATATACATTTTTCAGATAGATCTGATATTTTGAATAATGTATTTGGTTTTGCTTCCTTGTTTTTTATTTTTATTCATATAGTTTTATTTTTATCAATTATGAATCAAGAGGTGAGGCTTAGATCATTTTTTGTACCTTTGTGGCTTCTTACTTTAGGAGTTCCATTAATTGTTGTAAGTTTATTAATTTTGAGCTCTACAACTGTGGAGTATTTGATTAGAAAAGTGTTCAGAAAGGATTTTTCAAAATTAAGTAAGAAATTTGAAAAAAAAGGTGAATCTTGGAGTAAAGCAAAAAAAGATACTCTTCGAAAGATAAACCATGTTTTCATTTTTATTGGTCTTTTTATTATTTGGTATATTGGATTATTTGTTGTAAATTTCTACGCTGGTACATCCGCAGGAATGGTTCCTGAAGAAAATAATATGTTTCTATTATATTTAAGAATAATAGATGAACCAAATGCAATTACGGAGGTTCTTTTTTCATTAGGGTGGTTCTACTATCTTTTGTTTTTCTTT
The DNA here is from genome assembly GCA_048885925.1 of Candidatus Hermodarchaeota archaeon. Lineage (GTDB taxonomy): Archaea > Asgardarchaeota > Lokiarchaeia > Sigyniarchaeales > SOKP01 > Loki-b32. The sequence goes on from JBHLLG010000094.1 coordinate 4,610, forward strand.
TTTTATTCATTTTTTTTATTTATGATTGCTAACGAATTTACACGAAAATCAAGGTTTTGTTCTTTTCCTTTTAATTTCTTTCCCAAATTGTATCTTTCTGGAAAGGAAAAAAAAAATTATGGTACATATCTTTATTTCACAATAGGTCAGATGTTTGCGGCATTCATATGCCCTCCAATGGTTCTTTTTTCAATTTTAGGTATAAGTTCAATAAGTGATTTAGTGACAAGTCAAATAGGGATAAGATTTGGAAAAAAACACATTCTTTGGAACCAAAATAAGACATGGGAGGGAACTATCGCAGGAATAATAACTACTTTTTTCTTATGTTTTTTCTTTGTTGGTTTTTTATGGTCTTTAATTTTCACTCTTCTATTTTTATTATTTGATATCTTTACAAATAAACCAATTAATTTGTCAGATAATCTATTAATCCCCGTTGGATGTAGTTTAACTTATATCTTTATTAGATTCATTTTTGATCTTAATTATTACACAATTTTTTTAAGTTGGTTTTAGAATAGAATGAAAACAGTTTTTATATAGCAGTAAAAATTTTTAAATTATTCACCTTTAAAGGTTAACAATATGTATTATTTGCCTACAAGCTTAATTTTAATTGGATATTTTTTATTGACATTTGTTTATATTATAAAAAATAGAAATGAGAAGATTGAAAAAAAGTTATTTGGCAACGAATTATTAATTGCTTTATTATTTTTAATGGCAGGGATCTTATTTCCATTCATGTATCGGTATCATTCTCCCAATTTACCTTCAAAATCTATAAATTTTTTGTGGCTTTTTACTTCTATTTTTTTTTTAGTAGAGTTAGGATTTTTGATTGGGATTGTTGTTTATAACACAATAATCTCAATAAAAGATCCTAATATCATGGCTGAAAGAGATTATAATAAATACTGCGAAGAGTTTAATAAAAATTGGAAAGATGATTTGAAAAGTGAGTATGGTAGAAAACTTTTACATATATTTACCTGCGCTGTTATATTTTTCTTTTGGACAATAGGATTGATTCTTGACGATATAGGTGTTCTAACTAAATGGGGTTTGGATAATTATAGTTTTTCTTATTTTTTGATCATTACAATTGGATATGGATTTGTTATAATGTTTCAAATAGCAGATCTTGCACGCTTAAATAAATTTTATATGCTCCCAAAATGGGCTAAAAGATGGTATATGGATATGAAAAAGAGTGAATTAGATACATTTGTAGCTTCTACACCATTAGTTTTAGCTCTTTCACCTTTCATTTTCGCTCCATTTCCAATCTTTGCTTCTGTTGCATTAATAACGACAGGAGCAGATGGTATAGCTTGTATAATAGGTAAAAAATATGGAAAATGTAAATTGAGAAAGAAATCTGATAAAACATGGGAAGGTTTTATAGCTGGTGGGTTAGCTACTTTTCTAATAGTCCTTATAGTTCCGATGATATATTATGCTTGGTTTCCTATAAGCCTTGAAAAAATTGTTTTAATGGCGATAATAGCAACTGTTTTATTTTTGTTGATAGATGCATTTGTTAGACAGTTTTCTGATAATATTTTAAATCCAATATTAACTGGATTTGGAATGTGGTTAATTTTTATTTTGTAAACTTTAAAAAAAAATTAGCCACCAAAATAGATATAAATAAAGACTATTTGATCCCCATCGTTTAAGAGCGTATCTAAAAATTTATCATGACGATAGCTTTGTCCATTTATAATAATTGAAAGAAGCTTGTTAAATTTTCCCTTCTCTCCATTCTCCCAAACTAAGTTGATAAATTTATTACCATATCTTTCCCCAAAAAAATCTATTAATTCACCTAATGTTAATTCTTTATCGAATTCAAGGTTTTCAAAAAGGTTTTTGGTAACTTCATTAAAAGGTGGAGAAAATTCGAGATTTAACTTCATATTTATTCAATATCTCCAAAATCATATCTTCTATAGATTTAATATGATATAATAATTAAAAATTTGATTATAATAAAAAATAAAAAGATTAGATAAGATTTTTAATTTTCAATTACGTTTAATCATCTTCTTGTGCTTCTTTTAGTCCTTTCTTAATTCCTTTTTTCACACTTCCAGATTTTACAGCTTTTTTAACACCTTTACCAGCCGCTTCTGATCCAGTAACTCCTTCCACTAATTTTCCTAAGCCTTTGGCAAATCCTTTCTTTAATTTTTTTCCAAATTTACTTTTTTTCTTTTTTTCCTCATCTTCACCCATAAATCTTCAACCTACAGTTCGTCTTATTTTTTTTAATGAAAAAATTTTTCTTTAATATAAATTCTAGTAAATAATTAGTTTATTCTTATATTATCATAATGAAAATATGGATATTATAAATGTTTTGAAAATTAATGGTCAATTTAGAAAAGAAAAACAATTAAAGCATTATTAAAACTTAAATACACTCATTAGATTTTTATTAAAATTTTAACAAATATATTCTAATATTGTTAATAGAAATTATCTATATCCCGTTTGATAATTAAAATTATACCAATTGGTTAAAAAATGGCTAGAGTCTTATTCATTTCAAAAGATAATGTTCGAGATGCTTGGTTATCCGCTGTAGGTCAAGTATTATATAATGGCGATATTATTAAAACCGAATATGATAAACCAGATGATGTCCCTTCTAGAGATGCAACGGTATTAATAGAAATTAAAGAACCATTAAGCAATCCAATTAAGCGAAAAGATAAAATTGTGAAAATAAAATCAAAATATGGTAATACCTATGAAGTTTATGGTTGCATTGCAGATACTTATCTAATTGGCTCAATTCAGAGTGGATATATTGAAGAAATCATGGATGGTGTAAATGACAATTTATTATATGAATCCGATGTAAGTTTCCCATACTCATATCATGATAGAATTTTTAATTACAGTCCATTTTCTCTGGAAGATACAATTCATAAAAATTATACCCTTAAAATTGTGAATGAAGAAATTGTAAAACGCCATAAAAAGTTATTAAAAGCTGGAAAAATAAAGAGTATCCCCGATTCTAATATTTGGAAAGTGGAAAATGGCATAGAATTCGATTTAGACAAAAAAATTTCTGAGCAATTGGGATTGGTAAAAATTCCTATCGCTGTATTAGACTTTCCCAGAATTAATCAAATTGATTATATTGTTAACAAGTTAAGAGAAAAGCCCTATTCACGCAGGGCTCAAGCTATAACATGGAGACCATTAGTTGATCCATTTCATATCGATCCTCCTTGTCTTCAAAGAATTTTTATGCGCATAAAAGAAGGAAAATTATTAATGCAAACTACATGGAGAAGTAGAGATTTATTTAGAGCATGGGAAGCTAATGTAAACGGAATGATTAGAATTCAAAAAATAGTTGCTGACAAGTTAGGCGTTGAGGTTGGTCATTATTTAGATTTTAGTAATTCCCTCCATATTTATGGAAATACAATCTCAGAAGTAAAAGACATCCTAAATCGTATGAAAAATAAAGGAGAACTTCCTGATGAATTAATTAATTTAATGAAAAAAGACTAAAGTTATTGTATAAAATATTTTCTTAAGAAATTATTATTTTATTCTCCCAGTTAGAATGTCTAGATTTCATTAAAAATTAAGGAATAGATTATGAATTTACCATTTAAAATTAAATTAAAAGATAAAGTTGCGTTAATCACTGGTGGTGGTGGAGTCCTCTGTGGATGTTTTGCAGAAGCTTTGGCTCAATGTGGAGCAAAAATTGCAATTATTGATATAAATAAAGAAGCAGCTGAAAAGATTGTTGAAAAGATTAAAAGAAATGGCGGGATGGCTAAGGCAGTTAAGGCTGATGTTCTAGATCTTAAAAGCTTACAGGAAGCTGAAAAGGTTATTTCGAGGGAGTTTGGTTCATGGAGTATTCTAATAAATGGTGCTGGAGGAAATCATCCTAAAGGGACAACTTCAAATGAGTATCTATCTAGAGAAGACTTAATTAAGAAAAATAAAGGAATATTCACCTTTTTTGATTTAACAAGAGAGGGAATTGAATTTATTTTTGATTTAAATTTTATTGGTACTTTTTTACCGATTCAAGTTTTTGCTAAAAAGATGATAAATCAAAAAGGAGCTATCATTATTAATATATCATCAATGAATGCTTTTCGCCCTTTAACGAAAATCCCAGCATATAGTGGTGCTAAGGCAGCAGTAAGTAATTTTACCCAATGGTTAGCAGTGCATTTTTCAAAGGTAAATATTCGAGTAAATGCGATTGCTCCAGGATTTTTTCTAACAGAACAAAATCGTTCACTTCTAATCAATGAGGATGGATCTTTTAAAGCTCGAGCAGAAAAAATTCTAGATCATACCCCTATGGGGCGATTTGGTAAACCAGAAGACTTACTTGGTACAATCTTGTGGTTAATTGATGAGAATGCCTCAAGTTATGTTAATGGAGTTATTATTCCTGTAGACGGTGGTTTTTCTGCCTATTCTGGAGTATGATTGTAATTTAGAACTTAATGTAATTTTTTTAAAAAAAGGGGTGAATTTTAATGGAAATGACATTTAGATGGTTTGGAACCGAGGATCCTATACCATTACAATATATAAAACAAATTCCAAGAGTAAAAGGAATTGTTTCTGCTTTATATGATGTACCGGTAGGAGATATTTGGCCTGTTGAAAAAATTAAGTTAATTAAAGAGAAGATTGAATCTGTAAGTTTAAATTTTTCTGTGATTGAAAGTATACCTGTTCATGAAGATATTAAACTTGGACGCTCAACCCGTGATAAGTTAATTGATAATTACTGTCAAAGTATTCGTAATATGGGATCTCTTGAAATAAAAATATTGTGCTATAATTTTATGCCTGTATTTGATTGGACTCGTTCTGATCTGGCCATGAAATCTCCAAATGGTTCAAGTACACTCAGCTATGATCATCAACAACTAAAAAAAGTTGATTTAAGGAAAGAATCATTTAATCTTCCAGGATGGGCAACTTATTATAATAAAAATGAATTATACAAACTTCTGAATAGATATTCTAAAATTAATGAAGAAAAATTATGGATGAATTTAAAATATTTTTTAAAAAAAGTTATTCCAGTTGCAGAAGAATATGATGTAAAAATGGGAATTCATCCAGATGATCCCCCATGGTCTGTCTTTAATTTGCCACGCATACTTACTGATGAGTTTGCATTGGAGCGTCTAATAAATATTGTTGATAGTCCTTCAAACGGAATAACATTTTGTACTGGAACTCTTGGTGCTAATTCAAAAATTGATTTAATAAAATGTATTAGGAAATTTGGGGCATTAAAGCGCATCCCATTTGCTCATTGCCGTAATATTAAACGTACTGATGAATATAATTTTCATGAGGTTGAACATCCGACTGAATTTGGTGACATTAATATGTATGAAGTTATAAAAGCTTTTGTGGAAATTGACTTTACTGGAGCAATTCGTCCTGATCATGGAAGAATGATTTGGGGAGAAAAAGGAAGGCCAGGATACGGTTTATATGATCGAGCTCTTGGTTCAATGTATTTATCAGGTCTTTGGGAAGGAATAGAAAAAACCATTAAAACGAAATAAAGATTATTCAAAAGATTTTGGGAAAAATTCTTTTAGTATTTTTTTCAATTTGTGCTTCTAACTCTTTTAAATCAATTTCTTTTTGCTTAGAGATAGCTGCTAGAACATCTTTAATCATTGCAGGAGTTCCAATCTTTCCTGAATATTTAACTGGTCCATCACTTTCAAGCAAAATGAATTTTTTATCGACCTTTGAGACTGTTTTTTTAACTGCTGGGGAATAACTAATGGCGGGTGTAATTGAGAAGTAATATCCTCTATCTATTCCTTCATTCAAGAATTCTTCAGGTCCAGAATACCAGTGAATATTCACATTAGGAATTTTATATGATGGAAGTAAATCAAAAACTAATTTTTCTGCTCCTTTTGTATGTAAGTTAACAGGTAATTCCAAATCTTGGGCTATTGAAAGCATATTTTCAAATATTTTTTTTTGAAGAGGATACAACTCTTTATCTTTAACAAAATGATGATCTAAACCAATTTCTCCTATAGCACATATTTTCTCTCTATTCTTTTTAATTAGGTCTATAGCAGAATCTAGTTGATTTTCAATATCTTTATTTACATTCACTTCTTCAGGATGGATACCTAAGGCAGGATATATTATATCATATCTGTTAGAAATTTCTAAGATCCTTTCTAAACTAATAAAACTCATACCAACAGAGATTATTTTTTCTACTCCAACACTTTTTGCTTCTTTAATTATTTCATCAATAACTAAATATAGATTAGCATGGCAATGAATATCGATTAGCACTCTAAAAACCTCATCATATTTACTTTAAAATCAGAAAAAATATAAAATCTACATATTATTTACTTGCTCTCTTAAAAGAGTAATTTTTTTCACTAATTCAAACTTTCTTCTCCAATTATAATCA
>JBHLLG010000095.1:0-10938 GCA_048885925.1 Candidatus Hermodarchaeota archaeon
CCGAGGATATGACTCCCAGAGAAAAAGTACTTGATAAAGCAGGAATGGAAATAGAAGCTGAAGAAAAAAAACCAGTCAAAGAAAAACCTCATGGAGAAAAAAAGCGTAAAAAAGAAGAAAAAGTGGAAAAAGAGAAGATCTTCTGTTCATTCTGTGGAGAAGAACTAGATGAAGATTATCCCACATGTCCTTATTGCCGAGCGGCAAGAAATTTCTAATATTCTAAAAAGATATCAAAAAACTATTTTCTTATCAATAAACTAATAAAAATAAATAATAGTAAAAACTAAATATTAAAATAAAGATTTTTGAAAACCAAAATTTAATTTTATTTTAAAAAATTAAGTGGAAAAAATTATGCCGAGAGCAGGGAGAAGAGCACTGGAAAGAGAATATGATCCCCTTGATGTATATAGTAAATGGGATAAAATTGGAGCCAAGACGATCTATTATGGCTTTATACTTGGTACAGTAGTAGTTGTATTAGGTGTATGGGTAGTAATTATCTGGTTATTGGTTGGTGGAGGCTTTTGGGAATTTTGGAAAGGTATAGATCTTGGATTTCAAATTGCCATTATTGCTGGAGCAATTACTGGTCATTTATTCTTATTAGTCCTCTTTTATACACTGTTCCGTGGAGGAATGGTGCGATTATGCCAGATAATGTATAAAGATCGGTTAATTGCGAGTAAATGGGCCGATTATTACGGTTTACGTATGCTTGTAGGTGTTGCTCTTTTAGGGCTTTATATTACCCTTATAAGTGTTGTTATAGGTTTACTACCATCAACCTTTTTAGATGTAGTAAAGAAAGTATGGGCTTGGCAGGTTGAAACATTCAATGCGGGGTTATGGATTATGTGGGTAGGAGCACTTATATTTCTCTTTGTAATAATTATCTTTCTTGGACTTATGATATGGAATAAAGGTGTATTTTGGGTTCTTTCACATGTCAAAGAAATTGAAGAGGAAATGGAAGTTGAGGAAAATATTAAGAAAGAAGCCATAAAGAATTCAGATGAAAGAACACTCAGAGATATTTACAAGAAAGAAACGGGACAAAAAGCAATACATCGAGGTAGAGAAACCCGTGGATATAAAGAGTGGAAACAAAAGCTAGGAATAAAGGAATAAAACGTTAAAAAATAAAAGAGTATTTAAAAATTTTTTTTTATTTCTTATCTTCTCATCATTCGTGGATTTCTGAATAAATCCATTTCTTGTTTTGGCATTTTGTAATCAGTGGTTGCTGTCTTTTTCATTTGTTTATAAAACTTCTTAATCATCTTTTCTGCATCGTGCATAAAATTACAGATGCATCCAAATAATATCATATAGAGTACAAAACTTTTGTCTTTTGCATAGGCTTCATCAGAAATCTGAATTTCAAAATTTTTCTGTACTCTTTGACCGTCTACTCGAGCAACTTTTTGATCACCGATATAGATCCAGTAATTTCTACCTGGACCTACAATACCCTTTGCCATAACTACTTGGAGTTTATCATCTTTTTGTTCTGGAAGAAGTGGCCAATTCCATCTTGTTCCCAATAATCTCCAACCTCTTACTACTTTAGCTAAATGGATCATTCTTGGATTCTGCATAATAAAAACAGGGGCAGGGTGTCTGATTTCATAACTTTGGATTAACGAGTGAGACACACTAAATTCAAATCCACCTTTAAAGGTTCCCCCTTTGGGTTGTGCATCCATTGATTCTTCCATAATGGTAAAAATACGACATACTAGACGTTTTTCTTCAAGAGGTTTTTCCTCCCAATCATCCTTACTAAACGCAATAATGTACTTTTTCTCTCCATCTTCTTCTACTACTCCTTCAATATCGAAATTCTTAGAAAACCAACGTGTTTTAGCTTGGTATTTAAGCTGTTGATGAACTCCCAATTCTTCATCATGTAAACGAGTCCGCCAAAAATTTACTTTAATTTTTTTATACACTGCTTTTTTAGGTGGTACAGGAGCTTCTGGAGTTGGTTCTTTTTTTGATGGCTTGGAAACTTTCTTTTTTACCGGTTTAGCTCTTGCTTTTTCTCGAGGTTTAGCTTCCTTTTCCATTTTTTCTAATTCTTCTACTGGATCTTCTTCTGACATAAAATCACATCTATTATTTAATTTTTAAAATATTTATGTGTTAAGTTTATTTTCATTTAGATAATTAATAATTTTTACTTTAAACTTTTAGTTTATCAATTCATGTAAGAGTCCGTATTAATAAATCTTTCAATAATCTAAAATTATACTTAAGATGGTCTATTCAAGTTTAATTGCTCAATTTCAAATTTGTTTTAATACCTGTACAATTTAAAAATCTCACTTTTTGAGTTTATGGTTCTTATCAATCTTTTCCAGCTTTTTCCCACGCTTAAGATAGTTCCTAATTAAAACAATAGAAGTAACACCAACAACGGAACTAATCGTTATTGCGGATATAATAATTATGGCTTTTAAAGCAAGAGGTAATCGAACAACAATATATACATTGTTAGATAAAGTAAAGCCCATTTCATTATAAGCTGCCACCGCAAAATAGTATTTTCCGTTGGATAATCCAGTTACATGAAATGATGTCTCTGTGGTTAGATTAGCTAAGCATGTGAGACTTCCATTTATAGAGGTGATTTGATTTGTATAACGAAATACAGAATAATTATCCGCTCTCTCAGATTCATCCCAATCTAGATCAAAAGTACCGTCAGTGTCTGTTGGATCAGCATTATCAATCAAATTAAAAGGCTCTGGTCCAGGTACACTAACGTAAGTATAATTAGAAGACATTGTTTCACCAGTTTCATTATATGCAACGACCCTAAAATAATAATTTCCTTGTTTCAAAGACACTGAAAACGGAGTTGTTGCTGTTTGATAAGCGAGTAAGTCAAATTTCTTACTAATATATGTAATTGGACTATCGGACATGTATATAGAATAATTTTCTGCACCCTCAGATTTCGTCCACGTTAGATTAAATTTACCATCATAATCAGGACTCTCAGCGGTGCAATTTAAATAGAAGTCCCCAGGTGGATCTGGTGGATCAGTAAGAAGACCGTTAATTCCCCAGTACGGAAGCCTATAAGAACCTGTCCAGAGAGAGTCGGGATACGCTGCAGGGTATTGAGAAAAAACCTTTACAACGCGAAGAACCACCTTAGTTCCATCGATATACTTCCAATGACAAAATAAACTATAGCCGAAAGGATAACCATATATCAAATCATGGTTTAAAGGATTAAAAGCGGTTAATCCACCAACCCCAATAAAAGGATTGGTATTATTGATTTTTTCTAAAGCTGCTACAGTTACATCCGGATCAAAGGTTTGAGTCTCATTTACCGTTTTTACTAATAATTTAATAGCATCAAATGCACCTGCAGCGGTAAAATATGGATCAATACCATATTCATTGAAATAACTCGCAAAAAAGGGAATTGTCAATGGTGTTTTTGACGTATTATAGAAATATTGAAGGTTTACCACAAATCGAAACGCACCTTCACTATAATCCCAATCTGTATACAAACTTCCAAAAGGACTGAAACTAAGGACTGCACATTGAGGTTTTACTTGTTGATATGCTTGAAACAACAATTTTCCAGTATCAGGACGACCAAACATTGAATAGACTTCCGAGATTCCAGCCGATTCAATAATATTCCAATAATTTATATAATCTGTAAGTGTAGCTCCAGTTGGGATTATAATGTCTTCTTCAACACCTATACCATATGAAGGAAGAGTATTCTTGATTTCGATAGCGAAAAAACCGAAAAGATCTATATCTTCACGTATTATTGCTGTCTTGTTTATTATGCCGGCATCTATACTATTTAAATAATAAACACCCATAATTGCGTAATTTAAATAATCCCATAATATACCAGTTAGATTAGCGGGTGAGATCCTGAAAAAATACTTATATTTCTCATAATTGCTTAGAACTCTTTCACATATTGTATTAGCGCCATCTCCGGTTCCCAGAAATGGAATTTTGTTATCCATTACTACATCTTGATAATCACGAAGCTCAGAGCCACCAATAATGAAATGAGGGTGGTGTTCTTTTATGATTTTTTTAGCGGCTGCAATTGGTTCTGATACTGATCCATATACTTCATTGGTATTTTCTGCTACAAGGCCTACATAATAATTATTTCCATTTATTATGATACCCCCTTCCTCATTAACTTCTTTTGCTGCGAGATATGCCCCCTTCCAAGCATGGACGCCTGTTATATAATTTAAATCGTCTAATACTCCAACTTTCATTATCCGGTTTAACGGTACAGTTTCTGGACCACCTGGAACGATATAATCATGTGAGGGATAAAGGTCAACACTGAAATAATATACACCAGCAATAATACTCGCGATTGTAATAACACCTATAATCCCACCAATGAGGAGTGACTTCTTTTGAGCTCTTAGCCTTTGGATTTTTAGAAATTTCTTTTTTTCATTAGGAATCTTATCGCTGATCTTCACTCTCATCAATATTTTCAAGGTGATTTTTATTATAATTGTTATAATTATCAGTATTTTTATGCAAAAATGAATTAAATAAAAAATAAGCAGGAAAAGGTAAAACTGGCCATATTTTTATATGTACCATCATTGATTTCACATAAATTGGTTTTTAAAATACAATTAAGATAACCTAAAATTTAAGCATATTGTAGAATATAGTAGAATGGTTAGGTATGTCAACCCTATGATCAGAAATACCTCAGCCACATTTAATTTTCAATTGATTAATAATTCATTGTTGTCGTTAATTATTCGAGTTCAATTTTATTATTGCATGACCAGCATGTTTCGCCTTTCTTCTTTAAGACAGTAGCACATTTCATGCAATAATAAGTTTCACACTTAGGACAAATATATACTGCCCCAACAATTTTTCCTCTATGTACAACACATGTATGATACTCTTTTTCTACACTCACTTCAGCTTCAGTTTTTCGTAATTCTTCTAATTCCTGAGAGCTTAATGTGGTTCTGGAAATTAATTTTTCTCTTGAGGATCTTTTTCTAAAAACATACAATCCAACAGCGACCATCGCACCGGCTATAGAAATCACGATTATCATGACGATTTCAGGAGGAAATCCATTTTTATCTATGCACTTATTATTTTTAAATTTATTTCCTTCACATTCTTCTTCTTCTAGAGCGACGAAATTGTCACATACATCGTTGTCATATACATAATTATAATTAGATTTTACTAAATATAGACCATACTTAGTGTTATTGTTTATCTTATTTTCCATAATGTCTGTATAATTAGAATTTTCCAAATAAATTCCAATTGCATTATCAATTATGTTGTTATTAGTGATATTATTAATCTCAGAATTCATTAACAAAATGCCAGTATCTATATTAGAACTTATATTGTTTTCAAAAAATTGGTTATATCCTTTATCCTCTAAATGAATACCATATTCATTTCTACTAATGTTATTTTTAGATGTCATAATACCTGAACAACTATCCATTTCTACCCCTGAGTAATCGTTGTTATATATTTCATTATTATATAAAAAGTCCTCTAAACCTTCAGTTATTAATATTCCAGATTTATCATTATTATATATTTTATTATTTAAAATGTTGTTTCTCCGAGTAAAGACGAGTCTTATACCGTTGTTATAGTTATTATATATTGAATTATAAGCAATAATATTGGTGCCCGGATTATTAGCTAAATAAATGCCATCATTATTATTGCTTATATTATTCAATGTAATTATATGATTCTCACCTATTGACGTCTTCAGCCCATAACTAGTGTTATTATTTATGATATTTCCAGATATGTTATTATTTTTACCCGATTTTAATAATATACCGTTTCCTTTATTGTTGGAGCAGTTATTTTTAATTAATTTTCCATTGTTTACAAACATTAACTTAATTCCTCCATTTTCATCCAAATCAGGTCCAGAATTAGATAGCGTACAATTTCTAATTATAAAATAATCATTTGAATCTCTAATCTCGATACAATTGCCCAGGCCTTGACCATCAATTGTAATATTTTCAATAATATATGGATTTTCTAAAGTTCCATTACCTCCACCATACCAGGTTTGATTTTCAAACCACGTCCAATTATGAGCTCCAATTCCAGTCCAATCACCATCAATAAAAATGGGTGTTCCGGTAAGATTCCAAAAACCTGAAGATTTTAGATTCTTTTCTGTCTGATTCTCAGAATTTATAAGCATTTCTATTGTAGTTAAATTAGAATATAGATTAACCCTGTTTGTTAATAATGAGATAAAAGTGAGTGTAACTAAGATAATGGTAATTTTCTTAGGTAAATTCATGAAAATCTCAATTTCTAGTAAGAAAAATTTATAATTTCATTTACATATTTGCAGAAACTTAAGATCATCTTATTATCCTAGAATTAATAAATTTAATCGAATCAATTGCCTTTAATAAAAAAATCAAAAAATAATTCGAAAAAAGATTGTATCATTAATTGAATCTAAAATTTCTCTCAATCTCTCTTTTTTAATAATATTTATTACTATTGCAATGATTGTTAATCCTCCAAAATTCATAATAAGAAGAATAAATGGCTAAAGGTTACCAGATTCACGATTTAAAGCTATATAGATGTTAAATTTTTAAAAATATCACTTTTTAAGTTTATGTTTTTTATCAACCTTTTCCAGCTTTTTCTCACGCTTAAGATAGTTTCTAATTAAGACAATAGAACTAACACCAACAACGGAACTAATCGTTATGGCAGATATAATAATTATGAGCTTTATATCCATAGGTAATCGAACAACAATATCCCTATTGTTAGATAAGGTATATCCCATCTCATTATAGGCAGCAACCGCAAAATAGTATCTTCCGGTGGATAATCCAGTTACATGAAATGATGTCTCTGTGGTTAGATTAGCTAAGCATGTGAGACTTCCATTTATAGAAGTGATTTTACTTTTATAATGATATACAGAATAATTATCGGCTCTCTCAGATTCATCCCAATCTAGATCAAAAGTACCGTCAGTGTCTGTTCCAACAGTATTATCACGCAAATCAAAAGGCTCTGGTCCAGGTATACTAACGTAAATATCATTATAAGAATAAGACATAGTTTCACCAGTTTCATTATATGCGACAACCCTAAAATAATACTCTCCTTTTTTCAAAGACATTGAAAAAGGAGATGTTGCATTTTGATAAGCAAGTAAGTCAAATTTCTTACTAATATATTTAATTGGACTATCGGACATGTATATAGAATAATTATCTGCGCCCGTAGAATTAGTCCAAGTCAGATTAAATTCTCCATCATAATCATAAGGAGTCTCAGCAGTACTGTTCATTGTGAAGTTTCCCGGTGGCTGAGGCGGATCAGTGAGAAGACCGTTAATCCCCCAGTACGGAAGCCTTAGAGAACCTGTTGCGATTTCTTCGGGATACCCCTTATACCCCACCATTCCTTCCTCAAAGGGAACAATTGATTCATGCGGAACAACTTCCCTAGAACCATCGATATATTTCCATTGACAGAATAAAGCATACGAATAAGGCCAGCCATATACCAAATCATGTTTGTTATCGAAAGCAAGATTACCACCTGGCCCAACAACATAATTAGTACTATTAATTTTTTCTAAAGTGGATACAGTTATATCAGGATCAAATGTTTGGGTCTCATTGACTGTTTGAACTAATAATTTAACAGCTCCATAAGAACCTACACCTATATAATATGGGTCAATACCGTATTCATTAACATAACGATTAAAGAAGGGAATTGTTAATGGAGTTTTTGATGTATTATAGGTACCTTGTAATAAAATCTCATACTGACACGCTCCTTCATCATAATCCCAATCAGTATTAAGTTGGCCAAAGGAACTTAAACTCACAATTAAACATTTAGGTTGTAATTGTTGGTATGTTTGAGACATTAATTTTCCGAAAAGAGGATTAATAAAAAACGTCGAACAGACTACTTGAACTCCCTTAGATTCAATTTGATTCCAAAAATTGATAAAATCTGCTTCTGTAACATTATATGGTAATATTTCATCTACTACAACCGATATATTACTTTTAGGAAACTCCTGATAGATTAAATTAGCACAAAACGTAGATATAATATTGTCATCGCGGAGTATGGCGGTCTTGTTTACGATTCCAGCATCTATACTGTTTAGATAATAATAAAGGTAAACAATGTAACTTAAATAATCAGAATATATACAGGCAATATTATTGGGTGAGATTCTAAAAAAATATTTATATTTCTCATAATTATCCAGTACTTTTTGACAAAAGTTCCATCCAGCTGCTCCAGTTCCTAGAAATGGTATTTTTTCTTCCATGATCACATCTAAATAATTATAGAGAAATTCACTATAACCTCCAGTAATGAAATGAGGGTGGTGTTCTTTTATGATTTTTTTAGCGGAGGCGTTTCCTTCTAACACTGTTCCATATACTTCATTGGTATTTTCTGCTACAAGTCCTACATAATAATTATTTCCATTTATTATAATACCCCCTTCCTCATTAACTTCTTTTGCTGCGAGATATGCCCCCTTCCAAGCATGATCTCCCGTAAAATGATTAAGATCGTCTAATACTCCAATCTTTATTATCCGGTTTGACGGTACAGTTGGTGGACCACCTGGAACGATATAATCATGTGAGGGATAAAGGTCAACACTGAAATAATATACACCAGCAATAATACCCGCGATTGTAATAACCCCTATAATCCCACCAATGAGGAGTGACTTCTTTTGAGCTCTTAACCTTCGGATTTTTAGAAATTTCTTTTTTTCATTAGGAATCTTATCGCTGATCTTCACTCTCATCAACATTTTCAAGGTAATTTTTATTATAATTGTTATAATTATCAATATTTCTATGCAAAAATGAACTAAATAAAAAATAAGCAGGAAAAGGTAAAACTAGCCATATTTTTATATGTACCCTCATTGATTTCACATAAATTGGTTTTCAAAATACAATTAAGATAACCTAAAATTTAAGGATATCGTAGAATATAGTAGAGTGATTAGGTATGTCAACCCTATGATCAGAAATACTTCAGCCACATTTAATTTTCAATTGATTAATAATTTATTGTTGTTAATTATTTGAGTTCAATTTTATTATGGCATGCCCAGCATGTTTCGCCTTTCTTCTTTAATACAGTAGCACATTTCATACAATAATAAGTCTCACATTTGGGGCATAAATATATCGCACCAACAATTTTGCCTCTATGTACAATACAGACATGATGTTCTTTTTCTACACTCACTTCAGCTTCAGTTTTTTGTAATTCTTCTAATTCCTGAGAACTTAATATACTTTTAGAAATTAATCTTTTTTTTGAGGTTTTTCTTCTAAAAACAATCATCCCTACAGCGAATATTATACCGGCAATAGAAATCACGATTATCACGACGATTTCAGGAGGAAATCCATTTTTATCTATGCACCAATTATTATTGTTAAATGTATTTCCTTCACATTCTACTTCTTCTAGAGGCTTGAAATTGTCACATACCTCGTTGTTAGATATAGAATTATAATTAGATTTTACTAAATATAGACCCCAATTAGTGTTATTGTTTATGTTATTTTCCATAATGTAATTACTATTAGAATTTTCAAAATAAATTCCAATTTCATTATTATTTACATTATTTTTAATGATATTATTATTAATAGAGTTTAATATCACAATTCCAGTATCTCTATTGAAACTCACAGTGTTGTCAAAAATTGTATTGGAATAATACCGCTCCAAATAAATTCCATATTCATTAGAACTAATACTATTATTTGAGATTATAATACCTTGAGTATTATCTATTTCTACTCCCGAGTAATTGTTGTTATATATTTCATTATTACTGATAATAATATCAATGCATTGATTGACATATATTCCAGAATTGTTATTATTATGAATGCTATTATTTAAAATATTGGTCTTACGAGTTCCGTTTAATATTATACCATTATTATAATTATTATTTATTATATTATCGGAGATTGTATTATTCGGTTCACCCGTTAAATAAATACCATTACTGTTATGGCTAATATTATTTAATGTAAATATATTATGGTAGCTTATTATTGATTTTAATCCACATTGATCGTTGCTATTTATAAGGTTTCCAGAAATGTTGATATGCATACCATGATATAAGAATATCCCGTTGGCTTTATTGTTTGAGCAGGTGTTATTAATTAATTTTCCATTGTCAACCTCCAGTAATTTGATTCCTCCATCAGCATCCGAAACAGATCCAGAATTAGATAACGTACAATTTCTAATTATAAAATATTTACTGGAATATCTAATCTCGATACAACTCCCCAACCCTTGGCCATCAATCCATACATTTTCGATGATGTAAGGATCGTTCCAAGTGCCCGATCCAGAACACCAAGGGTAGATTGAAGCTGTATAAGTCCAGTTTTTAGTTGAAAGCCTATCGTCGATTAATATTTGGCTTCCTGTAAGATTCCAATAGCCCGAAGATTTCGGAATTTTCTCTATTTGGTCCTTAGAATTTGCATTTGTTTTTATTTTAATTGATTTAGAATTTAGATTAACCCTATTAATCAATAATGAGAGAAAAATGAGAGTAATTAGGATAATGGTAATTTTTTTAGTTGAATTCATGAAAATCTCAATTTCTAATTAAAAATTTATAATTTCATTAACATATTTGTAGAAGCTTAAGTTAATGATATTAGCCCTAAATTTAAAAATTTAATGAGTGATGGATAAAAAGTATTTTTTTATTGATTATTGGAGTTCAATCTCATTTTTACATACTCCACAAGTCTCACCTTTATTCTTCATAATAGTAGCACATTCCATGCAATAATAACTCTCACACTTTGGACATAA
>JBHLLG010000096.1:0-10898 GCA_048885925.1 Candidatus Hermodarchaeota archaeon
ACTGTTACAATCTCGTCTTTTCGAATACTTTCTGAATTACTCTTTTTTGACTCAATTATAGTTCTAACTTCTGTAACCATTGGATCCTCAGCTTTAATAATCTTAGGCTTAATTTTAGACTCCAGTTCTTTTAAGTAATCGTTGATATCTTTCTCTTTTATGGTATTTAATTTTGTAATGGGATGAATTGTCCCGAACTGAACATCAAATACAAAATCTTTATCAAGTTTTAATAAATAAAAGCAGTTATGGCATCTAAAAACATGTGGTATTTGAGCAATTGAGCTTTTAGCCCATTGTGCCCAACATATTTTATGTACTAATGTTCCACATGAAGGACATTGCACAATGCCCTCAGTATCTTCCTGAAAACAAATTGAACAAACGGTAAGTTCATTGAAAGCCTTAGGATTATCAGCCAGACTTGTAAAAAATGCGTAAGTTTCTTTCTGATTGATATTTAATTTATATCTTGAGTATAGATATTCCATATTATATTTTTTTACTACGAGTTCATTCAATAAGGGTTTCAGATCTTGAGCATTCTTTATTTGATAAAAATCTCCATTACCCAAAGTTGCTATCTTTTTTAAGATTTCATTCTCTTCATTATTATTAGTTTCTAAACTTATTATATCTATATAAAATGGTAAATTCTTAACGTCCTTAGCTAATTTTTCTATTATAGGAAATTGGTCAGGTGGAATTCTGGAAACACTTTCATCTAATAGAACTAGCAATCGAAATAATTTTTCTGAAGTTTTTTTAAAATTTTCAATAAGTAGAGAAAGTGCAATTAAAATACCCGCGGAAGTATTAGCTTTTATAATATTATTTTTTAATAATTTTAAGGTCTTCAGAACATAATCTGGGTCGAGAGTAAAATGATTTAAATAATTTGGTCCATCATGAAGAAATAATACGAAATTAAATCTACCAGATGGGTCAATTTTGCGCTTATTCTTCATAAAATCAGAGATTGCATCATTAACTTGCTTAGACTTGGTAATTTCAGGAGAAAAACCATAAAAAATAAGACAATCTTCGCTAATTATTGTTGTCATATTTAGTTTAGAGATTTACATTAATAATAAAAATAGACAAATATAAATTTCATGAAAAAAATTATCAACTTTAATCTATAAAACCATTTAGACCATCGATTAGGACCAAGATCCCCTCTATTAATTAACTAAAAATAATATTTACAACCTTTTTTCAAAATTTTACAACTAAAGTGGATAAAACAAATATAAAAGTAATTCAAGAAGTTAACAGCTTTTTTGGACAATTTTACTATTAGTCAAAATTCAAATTAAATTCCTATTTTTTTATATATTTTTGGAGGGAAACTCTAATTTTTTATAATTTTCTTATATTTTGCTATCTATTTTAACAATCTTTTTATTAATTTTTTTCTCTCTTAATGGACTCCTTGATAAAGAACCTTATTGAGTTAATTCAAAATTCATAAATGAACTAATGAAAATTGTTAATTTCTATTAACTAAAGAGAAGCAAAAGGCAAATACGACAGGTATTAACCTTCATAAATTTTATTTTTTTCTGTGTTTTCGTGATTTATTTTTCTGTAAATGGTTAATGTTCTTTTCTTTTGAGTTTCCAATTTACATAAATAGTCAATCCAGCTAGATAAATTCGTTATTATCTTATTTAATTTAGCAGTGTAGGATTTTAACATTTTGTTATAATTAATTTCTTTCGGTCTTTCTTCCACAATTAAAAAACAAAAGGAGATATTTTTCATTGTAATTGAAAGTAAATTTTGGATTATTTTTTGAGAATGTGCATTATATTCATGTTTCCACTTTTCATGACATCGTCTTCTGTACCATTTTTCAATCAATTCCTTAATAGAGGCAATATCACACTTAAGAGTGTGAATTTTTTCTAAATAGGGATACTTTCTCCCTTTAATATGAAGGATAATATCAGGAAAATCGTAGTGATCCAAAATATAGAGGATTTCCTTTGTTACATCTTGAACAGTTTTATCAACTTTAAAGATTGAACACATCATTTTTTTCTTTTCTACCCCTTTTTTGTACATAAATAGCACTCAACTTCTTCAAATTCCTCTAAATCACTTCGATAGATGATAATTTTTCCAGTATTACCACATAACTCACATTTATTTACAATTAAAATTTCATTGATAAAATTTCTTTTTTCTAAACTCATCACAATATCAGATACCATTCTTTCTATATAAAGAAAAATCTAATTTCTCAAAATTTTTTCAATAATTTGTTAACATTGCGATATTCTGTAATGATCCAATTTATGATATCTATGATGTCCTCTTCATTTAGACTTACTGTATTTAATTCCTTATCCAAATATTGGAATTTTAAAGAATATATCAGAAAGAAACATCTTCTCAACCGGGGAAAAAGTTGAAAGAGTATTAAATATGTTTAATTAATTTATTTACTTCCTGATGTTCTGAAATTACCCAGTTCATAATATCCGAAACAACTTCTTTACATTCGATCCGTTCAGCAAAAATTTTATTTAAATCATAAACAGGTAATCCTATTCGTGTATATTGCAATCGTTCTTTCTCAAAACCTTCTTTTAGTAAATGGACATTAACGATTTCTCTAATAAGTGGAGCAGTTATCAATTTCAAGTTTGCGGTGACTAAAAAACGTACGACCTGTTCTGTTATTTTTTTTGCATTAAATTTTGAAATGTTGGTTTCTTTTAGAAGGGATTGATAAATAAATCCTGGGTGAAAAATATAAGTCCCATTTTTAGTATGGACTTTAGGCAAAAATTTAGCAAAGTTAGGCTGTAAATCGCTCCATTTTTTACTTTTTATAGACAATATTAAGAACAAGTTTATAATTATTTAAATTAAAAAAAATAAGGATTGTAAATAACTAATTGTAATATTGGAGTATATATTATATTAGATATACTGATTTCATTTAATTATTATTGATTTCAAGAAATATATAAAATCCTTTAAATGAACATTATGCTTGAAAAAAGAGTAGAATTAATGGCTCCCTTGAAAAACTTTAAATCTTTAAATGCGGTCTTAGGTAAAGCAGATGCCGTATATTTTGGTGTTGAGTCCTTTAATATGAGAATGTTCAGCGATAATTTCAAACTAAAAGACTTAAACAAGATAGTTAATGTTTGTCATGATAATAATACTCATGCTTACTTAACTACAAACAT
Organism: Candidatus Hermodarchaeota archaeon; assembly: GCA_048885925.1. Lineage (GTDB taxonomy): Archaea > Asgardarchaeota > Lokiarchaeia > Sigyniarchaeales > SOKP01 > Loki-b32. The sequence continues at coordinate 3,210 of JBHLLG010000096.1, forward strand.
CGTAATATATGAAAATGAATTCCATCTTTTAGATCAAATATTAGATAAAGCGGTAGAGGCAGAAATTGATGCTGTAATTATTCATGATATAGGAGCGATCCAATTAGCGAAAAAGAAAGGTTTAAACTTTCACATATCAACGCAAGCTAACATTTCTAATTCTCAGACAGCTATATTTTTTGAATCATTGGGAGCTGAAAGATTAATTTTAGCACGAGAATTATCATTAACACAAATTAAAGAAATTAAAAATAAACTAACCAAAGTCGAAATTGAAACTTTCGTACATGGTGCTCAATGTACTTCAATTTCAGGCCGATGTTATTTTTCAGCTGAGATTTGTCAATCTCAAGATTATTCAGCAAATAGAGGAAAATGTATTCAACCATGTAGAAGGAATTGGCGAGTTATTGATGATCAAAATAATGAGATACTATATGATGGGGTATTCTTTATTAATACAAAAGATCTATGTATGATTGAACATATTCCAGAATTAATTGATGCGAAAATAGATGCTTTTAAAATTGAAGGTCGAATGAGAGATCCAATCTATATTGAAGAGACCACTTCATGTTACAAGGAAGCTATTGATGCCTATTATGATAATAATTTCACGCAAGAAAAGGTAAAAAGCTGGTTAAATCGGTTAAATAAGGTATATAATCGAGGTTTTTCTACAGGATTTTATTTTGGAATGCCAAATGGCAGCGAAATACAACGAGATTTTGATGGAAATATCTCAGATTATAAAAAAGTTGAAATAGGGAAGGTATTGAATTATTACCCTCAAAAAAAAGCTGCAAAAATTCTTTTAACTTCGGGACAACTTAAATTAAAAGATGAGATTTATGTTATAGGGACTCACACAGAAACGTATCTAAGACAGGTAATAAATTCTATTCAAATTAAGCAAAAGAAAAACTTAACAGAAACCCCCTATATTTCCTCCAAGGAAGAGCGAATAACTATTGGAATTACTGTTGATAAACCTGTTAAAAAAAATGATAAAATTTTCAAATTAGAATAAGGATAAAAATTTTTTATATTAGGGATCTATTTATTAAAGAAGAACTCATCAAAACTCCCTTAATTAATATATTAAAATTTTGATACTGAAAAAGCGAGGTCTAAAAAAAATTAATTATATTTACCAAAATAAGGAAATCTCAATCCCAAGTTGGCTTTTTTATGCTCTCATCATCATCTTCAGAATGTATACGTTTTAAATCTATATCTTGATAACCTGGAAGAACTCCTAACATTCTTCTCATAGCAAATTCAACATCCTTCGCTGAAGCAATAAATCGACCAACTATTAAGATATCTGCTCCTTGATCTATTGCATATGTTGCGGTACTAGGTTCAATTCCTCCAGCAACTGCAACTAATACTCTATCTCTTCCTGAGGCTTTCTTTTGACCAGCATAAATTTCTTTAATTTTAGGAACTAAACCCCATCTAGCTCTCTGTTCCGCATCAGGAGACTTATCTCCCACGGCAGATTGCTCAACATCAATAGCTCTATGGATTATAACAACATCAGGGATTTGTCTCAAAGATTTTAATTTCTCAAGAGGATTTTCAACTTCCATTGTATCAACAAAAGCGTGTATACCAAGTCGTTGTGCTTCTAAAATGAATTTATCGAGTGAAGAAGATGAAGCTAATCCACTTGCTACAACTCCGTCAGCAGTGGCATCAAATGCAAAGTCAACCTCTAATTTTCCAACATCTAAAGTCTTTAAATCAGCTACAATAAATTTATCTTTAGCAACCTCTCGAATTTTCTTAATCGATTCTACACCATACTTTTTTAGAAATGGAGTACCAACCTCTAAAATAATACGATCACTCTTTGGCAATTCCTTGACAACTTTCATTTGTCTCTCTAAAGCGGGATGATCTAATGCCACTTGGATATAGGGTGGACGCCAAAGCCTAGGAACTCGTATTCCAGCAACAGGGTGTTTTGCTCTATCTTTATCATAAAATATTTTCTCAATTGGAGGATATCCTTTTAAAGCTCTCTGGATTGCTAACTTTGTAGCACCATAGTTATATTGATAAATTTTACGATAATCTTCAGCTGCAGGATGTATATATACACTTGCAATTATTAACCAATCGTCTATTTTATTTAGAGGAATAATTCCTTCTTCTACAGCATCGGCTATCCCTTTAGCAACAGCTGCTTGAGCAGGACCAAAGATTTTGCTTGCATCTTCCATCTTACTAATTGTTACTTTAGGGACAATAATGGTATAAGGACGTGTTAAAAGATTTGGGCGAATTCCTGCAAGTAATCCTCCATGTCCTTTTGATGGTTCACTTAATGCGCTTGCAAATGAAATTCCTATAGGTCCATTTTTAGAACCAATTACTAAATCTACATGAGCTAAATTTGGGTCTTGATTATCACCAACAAGAGCTTCACCGACAAAATATTCAACAGCTTTAGGCATAATTTTCACAATTGATATACTTTACTTTAAACTCAAATTTCTGTATATTTTGTAGATATTTTTTATTTATAATAGTGTGTTTTATAGATAACATAAAAAAATTGCGTATCTACATTTTTCTAGAGTTAATCTTTTATTAATAAAATTATCCTTGAATAAAAATTCAAATAGACAAAAAAATTAATATAACATTTTATCTAATTATGAGGTTTTCTTCAATTTTTCTATTAATTCGTTTTAATATTATTGATAGAATCAATTTTCCAAAGGAATTTTTTGAGATCCACCTTAAATTCATCTAAAAACTCAATTCCTTCTTGTTTTAATAGATTTTTTTGATATTCTCGATCTTCAACAGATTTCAAAGCGATTAATCCTTTTGAATTGATAACACGGTGCCATGGAAGATTATACTTTTTTGTAGATGAATGTAAAATCCATGAAACTTGTCTAGCGGCAGTTGGATTTCCTGCTATTTTAGCGATAAATCCATAAGTAAGGACTTTCCCTTTTGGAATACTTCTAATAATGTAAATGATTTTTTCTGTAAATTCACTTGGGATTAAATATCACCATATCAGTTTATAAGTTTTAATTATAAGATTGATCACGATATTTCTCAACATCTTTTGCTTCAACATATAATTGTTCCAATTTTTCTTTATTTAATTCTCTTGTCTCGAATATGATGTGATTGCAATCATATTTAGTAAAATCATTTTCAAAAATATTTATACCGAAATATTCTCTCTCGTCCCACAAACGAGATCCTGGATACGGAGTTGCCACAAAATAGTTCAATTCATCATTCTCGTCTAATGGTAAAGATTTTATGTATTCTAAGGTTTGAAAAAAGCTATGCTCAGTTTCTCCTGGTAAACCTAGGACAAAGTAAACTTGAATAGCAATATTGTATTTCTTTAGATTTTCAATTCCAATTCTCACTTGTTCTGGATTTTGATATTTGAAATTAGTTTTGAGAACAGTTTCATTTGCAGATTCAATCCCAGTAGCTATTACTTGACATCCTGCTTCTTTTAATAACCTTGCATCTTCAGAGGTTATTGTATCTACGCGAAGTTCACACCCCCAACGAATTTTAATCGTATTTTCAATAAACATCTTACAAAAATTTCTGAAAAAACCTCTATTAATGTTGATATTATCATAAAAGTTGATATGAGTATAAGTTTGTAAAGATAAGATATCTCTTATTTCTCTAAGAATTGATTCGGTACTTCTAATCCTAGTATTTTTAAATAAATTTTGTCTAGAGCAAAATGAACATTGATATGGACAACCTCTATTAATAATAACATTTGCTACGGTGTAATAATAATTATCTTGAGATAATTTGAAACGCGCAGGTAAAGGTAAGGTTTCTAAATCTATTTGGCTTGTGCTAGGATTATATTTTAATTTTCCCTTTGAATCGATAAAGGCAATACCTTTAATGGATTGGAGTTGACTTTCATAATTGCTCAACTTTTTTTTATTTTCAATCTGAATTGTTAATATTTTAACTAATTGCAAAAAAGAATCCTCAGCTTCTCCAATACACATAAAATCAATAATATTTTCAGTTTTTTTATCATGTTCTAAAATTTGTTTATATGTAAATGAAACATGTGGACCTCCTAAAATAACATAGTTACTTCCATCTTGATTTTTAATGATTCTTGCGATATGAAGAGCAAGATAAAAAGTATTAGTAAGAGCGGTAATCCCAAAAATCTTATTACCTTTCACCTTTTCTTTAATTACTTTTTCTAACTCAGAATTGTTTAAATCTATAAATTGCTCAAGATCTAAAATTTCAACAGGAATATCATTTGAATCTAAAATAGCTGCTAGATACAATAAACCTGTATTAGGTTCTCTAAAAAAATGAGATCGAACCTCTGAGATTTTTGAAGTCCTTGGATTAATTAGTAGAATCATCTTTATAATTAATTCCTATCTCAATCTCTCTCTTTTTTTTCGTTATCTTCTGGTATTTTTTTAGGAATTTGGAATGCGTTAGTTAATGAGTCGATTGATCTAGGTTTATTAAATTTATCTTCTTGGAAGATTGGTATCTCTAATTTAATAGAGGGAGATTTATCTTCTTTGTTAATGTAAAATTCAATTCCTTGTATCATTCGGTCTTTTATAATTAATCTCGTTGAGTAGTTATGATCTTGAAAGAAAGTAAAGCCAGTATTCAATCTTCCTAATTTTATTGGAGTTATTTTGACTTTTTCTTCTTTTAGAAATGATTCTGTGACTTCTTCATCAGTAAATATCTTATCACCTATTACTATAAATCTTCGAATAAGATTATCGGGATGACGAATTTGATTTACATATTCTAACGCCTTACTGATGTTTGGATTTGAAATAGAAATGTTTCCGGTATATTTATCAGGAGTAAGTTCTGGAAAATCTTTCTTCTCGATCGGTTTAGCTCGGCCTGCACCAATTGGTTTATCAAGTAATTCAAGAAATTCCTTATCTTCTCTAGAATAGATATTTAATGAATATATCCTATAAAATAATCTCATTTGCTGTCTAAACATCCCTGCTAAAATTCCACTAAAAATTTGAACTTTAAAAGAACTATATAGTCCATAATATGTCCAAATTCGTTTAGTATCATGATCTATAAGTATGTAAACTTTGTTATTGTTTGTATCATTTAAAATATCACTAACAACTTGCCCCTGAACTACTTCCTTTGTTACCATATAAGGAAATTCTTGTACTTCAAGTACTTCAAAAATTTGCATAGAGGAATATCTATATTTTTCTTATATAATTCTAATAGTTTATTCACTAAAATAAATTTCATTATCATTGCTAGTAAGGAAGTATTTCTAAACATTATAATTCCATAAAATTTTTATGAAAAAATACATTTTAAAAGTTAATCTTGCTTTTATGTGCTTTTAAATTGATACATCGTGTCTTCTGAAAAAATAGTATATAAACTGAATATCAGTGGCGGAAATGATGGACCTGGAAAGGGATTATCTAAGCTCATTGAGATTGATGAAAAGAAATTTCGATTTGAAGGGATGAAGATTGGAGATACTATTAAAGGTGGTGTCATAGGATTTCCAAACTATGAATTTACTATTACCGGTGGTTGCGATTATAGTGGATTTCCGATGAGAAAAGATGTTCAAGGGCCAATTAAAAAGAGAATTCTTGTTTCTAAAAGAGGAATTGGATATAAACCGAAAAGAAAGGGACAAAAAAGGAGGAAAACAGTTCGAGGTAACGAGGTTACCCATGATATGGCTTTGATAAATTTGAAAGTAATAAAATACGGAGAAGCTGAACTTTTTAAGAAGGAGTAAAATTTAGCAAATTCGGAGTTAATTAATAATGGTAAAAGTAAAAAAGTGTAGTTTCTGTGGTTATGACATCCCAATAGGGAAAGGGTTTATGTTTATAAAACGGGATGGTCAAATTCTGAATTTTTGCACCAACAAGTGCCGAAAAGCTATGCTTGATTATAATAAAAAAGCAAGAAAGACAAGATGGACTGCCCATTACGGAAAACAATAATATATTATATTAGTTCTACTTTTTCTAAGGCTTATAAAAAATTAAAATTATTGTAATCGTGGAAATTTGAGTAATTCATCGATCAAATCTATATAACCAATTTTACTGTAGTCTTGGAAACTTAAGGAGCTCATCTATTAGATCCACATGACTTATGCTTAGAAAGCGTAAGTGCTTACTAATCTACAATCATGCGTTTACAACAGAAGCGCTCAATTCCAAGCTCCTTAAAAGCTTTTTCAGAGCTTTCCCCTTTTTCTAACATCTCAAGGTACGGTTTATAAACATGAGCAATTAATTTGCCGCAACTGAAGCAGCGGATTGGTATTATTATGGTAATTCTCCTCCATATTTTCAATTATGGTAAATATTTTTAAAATTCTATGTTTTAAAGTATCTCTAAACTAAGATTAATTCTGGAATAGTAAATGAACCCTTTAAAAAAAGTTTTACTATTATCTATTCTTAAAAAAAGAAAATTATCTAATACCTGCGGATATTAATTTAAGTTCTTGAATATTAAGATTTTATTTTTAATTGATATTGAGAGTCGTATATTAAAAAATTTGAAGATCTTTCCCTGAAACTACTTTTCCATAATATTTTTTCTTAACCTCAGCTAAAAGTTCTTTTTCACTTGCACCCCAAAAAAGTTGATGATAAAGAATCAATAAATCAGGTTTTACTTTAGAAGCAATATTTGCAAGTTCATTTGAGGATGTGTGTACATTAGAATGATATCTTTTCCAATTAGGAGGTAATTTCTCCAATCCATTTGAAGAATAGACTTCATGAATCAAAATATTGCATCCTTTATAATAATCAAAACATTCATCAAAAGGAGCTGTATCACCTGAGATTGTAATTATTTTTTTAGGTGTAATAAACTTAAATCCATATGAAGTTAAAGTTCCATGATTAACAGGGAAAGCTTCTACAGTTATATTCTCATCTTCGTAAATGAAATTAGATTGTATTTCACTAACTTTAACATTGTATCCTGTTTCATTTGCAGGTTCCAAGCCTTCTAATCTCTCTTTAATATCAAGATGATATGCTTTTAGTATATAGTCTGTCATTTCTTGAGTTCCCAAAGGGCCATAGATCTCAAGAGGCTTAGATCGTCCCATAATCCATGGAGTTAATATAAGATCTGGATAACCAAGGGTATGATCTGAATGCAAATGGGTTAAAAAGCCTTTAGTTAATTGAGAAGTTTCTAGCGATTTAATTCTAAAATTTGAATAAGCTAAATATGTTTGACGGGTGATTCCGACACCAAAATCAACTAAATATGAAGAATTGTTCACAAGTATTGCTAATGCAGGACCAAAACGCATAGGATCAGGATTAGGATTTCCTGTCCCCAAAAGTATAATTTTAGGTTCTTTTGGATTTAATTTCATATGATCATCTTTATGATTTTTAAAATAGCTAATCTCTTCTAAGAATTAATTTACTATTAATTATAGTGCTATGTTTATATTTATAATTCTTAGTTGTTTGATTTTTTGTGGTTCTTCTCATAATAAAATTTATGAAATTTTTTGATTTTTTACCCAAATGAAAAATTTTATTTAATCTCTACAATTACCTTTATCATTCTAACTCGATGATTTATGAAAATATATCTAAAATTAAATATATTTGAATGAGTGTGATTAAAAATTTC
>JBHLLG010000097.1:0-10759 GCA_048885925.1 Candidatus Hermodarchaeota archaeon
TATTTATGCTTAGGGTTCCTCCCGTTAATTTGTTAGAAAATCCTGTAAGCCGAGGTTTACCAACTCAGTTTGCTAAGATCTATCTAGCTGAAGTGAAGAAATTTTTCCAAGAATATCGTCCTACAGAAGAAGACAATCTTAAAATCATTGAAATCTTCACTAATCCCGAAGCTTATGAAACATTGCGATTATTAAGAACTGCTATTGTTACTAGAAATGAACTTGAAAAATTAAGCAAAAAAGGGGTAAAAGATATCTATGGCGTGTTAAAGATATTCTGGGATAATCAAATGATTAAAGTATTTAAGGATGAAAATAATAATGAATATTTTGCACTCCTTTCCGATTTCTACATGGATCTTATATTTCCAAAATATATCTTGGAGATCATTAAGAAATCTTACGAACAAAAATCTAAAGCTAATAAAGTTCTCATTGAATACCTAAATATACTTGAAGAATCATATTTGAACTTAAAAAAGCAAAAAAAATAAAAAAAAATCTTTATTTTTTTTAAGATTTTACAATTTTCTTTATTATTTTTTCTTAATCCATACTCGAGCAGAGTTTTCATCAAATAACTTTCCTTAGATGGTTTTTTTATTTGAATCATTATTTAGGATTTATTTTATTTGCAATCTTCCGCTTGCTGGAGATTGATTTTGATAAATGCTTCTTCTTGGGTATTTCGTTGGATTGATTTGACAGATCTATTCACTTGACGTAAATGCTTCATAGCATTATTTTTTCCTTCCTTTATATGTTCTACTAATTCTTCCAAACTAAATCCACCTGAAATTACAAGTGCAGTTTGAAATGACTGGTTAGGCTCTAATGTTATAAATTCAATCTGTAACGCCGAAAGAATTTCTCCAGGTCCTTTATGCAATGTATTTGAAAGTTTCATCTTATTTTGGTTAATTTTAAAATCTTTTGTTAAACAAGTTTCATAATGAGTAGATTTAGAAATTGGAGAAAATCCACCATATAATCCTGTTTTGTCATATTGGTAAATTATATCATTTTCTTCGTCATAACCAGATAAATCATTATCAAATCCTTCAAGTCCATTTATGTCAAAATCGAAAATAAAATAAATTGAAAAATCTTCTAAGATAAAATCTGATATATTTTTAATCGTAAAAAAAGTGTTTATGTATGGAACTAGATGTGGATTGAAGATGTCTTTGTAAACACGAACAAATTGCTTCTTCTCATTAGGTATTGATTTTAGTTTGTGTTCTCTTACTAATTTCTTTAGATACTCTGTAATATTAAAATCTAAGGTTATTCTACTTAAAGCAGTCCCAGTACGAGTATTAACTAAATTATATACTGGTGTTGGTTCAATGCTTTTTAGTATCACTGGAATTATTCCTATTTTTGCTCCCTTTAGTTTAAAACTGAACCAAGGACCAGTTAAATCTTGTTCACTAAGATAAATTAAATATTTTCCTTTATATGTAAGTTCCTTAATCGAAAATCCCATAATATATCCAGCAACGTTTCATGTAGCAAAAATTTCATTGAATAATACTTTTAGTACTATTTTTTATAAACCTCCTTCTATTAATTTTTAATTTCCTAATACTATTTCAAATAATTTATCAATTATTTAAAAGAATTAGAAATCATAAAAAAGTTTGCAATAAGGGAATTATAGAGTTTCAATTACTCTATATGCAATATATAAAAAAGCATCATTTACATTTTCACCTGTTAATGCTGATGTAATAATAGAGTGAAATCCAAACTGTTTAGAAACTTCCTTTAGTTTTTCTTCACTTATCACAATTTCATCTATTAAATCGGATTTGTTTCCTACTATTACAATTGGTATATTTCTTGGTATAGAGTTCTTGATGTCTTTAAACCATTTTTCTATGCTATTTAAAATATCTTCACGAGTTCTATCTATAACAATAAAGGCAGCATTTGCACCATTGTAAAACTTAGCTCTATAAGGAGCCATCTGCTTGACTTGGCCACCAATATCCCATATGATAAAATTCATTTTAGTAGTTTCACTCAAATTTACTACTTTTTTGCTAATTTGCACTCCTAAAGTGCTTATATAATCTTCTTCGAATTTATTTTCTACATATCGTCTAATTAATGAAGTCTTTCCGACTTTATAATCACCACAAAGAATTAACTTATTTGTATATTCTCCTGTCATCTGTGGAAGTTCTCCTCCACGAGTTTTTGATAAAGCCTTAATAATTTCAGGGATTTTTGGTGATACATCTTCATTTCCCTCTAAAATCAATTCAATTTTCGATGCAATATGTTCGGAATATACTTTTAACTCTATATCAGTCGTTAATTGATCTGCTACAGTAGCTAATATTGAATTTGGACCCATTGAACTAAACACAAATTTATTGACTCCTGTTGAGGTAATATTGAAAAAGCTATCGGATGTACCAAATTCTGCTTTAATCCTATCTATATACGTATCAAGCATGGCAGAAAGCGCTCCAATTATTGCATCAGATTCTTCTTCGTTTTCTTGTTTAGATTCTGAAGCGATAATAAAACCATTTCTATCACAGATAGCACAACCTTTAATACCTTCTACTTCATTAAAATAATTTTTTAAAATTTCTTTTAGTAATTTAGCACTTGGAAGTTTTTCCATTAGTATTTCATTCGCAAATTTAATCTATTAAAATCATAATATGCCTAAATAATATAAATATAGGTATTAGGATAATATTAAAGTTATATTTTGAAGATATCTACGTGCTATACTCTTTTATATTTCTTTTTTGAGTTCCCTTATTCATGATAAGTGATTCCTCCATAAAAGATAGTGAAAAAAGTATAGAATTTTATGAAAAAAACATAGCAAAAATCTTAGATCGAGCTGTGAAACTTTTTAGAAGAACAAATTTAAACGTATTAGCGGATAAATGGGATAGGATCTTAAAAAACTACGATTCTAAAAAATAAACTGCTAAATTATGAGAAAAATTTAGGTCTTTAGAGTTCTCATATAATAATTAATATGATTTCGGTGCTCCTCTGAGATCTGATAGAGATCAAAAACTAATGTATCAATTAATTTTTCTGAATATTTAATATCATTTGGCTCATCTAAAAGTTGTTTCACATTTTCGGTTATTTTTTTTGCTTTTTCTTTTTCTATTTCAGAGAGAGGAATCTTAATTGGAAAATCATTGATTTTTTCTATAAGGATTCTTGGAAATAATTTCTTATATGTTCCAAATGATTTGCTGAAGAAATAGGAAAAAAGTTTAGAATTAATAAGTCCCAATAAGTAAAAGCTATTAAATTCAGGAAAAGAAGTTTCCTGTATCTTCAAATTATAAAAAGATTGTGATGTTAAAGATATATTCTTATCATATGTAGCACAGATTTTATTATTTTGACTTATTTGACGTATTATTATTCGATCTTTGTAATTCTCTAAATTTTTATAGTTAATTCCTGGTTTTGAGATATCTATATATCTATATGGAGCTTTCTCATAACGTTTTATGGTGTAAAGATACGGTTGAAAAACATTTTGGTCTAAATTCTTTGGAATCTCTTTGTAAATAATTTTTTCCCTATTTTTCAAATCTAAAGCGGAATTACACACATGACATTTTAACGACTTTTTAGGAATTGGTGAATATTTTGAGCACTTTTTACAAAAAATGATTTCTCCTTTTTTTGTTAATTCAACTCCTCGAGTTAGTATAAATCTAATACCATATTTACTCTTTAAATCTTTTAATTTAGGAAAATTTATATTTAAATGCTCTAGAATTGATAGATCTATCTTATTCAAATGAATTAAGAATTTGAAATTCAATTTTTCTAAAGTTGATTGGACAATTACTTGTTCTTGTTGATTTGAAATCCTTATTTTAATTTCATTTTTTTTCCTGTGGGTTTCATTATTGCTTTTCTCTAAAATTATAATAATATTCGAAACAATGGGCTCAATAAACTTTGGACCCGCGTGATAAAGTTCAATAATTTTTGTCGTATTATAGATATATTTCCTAATAATTGATTTATTTGTTAGAGCGAGTATTGAATCAGGAACAATATATCCCAATAATCCCTGATTTTTTAAGACTTTTATGCCCAACTCTATAAATATTTGATAATAATCATATTGGCCATTATTAGTTTTGAAATTACCATCTTCAATCAGTTGTCTTTGATTGAATGGAATGTCTCTGACAAATAAGTAAGGAGGATTTCCTACCACATAATCATACTTTTCAATTTTATCAATTGTTAACGCATTGCTATTCTCTATGTTAAACATGGGTAAGTTATAATCTGAATGTATTTCTCTAATTATTTTCAAAATATCAAATAAAGCAAATTGAACGTTAATCTGGCATAGAATACATGCAACAAGATTAAGATCTATACCAAAAATATTCTTTTTTATAGTTGAAATTAATGCTTTAGCTTGTTCAATTGTTAATTTTGAAACATCTCCTTGAGTATAAATCTCAAGACATCTTTTTTTCAAAATTCTTACTGTTTGAACAAGAAAACTACCTAAACCACAACTAATGTCAATAATCTTTTTCTCTTCTATATTATTAAAAGCAGTATAACCAATACTACTTAAAATGTAATTAACTACTGAGAAAGGTGTATAAAATTCACCTAACTTCTTTTTGTTTCTATGATTTCGAGATTTCGCATATAAATTACTAAAAATGTCAAATTTTTGAGCATTTAAGCTAAGATGAGACTGATTATTATTAATATCTTTAAGATTTATTAGAAATGTAAGATTTTGAATTAATTTATTGAGAAAAACTTCATCATCCTTATTCAATTGAGGATTTTTATAGCAATTTTTTATATTATTAATGATATTTTCTTTTTCCAGATATTCAATGAAATCTTGCATAATTTTTATATATATCAACCGTTTTTTAACACTAAATCATAAGAGTATTTCTTTCTTATTATTTGTAATTTAATAGTCGCAAATAAATACAGAGAAAATATAATAAATTTGAAAAATTGGGAATATAACAAATTTATATAATATTAAACTATGATCTCTTTGATAGAGAAAAAGAAATTCATGATTGAAAGATGATTTTAAACCTATTTTTGATTGCAGCATCAACAATAATTTCTATTATTGGAATAATTTATGTTAATATAAAACGTGATGAATTCGCAAATAAAGTAAATTTCATTCTAACAATTTTATTATTTTTATTACTTGGTATTCTTTTTTTTAGTTCATTTCTCTTATCTACAGAACCTTATTTTACAGAGAATATAGCACTAATTTTTTGGTATCTATCATTAACATTTTGGATTTTTTCAGTAAGCATATTGAGTCTAACTCATAAAATAGTAATAAAAATGGAAAAAAAAGTAATAATTTCATCTCTTTTTTATTCTCTCATGATAGGATTAATTTTAGGTTTATCGTTTATTCCTAATTCGTTTTTGGTAAGATTAGAGAATAATTATTATATATTTTATTTTCAGAATGCAATATTAATTGTTTTTTTATTAACTTTTAATGCTATAATTTTTTGCATAATGAGTTATAATCTTATTCGCTATTTTTCAAGGATCCGTAATTATAGATCAAAACAATTATTTAGCATCCTTACATTCCAATTTTGCTTCATTGTTTTTTTATATTCTATTTATATATTAACTCAAGCGATCATATTCCAATATTTCTATGTTATTATTCATTTGATAAGCGTTGCATCCGCAGCTTATTCCGCAATTAAGAAGCGTAATCTATTTGTAGAGCTTACAAATAAAATTTATGATTTTATTTTATTCCATAAAAGTGGAATTCTTTTATATTCATATAATTTTGAGACTGGAAAAGAAACTGATGAATCACTTTTAAAAGGTTCAATTTTAATAGGTATTAACCATATTTTATCAAACTTAATTAATAAAAGAGATCAACTAAGCCTTATTAAAATGGAGAATAGAGATATTATCCTTGAATATGATAATACTCATGGTTATGCGCTATTATTGACCATGGATCATAAAAATTCTTATATAGATAAAGCAGTTGATAATTTTATGAAGAAATTTACTTCTTTAAATGAAGAGAAATTGAAAAATTTAAATGGATTAATAGATATCTCAGAATTTAGAAATGCAAAAGAAATAATTGATGAAAATTTCGAGCCTTTTATAAAAAAAGAATGAAAAATCTATATAATCTGGATTAAAAGGTTAATTGCTTAAGGGTCATATTATATTTTTTTTTGAAAATTAAAAATTTTTATCAATTTTAAAAAAAAAGGTTTATTTATGACAAGATGTACTATATTCAATAATAGATTTGTTTTTTTAATTGTTAGAAATCATGTAAAGTAAAAAATTATTTTTTATAATTAGATTCAGTCGTTTCGTAAATTATGTATATAATGTTTCTCATTTCTTTAATAATCGGTTATATTTTCATATTCTGTGTAGGTATATATACATTTATTCATATTATCTATCATTTTGAAAATTTTGGGGCAAAATTAACAGCAATTCTAAACTTTTTAACGATTTTTGTATCCATTATCATATATTCTACCTGCTCTTTACTCTCTATCACTATTTTTTTCTCTGAAAAGATCAATCTTATTCTTTGGAAACTTTCAGTTATTTTTTTATCTATCAATTTTATTCTAATCTCAGTAATTTATTCCTTCTTAAAAGTTTATAAAAGACTATCTTATTTTCCATTTACAATTTTGACTATTATTTTTGGATTATTAATAGGCCTTTTGTTTTCTCCTAATTCTCTTCAAATATTTTTTGAACACTCTAATACGCCTCCCTTTTTCATTAATGATGTATCACATATCAACTATTCCTTTAATTTCATTACTGGAATCACTATCTGTATCTTTCAAAGTTGTATCGCTGCTCATATTATCACACAATCTATTTTAATATATCTTAATACTTTAAATAAAAAAATTGCAAATGGATTAATCATTACTACTATTATTAATGTATTTTCAATCTTAATGTATATTTTATATATAGCAATTCAAGTTTCAATCTTCCGAGAGTTGCATTTTCTTTCCTTATGGATTGCTATTTTTGGATTTTGTTACACTTTAATAAGCAAACCAGTAATGCTTTTAGAATTAACAAATAAAATATATTCTATTAATATTTACCATAAATCCGGAATTTTACTTTACTCCTATAAATTTGGTAAATCGAATAATGAGTCAGATTCAACAATATGGGGAAATATTTTAATAGGCATTAATCATATACTTTCTGAATTTGTAGATCCAAAAGATAAAATTGATGTACTTCAAACAGATAGTTCCAACATCATTGTAAATTATGACGAGCTAGGATTTGCCGTAGTATTAATAACTAATCGTAAAAATACGATTTTAAAAAAGTTGTTGGATAATTTTACTATTATATTTAGAAATAAATATAAAAATGAATTAATTGAAATCCAAGATCTCAATAAATTAATTAATGTGTCTGAATTTAAAGAGACAAGAGAGATTATAGAAAAAAATTTTCAAATGTATTTGTAATATATTTATTGTTTTTAAAATTGGTCTATAGAAATCTTATATAAATTATAATTATAAAACTATTAAGCAATAAAAATAAATAAAAATATATAATTAAATGTAAAGTGTTATAATAAAATGTCTTTAAAGTTTTGTCCGAAATGTGGAAATGAATTAGAACCAAATTCTTCGTTTTGTGACTCATGTGGAGCAGAATTGAAATCTAGAACGGTTATGACTCAACCAGCTGTAGAAAAGAAGGCAGAACCCGTAATTAAAATTGCTCAAGGAACAGTAATTTATGGTGATTTTTTTCCAAGATTGGCAGCTGTTATTCTTGATGGAATTATAATTGGAATTATTGGTTCAATTTTGTCATGGATAATCTTTGTTCCATGGGTACCATTTAATGTTTTTGATCCCTTTGGAGGCTGGTGGTATGTTTCGTTTCCTTTTGATTGGGTGATTGGTTTTTTATACATGTGGCTACTGGAGGCATACAATAATGGTCAAACTTTTGGAAAAATGGCGTTAAATCTACGAACTGTAGATGAACAAACTCTTACTCTGGCAAGTTCTAGCAGCTATGCTATAAATAATCTTTTGAAACCTTCTGGATTTTTAATATTGGACTTTATCATAGGAATCCTCATGAATTCAGGAGACCCAAAACATAGATTGCGACTTATGCAAAATATTTCAAAAACCGTTGTAATATCAACAAAATAAAAATTTAATTATATTTTAAGTTAAATTAATTTATTTTTCTTTTCCTTGTATTTTATTTCATTAGAAATTTATTACTATCTAAACATTTAAAAAGTTAAATTTATATGAAAAACCACAGAGAATATATTATTCATTTTTATTTTTACTATCAAAATAAAGTGTTAAAATGGAGATTGTAGAATATCAAGATATTGAATGGGCAAATGATTGGAAGATTATAGTAGAAATTTATGATACTATAGATTATTTAAAATCCTTATTTAAAAAGTTAGATGTTTCATATTTACGCGAAATACAACAGAAAATGTTGATATTAAATCTTCAGAAATATGCATGGTCGTTACAAAATTACATAATTGAGAAATATTCAAAATAGCTTTTTTCTTCTATAAACGCCACATATCAATGTTTTTATCAAAATAAGTAGTTTAGGATTATCAATTTTACCTCCTTTACATATTAGTCCATTTTTTCTTACTTAATTTTTAATAGAAAAGAAAAATTATTACTTAATCTAAATTAAAATAACAAAAAATAAAATTTGAGATTATCTTATGAGTGAACTTAAGTTTGGTAAAAAGCAGAAGTGGAGTTTTGGGATGGGAACCTTTGCACAATGGTTTTTGAATGCTGCTTTTAACACCTGGGTTTTATCATTTTATTTTGTTGCAGTTGGATTAGATATTAAATTAATATTGCTTGCTTTTATAATCTGGACTTTATGGAATGCATTCAATGATCCATTAATTGGATATCTATCTGATAGAACTCGAACACGAATTGGTCGTAGAAAACCATTTATCATATTAGGGTCAATCCCGATTTTAATAATCGAAATTATTGTATGGCTTCCTCCTACAGGTAATCAAATTATAACGTTTGTGTATCTCCTTATTATACTCATATGTTTTGATACATTCTACACCATGGTTACCTTAATAGATTCAGTCTTCCCTGAACTCTATACATCTGTAGAAGAACGAGCCGAGGTTAATACTATTAAACAAGTTCTAGCAACAATTGGCCTTATTTTGGCATTTTTAGTTCCAGGAATGTTTATTGGTGAAACCTTGTCTGATCCTAGTGGATATCCTATTAACGGTATTGTAACTACCATACTTGTAGGGATTTCTCTTGTAGTATGCATTAGATGGGGCGTCGTGGAGAAAGAAGAATTTAAGTTAGATCATAAACATGAATTTTCATTCTTTAAGGGTATGAAATATACATTCAACAACAAAGGATTCATACTTTATACAATAATGTTTTTTTTATTTGAATATATAATTTTGCTATATGGCTCTGTTATTCCTTTATGGGGTGAAAATGTCTTGGAAGTTGGAAGTACATTTGAAACTTCTTTACTATTGGGATCAATCTTTATCGTTGGGATTATTTCGGTGATTCTTTGGAGATATCTTGATGTTAAAATAGGGAGTCGTAAATCCTATGCAATTGCGATGGTATTATTTGCAGTAGCAATTATCCCTATTCTGTTTGCTACTGATTTTATTTCAGCCCTTCTCACTATCTCGACGGCAGGGATTGGATTTGGAGGAATGCTTTATTTCATCTATTTAATTATTGCTGATGTCATTGATGAAGATGAGTTAAAAACAGGAGTTCGGCGTGAAGGAACATTTTTTGGTGTTACCAATTTTTTCATGCGTCTTTCAATGGTAATTTCTGTATTATCCGTTTCGCTAGTGTTTGTTTCTACAGGTTGGGAAACTTGGACACCTGATCCGAATTTTGATATCTTATTAGGAATTAGACTTCTGATGGTATTATTCCCAATGATTGCAATCATTTTGAGCCTAGTTTGCTTGTACTTTTATCCATTTACAAAAAGTAAGGTGGATGAAATTAAATCGCAATTAAAAGAACTTCATGAAAAAAAGTTAGAAACTGTTAGAGCTAAATAAAATCTCCTTTTTTCTTTTTTTAATATTAATTTAAAGGTGTTAAATTTGGATTAATGCTTGATCTAAATCCTCTATTAAATCAGCTGGATCTTCCAATCCTACTGAAAATCTGAAATGTGTCTTTGAAATATTCATAGATTTAAGTTCCCAAGGAGCGAGATCAAAACCTGTCATTAAACTAGTATATTCTATAAGAGATGTTAAATCCCCTAATGATACCCCTACTTTAATTAATTTTAAAAGTTCCATAAACTTATTGCTTGCTTCTACTGATTTAAGTTCAAATCCAATCATTCCACCAAAATCTTTCATTTGTTGCTTAGCGATTTTATGGTCAGGATGAGAGTTTAAACCGGGATATCTTACATTTACAATTTTAGGATGATTCTCTAAATAGTTTGCTAATTTCATAGCATTAGAAGAATGACGCATCATACGTAAGCTTAGTGTTCTAATTCCTCGTAAAATTAACCAAGCATTAAACGGACTAAGTACTTGACCTTGTGTTTCCTGCCAAAAATATCTTATATTTAAAATCTCATTTTTAGGACCTATTATTGCTCCACCTAAACAGTCTCCATGACCATT
>JBHLLG010000098.1:0-4375 GCA_048885925.1 Candidatus Hermodarchaeota archaeon
TAAGGAATTCTGCGAACTTATAGAAAAATATCAAGTTACATATAGTTTGTGTGTTCCACCAATATTTCTTGCTGTAGTTCGACATCTCGAAGACCCAAATATAAAAGGATACGATTGGACAAACCTTAAAATCTTCAATAATGGTGCAGCACCTATTCCTCTTGAACTTCTTGAAAGATTTGAAAAACTTGCAAAAGAAAAATGTAATGCTCAAGAAGTGACAGTTCAACACGGTTGGGGATTAACTGAAGCCTCTCCCGTAGTTGCTGTAAATCCTATGTCTCGCCCCAAAATGGAATCTCAAGGTACCTTAATTCCAGATACTTTCCATAAAATTATCGATTTAGAATCTAGTCAAGAAATACCCGAACGTGGTAAGATTGGAGAATTGGTGATTAAAGGACCTCAAGTAATGAAAGGCTATTGGAATCGTCCTGATGCTACTGAGAGTGCATTTTGGACTGATCCTAAAACTGGGGAGAAATGGTTGAGGACAGGGGATATGGCTTACATCGATGAAGATGAGTATGAACATCTTGTTGATCGTATTAAGGAAATGATAAAATACAAGGGTTGGAGTATTGCACCTGCTGAATTGGAAGACTTATTATTTAAAAATCCTTATGTTTTTGATGCTGCGGTTATTGGTAAGCCTTCTAAAGAGTTAGATGTTGGTCAGATTCCAAAAGCTTTTATAATTCTAAAACCTGAGTATGAGGGAAAAGTGTCCGGACAAGAAATAATGGATTGGGTTGCTGAAAGAATTTCTGCATATAAAAAAATACGTGAAATTGAATTTGTAGATAATATCCCAAAATCAGGTTCAGGTAAAATATTACGACGAGAATTAGTACAACAAGAGAAAGAAAAACTTGGATTAAGTTAAATTAAATCCTAACTTTTTAATTCCTTTTCTAGATCTTTTATTTTTTGATCAATTTCCTTCGTTTTAAGATTCTTTTCTTTAACAATTGCCTTTAATTTTGCTTTAATTATTTTTTCTTTCTCTTTTTCTATATTTTTTATTTCTTTCATTAAAGGTTGAGCAGCAATCATTAATTCATTCTTCCTATTTTTTAATTCTTTTTGTTTTATTTCCAGTTCGTCTAGCTGTTTTTCAATTGTATTAAATTGATCCCTAATAGGGTTATATTTTAATTTGATTTCATTAAGTCTTGAGCTAAATTCATCATTAGTCCTCCCTATAATATAATTTTCTTTTTGCTTTGCTGTTTTTTCGATTTTTTCAATTTCAACTGCTATTTTATTAATTTCATCTCTAAGTTTTTCATCTGACATATTAATTTTATTTTTATAATTTTTCTACTATTGATATGTTATAGAAAATCTATTTTAAAATATTTTTATGTTTATCATTTATTTTTAAATCGAGGAAAAAGTGAGAGAGAATTTTCCTGCTCAATAGCAATACATTCTTCATCATTAAAACCTTTATAACTTTCAAATTCTTGGATCATTTCTTTTATTACTATCTCATGTACAAATGGATAATCAGTACCAAAAATAAATTTTGAAGAATCCACTAATTGCTTCAAAGTCTCAAATACATAAGAATTTGCCGATAAAGCTATATCATAATAAAAATTTTTTAATAATTTTATTAGTCTCTTTTTTCCAAAAGTAATTCTCCATGCTAAATAGGGAATGGTTCCTCCGGCATGAGCTAAGATAAATCTGATATTAGGGTACTTATTAAGAATTCCATGATGAATTAGATTTGCTACTGCTCGAGTAGTATCAAATACGAATTCTAAGACGGAGCTAGGAAAAGTTAATTCTGGTAATTTCTCAACAGGAGGGGCATTAGGATGAATAAAAACTATTGCTTTTCGAAGATTTAATTCTGAATAAACCTTGTTGAATTCGGGATCTCCTAAATACTTTCCGTCAATGTTAGAAAGAAGAATAACGCCATCCAATTTTAATATATCTAAAGCATACTCTAACTCTTTCACTGATCCTTCTATATCCGGTAAAGGTAGCGTTGCAAATCCTCCAAACTTTTGAGGATATTTGTTAATTAAATCAGCCGAATATTCGTTACATACCCGAGCTAATTCTCGTGCAAATTTACAGTCTCCAAAATATACTCCCGGGGAAGAGATTGAAGTTATAGCAGCTGTAATATCTTGTTGTTCCATCATCCTTAAGCTTTCGCTTAAGTCCCAAGTAGGAAAATTTAAAGTACTGACAGTAGTTATATTGATTTTAGCTAGGGATTTAATATATTCTGGGGGTAAAATATGATGGTGAATATCTATCCTAAAAGGGCTTGTATCCATAAAATTAATTTAAACTTTTAACTATTTAATTTTTCAGCAAATGAATTGATAATCATCATCAATATAAGCCATGCTTGCATTACCATGACTATTATTTGTTAAAAGAATTCCACCTACCTTTAGATATTCTTTACAACTTTGTGAAACGAATCCAGCATACAATGAAATTAATAGATCAAAATTTCTTAACTTTTCTCCAAAATTTGAAGTATAATTAGCATGGTGGAATCTGATAATCGGTTGCTCTTTATATGTTCTATTTTTATAGAAATAATCATAAATATCTCTATCGTTAAAATAATCTTTAGTCTTTTTATAGGTATCAATATAAAAAGTGAGATGAATATGAAAGGAAGGTGCTATATGTATATAACTTCCGGGATAAATTGCACTTTTTATTTCATAATTCTCAACTAAAAGTCTAAATATCTCATTTCAATCTCCATTATGAAAAGTTTTTTTATACTTATTAACTGCATTAGATTGCATTGATTTATCAATTAAAATCTATTTTTTCTCAAAATCTAAAGAGATTGAATTAATACAATATCTACAGCCTGTAGTTTTTGGTCCATCATTAAAAACATGACCCAGATGCCCTCCACATTTACTACAGAGAATCTCAGTACGGATCATTCCGTGACTTGTATCTAGTCTCTCCTCGACATTTTTTTCGCTAATAGGTTGATCAAAGCTGGGCCACCCTGTACCAGAATCAAACTTTTTATCATAAGAAAATAGTGGTTGACCACAACCAGCACATTTATAAATACCCTTTTCATGATGATTCCAATATTTTCCTGTAAATGGCGGCTCAGTTCCTTTCTCACGAAGCACTTCATATTGCTTTTTTGTTAGTCTCTTTTTCCATTCATCTTTCGATAAATTAGACTCCATATAATCTACAAGAGATCTATATTATTATAATAATCGCCTTATAGAAATTAAAAGAGAACTTCCTAAATACTTATAAATCACAGCTAATTTTAATTTTAAGTTTATAGAAAATTATCCTTATGTTTAATTTTTAAAATTTATAAACTAGAGATATGAAGATTGGAAAAGCAATTTTTGCAGCGGGTTGTTTCTGGGGTGTAGAAGCAAACTTTAGAAAAGTTGAAGGTGTTATATCAACTCGAGTTGGATATATTGGAGGATCTTTTACCGAACCTACCTATAAAGACGTATGTTCTCATAAAACGGGTCATGCGGAAGCGGTGGAAGTTATATATGATCCTAATAAAGTAACCTATGATGACTTATTAGATGTATTTTGGTCAATCCATGACCCCACAACTTTAAATCGCCAAGGACTTGATGTCGGAACACAGTATAGATCTGCGATCTTTTATCTTAATGAAGAGCAAAAAGAAAAAGCTGAGAAATCAAAAGCTAAGATTGAATCATCCAAACGCTTTAAAAAACCAATTGTAACACAAATAGTGCCGGTATCAGACTTTTGGCAGGCAGAAGAATATCACCAACAATATGTAGAAAAGAAAAATAAACGCTTTATAACTCAATTTTAATTTTTAATAAATTCTATGAAATAAAGCAAAATTTAAAAAAAAAAAGTTATAATAGGATTTAACTTATACTTTCCTTTTTTTAATATATATAATGGATCCCCCTATTAGAACTCCGACAACAGCAACACTTCCTCCAATGACTAATACTGTATTACTATTTGACGTTACAGTAGGTACCAATACAGTCCAAGTTGAAAAATGATCTGTTTCAGTAGTTAAATAACCATCCTCAATTATAGTTGGAACGGTTACCCATTCTTCACTTGATTCATCATAATAAGCCCATGAACCTACTCGATTTTCACTTGTTGCTCTTATTCTTAATCGAGCCCGTGTAAAACAGGTCTGTTCATTGCAAATGCAATTACATTGGCATTCATTTTGACATTCACATATACAATCACAGGGACATTGACATTCATTCTGACATTCACATGTGCAGTCACAGGGACATTGGCATTCATTTTGACATTCACATATACAATCACAGGGACATTGACATTCATTCTGACATTCACATATACAGTCACAGGGACACTGACA
>JBHLLG010000098.1:4475-10594 GCA_048885925.1 Candidatus Hermodarchaeota archaeon
TGACATTCACATATACAATCACAGGGACATTGACATTCATTCTGACATTCACATATACAGTCACAGGGACACTGACATTCATTCTGACATTCACATATGCAGTCACAGGGACATTGACATTCATTCTGACATTCACATATACAGTCACAGGGACAATGACATTCATCTTGACATTCACATATACAGTCACATTTTGGAATACATTCAATCGAAACACAGAATCCTTCTTGATACATATAATTATGCTGATTCCTCATTCTAAAGGTGTTACCCTTTATTAAACCTATTTGTTGTTCCTCTCTAATACAGGTCATAGTCATTTGAAGATTATGTTCACCTTCAATTTCAATAATGAAATCTTTTTCTCCGATTCTTAAAGCCTCGCAGTTAAGATTTAAAGCCATCTCAATATCAGTACATATTGTTAATTGTGTTCTTTCACGAAATAAAAAGGTTGTTCTATCATTGCTTTGTAGCTGAGTTTGAATTGAATCACCAGAAACTTCAATTTCTTTATTTGATGATCCAGTGGCATTTACGTTAACAGTACTTATTAGGGAAAATACCATTATCAAAGTAAAAGCACTTAATATAATTTTATTCATACTTTTCATAATTTTTTTCTCCAAAATTTAAATCATTGAATGAATTTGGAATTGTGATTTAAAAACAATTGAGGAACATTTATTCCCAATTAAATTTTGGACTTTTTGGTCAAATTTAATAGGAAATTCAAGTTAAAAATCAATTAGGATTCAAATTTACCTATATTAGGAAATAATTTTTAATAAATAATTTAAAAATTAAGATAAATTTATTTCTTTTTTAATAGGTTAGCTTTATTCTTTGCTTCTTTTGCGCCTTCAAGATCACCTACTTTTTCTAAAACTATACTGAGATTATCCCAGGTTTCATCATCTTTCGGGTCAAGCTCAATAACTTTTCTATAGGCCTCAATAGCCCCATTAAAATCTTCTTTCTTCTCAAGAGCCACAGCAAGATTATACCATGCAAGTTCAATACCTGAATCAAGTTCAAGAGCTTTATTATAAGATCTAATTTCCCCATCAATATCACCAGTTTGACTGAGTGCTAGTCCAAGGTTATACCAAGCTTTTTCATCCTTAGGGTCAATCTCTAATGCTTTCTCAAATGATTTTAAAGCGTTTTCAAAATCTTCTGTTTGTATATAGACCACTCCAAGATTGGACCAAGCTTGGGAATCATTTGGATTAATTTCAAGTGCTTTTTTATATGCTGTAATAGCACCCATAAATTCTTCCATCCTTCCAAGAGCTACACCCAGATCAAACCAGATATCTGTATCTTCAGAATCAAGCTCTAATGCCTTCTTATAAGCTTCAATTGCGTCTTTAAAATTATCTATTTCTTCAAGAACTACTCCAAGATTTACCCAAACTTCCACATTTTTAGGATCAAGCTCTAGAGCTTTCTTATATGCTTTGATTTCGGCTTTTGAATCTCCATCCTGACCATGAGCTACACCTAGATTAATCCAAGCAATAGTATCTTCCGGATTTAATTTCAAACCTTTATTAAAAGCTTCAATTGCTCCTGTGAAATCACCTTTTTCTCCAAGTCTTACTCCTAGATCAAACCATTCTTCGGGATCTTCGGGATCTTCAACCTTCATAATGTCTTGTTTCTTCATTTTGCATCATAGTTTGAAGTGTTTAAAAAAATATGTTGCTTTTCATAAATTTTATTCTTTTGTTTACTTATTAAACGTAATATTTATATATTATATATTAATAGAATTAGTCTCGAAATAAGTAAAAGTATTATATATTTGGGAAAATTTTTTTAAAAAATCAATAAAATGGGATAAATAAACAAAATATTTTTATCATTTGATAATATTATTTAGCAGAATTTATGTAATTTAGAACCTCGTCTTCATTTTATTACTCATTTGTTTATATTAATCAAATTAATAACTATTAAATTTTCAATTCATGTTTAAAAATTAAATCTCTAATTCTGTTGGCTTCTTTTTCTATATCTAGCCAAGGATCAAAACCAATTATAAGTATATCAAATCGTTTTTTCCTTATTTTTGATATTAATTCCTTCATAAAAATACCTTGACCTTCAATTAACATTCTTGGTATGAGATTTTTCATTTTTTCAATATTGGGAGATTCAAAATCCTTCAATTCAATCTTAGATTCTCTATAATGAAAAATTGATTTTAAAAGGTTCATAGTCTTTGTTACTCCACAAGTCGGACTATCGTTCATTCCAACAATGCTAACAATTCTATATCCATTAAGAATGTAATTCTCGATTCTTTTAACAATTCTCTTCGCTTCCTTTTTACATAATCGTTGATATTTACTTAGCCAAATCTTACTAGAAAGTTTCATTAATTTAGAGTTAGGATGTCTAAAAATACTTGGTAAAAATCTAAAGATGCTATTTCTAGAAACTCCTCCCCATCCTATACATTCTAAACAAGGCAATTGCTCAATTCCGATTCCATCTTTTAGTAAGGGTTCAATCAGATCATTAATTGCTCCTCTATCAACTGCTATACCAGGAAACCTGTTGTTTTGATTTAAAATGCAACTGCTAAGAAAAACAATTTCCTTTTTTCTGTTATCTTTAAATTTAATCTCTCTTATTCCCATTAATTTATTTTTAGGATTTATATAATAAATTATTTCAGATAAAAAAAAATTATAATCACTATACAAAAAGATTAATTCTTCTATTTCTATTTTTTAAGAATAATCTTCATCCAACCATCTTTTAATATCATGTGATAGTTTCTTTTGAATTTTGTATGTTCAAGAAGGCTTTTAATTGTACTAGAATATATTTTCCATGGAAAACCATGTGCTTTCTGGATTTGACTAACAATAAGATATCTAAATGCTCCGTATTGTCGTCTCAATTTAAGAATTTCATCCTTAGGTGGATTTGAACATCCATCATAAATCCATGCCTCACAATCTGGCTTTAAAACACGATAACACTCATTAAAAACCTTGAATGGATGCTTCCAGTGATGAAATGAACCTGTACTAATCATTAAATCAATAGAACTTTCTTGAAAAGGAATATCTATAGCATTTGCCCATTTAAACTTCACATTTTTAAAATCTCTTGCATTACCCGAAGCAATCTCAACCATTTTTCTACTTAAATCAATCCCATAAATATTTAGTTTAGGTGCTCTTTTTGCTATTTCTATTGATAAAAAGCCTGTACCTGACCCTAAATCAATAACAATTCCTTTATCTATTTTTTGAGCAACTTCATTGGCAATTCTTAACTCTGCTTTGCTCAAAATCATTTTTACAAGAGCATTATAAAGAATAGCGCCAGGGGTAGGAATTGCTTCAAACCTCACCTGGATATCCCTAAAAATTTTTGCTAGACCCATTTGAGAACTCTTTCTTCTATTTATAAATATAAGTATAAAGATCCTATTTTATTTATCATATTTTTCTCTTAAATATTCTTCAGAATTTAAAAAGATTTCACAATCACAAAATCCACCAGAATCTCTGCAATCCTTTAAAAATTCTTTTTGTTCTTCTTCGGAAATACACATCTCTTCTAATATAATCTGCGTGTTTGTTAAATCCCGTGCATTGCAGCCGTTGATTTCTAATAGTTTTTCCAATCGATTAAAAAATTTTTCTAAATCTTGCTTATTCATGTAGTATTCACTTTAAGATTATATTTTCTTTTAAACACTATATTATTTCTATATTAATTAAAATGATAATTGTGTCCTAAACATTTTTCAAGAATTAAAAAGAAAAAAAAAATTAATTTACCCTATGAATATAATATCCATGGAGTACCAGCCAAGCCATCAATGAAAAGTACGACATCCATTCAAAAAAACATGCTAAGAATCTAAATATTTCTGAAATTATCTCAGAGATTTCAAACCCTAAGAACAGTACATAATTCATAACTACGATTAAACCGATAATAGGGAGATATTTTGGCATATTCTCTGCTATTAATTCCATTTTAGAAATAGATATTTGTATTATTATCACACTAAAGAAATAAACAAAAGCACCTAACATATGCATTGTAAGTAGTACATCATAAGGAAATAGAGCCAGAATAACTGAACCTATTGCCCCAATAACAATTGTATAAGTAGTCATTTTAACTGTTTTTTCATTAGCACCTTTAGATTTTAAGAACTGCAGTAAATAGAATCCAAATAATACTCTTATTGGTGCTGAAATAATCATTCCTATATTAAATACAAGGGATGAATTTCTTGCTGCTGCTCCTAAATCACTTAAATAGTGTGTGAAAATACTAAATGTTGGATCACCGTATAAAATTACTGCAGTCGATATAAATATTACAGAAAATATAAATCCTATATAGGCAATGTAACTTCCAGGGATTTTATCATAAAATCTGTTTAAATTTTCCATTTTTTTTACCTCGTTGTTTTGAAAATAAATTTTTTTTATTGAGCACTTGCTCAATAAACTATAAATATTAAAAATCATTTATAAAGTTATTGAGTAGTAACTCAACAAAATGAATTATGTCAAAACGAAAAATTACGAGAAATAAGGAAGAAAAAATTGCTCTAATTTATGATACCTTCTTTAAACTTATAGTAGAGAAAGGATATCATAGAACTAGCACAAATAAAATCGCAAAAGCAGCTCAAATTAGTATTGGTACGATATATCACTATTTCCCTAATGGGAAATTGGATATATTAATGAAGTATTTCGAAAGAGCGAAAGATGTGACATTAAATATAGAAGATTTTAAGATTTTTGATGATAGTAATATTCCTGAAATATTCAAAGAATTTATCTCAAGAGATATTGAAAATCAACGGAAAAACTTGGGATTTCGTATAGCTTTACGACATGCAATATTATCTGAAGAAAAGGTTCGTCAGGCTTTTCAGAATAAGGTTCTAGAAATAACTAAAGATGTAGTAAAACAACTCAGAGGAACCACTATGGTTTTTAAAAAAATTCCAGAAAATAGATTAATTAAAAGATTCGCGTTTATATATAACTTAATTGAGTCGTTAGTCCATCACCATATATTTATTATGGATTTATTTGATAATGACGACGATCTAGTTAAATATATTTCAAATTTGATTGCTTTTACAATAAAATATTTCCAGAATTCATCTTAAACTTATAATAATTCTCCTTTTTCTTTTGGTGCAATTTCTAAGGTATTAAGTATACTATTAATATTGAAATCTTCCTCTAGAAGGAGATGCTTGTTATAATTTATATTTACCTTATTAAAAATTGCTTTTTTTAATATTGGTTTTAAAATTTTTTTATTAATGTTATTTCCCAAAATTAACACTCCTAATAGATTATTATTTTCCAGAATAAATTTTCTGCTTATTTCTTTTTTAAATGATACCCAAGAAATCTCATCATAATTTTTCTTTGAATGTGTGATACCCGCGGCTATAGCTGTAAATCCAAAAATTTTAATGGTTTGAATTGGGATTGTTCCTTTATACTTTACCCTATTTCCGGTCATATTTTTTGCGGCAATTTTACCTTGTCTTTTGGCATTTCCCCAAGTAGGATGAAGTATTGGTATATTATAAAGAGGATCATAGATTTGAGCAACATCTCCGGCAGCAAAAATATTTGGGACATTAGTTTGTAAATACATATCCACAAGTATCCCCTTTTCTACTTTAACTTCGCTATCGATAATAAAATCAATATTAGGTCTCATCCCAATTGTAATAATAGCTAAATCGGTATGAATTTCTTTTCCACTTCTTAAAGTTATTGAAGATAGTTTTCCATTTACACCTTTAAATTCTAAAACTTCCTCATTTAAAAATAAATCAATCCCATTTTCTCTGATTTTTTTTTCAATAATTCTAGCAACTTTTCTATCAAAACCAATTGGCCATAAATGAGAAGATTTTTCAATAATTGAAATATTTAAACCAATTTTTTTAAAATTCTGAAGAACTTTCATAGCAATGGCTCCGCCTCCTATTATCACCGCATTTTTAGCATTACAAACTTGTTCTGCAACCTTTTTAGCATCATCAAGGTTATAGAGCGTCGAAACGCCTTCGAGATCAACTCCTTTCCATGGTAATA
>JBHLLG010000099.1:0-10472 GCA_048885925.1 Candidatus Hermodarchaeota archaeon
ATTTAGTTAACAATTTATCTAATTATCTTGAACCTCTAGGACTCCAAGTTAGATTCAATCCATTGAATTCTTATTGGTATATTTCTTTCGATCCGGAAACAACAGAAATAATCTCAGCAAATCCGTTTGAAGGAAACCCCAGATTAGCCGCAACATTATATTGCACAATGATTTGTTGTTTTACTACTTCTGGACAAACTACAATTCAAAAAATAAAAGAAATTAGGAAAAAGAAGGGAGTTATTGAAGATATTAAAGAATTAGAAAAAATGGGATTTGTCATTCTTGATAAAAAATTAAATATAGTTAAATTAACTCCTTTAATTGGATATTTATTAGATCTGGAAAAACTTTTTTTAAAAATTGCTTTAAAATTGAAAAATTAGGATCAAAATGCTAATTATCTTTTAATTAATAAAAAAATGATGGTTGATATTCTCACATATTAATTTTTATTATAAAAAAGTTTTTCTACATTATGAGAGCGTATTTTAATATAGTGAATAAAATGGAATATGCTATTCTTGAAAGTACAAAGAGAAGAATAAGTATTAAATAGGATTATTGATTTCTCCTTTTTTTTTTTTAATAAAAATTAGATAAATAAATATCAAACAAGCAATGCAAATTCCAACAATGCTTATAATTAATAATATGATATATAAAAAATCCCAACTGAATTGTATATATGATTTTCCAGTTTGTTCTGAGTCTCCGATAGTTAATGTTGCCCAAGTATTCATGTCTAGGGGATCTGCATTTTTTGGGTAAGTATTATAAATCGGTACATTTGCATCAAAAGGACCACCATATACAAAAAATCCAATTTGTTCTGTTTCATTTATTCCAAGAATAGAGAAAGGGATTTGCATTTCATAAATCTGATGGTTTTGGTTGGAATTAGGACTAACTGAATAGCTTGTATCTCCTTTTAATTTAGAGTCACAAATAAAAGAACAATGACTAACATATTCATGAGGAGTTCCTGTAATATTTAAAATATAATGAGTACCTCCGCTAAACATTCCAGAATAATATGCAAAGCTATCCTCTTCCCCAGCGGACCAAACTTTATCATTATTGGTATCAAAATGTATCCTAAAAAAATCTCCATCATCTAAAGTCATATCTCCAATCGCATCTAAGCAAAGATAAATACAATCATTATCATTTTTAAAATATAAAAATGATACTTCATTAATTTGAATCTTCGAAGCATCTGACCATTCAGAGTTATTAGTGAATATTCCATCTATAGAAACATCTTCTATCTTCCAACCACTATCTAATGAAAAAAATTGTGGTTCAGATAAATTAAGACCGATTATAGAAATAATAAGTAGACTTATGAAACCTATAAGACTAATAATTACCATTGTTACTTTTTTTTTCTTTTTAATTTATAACACCATTTTTATTGAGTTAATTCTAAAATAAACTTAAAAGTATTTTAAAAATGATACCAATGAAACCTACCATCTGCATGACGAACTAAAGTGAATCCATCGGTTCTTGCGGCGATATACAGAATTTGCGTTGGATGAGTATCAAGAATGCAATAAAGTCCTAAATTATTACCAAAATTATAAAAATCAACTGTTCGATCTTCATAATAAACATTTCCAAAAAGATCCTTATAATAATCCCTAATAACACATGTATCCCACTCCCAATCATTTCCATTCCATGAGAATGCTGCTTTATCAAACACCCAATCATCAAAACTATTATCACCATTGGAATCTTCATTAATTATTGAGACATAACCAACATTATCCTCAGCAAGAAAACCTGCTTGCCAGGTATCTTTTGCTCCAGAATCAGCCTTGATATATCCCGGTCTTGAAAAAGGATCTTTTGCAGCTTGAAGAGAATACCAAGGACCATTTTGAGTAGGACCAACTAATGCATATTTTTTATCACCAACTCCCTGATAATCCATTCCTCCATCAGTATTAATGTGTACCGTTACCGCTTCTCTGGTTCTTGAATAAGGGTTATCATTTTCCAAATAATTAATGAATTCCTGAATATTATCTGGATAAACAGGAAAATCCAAATCTAAAGGTATATAATAATAACAAGCCCCACTTATTCCATCATCATAAAATTGATATTTAATTTGCAAAATAGCATCTACTCTTGGTCCCCATGTGTTACAAGTATCTCTCAATGTTACTCGTTGAGCAGGATATCCTATTCCAAATATGTTATCATTCCAATAAGTATTTTCAGGATTTCTTAATCCATATGAATTGTCTCCAAAGGTTAATTTTGATTCATGTTCTTGTATGTATGCCTCATCACTTATATCTGGATCGTCATAAACATAAAAATGATAAGACAATGTTATTCCACATCCTATTTCAGGTGATAATGTAAAGAAAATATCTTCTTGAGTTTTGGTATCAAATTCTATTTCAGGGGCTTTTTCACCTTCGGTAACCATTCTTAAAGACGGTGTATCATAATCTGGAACATTATTTTGTCCAAATATAATCAAAAGCCATCCAATTAATAATATAATTAATGAAATTGCAAAAATTGCTAATCCTACCCATACACTAATCGGATTAGTAGACAAGACTCCCGCTAGTATTAAACCAGAAATAACAATATCAATAACTGCCATCGTAATAGAAATTACAGAAGAGATTATAATTAATATAGCTCCTATTGAAATGGCAACCCCAGGCCAATAAAATTCTCCCCCCAAACTCATCAATTCGATCCCTATATGATAGATTTCAACCGCCTCTATAATTGCATATGTTGAAGATATAATAGTTATGATGGACATAATGATATTAAATATTTGAAGTCCTATTTGCAATTTCGTGAGTTTTTTTAAAGGTTGTTCTAACGTCTCATCAAGATCATATACTTGTTCCTCGGGAATGTCAATCCAATCTTGCTTAATTCTCCTTTCTTTATAAACCAAATTACCATTTGCATCAGTATGTCTAAAGTATTCAATAATTTGATATTGATCAGTATCAGGATTTACATATATCCTTGTTTCTATAACATCTATACCACCATCTGATGGAAAATTAGTTCTAGTTGCTCGATAACTCCATGTTCCATCAACTAGATCAATAGTTGTTTTCGATTTTTTATTAAATATTAGAACCCATTCATCTAACTCATTTTTTTCAAAAACTGCTGTAACT
This sequence comes from Candidatus Hermodarchaeota archaeon, assembly GCA_048885925.1. Classification (GTDB taxonomy): domain Archaea; phylum Asgardarchaeota; class Lokiarchaeia; order Sigyniarchaeales; family SOKP01; genus Loki-b32. The sequence goes on from JBHLLG010000099.1 coordinate 3,174, forward strand.
GAAATTCTTTTGATTATATCTTCATCAGCAAGATTAAATCCATAAGATTTTCCAAAAGTAAACTTTTCTGCTAAAATAGCATTATTAATTTTTTTAACTCTTATACCAATAGTAGTTTTAAGAAGGTATTTCATACTTTTATCAATTATTCTATTTAAAAATGCATCAGTAGAAATCGTCTTATTAAATTCAGTAACCAAAACAAAAAAATCTCCATCTACAAAATCAGAAATATTTTCAACTGTATTGAAAATTGCATTTTTTAATTGACCAGGTTTAACATCGTAAAAATATGCAATACCTCCATTTAGATATTCTGGTATATTATTTATTTGATAATTTGTTTCATATCCCCATTGACTTTCAAAAATATAGCTTGCATATACATAATCTTGTTGATCACTTGAGGGAACTCGGAGTAGAGCACCTCTTAGAGAAGAAAAGTGATATAAATTAAGACCTTGGATAATAAGATCATCTGGATGAGGCCAAATATGGAGCATTTGCTTTCCTCCAGTACAATTTGTTAAAAGCGCGCCCCAGACGAGATCAAATGTGAATTCTAAGGATTTATCGTCAAATGCTGGATGAATATTAGTCTCATTACTATAATAGGTAAAATATGTCTGATAGCTATATTCAGTTATATTAGTAAAAGGGGCTAATGCAATATAATTTGAACTGTTATCAGTTATGTCATTTGGTAAATAATCACCTTTCAACCCTTCATAAGTATATGGTCCGATAATTCTTAGTAAAGGGATGATGTCAATATAACCATCATCTATCCATGATAATCCTGTTCTTTCATATAAAGAATCGTCTAATGGTCTTTGAATTTGGATATCAATTCTTAAGTTTTGAGTGATTAACTCTTCAGATAGGGTAAAAATATAATTATACAAGCTATTACCAGGTAAAATATCGTAATTCTTTTCCGAAATATCCAAACCATCAAATAACAAATCTGCGTCATAATCGGGATTATAAGGATCTAGATCTTGATTAATTTCATTTGAATCACATAATCCATCTCCATCTGAATCTGAATAAAGATTATTTTCTACTATTATTGGCTTTATAAATCTCCCATTTTTATTCAAAATTATTTCAATATCAAAAAATCCATCTCCTACTTGTTCGATAAAATCAAAATAAATTGTATAGGTCCCAGATTCTATATATTGTTCAAGTAAATAACTTCCTACTGATAGTATCTCATCATAGATCTTTATATCGATTATTTTTATATCCTTAATATAATCATAGGCAGAAAGACTATTAATTTGTAAATATAATTCTGAATAATTAAAGGAAGAAGGGATTACGAGCATTAATTTCCCAAGATACGAATATTTTAAATTATTTCCCGCTTGTTTTGATTCTGAAATACTAAATCTTTGATGAAGTGATTCCCAAAATATCCAACAATTTTGTTGATAAATCGGGCTCTTTAATATTAATTCATTACCAGAACTGAGTTCATCTCCGTCGCAATCCACTTCACTAATTATGGTAACATTTTCAATAATTAGATTAACACCCATGATTTTTAAAAAATGTGAACCACCTTCAAGAATAAAATCTAAGTTAAATTGAGGTTCACTATCATCTAAAGGAAGATTATTACATAATAGATTGCCATCTAAAGATATCGTAATTGTATCTCCTTGACAATTGGAATGTAATTTTAAATAACCAGATCCTTTAAAACCAATCTCAAGTGTATTTTGAGGATTTTTAAATTCTTGGTGAATCAAGCATAATTTTTGAATATATAAGGATTTAATCTTAAATCCATCAAAATAATCTAAGTATTGATTAACTTTAATTATTATTTCATGATATAGCGTAGTAAAATTAAAATAAAAATCTGTAAAATTTAAGTATGGATCTAAATTCCTAATTTCTTCCCCATCAATAAAAATAATGCCTTCAAATGGCTCAACATCTTTAGTAATAATTGAAATAATAGATTCTCCAATAGCAATAAAATTATAACTAATTTCCAAATTTTCATGATTCAACTCAACTTCACTCAAGGATTCAAATTGTATCATCCTATAACATGCAGCACGTAATATATTAATCCATAAATCAGTATCTATATTTAATAAACTTAGTAGTCCTATATCAAACGTAAAATAAATAGCTCTTCCAGAACCATAAAAGTTTAAGATAATTGATGGTAATTCCTCAGTTAAAACTAGATGCGCGAATTCTTCTGAAAGGTACGGATCAGGTACTTCAAAATCCTTATTTGAAGCTATAATGGGGGTTTTATTTGTAAAACTTAACCATTTCAATGAATTAATAGCTAATTGAATCCATGCTGAGCTATTATAACCCCTAAATGCAGAACGCCCAATATCCATCGAAAAATAGACTCCTCGACCTTTTTCATAATTGGATGATATAATTGCGGGTTGATTTAAATCTAAAATTTCATCTTTACACCATAAAGGTCTATAATAATATGCTAATACCTCTGGAATTCCAATATTATTACAAAATTTTTGATTTAAAAATGGATAAAAATTAATTTCAAAAGCCCAAGATTTTGACTTTAAGATGGCTCCTAAAAAAGCTTCTGTGATTGAATGATTATTACTTATTCCAATTTTATGATACCAGTCCCATTCTATTCTTTTTTCACAATACCATGTAGTACCAGCAGAAATACAATCCCACTGGTGATCATGGTTAAACTCATCACAATCCAAATCACATTCAATATCAAAAAATATAGGTGGAATTCCTCCTAGGCATTTTACTCCAAAAATGTCTGAAATTCCATTTTGATAATTATTTAATGACCAATCTGAACATATTATTTTTCCTCCCATTTTAACCCAATTATTAATAATTTGAGCACAAGTTTCATTAAAATCCATATAGAATTTAATAATTTCATTCAGCCAATCACAAAAAGATTTAAATGTTAGATTTACAGGAAAATCTATCCATCCAAAATTCATTAACCATAAAATATCATACTTACTATTGATAAGATTAGTTAAAAGATCCTGAATTTTGCTTACTATATTATAAGAACATCGTCCATCTAGAACTTCATTTATCAAAAATAAATCACTACTGTCGTCACACCATGCTAGTACATTAGCTAAACAAACCTCGATAGTAACAATAGGAGGCAAAATTAATTGTCCATAATAATTTAATAATGTTGTATCTGGATAAGCGTACTTTCTATCTCTATTATCAAAATATTCTATTTTTGATAAAAGTTCAAATTCGTGAATAAAATCAACAGGTGGGGCTTTGCAATCATAATATAAGAGAAAACTCTGATCTGGTTCTAAATATTCTATGGTCCAATTTACACCATCTTCTTTAGCAGTAAAATTCAAATTACTCCTTAATATTGAAAAACAATTTAAATATTCTTCAATTTTTATTTTGTATGCTGTTCCATTCCCAAGATTAGAAATCTCTAAAAAAATTCTGATATCATTACCACTACTGACTTCAGAAACGTTTGAATGCTTACTCATTCCAATCAAAGGAGGATTCCAAACACTATGTTTTGCTAAAACCATAGTGTCTGATGATGTTGTTATAGCGTATCCATCTCTTCCAATTTTAGAATTATTATTTAAATAGTGGCTAACTAAATAAAAATCGGAAGATATATACATATCTGGGAGGTAAGGGGTATAATGAAATTGTTCAATACCTACAATATCGCAAAGTTGGGGATTATAATTTATTATATGATCGGAACAAATTAAAATTCCTCCACTTTTTACAAACTCAGATATCAATTTCAATTGGTTAGAATCAAATACTAGATTTTCGGAGTTATTTAATTCAAAATTCCTAAAACTAATTAATATTAATGCATCATATATTCTTAAACCCAATTCATAAAATAAATCCACTTGATTATTGACAATTGTAATTTCTGACGACCAATTAATTGCCAACTGTTCAATTATATATTCGTTTGATGGATTATCAACCCAAGCTAAAATATTTAATCCAATTATCTCAATTTTATTGGTACCTAGATCCGAACTGAAATATTTCATCTCTGGATTTCTATTACTTTCTTCAAAATTGTCATCAACAACTTTTAATTGAGATTCGATAAAAATAGAACCGTATAATTGGATTACACGGATATTGGCTATTAAGATTATAAAAATTAAAAGGTAAGATTGAATTCTTTTTAAATTATTAGATCCTCTCATTTTAAATGAATGCCCTCTTATTTCAAAATATTTAGAAAAAATTAAGAAATAATTAAGATATATTTTTATATAAATCTTGTTAAATATTAATTGGATCCGATAAGGTTTGTAATGTTGATTATCATAAGGAAACCCTATAATTTTTAAGAAAAGAAGAAATCTGTATATTAGGAATATCTAATTATATATAATAGGATAATGAGAAAGAAGAAAATCAAGAGATTCGAAGTTATAAATGAATCTTCAATGGAATTGAAAATAAAGTTAAATCATCGAGAAAATGTTGGTATGTTTGTTTTTGTTATAATAGTATTTTTAGGTACATATTTTTTTCTTCTTTTTGATATTTATTATTTCAACATAATTTTTCGAGATATTGATTCGACAATACTTCCAACTTTTTTATTTTCAATTATAATGCTGCCTCTAACTAGTTTTTTTACTGTTCTACTTATAAGGAGTCTATTTTTTACAATTATTTTAAGAATTGATAAAGAAAAGAATCTTCTTTTTCTAATTTATAATTATATGGGTTATAAAAGAAGAAAAATCATTCGAATTAATGAAATTATAGAGATCTATATAAAAGAAAATAAAACGCATACTACTTATGGGCTTAAGATGTCTAATTTTACTTTAAATATTGACTTAACTAGTGGAAAAATTATTAGAGTAATTGGATCTTTAATCCCTACTGAATTAAGAAGACTTAAAAACTTAATAACTAAAAATATTAACCTTTAGAAATTGAAGACATACGTAAGAAATACCAAGAATAATTTAGATTTAATTATTATCTTTTTTTCTCTATTATTTTCAATATTAGCGATAATAATGTTAGCGATTTTAATAAAAATGTATAATATGAATCCAACCACTCTAAATTCTATAGTTCCTTTTCTTGTATTATGCTTCATTCTATTACTTATTTCTTTCTTTTTAAGATATTTTGTTTATAAGCGAAAAAAAGCATCTTATTAGGAATTTGGGAATAAAACTGTTATACATAAAGGAACTTAAGTTAATTTTAAAATTTAAGTAAAGAAATTAAAAGATTTTATTAATTTATAAAAAATGAAGAAATTATGGATAAATTTGAAAATGAGAAAAAAAAGATTTGTAAAGAGATAGAGGTTTTTATTACTAAAGCCGCTGAAGAGAATGAAATGAATATAGTAAAGAAATTGATATATTTGAAAAAAATTATCTTTACAAATGAAACTCATTTAGAATTTATAACTGAACATTTGGAGGAAAATGTAATAAATATAAGAATAAGAAAATATTAATTTGTTTTATTTAATCCGAGTATTTATTTGCTCAATAATAACTTAATCTTAGAAATTACTGAAGAGTATTTAAAACTTCATGGATTAGATAAGAGTATTTTTGACGGAAATGATATTGATCAAATTATAGGATTAAGATTTAAGAAGCCCAAAAAAACTAAATAATTTGAGATGAGATAATAACCAACTTCAAATTAAAATTGAAAATGAATAAATTTCTTAAAATAAAAGATAAAAATTCAATGTTTGGTTGTTATTTCTAAAATCATTTCAGCAACTCGGTCGTTATATGTTTCCACATCTTCAAAACCTTCAACAGTTTCGCCACATGTTATAAATACTTCATTTATTGCTATTTTTCTTTTGCTGAAAAAATCAGCTATTTTTACCTTCACATCTTCAAGTTTTTTCTCTTTATTACCTTCTACTAAATCAATTTTATTTATACATACATATATTTTATCGGGGAAGAACCTAACATCATTAAAAAATTCAAATTGAGGTTTTAGGTCCCTATCAAGCGAGAAAACAGCTATAATCTGTGTGGCGATACGAGAAATTGTTATGATGCCCATTTTCACTACGGCTCTAGCCCTATCACCTCCTGGAGCGAAAATTGTATGCGCTTTGTTACTAGAATCTTCCCGAAACACAATTCGGTTAGGGTGAATTGTCTTTGTTTCCTTTTCATCAAGTGCATCTTCTTTATCGCCACCAGGAACAGTTGCTTCTCCCGAGAAATCTGCCTTAACAACTGAGCATTTTATACCTCCTTTTACTTTCTCAATATCTCCTTTTTTTAGATATCTTACGAATAATCGAAGAATACTGGTTTTTCCAACACTAACATCACCTAGTAGACCTATGTTGACCACTTTTTACGCTTCACCTTCTAATAATTTATTTAATAATAATTCATAATCAGGTATGAGAAATTGTTCAAGCAAAGCATTATTATGAGCGTGGATTAGTGCTATTAATATTTCTTTAACATTTTTTGCGCTTTTGGAGTATTTTATTAAATTTTCTCCGGTTGGATCTTGATTAAAATCTCTTGCATGTTCCTCGAATCCAAATTTTGTAAGCTCTGGTAATGCATTAAAAAAGCCAAAAGCTGAATAACCTTGGTATTGGAAGAATACAAAGAATCTAGTTTTAATATTCTTAATAATTTGAGATAAATATGCTGATGGGTATATCTCTCCTAGCGTAAGTTCTTCATCTTGTTGAATTATAAAGTAGGGGGAGATTGGGGAAACTTGAGATCCATACATTTCTTTTGGAGGTATTGAAATAAAAGGTAACTTTTCTGAGACGATTGTCCAGAGGTCTTCTCTTTTTTTTTCTAATAATATCTCTTTTATTTCATCATAAGCAAAATAAAAATCGGATTGAAGCGCTAATAATGAGCTTAAATAGACAGATATTGAAGCAAAAGTAGCCTCTAAAACAGGTCGTCTTCCTCCATTAGATTCTGAAGGTTTAACGGCACCTTTCCAAGCTCTTAATCCAGAATAGGCAAAAGATTTAACATCAAAAAAAGCTCCTGAAAGAAAAAGAAAAGAAGGAGGGTCGCCTTTTTCTCCAGTTAAAAATTCTATTGATTTTTCAATTAATACACTCTCAAGTAATTCATCATGAAATTTTGAGTGGACTATGGGCATTTGTAGCCAAGATTTTTTCTTTGCCAAAATAATTACACTCCCTAGGGTAATAATTTTAAAATAAATAAGAATTGCTGTATAATTAATTTTTGCTATTTTAATTAAACAATATAATATGCTAATATAATTGTT
>JBHLLG010000100.1:0-10448 GCA_048885925.1 Candidatus Hermodarchaeota archaeon
GTCGTTTTCAATTTATTCCAGAATCTTTTAACTTTGAAAAAGAAAATTTTGATCCAATAGAATCTAAAGGGGATCTTTTAGAATTTCCAGATGGTTCACATCAATTGGAACTTAAACCGTTTACTGCAATCAGAGGTTCATATGTAACGTATTGTCCAGAATGTAGATACTTGATAAAATTTGCAACAGGGATAGGTAGAAAAGAAAAACTTGAAGACCCTTCTCTAATTAAAAAATTGGGGGGAATTAAGGAGTTTGGGAAAATATATAAATATAATTATGATTCAAATGAAAAACCCTACATGGATTACTCAGATTATTTTATAGAAAAAGTGGATCACATTAAAAAGAATATTAAAAGTGCTTTAGATGAGGTAAATTTTGTCAAATGGAGTGTTTCCTATAATAAGTGGAAAGCTGATAAATCTATTGACTCATTCAAGTTCTTGATCCATTTTTATTCAGATTTAATAGATTATCTAAATTCTCAAGTAGAAGATCATAATAATAAAACTGTAATACAAAAAATAGAGGAATTAGATTTATCAAAAAGCCTTGAGTTATTAATCAAACAAGTAGATGAATTAAGAAATAAAATATCACATGATTCTTACGAACTAACTGTAGAAGAAGAAGAGTTAATTGAGAGATCTTTCACCCAGTTTATATTTTATTTAATTATGAAGCAATTAAAACCATTAAATTTAGAAAAAATCAAGATTGAACCAGAATATAACTTTATTGACAAAGATAAGATTAAATATGAAATCCAAGAATTTTTGGACTTATATTTAGGAAAAGTTTTACATATAAAAGAATTTTATAATAGGATTTTAATTCCTCTATTTGAAGAACTTGGAGTTAGAACACCTGGTTACGTAATTTAAAGATTTAAATAATAGACTAAAATTAAATTCGCAAACTGCGAAGTAAAGATGGACACAAGCGAAGACTATTCCAAATACCTAACTTTTTTACAATTTTAAACTTACGAGACATAAATACCTCCCAACTTTTTTTTCTTGTTTGGCTTCCTGAGAACAAAGCAATAATTGATTGCAGCATCTCTGGATCTTCCTGTGCTATTGAAAAAGAAGCTTCGATAATTCTGTCCATGAGTCCACTATGATACAGAAGATGATGGAATTTGTATGTATATCGCAAATCTTCATTGTAAAGATGCTTTAATAGAAGTTCATGATATCGAGCAAGGTAAGTTTCCCCAAAATCCTCTTTTTCTAACGCTTGACAGAAAACTTCTGCTGCTAACTTTCCAGACAACCGAGCTTGGTAAATTCCCTCGTATACAATAGGATCTGCAGTTCCACATGCATCTCCTATAACCATTACTCTTCCTCGATATGGTTTTGCTATTAAACGATCTGGAACGGGTGCACCCCAGATTTTACGACCGCCGAATGCTTTCATTTCTCTTCCATTAATTCTCTCTTTGATAAATCGATTATTTAGAAACGATTCAAAATGAGACATTTTTATACTTTTACTTAACACTCCAATACTCACTGCTTCACGTTTGGGAAATGCCCAAGCCACACCATGATCGATGAATTTTGGATCGAAGAATTCCCAAACTCGATTACCGAATTTTTCATCAATAACTGACTCTGGGATATCGAACTCCGCTTGTATTGTATTTATTATGGGTGGAACCTCCATTCCAAGACTTCTCTGAAGTCGAGCTCCGCCAATGCCCGTTGCGAGAATCACACATTTACTTCGTAATTCTTCGAGTCCATTTATAATTACACCTCCGCCTTTAGAGACCTCAACTTTTTTTACTCTAAATTTGTATCTAACCTGAGCACCTGCATCTTGAGCTAAATTTACAAGAAATTTGTCGAAATCTGTTCGAAACATGCAATAACCCTTATCTTTACCTCCTTGAGTTACGAATTCCATTGGTCCGCTCTTAGGAGTTACCAAAACTCCACCAGTAATTTCACGTTCACCAATATCACGAGGAATTGGTGAAAATTTCTCGTTGGAAACTGGAATACCTCCAGCACAACACTTATATCGACCTTCATCCCCTGCTTCAAGGATACATACTTTTGCTCCACCTTCTGCTGCAATCTTTGCAGCTGTAGCGCCACTTGGACCGCCTCCGACTATTATTAGATCATATGTCATTATAAAAACCTGATAATAGAAGATATTGTATATTTAAAATTTCTACAAATGAATTTTCTTCCTAAAAGTTTTATAAGTAATAGTAACAAACTACTTCATAAATATATACATTAACCAGCATCAATTTAATTTATGTAACTAAGAATATCCAATTTAAATAATTAGTTCTTAACATTAAAAATGAAATCAATGAGGTTAAAATAATGACTATCGCTAAGCTTAATAATACTGAGATATATTATGATGAGCATGGTTCAGGAGTTCCATTTTTAGTCATGCATGGTGGTTTAGGGATTGATCATTCCTATTTTCGTCCAGCAATTGATCCTCTTGGTGATATTTTCAAATTAATTTTTTATGATCATAGAGGAGAAGGTCGATCTGGTAGACCACCATTCAATACTATCACACTAGAACAATTAGCAGACGATGCTAATAGTTTGCGTAAGATATTAGGCTATAAAAATATAGGTCTTATTGGGCATTCTTTTGGTGGATCTGTTGCTTTACACTATGCTACTCGTCATCCGAAGAAAATTAGTTATTTGATACTGATGAATGCCAGTCCTGCATTTGATTACTGGGAAGAGGTAATGAAACATATAATGCAAAAAAATCTAACACCCGAAATGAGAGAAACTTTAAATGCTCCAGTTGATCGTACAATAGAAGGTTTTAGAAAACAATTTAAAATCACGGCCCCGCTATACTTTTATAGGTATAATTCTGAAATGGAAAAGTTAATTAATAAAATATTAAAAAAAATGATATTAAATCCGGAAACAGCCGCATTAAATGAAACAATATTACCAAATTATAATGTACTTTCAAAACTTACAGAAATTGAAATTCCAACATTGATTTTAGCAGGAAAAAATGATATTATTACTCCATTATCCCAAGCTCAACGTATATATAAGAAAATTCCCAATTCGGAGTTGCATATTTTTGAAAAATCTGGTCATTATCCTTTTTATGAGGAACCAAATGAAGTTTTTGGAGTTATTCGTGGGTGGTTCAAAAAGGTATATCATAAACAGGATATACATTAAAGATTATGGGGAGCAAGATTATTCCTATTTGAATCCCAACAATACATATCATAGGTTGGTTCTGAACTTAATCTTCCATCTTTGATCCATATGTTTTTCCCTGAAGGTTGTTCTGAGATAAGTGCTGCAACACGAGGATCATGAGTTACAATTATTATTGTTCTTCCTTTTTCAACAAGTTTTATTAATAATTCTATTATAGCTTTTCCAGTTTCAGAGTCCAAATTGCCTGTTGGTTCATCAGCTAATATTACCTTTGGATCATTAATTAAGGCTCGAGCAATTGCTACTCTTTGAGATTCTCCACCTGATAATTTTCTTACTTTAGTATGCGTCCTATCACCAAGACCCACTGTTTCTAAGATCTCTTGAGCTCGTTTCCGATCTTCATCTTTTATTCCATACGGGATTAATGGGATAAGAACATTCCCAATTACATCTATATTTGGTAATAGATAAAAATTCTGAAAAATAAAACCAATAGTATTTTTGCGATAATTGGACAATTTACGTTCAGGAAGTTTCGCTATATCTATGTCATTCACCATAACAGTTCCTGATGTTGGTATGTCCATTGCTCCTAAGATATTTAATAATGTACTTTTTCCACTTCCAGAGGGCCCCATTATAGTAATAATTTTACCTTCCTCTATCGTTAAATCCACTTGGTCTAGTGCTTTAATAGTGGTTCTTTCTTCGCCATATATTTTACTAACATTTTTTAAATTTATAATAGAAATTTCCATCACCTCTTTATTCTCCTTTTAAGACCACTACAGGTCTTACTCTTGAAGCTTTAATTCCCGGATATAATCCTCCAAGAACACCTAATCCTAATGCATATAATAATACTTCAATTACACCTCTTATAGTAATTATTGCTGTAACACCTCCAAAAGGACTTAAACCACTTCCTAATATGAAAATTAATAAACTTCCAATACCTAACCCTATAGTTGCTCCCAATCCACCCAATATCAGAGATTCATAAATAACGTCTAGAAAAATATGCCGATTTTTCCAACCAGTTGCTTTTAAGATAGCAAATTCTTTCATTCGAGCGGAAACAGACATTAATTGAGTTACAATTATGGCCATGCCTCCTGCAAGAACAACAATAAAACTTAATATAGCAGTAAAGGCATCAAATATTGCAAAAGTATCTTCAATTTCTCGTAAAAATGTTGCAAGCGAAAAGGCAGTTATAAAAATTGATGAATATCCACCTTCATCGGAGTAATCATTAATTCTTTCTACAAACTTATCTGTATCATCATGGCCCTTGACATTAAATCTGAGTGAGATCAGTGTGTAAATATTACTTTCTTCACTGGCTAGTTCTAAAAAATTCCAAATAGTTTGAATATCAGTATATATATAATAATCTCTTGGTACAAAAGAAGGTGTTCCTGAATCCTCTTGCTCGTAGATCCCAACTATTGTGAGTGTAGTTTTATTAAAACCTCCAAGATCAAATTTTATGGTGATATTACTTCCAATTGAAATAGGAAATTTAGCTATATCCAATAAACGTGAATCTATTATAGTTTCGTTTTTATTATTCTCAAAATTTCTACCTTCGATTATTTTAGTAGTTGCTCCTTTCCAACCTTGATCAATCACGTAATTTAAACCTTTTAGAATAAGCCTATCTCCAGCAACACTCAAATTATCAAAATAATCTGAAGTAAAGTAATCTGGTGCTTGAGTTTCTACATTAAAATTTAAAATAAATTCACCTACATCTGGTGTGTTTAGCAATTCTTCTCGAAGACTCAACGGGAGATGACTATCAGAACCTTGCTGTAATTTTTCGGTGATATTAACTATTCCTAATGTTCTCGTAAGACTATCTTGAAATTGAGTACTCACTCCCGCTGTGAATGCTCCAATCACAAAAACTAACATCAAGCCAAATCCAACACCAACACTGGCAAGAATTGCAATTAATTTTTTTCTAAAAGCATTTTTTATACTAAATAACAACATCTCTTTACACTTTTTAGTTAGTAAACGAAAATATATTAAAAATATAACTATTATTGGATTTAAGAGAAGTTAAAAGTGCTAAAAAAGATTTTTAATTTAAAATATTAGTTAAACTATAAATTCTTAAAAATATCCATAAAACTCTTAGTTGAATATTTATATATCTTAAATTACAATGTCTTTAATTTGACCTAACTTTTCAATTTTATTATATTTTTTATTCTTTGAATTAAAATGCACAAAGATAGGAGAATCATTTAGAGATGGATTTGTTACGTAAAGTAATTTATCTCCATATTTGATTGATTGAAATACTAAAGGTAGGTGATGTCGGAATATTTTATCTCGCATGTTAGCCCATCCAAATATAAACCCTCCACTCACATGAACATATACATGCAATTCATATTGCCCTTTATTTTCTTGCCATTCAGCTAAAACTTCATCCCTCATAAATCGTGTATAAAGACTTGATATTTGCTTGTATTCAAACTCAGTTCCTATGGTTAGGAATAGATCGCCCGTTGAATCAGAATGAGTTAACGTATATTTGCGAGGTAATATTAACTTATTAGCATCAATTGAATCTTTATATACAACGTGTAGTTTTTCAGGGTTTAAACTTGACATAATTATATCTAACTTATTTTTGAATTATGTTTAAAACTTATTCTTATAAAGTATTAATATAAAATATTTAAGATTGTTTGAAATTAAAGATAATAAGATAGATTGACTAAAAATATACTTAATTAGATGATATAAATGAGAACTTTAAAAGGAAAAACAATTTTCATTACGGGTGCTAGTAGGGGTATAGGGAAAGCAATTGCATTAAAAGTTGCTAAGGACGGAGCTAATATTGCGGTAGTTGCTAAAACTAAGGAACCACATCCCAAATTACCAGGAACTGTATTCACTTCGGTTGAAGATATCAAATCCGCGGGTGGTAATGCTGTCCCGTGCATAACTGATATAAGATTTGAGGATCAAGTTCAAATTGCTGTTGAAACTACAATTGAAAAATTTGGAGGAATTGATATCCTAATAAATAATGCTAGTGCGATTAACTTGTCCCCCACTTCAGATATTTCTATGAAACGCTATGATCTTATGTTTTCAGTTAATGTTCGTGGAACATTCTTATGCTCAAAGTTATGTATTCCCTATCTAAAAAAAGCTGAGAATCCTCATATCCTTAATTTATCCCCTCCATTGAATATGGACCCAAAATGGTTTAAGAATAATTTAGCTTATACTATGGCTAAATATGGTATGAGCATGTGTGTTCTGGGTATGGCAGAAGAATTTAAAAATGAAGGAATTGCTGTGAATGCATTATGGCCTCGCACATCAATAGCTACTTCCGCGGTTAAAAATTTATTGGGTGGTGAATCTTCAATGAAACATTCAAGAAAACCAGAAATAGTAGCAGACGCTGCCTATCTCATTTTGACAAAACCAAGCAGAGAATGTACAGGAAACTTTTTTATCGATGAGGATATACTAATTGAACATGGAATAACCGATTTACAAAAATATGCCGTAGATCCTAACGTTGAACCATATCTAGACTTCTTCCTTCAAAAATAAATTTTATTTGCGTTGATTTATTTACAAAAAGTTCCATTCAGAAGATGGTATTATTTCTCTAGAAATTCAACCATCTTTTTCCTTTGTTTCATGTAAGTCTGCTCCACAAGCCTCACAATACGCTTCTAATCCTGAGAGGAATTTTTTAACGAGTTCTGGAGGCAAATTTTCCTCACATTCAGGACAACTCTGAGGCTTTATAGCATTTTCAAATTCTGATATGATATGAGGGCTCATATCTTCATCTTCAGAAAAGAGATCTACTTTTAATATAGACTTTTGCTCATCTTTATACCCATTTATAGTTAATTTTAATCCTACAGAATTTTTACTAAAACTTCCTTCAGCAAATCCTTTAATTGTTCCAATTAATTTACCATCTAATTCTTTTTTTTCAGTATTAATAATAGCAAAATTCTTACTTTTTAATACTAATATCAATTTTTGATATAATTGATCTACTTTAAAAGGGAATCTAAATTCCTCACCAACTCTTTTGAATGTAAGAAGATCTTTTGTTATTTCTTCAAATTCTTCATTTGAAATTGTTTTTGGTTTCAATAATCCACATATTAGTCGGATCTCATGTGGCTTTACATTTATTGTCTCGATTTTATCCACTTCATTGATAAAATTAACTACCACATGAATTGTACCTTTTATACAATCTTTTAATGGCTTGAAAACGAAAGAAGGGCTTACAAAACCTCCACCTTTTGAAACTTTACGAAATTTTGCTCGATCTGGAGATGCCTCGGGATGACCGTCAACTCGCGACAAATTTAAGCTTTCCTCAGGATAGGAAAGAATATGAATATTAATATCGGTTATATTATATTTTCCATCGTTGATTACTTTGACTTTAAATATATAATTTCCTCCTACTATCTGTCCCCCTCTTAGAACACGAACATTTTGAGATTTAAGATCTTGCTTGGTTGGAATTGTGGTGGTATCGAGCTCAAAATCACTTACTTTGATTTCTGGGGATTCAGATATCCTTTCTAATGGTGTAACTTGTGGTGTTGGTTCTCGATAAACATTTTTTATAGTTTTTTCAACATGATCTGCTATTTTACCTTTATTCAAATTTAAAAGTATAATTTTATTTTTTGATGCTGCCACTAATAACACCTTTTCCTTTTTCTCTGAAAGAATTATATAATTATCAAGACAGCTAATTTTTTCGCCAATTTTGTGCTCAGCAATAACTTCTTCCTTTGAGTTAATGAGATATACGAATCCAAATCTGTCACCCACTACCAAAATAGATTGGTCTTCAAATTTACATAATGTTAAACATGTAGGTTGGTTTTGTAAGTGAAAAACTAGTTTTGATTTCCCCTCATTACTAATATTGATAATTTTTCCGGATTTAAGCAAAATAAAAATTTTTCCGATATCATCATTTGAAAAATGACCAATTGCGCAATCTATAATTGGTTCAGGAGCTTTGAATTCAAGGAAGCTGATACCTTCATTATCTATTCCCACTAACTTTTGATTTTCTAATCCCACTATAACTTCATCCCGATTATCATCTTTTAAATCTCCAGTCTTCATACATATCACAGGAGAAGCTAATTCTGTAGACCAAATTGGATTACCTTTTGTATCCATTACATAAATTAATCCTTCTAATGATCCTGAGATTAATTCTATACTTTCCTTTTTACTGACGGAAGCTATGTTGAAACATGTTATATTCGAAGAGAATTCAGTTAGAAAAACTTCATCACCTTCTAAATCAAAAGCTTTCATTTCCGCACCAAACGAACATCCAATTACTTCAGGTTCTGGATCTCCTAGAAGATTTGCTATTATGCACGAATAAATATTTTTTTTAAATTGACGTTTCCAAATACGATGTATATCGACTAATTGTGTTGGCATTTCTTATCTCAAGTTTGAATTTGAAATTTAGTTTCTACTGAATATCAAATAATTAAATTATTTAAATAAATCTAGATGAGCCATTATGATAAAACACTATCTTATTAGGTATAATATTTTTTTATTATTTTAAAGAGATTATGGTTTATCTTTATTCATTCTGGCTCTTATCTGCATCTTCTTTAACTCTTTTAACTAACTTTTTAAAAGCTTGTGTTAAATTTCCTAATTCTGTATCTTGGACTTCTAATTCCTTGTCAAAATCTGTATCAATATCTTCAAAAGATACAGTTTTAAGGTCGTGCGTACATAATTTTAAAGCTATATTTGTTAATTTATGAATTGGCTTTACCATTGAATCTGCAAGCTTCAAGCCTACGAATAGGCTTATTACGATTATCTCCCATAGAGTAATTAATATTATTGCTAATTGTATCTCGAGATTTTCAGCAATTCTTGCTTGTTCTTCAGCACTTGCACCGCTAATGCTGTTACCAATGATGTTATTAAATATTGCCGCTGTAATAGCAATAGTTCCTAAGGAAATCACACAAAAAATAACGAAACTCAAAAGAATTTGTTGCCTAAGACCAAATTTTCGTTTTGTTTCTTGAACCATTTTTACACCTCCTCAGGTACAAAACCTTCTATTTCTGATGATGCCATTATTTGTTTTACACTTGTAAAAGCTTCTGCAATGTGTTTTTGAACGTTTGTTGCAGAATAAATAGGGATATATCTACCATGTGGAGTAGCAGCAACCATTTGAGTCATTTTTCTATGAACCTGTCTAAGCTCTTGTCCAACACCAATTAAAATAAAATTAAGAGGTGGACTAAATTCTTTAATATATTTTGCTAGTTTACGGGAATCATACTTATGGCTTTGATTATCTTGACCATCTGTTAAAGTTACAACCCACCTTTGTCGTTGTTCAGATACTTCTCCTTGGATAATTGGTGCTTCTTTCAATTTGTCCATCGCTAGTGCTATAGTATCATATAAACAAGTTTGATATGGTGTTGCTTCCATACTATTAAATATACCTATTATTTCTGAAACATTACCTTTTTTTTCTTTTAATTCGAGGAGTATATTTGAAATTGAATGAAAGGCTATTATTGCGACGCGATCTCCGATATTAATTGTTTCATTGAAAACCCCCAGAGCACCAGTTCGAGCTGCTACCATTTTACCACCTGCCATACTCCCAGATTGATCAATCACAAAAACTACATCCTTTTTACTAACAAGCAAATCATTAATTTTAGAAAGTTCAAGTTCGGCTTTATGGAGGAGGGTTGTATTTTCTTGGGTTTCATATAGTTGGACCACAGTTTCAAGGATGCTTTTCATTAAAGGGTAATTTCCTAGCTTTTCTGCATATTTCAAAGAATTTTTCAAATGCCCTTCCGCGATTTCTGTATTGTTTTTTAATAAAGCAAGTCTTCCTAATTGAAATTCATCTTCCGCTAAACCTGCTGTATTTTCCCATTTGCTATCTAGCCTAAATGCTTCATCAATTTGATCTTGAGCAAGGTTTAATTCATTTTTTAAAATATGAAGAACACCAATATTTCTTTTTCTTGTCGCAATTCCTTCATCATTACTCATCTCCTTATCGATTTTAAGAGCTTTTTCAAAATCATTCATTGCACCTGTCCAATTTTCTTCTGAAAGTAAAAGGAGTGCACGATTATTATATCGTGAGCTTAGTCCCATGATATCCTCTTGTTTTTCACCAATTTCAATTGCTTTATCATAACATTC
>JBHLLG010000101.1:0-5853 GCA_048885925.1 Candidatus Hermodarchaeota archaeon
ATTTTTACTTATCGTTATTAGTTATTCAGCTTTTAATTCTTCAATTCTTTTAAAAAAATAATCTACTTTTTGTCCCATTGGGGTTAGATATTTATGGTTCTCTATTGCAAGCTCCTTTTTATCACGCATTAATAAAACTCTCCTCATTACTTCTAAAGAATACTTAAGAAGTTTTGTAAGGTATATTTGATTCTGAGCAAGCTGTTGGTGTTTTTTGAATAATTCTATTTGATTTTCTATCATAGTATTTAATATATTTTTAATGTCTGGTTGTAAGTCTTTATTTATATCCTTACTAATACTATATACCCTTTGTTTTAATAAAACAGTAAGGTTTTGCATTTCGGTAGGGACTAAGTGTAGTGGTTTTATTACAGTAAGCAAAAGACCAATTAAAAACGCAAATTGTAAAATTAAGAAAATAATTCCATAATGATTAAAATACTGATCATAAAGGATTCCACACACCATAATGCCTATACTTCTTCCACAGATACCACAAAAATTACTAAATGAAAACATTGTTGAGCGAAGTTCAGGAGGATTTATATCACCCAGAATAGAATATACTATTGAGGTTAATGATGGAGTTATAAACGCGAATATCATAATACAAATAACAAATATAAGAGAATTAATTGAAAATATTGAATATCCAATAATAGAAAATATTGGTCCAATTATCACCGTTAAGACAAGTGTTGAGATTTTTCCATTCGGCTTTCTCCTAAATCGTTTGTCTGCAACTTTTCCCCAATATGGAGCTCCAAATAATTGCGGTAAATACATTACAATATTAAATACCATTGCCCGAATTGGAGTAAAGTATAAATCACTTTTTAGCATTGGAATCATGTAGAACGAAATCGATCCAATAACAAAATCATGAATAAAGAAAAAAATTAGTAAATGGATATTCGATCTGATTTTTGGTAATTGAGAGAGTTCATGCCATCCAAAGTGAAAAGAATATTGAGAACTGCTTTTATCTAATATTGGTTGTAAAGCTTTTTCAGTTAGTCCTTTTGAGGGTACATTTATAGCAAATATAAATCCCATAATAACCATACTCGAAACACCAAGTATGAATAAAATCATCCGCCATGAAGTTATAGTGAGAAAGATTCCAGCAATTACATTACCCGATCCAAATCCTATTATTACACAAATTCCTAATAGTGCTAATGATTTTGTTCGATGTTCGGAAGATTTTAAGTCCATTATAAGAGAATTTGAGAGGGGAAGGATTGCTCCAAATCCGAACGCCATTATCATCCGAAATAGTAGAAATAAAATGTAATGAATGGATAAGCTAGATAATAAAAGTCCAATGGAAAAGAGAAAAAAAGAACTTATGAGAAGAAGTTTTCGCGGGTATTTATGTTCAAGAGACGCCCACAAAAATGACATAATTCCTGAGAACACCAAACATATTGAATGGATTATTCCCATTATACTTACTTCTTCAGATAATCCAGTAGCGATCTCTAGAGCAAGCGGACCAAAGATAGAAATTGCGGTCCATCCTGAAAGGTTTATTAAAAGAATAACCATTAAAGTATAACTATTTGCTATTTTTTTCACAATTTACTCCTTATATTGAATATATATAAAGGAAAAATATCAATTCAAAAAGAGAAGTCATTCAATGAAGAAGATCATAATAAAAATCTTCATATATATGAACATTAATTAGACCATTTTTTTTAACAGATTTGGAATATCTTTTTAGAAATTTATGTGTTAATTTTTAATAAGACTCCATTATAGTTAGATTTTTTGTAAATCTTTGTATAATAATAAATTCTTAGATAAAGTTAAAATTAGAGAGAAAAGAGAAAAGAAGTTAGAGAAAGAACGGGAATTCATAGACAAGGAGATTAACTTCTTTCTGTTTTCTCTAAAATAAGGAAAGACAGCGATTAAATCTAAGAATTTATTACTAATCATCAGAGATATAAACATATATATTAATTATGTATAAATAGTATATACTATGTATATACATTTTAAATTAAATGTAGATTCAACATTTTCTCAAGTTCTCGAATTAAATAGGGGACTCCGCTAAATGAGTAAGTAAAATACTTCTTTAGCCCGTCATAACTCATCTTCCTATGCAGATTTTCAGATTAAAAACTTTCATATATCTAAAATTTCTTATAAATTTGATTTAAACATCAAATATATAATCTAATTTTTTTATCCTTTTATTATAAAATATTAGGGAATATTGCTTCTTAAGAAAAATATGATGAATATTCTTCTATATTTTTGATTTAAAATTTAAAATAAGTATATAGCAAACCATTTGCACATTAGTCATCTTAAAATTATTGACTACATTTCAATTTTTATGAGCAAGATGAACTATTTCCTCTTATAGGAATCCTTGAAGGCTTTTGCGCAATGAGTACAGCAAAAGTTCATTTCTTTACCATTAATTTTTTCAACATGAAAATCTTCATAAAGCTTAACCCCACAGCTTGCACATACTTTTAATTTTGATTCTATAGCGACTTCTATTAAATTACTAAATCGCTGAAAAATGTGATCAATAAATTCTTTTCCTTTTGGAGTTAGTTGAAATCCTTTAGATTTTTTTGATTTTGGATTTGGAGTAGGTTCGATATATTTTTCTGATTGGAGTTTATTTAAGAAATCATATATGTAGGTAGGACTTGCTGTTTTTCCTAAATCTGATTCAAGGCGTTTTATGATATAGTATCCCGTAACAGATTTTTTAGATTTCAATAAAGTTAAGGTATATAATCTAGTTAAATTTTGAATTTTAATATTATCACTCAAACAAAAACACTCTCCCTTAATTCATGAATTCTTTAGCTTATAATAATAATTCAATATATTAATAATAATGGTTATAATTTATAAATATATATTCTATAATAGCAACACTTAAATATATACTCACACGTATATACTCTAAAATAATAATTTAAAAATTTACTAAAAAAATTAAAAAAAAAGTGAAATAAAAATGATTGAAGAGACAGAACAAAAAAAAGGAGTTGTTCTAAATATACAAGGAATGCATTGTGCTGCGTGTGCTCAAACGATAGCTAAGGCATTAAATAACAATGAAGGCATTGAAAATGCAAATGTAAATATTACTACTGAAAGAGCCTATATTAGCTACAATCCCAAAATAATAAAGAAATCTGAAATCATAGAAATAGTGAAAAATACTGGCTATGGAGTCTCAAGAAACTCAGAAAAAATTACTGTTAAAATTGAAGGCATGACATGTGCTTCTTGTGCTCAGACAGTTGAATCAGCTCTTAAACAAAGCGAGGGTATAATAAGCGCGGTTGTAAATATAGCGACTGAAAAGGCCACTATCGTGTATGATATAGATGAGTTAGATTACGAAAATATAGTGGATATTATAAACAATACAGGGTATCGCGCTTTAGGCATAGAAGAAGAGGTTTCAGGAAGATCGAAATATAATCGTGAAGTGGAACAGGAAGAGAGAAAGTATCGTATTGCCAAGAATAAAATGTTTATCTCTTGGATTTTTACGGTTCCAATTATTGCT
The DNA here is from genome assembly GCA_048885925.1 of Candidatus Hermodarchaeota archaeon. Taxonomy (GTDB): domain Archaea; phylum Asgardarchaeota; class Lokiarchaeia; order Sigyniarchaeales; family SOKP01; genus Loki-b32. The sequence continues at coordinate 3,560 of JBHLLG010000101.1, forward strand.
TGGATGCTTTTAGAAATGATAGGTGGTATTTACTGGCCTAATGAGGCCATATATAGTTTAGGTATAATACTTTTGTCAATATTTCCTCTATTTGCAGCTGGCTATAATACTTACATCTCAGCTTTTAAAGCTGTTCGTCATTTTACTGCAAACATGGATGTATTAATTGCTCTTGGTACAATTTCTGCGTTTATTACTGGCCCATTATCCTATATCTCGCCACTTTTTAATTACTCAGGTGTAGCTGCAATGATCATGACATTTCATCTAACTGGACGATATATTGAAACTAAGGCAAAAGGAAGGGCTTCTCAAGCAATTCGCAAGTTACTAGAACTCGGCGCAAAAAATGCCCTCATATTAAAAGACGGGGAAGAAATTGAGATTCCTATTGAATTACTAAAAGTAAATGATATCATGATTGTAAAACCAGGAGAAAAAATACCTACAGATGGAATCATAATTGAGGGACAAAGTGCTGTAGATGAATCAATGGCAACTGGGGAGTCAATGCCTATTAAAAAGAAAATTGGAGATGAAGTTATAGGAGCTACAATTAATCAAAGAGGACTATTAAAAATTAAAGCGTCTAAAGTTGGGGAAGATACATTTTTATCTCAGGTTATTAAATTGGTTGAAGAGACTCAAGGAACTAAAATTCCTATACAAAAATTTGCAGATAGAATTACAAGTTACTTTGTACCTATCGTTTTATTGCTTGCATTAGCCGCATTCATAATTTGGATGTTTTTACCTGTAATCATGAGATCAATATTAATTACAGTGCAACCATTCATACTTTGGGTAGATTCAACTCTTAATGTAATAACTCTAGCAATCTTAGCTGTTATCGCTACACTTATCATTGCCTGTCCTTGTGCGCTTGGATTAGCGACGCCCACAGCCTTAATGGTTGGAAGTGGAATAGGTGCGGAAAATGGTATTCTGATTCGACGTGGTGAAGCTATCCAGACATTGCGAGGAATTGAAACCATTATTTTTGATAAAACAGGAACCATTACTAAAGGAATGCCTGAAGTTACCGATATTATTACAACAGATAGCTTCTCAAACGAGATTGTGTTGAAATATGCTGCTAGTGTTGAATCTGGCTCTGAACATCCATTAGCTGATGCAATTCTAAGAAAAGCAAAGGAATTAAACCTAGAATTATTCAATATTGACAAATTTGAATCCCTAACAGGAAAAGGTGTTCAAGCAAAGATTACTTCAAGTGATGAAAAATCAATACTAATAGGAAGTAAAAAATTGATGATTGAAAATGGTATTTATTACCAAAATTTTGAATCCAAAATTGAAATGCTAGAAAACGAGGCTAAAACTGTGATCTTAGTCTCAATTAATCATCAATTAGCAGGAATATTAGCCATAGCAGATACAATTAAAGAAGATTCTATACCTGCTATTAAAGAATTGGAAGAAATGGGAATTCAAACGGTAATGTTAACAGGAGATAATGAACGTACTGCAAAAGCCATCGCTAAGAAGATAGGTATATCAATAGTCTTAGCGGAAGTATTACCCGATCAAAAAGTAAATGAGATTATAAGATTACAAGAAAACGGAAAACTAATAGCTATGGTAGGGGATGGAATAAATGACGCTCCTGCTTTAACGGCTGCTAACGTAGGAATTGCAATTGGTACAGGAACAGATATTGCAATTGAATCTGCTGATATTACACTAGTTAGCGGGAATTTATCTGGTGTTATTTCAGCTATAAAATTATCAAGAAAAACATTCAAGAAAATCAAACAGAATCTCTTTTGGGCTTTTTTTTATAATGTTATAGCTTTACCTGCCGCTATGTTAGGATTAGCTCACCCATTAATCGCAGAAGTTGCTATGGCTACAAGTTCGGTAACTGTTGTATCAAATGCTAATCTGCTTCGCAAGTCTAACATATTACCAAATTACAAATTAAATATATAAAAAATTAAAGGAAGGTAAAATATGATGGAAAGGATAAAGTGTTCTAAATGTGGTTATAAAATGGATATACCACAACACTGTGATAGAATCATGCATAAAGAAGGTGATAGGTTAGTCTGCTGGATGGAAACTCACTGTAGTGTTCAACTCATTCCTGAACACTGTGGACAACAAATGTTCTTTATTTAATAATTAAAAATCTATTTTTTTTTAAAATTTTAAGCTAATTTGAAAGAAGAAGGTTAAATATATGAAAGAGAAATTATGTCCTATTTGCAGTAAAATTATAAGATCTGATGCTAATGTTCATGATTATTGTGCATTATGTGGTATGGGAATTC
>JBHLLG010000101.1:5953-10195 GCA_048885925.1 Candidatus Hermodarchaeota archaeon
AAAGAATCTTAATTTCAATCTTGAAATTGATGATTATACTATTATAAAAACAATAAAACATGACGATAATGAATCTGAACCAATTATAATTAAAAATGGAATAAGTATGAATTTTATCAAAAAAAATTAATATGATAAGTAATAATTAAAAAAAATAAAAATGGTTAAAATAAATTTTCTTTTTCTATTAGACATCTATTACTTCTCATGTTTGGATTCCTGAACACTTGATCATTACAACTTTACAATTCCTTCGTTAATACTTCTTATTTTCTACATTTTATTATGTTCATGCATATGTTCCATCTTCTTGTCAGATTCATGCATATGTTCCATCTTCTTGTCAGATTCATGCATATGTTCCATTTTCTTGCCAGATTCATCTTCTTTATCTTCACAACAATCCATAATTTTTCCTCTTTTTATTTATTTAGTATATACTTTATGATATATACTATTATATATATATTTAAATGTTTTCATTTATATTAATAAGTTTTTTTTGAATAATCAAGTATATCAAGGGAGTTTAATTTATGAAATTTTTAATATTAGGCAGTAATAAAGGTATTTAAATTTTTTAAATTAGACCTTAAAAATGCTTAATTTTAAAAATCAATTTTAAAATCTATTAAAAAAAATAATTATCCTTATACATAAGAAAAGGTAAGATAAATCATGAGTTATTTTTTAAACCAACATACAATCCTAAATATAATTGGACTCTAGCTAAAAGAATTATTAAATAATAAGTCCATATATTCTATAATATCAATTTTTAAATATATATCTTTACATATATATCTCAAGATAATAAAGTTGAAAAACATTAAAAAATACGTGATAAAATGATTTTTAATATCTTACTTGATGAAGAATTCCATATGATGGACTGGTGGTTTAGCATATTTGGGCCATATTCATGGCTTATTATGATACTTGGAATGACTCTTTATATTGTATCTAGCGTTCTAATTGCCTATTATGTACATAAAGATGCTATACGGAGAGGAATTGTTAATTCTGAGATTTGGTTAATAATTTCTTTGATTTTTAATGTGCTAGGTTTATTGATATACTTAATGGTCAGAGGAAATTATGATAAAATCCATTTAAGTGAAAATCCAAAGGGAAATAGATCTTAATATAAATTTGGGTGATTTAATGACATTAAATTATGGCAATGATGATATGAATCATATGATGGATTGGAGCTTAAATGGATGGATTTACTTGATTTTAGGGGGGATTCTTTTCCTTCTAATTATTATAATTCTTTTATACTTTCTGTCTCGAAATCATCATCAAGAAAGTTTAAGCGATACTTTGCATCACGAAACAAGTGATACTGATGAATACTCTAAGATACAAACTCAAAATTATCAAGATATTACATCATTTGAAGAAAATGAAGAAAAATCAGATAAAACTGCTTATTTCTGCCCTAATTGTGGAGAAAAATTGGATGAGAGGTCATTAAAATATTGTCCATTCTGTGGAAGTAAAATATAGTATATGATCTACTTTTATATATTATATAATTTTAAATAGAGCATTATAACTAACTATCTGTTGAAACTTACTTTAAAGTTGAGAAAAGAATATCATTTTATGAAATCTAATGAGAAATTTAGAAATCTAATTGATGAAATTGGATTGGATTAAAATTACTTTTTATTATTTTTAATGTATAAATGAAATATTTTTAAAAAATGGCATTAAATTTTAAATATAAGAGGACTCGATGGTAAAGGATGAAAAACAGTAAAATAATTGAAGAAAAAAGACAAGATCAAGTAGACCTACTCTCAGACAAAAATATGAGTGAAGCAAATTCTCATAAGATCCACCATTCGAATAAAATGCAGCATAAAGGGCATATGGATCAATCTTCTCATCATAGAATGATGATAAAAGATTTTCGGCGAAGATTTTATGTCTCGTTAATTGTTACAGTTCCTATACTAATATTATCTCCCACTATTCAAGGATGGTTTGGACTAAATTTCACTTTTCTTGGTTTAGATTATGTATTACTAAGTATGGCAACTTTCATTTTCTTTTATGGAGGATGGCCATTTCTTACGGGTATAGTGAATGAATTAAGGAAAAAAGCTCCTGGAATGATGACATTGATTGCAGTAGCAATTTCAGTTGCATATTTTTATAGTGCTGCAACTATTTTGGGATTAGAAGGAGATCCATTCTTTTGGGAACTAGCAACCCTAATCGATATTATGCTTTTAGGACATTGGATCGAGATGAAATCGATTTTAGGGGCATCTAGAGCTTTAGAAAAATTGGTAGAATTAATGCCATCAGCAGCCCATCTAATAAGAGATGGTGATATAATCGATGTCGCACTTAGTGAAATAAAAAAAGGAGACACTGTCTTGATAAGACCTGGCGAAAAAATACCATCTGATGGATTAATTATTAAGGGTTCAAGTTATATTGATGAATCTATGTTAACTGGAGAATCAGTACCAATTGAAAAAGAGACAAATGACTTAGTTATAGGGGGATCTGTTAATGGGGATGGGTCTCTTGAAATTCAGGTAGAAAATACAGGTGAGGATTCCTATTTATCAAAAGTCATTAATTTAGTGAGAGGTGCACAAGCTTCTAAATCTAAAACTCAACGACTAGCTGATAAAGCTGCCTTTTGGCTCACGATCATAGCTTTAACTGTGGGATTCACTACTTTATTTATCTGGTTGTCACTTGGAGAGTCTTTTAATTTTTCAATAGAAAGGATGGCAACAGTCATGGTTATCGCTTGTCCACACGCTCTTGGATTAGCGATACCTTTAGTAGTGGCTATATCGACTGCAATCTCTGCAAAAAGTGGGTTATTGATTAGGAATCGAACAGCTTTCGAGGCTTCAAGAAAAATTTCAACGATTGTGTTTGATAAAACAGGAACATTAACAAAAGGTGCTTTTGGTGTAAACATAATACAATCTTTTGATAATAACTATGATGAAAATAAAATTATTCAAATTGCAGCTTCATTAGAACAATATTCTGAGCATCCAATCGCGAAAGGAATTGTTGAAAAAGCGAATCAAATGAATCTTAACCTACAACAACCTTTGAACTTTAAAGCTGTCAAGGGGAAAGGCGTTGAAGGAATAATTAATGGAAATCTTGTTAATATTATCAGTCCAAATTATATGAAAGAATTGGGCATCCCTTTCCCAGAAAATTTAAGAAGAGGACCAATAGACACTATTGTATTTGTAATTTTGGGTGATAACAAATTAATTGGTGCTATTAGTCTTTCAGATCAAGTCCGTGAAGAATCTCATGATGCTATTAAGAATTTAAAATCTATGGGTATTAAATGTTGGATGTTAACAGGAGACAATGAAAAAACTGCCAAAGCGGTCTCAGAGGAGTTAAATCTTGACGGATATTACGCTGAAGTCCTTCCTCATGAAAAATTAGAAAAAGTTAAAGAGTTACAATCTAAAGGTGAATTTACAGCAATGACTGGCGATGGAATTAACGATGCTCCAGCTTTAGCTCAAGCAGATGTAGGAATTGCAATTGGATCTGGTACAGATGTTGCAGCTGAAACTGCAGATATCATATTGGTAAATAGTAATCCTAAAGATGTTACTTCCCTTATAGGATTTGGAAAAGCAACTTATAAAAAAATGATTCAAAATCTTATATGGGCAACAGGTTATAATATTTTTTCAATCCCACTTGCAGCAGGAGTTCTATTAAGTCTCGGAATATTAATTACTCCCGCGATTGGAGCGATATTTATGTCTTTAAGTACAGTTATTGTTGCTATAAATGCAAGATTTCTAAAGTTAAAAAAATAAGAAATATAGATGTTTTACATTTATTTATTTAATTTTTTTAGTTATAACTAGATTTAAAAGAATTTATTTAAAATTTATACTTTAAAAATGCAATTCCATTAATGCCTTCTTTTTATTTGTAAGAAATTAAATTTCCTTTGACTTATTCATGCAAATATATATCATTTTAATTTCTTGTATTGTAATAATAATAATTTAATACTTTTAGAGGTGAAATTATGACTGAAACAAAAGAAGAACTAATTAAAACAGAAACTGAAGAAAAAGAAGATAAACCAGTAAAAGTAAGAGCATTTCCCGAGATTTGTGCTTTCACCAATGATGAAGGAACTGGATATGATATAGAAATTTATTTACCTGGAGTAGAAAAAGATACTATAGAACTAAAAATGAATAAAGACTATAT
>JBHLLG010000102.1:0-9924 GCA_048885925.1 Candidatus Hermodarchaeota archaeon
TTGGTAATAATCTAGTTTTCGTTTAATTTTTTCAAGTTCAGAATCTCTTTTTATTTTTGGAATCACTGGACTAACTGGTAATTCCCCATCGATAATCCTTGCTACTTTGTCAGCAGTTAAAAAAGTATATGGAAATATATCATCAACTAAAGCAGTATGTTTGAGAATAGACACTAAAATATAATCTATTCCTGATTCACAAAAAATGAATCTATATTTATCTGTATCAAATGTTCCTGCACCAAAAGTTCCAAGATCAAAATCTTGGGTTAATTTTTTTAACACTAGTTCAACTAAGGAACTAAAAGCGGCAATAAATTTTTTTTCTTCTGATTTTTCAGAATCTTTTGTTAAAATGTCAATTATAAATCCTTCACGCCCTACTACAAGAACAGAGATTAAATTATCTCCTACTTGTTGCATATACCATTTAAAGAGGGTTTGTAATTTAACTTTATCAATATATACCATTGTTTTTCAGTTTTATAAGCTTTTTTAGGTTCTTAGATCTTATTAAGAAATTTTTTTTTAATCTATTACAATAATAGAGTTTGAATATTTGAATTCTTTTAAAAGAAAATGATTTAATGGAATAAAAAAAATTATAAATCGACATTAACATAGGGAGTTTTTAAAATATAATAAAACTGAACTATCTTTTACCTATTGGTAAAGTGAAATAACAAGCAATTTAAAAATATAATCTGAAATATATTCATGAAAAATAATAAGATAGTTTAGTCGCTAAACCTTATATCTATAAATACAACATAAGTTATATTCAATTGTTTGGATATTAATCCATTAATATAATCCATTGTTAAAATCCAATTTAAAAATTCCTTTTTTACCTATTCCCTTAAACCATATACTTGTCTAGGTGATAAATACATTGGAAATTTATCGATTAATTTTAATCTAGCAAGATAACAAAGATGACATTCATCAACGTATTTATCCTCATGCCCAATATCATATTCCTTTACTAATTGAGCAGGACCACCCTGAATTAATGGACCACATATAGGATGATTTTCTGGTTTATAATTTTTAATTAATTTAGAAAGAGGTGTTTCCCAGAAATTTCCGATGCTTAAACCCTGACAGATATGAGCATTCCCGAATGGATCAACGTGAATTCTTCCAAGTCCCCTAAAATCCTCATATGGACATTCATTCATTTCTTCCCATGATCTCTTTGGCAATCCTTCAATCAACTTTTCAACAGCTCTTCCTCTAAACATAGCACCACCACTAATAAGAGGTTCTCCTTTTTCCTGTTCCTTTTTAAGTGTTGGTTCTTCAATGCATATAGTCATAATAGGGAGCTTTAGATTCTCAGAAGCTTTCTTAGCTATTTTTGATAGATTTTCTTGCTCATTTTCATAATGAAAGGTATCATTACTTATACTAAAATCATCTACTCCTAATTCTGAAAATGGTTTGAGCCAAACTTCTGCATCTTGGATGCTGGTAGCCCAATATGAGTTTGTTACTATTCCAACTTTAAATCCCATCATTTTCGCCAATCTTGTACCTTCAACCATTATTGGATAATAAAGAAAAGGTTCTCCCCCTTCAAAATAAATCCATTCTACAGATTTTAATTTACTTGCTTCATCAAGTACTTTTTTAATTTGTGCTAATGTAAAGGTTCCTTTTGAATCGGGACTACAATATAAGAAACAGTGATCACATGTATAGTTGCAACTATATGTTAAAAGAAAATGAATTCCTTTTAGCAATATAATCTACCTCTTTAATTACTCATTCTCTTAATTTGAAATATCATAATTATATACTTATTAAAATACTAAATAAAATTAATTAGTCAACTTGCATTTGGTTGTATAATTTAACAAATAAAATGAAATTTTATGAAAGAACCAAAAAGGTTTGGGTATGGGTGCTGCCACTATAATAAAGAATGAGAATCCAAAATAAAAAAGTACTCAATTTTTTAAACTTAATTTATCTTATTCTTTAATTTATATTAAATATTGAATAGCAAATTGGTAAAAATTTGAAAAAAAATTAGTAATTTTTATGATGCAGTTCATTATATTTTAGAATGAATTCTTTTCTAATTTTTTTAATGAGAAGGTGCTTAAAATGAGAAAAGTAGCAATAATCGGAGTGGGACATACAAAATTCGGTAGATTAGAAGATAGAAATCTCATGGATCTTCTTTGCGAAGCATCTTTAGAAGCAATTGAAGATTCAAATACAGAAAATAAAGAATTTAATTCCGTCTATGTTGGTGCAATGAGTCCCGGTTCTTTTAACCAGATGTCAGGTATCGCCAGTGCTCTTGTAGATAAGCTAAGCTTATTACCTGCAGCAGCAGATCATATAAAGAACGGTCCCGCAAGTGGAGGATCGGCGGTCAAAGCTGGTTTTCAGGCTATAGCGTCAGGTATGAGTGAGATGGTATTAGTAGTGGGAGGGGAAAAAATGACACATATTACTACTCCTGGATATGTTACTTCAAATGTTGCAACATTAACGCACCCAGAAGCCGAAAGACCTCATGGTGTTTCCCTCCCTTCCTTTGCAGGATTATTAACACGTGCCTATCTTGAAAAATTTAATGCTGATCTCGATTGGATTTCAGATATTGCAATAAAAAATCATCGAAATGGAGAACTAAATCCTAATGCCCACTTTCAAAGAACAATCGAAGATTTCATGAACAGTGCAATTCAAAAAGGAAAAGGGAGTTGGAATAGTGTATATGATTTCCTTAAGGATGACAGAACTAATCCAATCATTGCTGATCCTTTAAGATTATTCCATATCTGCCCTATTTCAGATGGAGCTGCCGCTATAGTTTTATGTGAAGCTGAGAAAGCTAAAAATTACTGTGATTCTCCAGTTCTCATTACGGGTATTAGTCAAGCCACTGATACTCATATTATTTTTGAGCGTGAAGAAATTACAACCCTTAAAGCATTAAGAATTTGCTCGGAACATGCGTATAAAATGGCAAAAAAAGGACCTAAAGATATAGATGTTGCGGAATTACATGATGCTTTTGAAATTCTTGAAGCTATTCAATCAGAAGATATAGGCTTTTTTAAAAAGGGAGAAGGTGCTAAAGCTGCTCATGAAGGTCAAACTACGATTGGAGGAAAAATTCCAATAAATCCCTCCGGAGGACTAAAAGCTAGAGGTCATCCTCTTGGAGCTACTGGTGTAGCACAAGTTGTAGAACTAGTATGGCAATTAAGGGGAGATGCAGGGAAAAGACAAGTTGAAGGAGCTGAAACGGGAATTACATGCAACTTTGGAGGATTTGGGAACAATATTTTATCAATACTAGTAGAAAAATTATAATACTTTTAAATTCCAATTATGGCACTTGAAAGTATAAAGCTTAAAATGTTGGATTTTTATCTTGCTTTTCCCATTTTTTACTAAAATTCTCTTTAGTAATATAGTGATAAATTAAAAATATAGAAACTTCGGTTACGACAAAGATTATTGGAATCCAAAGATTTACACCCGTTTGAATAGAATTCACAAATTCATAAATCCAAAAAACATTGACGTAAATTAAAATAGCAATTAAACAAATCCTATTAGTAAATTTTGACATCTTTTTTCAACACCTTCTTAGAACACGTTATTTCCCTAGGGGAAATTAAAGAAATTCCTCTATATAACTTTATTCATAATTGTAAAAAATAAATTTGAATTTGAAAAAGATAAACTTGTAATAATGATATTGTAATTTTTAAGTTTTTAAAGCTAATTTACAGCAAATTTAAAAGATGCTATTATTTAAATATAAATTAAACACTTACATGGGCATGACCTAAACGCTTAAATTTAAAAAAAAGATAAAAAAATTAAATAATTAGAGGTGTGGCAAAATAGAATATAGATTTTTAAAAGATCTCCGCCAAGATGAACATTTTGGTATGAGGTTACCAGTTGATTTTAATCCACCTAAGACATGTTCATTTAATTGTGTTTATTGTCCTTTAGGAAATACTACACGACAAATAATGGATAGAGAAGAATTTTTCCCACCAGATGATATATTTAAAGAAATAAACGATTATATTGGAAAGAAAGGAAAACCAGATTATGTATGGTTAAAAGGTAGTGGAGAACCTTCACTTTATTCTGGATTTAAAAAACTTGCTCAATTAATTAAGCAAAAGTTTCCTGGTTTAAAGATTGGATCTTGGATAAATGGTTCACTTTTACATCAAGAAGATGTTAGAAATGACTTTTCAATTTGTGATTTAATAGTAGTTCATTTAGATAGTAGTTCTCCTAGAGAATTTTTAAAAGTTACCAGACATCATAAGAATGTTAAATTCAATAATTTAATTGATGGAATTAAATTATTTAACCACAGTTTTAAAGGTACATTTGGAATTTGTAGTGTTTTCATAAGGAATATTAACGCTAATGAAAAGAATTTAAAAGGATTAAAGCGATTATTGATGGAGATCAACCCAGATTTTTATATGATTCAAGAATTTAATCATGAAAAATTCAAACCATTGACAGTAGAATTTAAAGCAAAAATTAAAAAGAGTTTTAGCGATCTACCCTTTGAAGTTAGATTTCTAGTATAAAAAATATAATATTTTGAAGAGTTCCTTATCAAAAGAATTAGATTGTAATAACAAGTTTTAGATTTGGAGGGTAATAATGATCGATAATATACTTAAAACAAATCAATTTGAACCTATTCTTCTCAAGAAAGCAGAAGGTTCGTGGATTTGGGATACTAAAGGGAAAAAATATCTCGATTGTGAATCAGGTATGTGGTGTGCAAATTTGGGCCATAATCATCCAACAATAATTAATGCTATAAAAAAGCAATTGGATGAAATCATACATAGAAATAAGAATTTTCTTACATCTACTACACTTGAAGCTGCTGAACAATTACTTAAATTCTTTCCAAATAAGTATGATAAATTAACATTTTTAAATAGTGGTACTGAAGCAATGGAATTCGGAATCAATTTTGCTAGAAAGGTAACCAAGCGTAAAAAGGTCCTTTCTCTCCAAGATTCTTATTTGGGTGCTTATGGTACAGCTAAAACCTCATCTTATACTTCTTCAGAAGAATCAAAATTTAAAATACGTTATCCAATATGTGATTCAGAACAATGTAACTGCCTTGAGGAGTATCAACCTATTATCGATGAAATCTTTCATAATTATTCTTCTGAACTCGCTTGTTTTGTTTTAGAACCTATAATGGTTAGTGGAGGAGTGTTCAAGCCTTGCAAGGATTTTATTCAATATATATGTGAAAAAGTACAGAACTCTGGAGGATTAATTGTAATCGATGAAGTTACAACAGGTATGGGAAGAGTAGGCTATAAATTTGGATATCAACTTTATGATATTATACCAGATGTGGTTGTACTTGGTAAAGCTCTTGGTAATGGCTATCCTATAAGTGCGATAATAACTAATTCTAATCTTGAATCAAAGTTATCATCTGATGAATTATACTATGCCCAATCTCATCAATTGGATCCCTTAGGTGCTGCTGTTGTTAAATCCGTAGTTGATGTGTTTAATGAAGAAAAAATGATCGAAAATAGTCGGGTTAAAATTCAAGAGATTAATAATTTCCTATTTTCACTAAAACAACCATTTATTAAAGAGATAAGATCATATGGAATGATTTTTGGCATTCAATTTCAAGCCTATAATGGAATGTTAAGTAGTGAGATTATTTTGAAATTGAAAAATCAATTACTAGACGCAGGCATATTGATTGGGTTTAATTTAAGTAGAAAATTTATTCGCTTATTACCTCCATTAAATATTAAAGATAATGAAATCGAGTTTTTGAAAAAAGAACTGATTAGGTCTTTCGAATTTTAAATAATTAAAAAATTCATCATCTTTTTAAGGTTTTTTAACCTGCTCAATTTCATTTAAAAAAAGATTAGCGATCGAAAGCCATTTTTGCTTTGTTTCCGGATCTTTTACATTTTTCTTTGTTAATTCCTTCCCTTTCCTTAGATTTTTTACTGCTAAATCAAGATTACTAATTGCTTTATAACAAATTCCTAATTTGATATAAGTTTGGAAAATATACCATTCATTGGCACCTAAAACCATTGATTTTACAAATTTCTTGGCCGCTTCTTCATAATCTTCAAAATACATCAAAATTTCACCATAAGTGTCATGATAAATTCCATTATCGGGTTCATCTTTAATGAGTTTTTGCATTATTTTTATCGCATTTTCTTTTTTATCTAAAAATTGTAGCCAATAAGCCTTATAACTTAGAAGATCATTGTCTTTAGGATATTTTTCAATTAAAGACTCGATAATTTCTAATCCTGCTTCAATATTTTGCATTCTTCTAAGAACGGCTGCTTTTAATAGTTTAATATCTCTTTCACTTTCAGGAAAACTTACTAACATTTCATCTAATAACTTTATTGTTGCTTTATATTGGTTAAAATAAATTAAAATTCTAATCTCTGAATAATATAAATCAAGGTTTTCTGGTTTTAATTCAATTTCCTTATCAATCTCTTTTATTTGTGCTTCATATTGATTTCTTAGATTTTCAGAGATTTGTGTTTGAAAAATATCTGATATGCTTTGCCAAATAATTCCTTCTAATTTATCATAAGTTTCTTTTAATTCCCTTTTAATCACGATTTTATAGGCTAGATATTTAATATACTCTGGTAAAAACTCAATTAACAATGGTTTCAAATCCTTATTAAATAAGAATTCACAACTCTTTTCTGCAATTTCATTTATAATGGATTTTATATCTATTATAGCCATGTCTGGTGTTGATCTTGAAAAGAGTTTATTCAAGTAGGAAACCTTAGTGATCTTATTTTCTGTAATTACACGAATCATTTTTTCTATTGCTCCATCTGATTGAAAGTAATATTCTCTATCTAGTGAGAGCTTTAACTTAAAAAATCTTACTGGATAAATTTTTCCTGCTGAAATTTCATCAATATAATAATCAAGTGTAGTTTTTTTAATGTTATACTTTTTAGCAAATTCTTCAGAAGAAATAAAGTCTGGATAATGATCTGGATGATTAATTGAAAGAAAAAGCAATATTTTATGAAAAACCTGCTCATCCTTTAATAGTGGTTTTACTTTTTCATAATCTAATTTTAATATATTGTTAAGAAACCTAAATTGTATTTCTTTATCTTTAATATTGTAATCTTCAAAAAATTGAATTGTTTTTTTAGTGATCTCTTCAATTCGTTTACCCTCCACCTCTAATATAGTTTGTCTATCTAAATCGTAATTTTGAAGCATCCTTGAATACTCTGATTTCCCTGCTTGGGTAATTACATACCTTCCATCCTCCTTATTTATAAATCCCTTTTCAATTAAAAAACTCAAATTCTTTGATAATGAAGATTGATTTATAGCTAATGGGTCCTCAAGGAATTCAGACCTTTTGCAGTAATTATTATTGTAAACCATCCATAAAATCCAATGAGAGTAATTCCTTCCGCTTTTTAAGATAATTTTAGGGGGATAATTTAGTTTACGAGCCTTTTTCTTCGCGCTTGACAGTTCATGGAATTTCTTTTTTCCCTCTGATGTAATTCTGTAATACCCTCTAGTAAAATTTTCTATAAAGTCTTTACGTTTTAATTTATCTAAATGTCTAGATAAAGTACCTGTAGGAATTTCAATAGGTTCTTGACGAAAATCTGACCATTTACACTCTTCATTATTATACAACATCCAAAGAATAATGTGGTCATAATTAGGCTTTTTTAACTTAAAAGGTCTGTAAATTTTTTCTGGAGGATAATTTATGGTTCCCATAATATAAGAAAACTATATTTTATTTTCTAAAATATAGATCGGTATTTTTTCTATTTATATCTATTTCATAGAACTTCCACAATTAATCGGAACTATTACGGAAGTATCGGAACTACAATTATAAAGATAACTCTAACTCACGCTTTAATTAATCATCATAACGATGATAAAACCGAAATTAAGAAAAAATTGAGTTGATAAAAAAAAATGACCGAAATTAAAAAATTTACAAAAATTGCACTTATAGTGGATACTATTATGTGGGTCCTATTTGGGGTCATGCTTACCTTTTTATATGATCAGACCATGAATCCTGAGGGTTGGACAAATCCCTATCTCCCAAGAATGTTTGGGGGAGTTAATTTAGTATCTGCTATTTTCGCAATTTTAATGCTTCGCAAAAAGGAATGGGAAGAAATTAAATTGATTTTTGAGTATTTTATAGTGTTACTTATATTAACACCAATCATCGAAATTGCCGTATATGCTACATTTTACTCCACTTTTGGAACTGCGTGGAGACTACAAGGTTTATTTCCCATAACTGTAGAGATTGCACTTTTAATTTTAGCAATTGTTGCCTATATAAAACAGAGAAGCTAAACGCCATAAATTAAAAAATTTCAAATTATATTTTTTTTCTTTTTATTTTTTATGTAAGTATTTAGAAACTAATGGTCGATTTATTTTATACAGCCTTTCTTGTATTGATTTGGTCCAAAGGTACATTAAATTAATACGCACTTTTTTACAATATATTTAAAACGCAATTTAGCTTATATTAGTAAATATATCCAAAATTGTCTTGATAAAAAGTCTTTTGAGTAGATGTTTCATCCTGAAATTAAAGGTTTGAATTCAGTAAAACAACTTATAGAAGAGGGGAAAATACAAGAAGCCTTACAAATTGTTTTAGAATTAGAACAAGGAGAGGATCTTTCTCTTAAAGAATTACTCTCATATAAAGTTGTTAAAGCTAATCTATTAAATGGATTAGGAAACTTCTTAGACGCAATTGAAATTGCTAAGGAAATCTTTCAAGAATTTCAGAAACTAGGAGATTTAGTATCATCTTTGGATGCTTTACTCATTCAAGCTTATTCCTATATGATTATGACCAATATGACTCAAAGTGAAGATCTTATTACGCAAGCAGAAAATTTATTTGAAATAATTAAAGCAGCTTCCTCAATAGATCTAAGAGAAAGAGAATCTTTCTTGGTAAGGATAAAGGCTGGTATTCTTTTTTTTAAGGGAGAACTTCAGCCTTCTCTAGAATTAAATAAAAAAGCTTATGAACTTGCTAAAGATATTGACGATAAAGCATTGATTTCTGCGAGTCTTAATAATATTGCTACCAACTTTTATCATATGAAAGAATATGATAAAGCAATAGAAAATGCAAAAGAAGCTCTTAAGTTTAGAAAAAATTTTGAAGGTGCGTTAGGTACCTTAATTGTAATTTATGTTAGCAAGGGAGATATTAAAGAAGCGAAAGTTTATCTTGATCAAATGCGTGAACCTTCAGAAAAATTTGATTCTAAATGGATTAAAACCCTTTATTATAGTTCTAAGGCTTTGATATTAAAATCAAGTCTACGAGCAAGAGATCGTATTAAAGCGGAAGATATATTTAAAGAGTTAGCTATGGACAATACAGTACTAGGTGAATCACGGATTGAAGCGATTATAAACCTATGCGATTTATATCTCACTGAACTTCGGATAACTAATGATCCTGAGATAATAAACGAGATACAGCCATATATTCAAAAGTTGATAGATATTGCTGAAAATCAGCATTTCTATTTATATTTAGCTGAAACTTATTTTTTGCAAGCCAAACTTTCATTATTAACTTTAGATTTAAAGAAAGCTAAGCGATTTTTAACTCAGGCTCAAAAAATAGCAGAATCATATGGTATAAAACGATTGGCAATGAAAATTTCCTTAGAGCATGATGAATTACTCAGACAAACTAAAATGTGGGAGAACCTGAAAGTTTCTGGAGTGTCCTTATCTGAACGTTTGGAGTTTTCTGGTTTGAACGAGCAAATGGAAAATATGGTAAAAAGACGAATGATTGAAGTCCCAGAGATCTCAGAAGAAGAA
>JBHLLG010000103.1:0-9439 GCA_048885925.1 Candidatus Hermodarchaeota archaeon
GTTTCCACTTGGTCCTAAAAAAGAATTTGTAGCATTTATTTTTTCTAATTCCATAATAATATTGCTGGAGTTAAATGATTGAGTATTAAAAACTGCATTTATTAACAAATTCACAGCACCATAAGATCCTATTCCTGTATAATAAGGTTCTTCAGAAAAACTATTATAAAAATTATTCCAGAAAGGTTTTGATATAGAGGTTTTAGAAACATTATGTAAAGATTGCATTACAATTTCATAATTACAGCCTCCAGCAGTATTTTCCCAATATGAATCAAGCTGAGCAAGAGTATTTATACCTGCTATTAGATATCCAGGTTGAATATTACCATATTGTACGCCTAAATGAATTCCACCCGGAGAGCTAATTATCGGTATTACAATCTGAGCACCTAAAGCATCAAGATTCGATAAATAATTAAACATCTGAAAAGCACTTACAGTTACAGGAAAAGCAATATCCGAAACAATGGTTATATTTGAATTTAACACTGGTAATTGGGATTGCAAAGCAGATGCTATTGGGATTGTCCAAGGTAAATCTTCTCGAAGGATCCCAACGTTAATTGTTGATGCTCCATAAGTTCTATTAAAATAATCACTAAGATATAATATGTATAATATTAATTCATTAATGAGAGATGTTGTATTGTAGGGCATAATTCTAAAAAAGTATTTATAATGGTCATAATCGTTTAAGACATTTTGACAAAACTGATCAGCAACAACACCAGTAGAAAAAAAGGGGATTTTGGCATCCATTATTACCTCCTGATAAGCCAATACTGCTTCAGTTCGAAAACCCCCAGTTACAAAATGAGGTGCATGATCATTTATCATTCTTTCTGTAGCATTAACGGCTTTTACAATATCAAGAGCCCAACCCATTTCTTCAGTATCTTCAGATACAAGCCCTATAAAGTACCTAGTACCATTGATAACTATTCCACCAGCCTCATTAATTTCTCTAGCTGCTAATACCGCCCCATTCCATGCATGCTCACCCGAAATATCACTCATATCATTCAAAATTCCTACTTTAATCACGCGATCAAAAGATAATGACCATGTAACTCCTGGAATAAAATATTCCTCAACAATTATATCAGATACTTTCGGATTAGGATTTATATCTTTAATATTTTTATATTTCGAATTTCCTACCGTAATATTGAGATTAAAGATACTTATAGTTGATAAAAAGAAAATAAACCCTAAAATTATAAAAAATTTTCTTTCTTTGTTTGATTTTATTATAATCCACCTTGAATAATTTTTACCATTTTTTATTCTTTAATGTTCAAGATTTATGTATTTCGTTTAAGAATAAAAATATTATTTCAAAGATTACTGGTAAAAATTGATAAAATAGAGGTAAAAAATAAATTTTAGTAGTAAATTATTATGAATTACTTGTTAAAATAGAAGAATATATACTTGATCTTACCGATTCCTAAGATTCACTGATTATTCCTTAATGATTTTAATAATTAATTTAAAATAATTTCTTAATTCCTAAAATTCTATTTATAATTCAGATAAAAGTAAAGATTACTACTTAGTTATATATATATTAAAATTTAGAATTGATCTAAGAGGTTTCGCGAAACTTTTTCTTCTTAATCAATATTATTGTTATAATCGCAATGATTCCTATTAATCCAACACTCATAATAATAAGAATCAAAGGCCATAAATTCGCAGATTTTCGACTGAAAGTCATATAAATATGGAACGTAGGATCATGCCAAATACCGTAAGCATTATGATCACTAAAGTTTGAATAACAAATTGCATAATACATTATATTATGACTTATATTACGACGAAAGTCTGGAGCAAAGTCATCATTTATCAAATCAACATCTCCAGTATGCGTTTCATATGCATCTCCTTGAAGTTCCCACAGTCCTGAAAGCTCAATTGCGGAATTAGCTTCATAAGAAGTTCCTCCAATTGGATCTCCATTTATATTAGCGCTTTGCCCTAAAATATATTGTTCTCCAGTAATATCCACAAAATCAAGGAAATTTTCTCCTGTTCCAAGGTAATTTCCGATTTTTATTTGATTATTGGTTTTACCATACTCATCTAAAATATCAGATTGAGTTTGATTCACTAAGGCTAAAGTTTGATGATCCACGTCGAATTTAAAATGAAAAATGCTTGATATATACATTATAGCTAAATCTAGCCCTGCAATATCTTTTTTTGAACCACTTCCATTATTCCAAGGAGCAAAATTATGTTCAAGTTTTACATTCCCCCTAGCATTAATTCTTCCTTCATCTGGTTCTTCTACAGATTTTGTAAATTTGATTTTGAAATCAATAAATGTAAGATTTTCTTTATAAGCTTGGATGTAAGAATCCATATCAATTCCTAAGGGCATGGGAGTTAATTGAACATCCTTGAGTTTTATACTCCAAGTGACATTATCAGTGCCTTCCGCTTCAGGATATGTAAAATAATAACCCCCAATATAAGCAAATGCCATGCTATCTGTCACCTCACATTTACCCCCAATAACAGCGTCTGGTTTTTCATCTGCTATTACTTTTTCTAGGACATCAACTACTACTGCAGCGTCTAGGTCATCATCACGATATAGATACCCTCCCTTAAAATTATGAGTAAAAAGATAAGATTCGAGATTCATACCTACAACCACATCTGGAAAATTTACATCTGTACCTTGATCTTCGTTAAGAAATGCATCTAAATCAACTGGTATCTCTAAATTTTTAAACCAAAGCTGAATTATATCAAATGAAAAGGTAGTGTAACTCTGTGTAGTAGGTATTGTGTCAGACATATTAGTTAAAAGCCATTGCATTCGTGAATCTTTAACAATTCCCGCTGTGGCATTCCAATTAACAAAGAAGCTTGGATCAATTATAAAATCATCATTATCGATAATTTTATTTACTCCTGTATTATACCATGTCTTAGTTATATTATATCCTTGTAAAGGAGTTAAATCAAATTTCTGGAACGTGATAGGATTAAAGATAAATAATTCATCCCCGGAAAGGGCAGTATTGAGATTTTTTAATAACCATGTGATTAATTTAAGCTGTTCAGAAATTAAGGTTTCTTCAGAAGGTTGTTCTCGCAGTAGAATCGCAAAATCGAGAATTCTTTTCATTGCCTCTACAAATGATTGATCATAATCCCAAAGGATTAGTGTTAAATAAGCCTCGATATTTATTGAATAATTAAATGATCCTACCTTATCCACTAAGCAATATGAATCTCCCGGACCTGGATCTACAAAATCATTTATAGAATCATTATTCACATCTGCCCATGAGAGAAAATGGAATTCTTGGTCATCTTCTCCAAAAATGTAGGTGCCATAATAACTTTTTTCTTTAGTTACGTTAAAAATGTAGACCCCATCCAATATCTCGTAATTATCTAAAGAGAGAGATTGATTAAATAGCGTTTCAAAAACTTGAGCAAGTATTTCACCATTGGGTCCAAATAGTTTGAATCCATTATAAAATTGGAGTGGGGTAAATGATGATATGTTTGGATCGAAATTCTGAGTTTTTACTATAGTAGGCATTGCAAAAGTTGAAGAAAACAATATTAAAAACATCATAAATAATTTAGCATTTAATGTACTCATATTAAATTCACTTTCTTTGGATTTATTTAATAGAGATTATTGTTATACATAAAATTCAAAATTTCTTTTTAATAACTATTATTCTTATCCAGTAAAAGAATATATAGTATTTATATAATTATTATAATCGTTTTTATAATTATATCTTAGTATTAACTTGGTTTTAGAAATTTTTTGAGTAATAAAAAGATGATTAAATCTTATACTAGACACTCTCGAATTAATCAAATGGTTATTTAACTAAAAATAGATGTAAATATTCTAAAGATTTATCTAATAGATATTTTGTATTTTATAAATAGGAAAAATCAACAAATAAGATTCTATAATCCTTTAAAATCTAACTTCAGAAGACTCCGCATCATAATAATTTTCCCCAATTGCGCGGTCCTTTGTTTTTCATAAATTCAATGGTTTTATATTTGCTATTAATTTCTCATACTTTTTCTTTGAAATTTCCTCGTAAGGAGGTTGTTTATAACCATGTTTTTTTATTGATAAAAAGCTTATACTCTTTAATTTATCTTCACAGAACTCTAAGACTTTCCTAATTTGATTTATTTCTTCCGGTTTGAAGGTTACAGTAATACAAATGCAATTGTCTGACCATAGACGCTGATAATCGATTGCATTAGCAGCTTGTTCCCAAATTTGATAAGAAAGAAATCGAGTAAAATTATAAAAAACTTCATAATAGACAATGTGGACGTTTAGTTAATATTAGATTACTTATATTAATTTAAATTTGCATCAAGTAGTAAAATTTGAGATAAATATATTAAAAAAAAAGGATAATGTGATAATTTAACCGATGATCGAGGTCAATGCTTTATAGATCGAGGTCGATCACGCAGCAAACTTAAAAGCATATTTCATATTTATCACATACAACTGGCGAATATTTTATTCGGGAGTAGGGGACTCCGGAAATATATTTTTTTTTAACAGTATTACCATAAACTTTTGTTCGGGTAATGGACAGCCTTCCCATACGGTGTAAACCTTGAGCCAAACCCATTTATCTAGATCTTCAGGCCCCTCAACCCAGAAATCTCCCAGAGGAGAGACGGGGGGATGATTACTATCTAAAATGATTGGATGATTACCATCAATGGAAAACGTGAGGTTGTATACAGTCCACCCATGTGGACCTTCAATTTCTGTTGCGGTTACTGTAATATAGCCAACAATATTGTGCCAGATATTTTCATCTGATTTTGCTTGCATAACTTTAATATAACCACTAACCCATGTGTAACCACCATATGTACCAACAGCAACCCAATAATCATCTAAATACTCATTAGTGATTTTTAAAGGTAATGGATCTTCTGGAAGGTATTGACCAAAGATTTCCATCATACCAGGCTCTGTGTCATAAGGTCCGAACATGCTTTTTTCTGGTACTGTTACAAGTTCAATATTTCCATTGTTTTCTGCGAATTTTTCTCTTTTGTTTAATGGGTAAATCCCATTATTTGGATTTGAATCATTCAAATTAAATTCGAGTTGGCCCCCAATTCCCTTTGCAATTATAACAAAAATAGACAACACTGTCAAAGTCAGAATCCCAGCAATAATTATCAAATATGTTTTATTGCTGTCATCTATTTTCATTATCTTTAATTATTACTCTTTTTACATCACCTTTGGAGATGAATTGTACTAGATCTATATTTTCGTGACTTATATTTAAATATATCGCTTAAGAATTAATGTAGACAACGGAATCGGTTTCTATGTTCTACTATTTAGTAGAAAAAGTTTCAAATCGAAACTTTTTTTTAATATTTCGTTAATATTATTAAAAGCAACTCTAATCACTAAATTATGTCTATTATCTGTATTCTTAGTATTAATTTTCTCAAAAATGGGCTCAATTTGAAATTCTAGTTATATATAGACAGAATTGAAAATATTTACTGATATATTTATAGGATAAAATTTATCTCACAGAAAGTCCGAAATTTTTCAGATAATTTTAGATTTTTAATTCTAAATTAATTTTTAATATTTAAAATTTCAAAATATGAACCTGGGCGGTCTTTTCTTTTATTTATTTCAATCTTCTTTCGAATATTATCAAGAATTTCTATACTATTATATAATTTGGAATCCGCATAAAAGAAATAATGAAATATATTATCTATTATTATGTAAAAACTTCTAATATGAGCATCTTTGTCGTGAGAAGACAGCCATATAATAAGAAATATCAAAAAGAGTAGCTACTAACTTCAATGTATCAACATCGTTTTCATTTTCCTTCTTTTTTAACTTGTCTAAGAATTATCTGATCTCAATAAGAATATTGGGACTGAAGTGATTCATCCGTTCAGTATGGCATTTCTTACATAGCTTTATCATCATATCTCGGAAAAATTGGGATTGGTTACTAATAACAAACAAAATCTTGAAATTATATAAATTCAAATATATTTTTAGAAAAAATCTCATCCTTAGCTGTTTTTTATTTTTTCTTTATAAATAATTATCGTAGTAATGAATCAAGAATTTTCAAATCAATTTTATGAGTATAGTGATAAATAAAAGTAATATGCGTTGGAGTATGCTTCTAATTTACAGTTTATTTTTGGGAGCTTTCATTTATCCCTTGTTGTATTTTAGCGTTATGGTTAATAAACCTATAAATATTGTAGACAATACAGATTTGGGAATTTCTGCTAGATATGATCTCAGGAACAAACCGATTTATATCGGTTCGATTTTAAATAGACAAGGTGATTATGAAAAAGGCTGAGAAAGAATATATAATCCTTTAAAACCTGACTTCACACCTGTCAGAATCACAAAATTTCTCACCAATTGCTCTATCTTTTGTCTCATCAAGGTTAAACGGTTTAAGGTTAGATATTATTTCTTCATATCGTTCCTTGGTAATTTCCTCATAAGGAGCTTGTTTGTAGCCATGTTCTTTTATTGGTAAGAAACTTACACTTTTTAATTTATCTTCATAACATTCAAGAACATGCTTAATTTGATTTGCTTCTTTATCTTTAAATGTAATAGTTATTGACACTTGGTTATCAGACCAATATTTTTGGTAAGCTGCCGCGTTTTCAGCTTGTTCCCAAATTGAAACGTCATTTTTTGAGCGATCAAAATATTTCTCATGTATAGGAAATTCCACAACGACAGTATTAGGAGAATATAAATCATCTTCAATCTTATAACCCGCATTTCTAACATGCTCAATAAGATCGGAATTTTTTGAAAGGCGTATTCTTCTAATATAATATTCAGAATGAGGATAATGAATTCCAGGTGGGACTCCAGGGAGTAAGCTAACAGTTCCGCTTGGTTTTACAGTGGTTATTTTAATCGATCTCGGTATACAAAGCCAACCAGAATATTGTTCATCTAGTTCTTTTAGATAATTGTATGCTCTACTGCACCATTCTAACATTTTTCTTCTTCCATGTTTAACAAATGCTTCAATTATTCCTGTTTGAGAAATGCCCATGCGTCTATTTTTTAACATTACAGCATTAGTCTCTTGCCAATGTGTATTGACAAGAGTAACCGATTTTGAATATAAATATGCGTATTTCAACGTTTCTTGAAATTCTTCATAAGTATCGTGCCTAGAAGGAAATGACTCAACAAGACAACAAAGTTCAAAACTTTCGAGAGTCTGTTCCCCACATGGATTAACTCCAGCTGCTTTTTTATCTTTAAAGTCAGGTGGATCTCCCATCCTGCCAAAATTTCTCGCATTTTCCAACCAAAAAACACCAGGCTCTCCATTTACTGCAATTTGATTTGCTATAAAAGAATAATCTAAACCCTTTACAGCAAAAACAGAATTATTGCTTGCCCAACGATGAGAATATAATGCTTCTTCATTTTGTTTACATAAAACAAAATCTAAATCCCCAGGATCTCCTAATGCAATTTCAGCACTACGTCGAACGTTACCAGCTACAACGCATTTTCCTATATAATTCATAATGTCAACAATATCAACGGATGTAATTTTTTTACCTATGCGAGATTTTAATATATTTTCAATATCTTCTAACATTTGCTTTAATGGTTTAGGTCCAGAAGCAATTCCACCAAATCCCCTTATTGGTTCACCTGATAGTCTTATCTGGCTAAAATCATATTTAGGTACTTGTTTACCGAGGAAGTAAGCCTCTAATATTAGTTTTAAAGATTCTACCCATCCTTCTCTACTATCAGGAATTTGATATTCAAAATATCCTTCTTGAGGTTGTTTAATTGTAATCTTTTCAGCCCCTTTTGTATCAAAACCTACACCAACTCCGAGCATAAGTGCATCCATAACAAATTCAAATGCCTTAGAATATTTTAAGTCGATATCTTCAGTAGAAGCAAACCCACAGTTATTTAAAGACATAGATCCATGACGAGCAATAAATTCTGTACCCATCATCCATAATCCCCGTCCTGGTGGGATAAATTTAAAATTCCATATCTTTTCAAACATTTTTTGAGCAGATTTTTGAGCTTTTTCATCGCTCCAAGGTAAGCTTAATTTAATACAATGTTCTTTTTGAACTGAATAACAACCTTCAACGACTCTTTGAATTGTTTCCCAGAATTCTTCCTTTCTGTTCTCCTTTTCGATAATTCTAGCATAAGTTCTTTTATATGTGATATATCCTAAAGGACCCCACTCAGGCTGTTTTCTCTTAAAATTATTTAAAAATTCTTCATCAAGTTTGAATCCAATGCTTTCTAAATTGATAGCTCTTGCAAAAAGATTTCTATATTTGTTCAAGCCTCGTTGGGTTAATTCAACACATACTAATTCTCTAATATAATTAGTAGTAATTTCGTCCATTCCAAAACCTATTATTTTCCGAATAACATCCTCTGCCACCTTTTCAGCTATATGCATATCTAAGCCTGTTTCTTTGTTCAATACCTTTGCGATGCTATTTTCATCAAATTTTTTCTTCTCTCCCTTAGAATTTATTACATACTTAGGGTACAAATCTATTAACGAAAACGAATTATTGGGCATTTTATTCCTCAATATTTTTGTAAAATACTGCGTTTTTAATTTTATCGGCTAATTCAAATCTTTACTAATTTTTAATGCCTTAACCGTCTTATAATTTTATGATTTCTTTTAATTTAAAATTAATGTTTGAACTGTATTAAGTGATTGATTATTCTCTTTAATTTTAGATTATTTATGGTTTGATAAATCTATGGAATATACACAAATCTGTAAATATATTTTTTTTGATTTTGTTTTATAAAATTTTAAATAATTTTTCGTCGATATTTTGTCGAAGATTTTATTTAATTATAAAATTCCCTATTATATTTAAACAAAAATTCAGATTTGATTTATTAATTTACAATAATCTTAGTATTTATAAGATAAAACAATAAAAAGATAATTCTATTATTCCTATTAAATACCTTAATATGAAATTATAATTAAAATATTGAAAAAATAATGGCATCTATAGAAAGCATGTTAATAATTCTTGGGTATTCTCTTCTATTTCTCTTCGGTTACATTTTCATTGCTTTTCTTGTTGGAACCATCAAAAAAAATAATGGGATTATGGATATTTTTTATGGACCAGGTTTTTTTGTAGTAGCATTAACTAGTTTAACATTTTACATCATTTTGAATAATGAGATAAATATTCGACAAATTGTTATAACAATTTTAGTATTTATGTGGTCGGTAAGACTAGCAACATATGTGTTCATTAGAAATAGAGGGAAACCAGAAGATTATCGCTATAAAGCGATGAGAGAAAGATGGGGAACTAATGTAGTTTTAAAGAGTCTTAC
>JBHLLG010000104.1:0-9432 GCA_048885925.1 Candidatus Hermodarchaeota archaeon
TATTATAAATCGATTATCGATTGGTTTCACAAAGTACTACCAAAAGAAGGGATTCCAATTGATATTATTGATAGTGCGATACTGAAGATAAATCCTCAAGGTAAGGAATGCATCATTAAAGCCCAAGGACGTAAATTTACTTCGTCTTTAAAAATTTAATAATTAAAATTTGAAATGGAATATAAAAAAAGATATATCCTCTTAAGAAAATTCTTACTCGTGTATATTCTTCATATAGAATAAAATATTAGCGATAATAAGTAGGATTAAGGTTATATTATAAATCCAGATAGTTATCATGGAAACTATCGGTGAGGGAATTAAAATTAAAGAGATAACATTTAGAACTAAAATCATTAATTGCCAAGCGATTAGTACCTGAAGAATTGTTTTTGTTTTTTCCCAATTATTCTGTTTTAGGCTTAATAGTATAAAAATTGACAATATCAAGAAAATTCCTCCAAATGCCCACGAATAGTATGGATCATAAAATGGCCATTCTATAAGAGACAAATATAATTGTGAAATTGCTAAGTATAAGAAGGCAAAGCATAAACCGATAACCGCATTAATTATTAATGCAATTTTCAAGCTTTTTGTTATTTCTACCATTTTTTAATCATCTCATTTTAAGATTTATCTTATTGCCGGTAAAATGTAATTATAAATCAGAAATAAAGGGAAATTAAACTCTAGATTCATACCCGTGAAAACAACAATTAAATTCAACTCATAAAATACGCTGATTACTTGTCCACCATAACCTAAGGCGCGGTAACATAAATCAGCAGGATAAATCCACCATTGATAACCATAATAGAGGTTAGAATTCAACTCTACTATTGAGTTAGTTGAAATTACAACCCAATTTTTAGAAATAATCCGTTTATTTTCCCATATTCCTCCTTTAAGGAAAAGATAACCAATTTTAGCCATATCTCGAGGTCTTAAAAATAACCCATCACCACCACATGCTACGCCTTGTGGATCTTGAAGCCATGTGTAATCTTCAATGGATAATGGTCCAAACAGATATTGATTAGCAAAATCTAATGTCGACATATTAGTGGCTCTTTCTAATATTGCTGTTAGTAAATGTGTTGCACCTGTATTATAATTCCATACCAGACCAGGAGCAGCAATCATAGTTCTATTAAGAACAAATTCCACATGATCTTCACTAGCCTTCCAAGTATGATAAGGATTTAGAGGATTATCATACGAGTAATACTCAGCCCAATCTAAACCTGTTGTCATAGTTAATAAGTGTTCAATTGTCATAGATTCCTTTTGAGTATCGAGATTTGCAATATCTTTATCAGGGAAGTAGTCTAAAACTAATTCATCCAAGCTGTTGATAAAGCCCTTATCAAAGGCAATTCCTATCAAAGTGGATGTTATACTCTTAGAAACGGAAAAAACTCGAAAGAGAAAATCTTTATGAAAAAGTTTGTCATACCATTCTTTTACAATAAACCCATTTTTTATAACTAGTATGCTATAAACATCATACTCATGATTTTCAACATGATTAATCATATTATCTAAGATACCTGAGTCCATACGTACAAATTCAGGTGAAATTTTTGTCCAATACTCAACTGAATTTAATCTAACAATAAGAAGCCAACCAGGAAGTATACCTGCTACTCCAAGAGTAATAACTAAGAATGGAATTCCTAATTTTCTAAAGATAGTTTTATTTATTCTAGGCATCTCAAACAAGAAATTAAAAGTGCCCTACTATTATTATAGTTTTAAAAAATACATTAATGTTTAAAAATAAAATGGAGACTATTATTTATGGAAAAACAATATATTGAGTTGAAAATAAAGAAGAAAAACATCAGAAATCAAAAATTAATCATTAAAAATGATCCTCCTCCCCTATAAGTTCCTCTATAGACTATTCTATAAAAGCTTTATCAAATTTATTTGCCATAATTCAAATATTAAGAAATCAAATTATAGAATTTGATTTTGTTAATTATTGCTCATATCGAGAAGGAGATTAATCTTCTTTTTCTATTTGATCATCTGGCACTTCTTCAAAATGAATATTGTATGTTTTATCAGGATCGATTACTTTATATTGAATTAATTTTCGAGGAATGATGACCACATAATCAGGACCCATAGAGGCTAATTTTTTATTCTCTAAGGTAAAAATTTTCTTCTCGTTTTCCATACTTTAAACCGTAAAGTATCTCTTTAAACTTTTTTTCTTATTTTTTATAGGCACTTCAATTTTTGAAGTGGAATGATAGTCTATAGAATTTTTTATAGACTTTTTAAATGGTAACATGCTAAAAATTTATATTTAAATAGTATAGAAATTGAAATTATATTTAAATATTCATTTCTTCCTAAGATTTCTCCAAACCAAGAAAGTAGCTTAAATTACAGTATTTAAGACTTGATTGTTTAATTGTTGTATTTTATAAGTTGTTCACGAAAATTTGGGTGAGAAATATTGATTAATAAATTTGCTCTCTCTCGTGTTGTTTTTCCCCGTAAATCGGCAATCCCATATTCTGTTACGATATAATGAACATCGTTGCGTGAGGTGGTTACGCATGCTCCCTCGTTTAATTGAGGTACTATTCGACTTATACTTCCTTCTTTGTTTGCTGAAGGTAATGCAATAATAGATTTACCACCGGGAGATAAACTTGAAGCACGTACAAAATCAACTTGTCCTCCCACACCGGAATATTGTTGATAGCCAAGCGTATCAGCACAAACTTGGCCAAATAAATCTACTTGTAGTGCAGAATTAATTGAAATCAATTTATTAACCTTCCCGGCAATCATAACGTTATTAGTATAATCAACGGTATGCATTTCAACTTTAGGATTATCATCAACAAATCGATAGAGCTTTTTTGTTCCCATTAGGAAAGTTGCGGTGAATTTACCTGGATTTACATTGTTATACTTATTTGTTATTATTCCTTTTTTATAAAGATCAACAACCCCATCAGAAAACATTTCAGTATGAATTCCTAAATCGCTTTTTTCTTGTAGAAATTTTAAAGCAGCATCAGGAATACCCCCAATGCCTAACTGGAGGTTAGCATGATCTGGAACTAATTCAGCAATGTTTCTACCAATCTTTTCTTCTACATCAGTAATTTTTGGAGGAGATAATTCGATTAAAGGTCTATCAGTTTCAACAATGTAATCAATTTCAGAAATGTTAATTGACTCACCATAAGTTCTTGGCATTTGCTTATTTACTTCAGCAATTACAATTTTTGCAGATTTAGCTGCTTGTACAGTATAATCTACAGATACTCCAAAACTCATATTTCCATTCTCATCTGGAGGGGTAAGTTGAATTAATGCAATATCTACAGGTAATATATTGTCTCTAAATAGTCGTGGGATTTCTGAAAAGTAAACAGGAGTATAATCCGCTCTGCCTTCCTTAATCGCTTGTCGTGTTCCTGGCCCTGCAAATAAAGAATTATGGTAGAAATGCTTTTTCATTTCAGGTAAACAATATTGGCATTCTCTAAGAGGTACCATATGGACTATTTCTACATTTCGAAGACGATTTTTTTGTATAACTAGCTCGTCCACTAAAATAATTGGTTCCCCTGCAGCATGTCCAAAAACTACTCTATTTCCTGAATTTATATTAGAAATTGCCTTCTCTTTTGATGTGCTTCGTTGAGAATATTCATCTCTCCAATCTTTCATACCTAATCAATCTTTTTCTTTTTAATTTAATTCAAATTTTTCTTAATTATTCTTTTTTTAAAAATTCTATAACTTTTTGAGACCAAAGTTCACTTTCTTGTATATTCATCCCATGTCCAGTATTTTCTCCATGAAATTCATAATAAACATTAATATCATTAACTTTAACTTTTAGCAAATTATAACCACCTAAGTTAATAATTTTAAAATTTATATATTGTTGAACTCATTCCCTTGATGTCCCCAGTTTTTTAAGATTTTTTCAGAATTTGATATTATATTATCAATGAAATCTTTTAATGAGAGAATTTCATCACAATGCCCGGCTGCCATAGATCCAATTGCAGAATCTCTGGAATGAAAGTGGAAAATTTTTTTATAAAATTTTTCGTCAAAAATATCCTGTTTTAATATCTGTTTTTTCCAGGAATTTGAAGCAGGACTTTCTTTTGTAGGAATGATGGCTGTTCCAAAACACACAGCATCAGCACCCATAGCAAGAGCTGCAAGGAATCCTCTAGCATCTCCAATGCCTCCCGCTGCGATAATGGGTATTTTTAATAGCTTTCTTGCCATAGTTATATTGATTAGAGTGGTATTTTGTTGTGGATTTTTAAATCCTGTCCCTTCAAGACCTACAATTGTGACAGCATCTGCGCCTGCTTTTTCCGCGGATGAGGCATGTTTCATTGTTGCACATTTATGGAACCAATAACATCCCGCATCATGTAGTTTCTTTCCAATTCTCGCAGCTTTGTAGGCAGATGTAGTACATACATTTATACCTGCATCTAATGCTATATCTACAAAATCGAAATAAGATTCTTCAGTTCTTCCCCTCCCTGTTTTTTCTATTATTTGTGGAGGCATAACTGAAAAGTTAACTCCATATGGTTTATTTGTCAATTTTTTCATTTTTTCAATTTCCTCTTGAAATTCTTCAGTTGTTTTAAAATTTCCTGCAGTAAGAATTCCTAACCCTCCAGCGTTTGAAAATGAAGCTGCAAATTCGGCTTTACCGATTGCTACAAAAGCACCCATAATTATTGGATATTTTATTCCAGTCATTTTTGTTATTGTTGTATTCCAAAGCATTTTTACCAGTCTTATAAAAAATTTAGAAAAGATATTATAAATTTTAGTTCTCTTTGAATTATATTAATCTTTTAGAAATATATCTTTTATTTTAATTCTTATTTAAAATTATTAATGAAAATCGACCTATATTCAATGATTAATTTTATATTAATATATAATTTCTAGATAAGTTAGAAGAGATTTCCAAGATGGATGATAGAAATGAAAGATTCTGAAGAAAGCATTATCCCTCAAGATGATACAAAACCTCTAGGAGAAAAAAAAAAAGATCCAATTAGTAAATTCTTTCTTAGTATTAAAGAAGATTTTAAAGGGATTTCTAAAAAATCAGATAATTTTTTTTTAGAAATTCAAGAAGATTGGAAAAAGAATTGGCAGGATTTTATAAATTCTTGGAATGAATGGATAAAAAGTATTAAAGAAAAAAGTCCAAAATATAGAAGGTTTAAAAAGCTCTATAATAAAATGAAAGAGATGGAATCGAAAATAAAAGATATAAAATCCGATACACAAGAAATAAAGCTGAAAATTGATGATGTTGCTACTATAATTGAGCATCTTATGGAAAACATTAATGATATTGAGGGATATATGAAAGAAAATTTAGGATCTGACTGGAAAGTTGTCAAAAATGCTTGGAAAAAATGTAAGAATGGAGATATTTCTAAAGGGGAATTTATAAAAATTGGATTATCCAAAATTGGTAAAAAGTTCGCAGGTATCTTTTTTAGAGTATAAAATTGTTTTTAACTTTAGCTCAAATATTCTGAGTTAGTAAATCCTCTTTTACGAAATATAAGACTTGATTATCTATTTTTTCTTCAACAATTACATTGAATTTTGCTAGAATTTCAATATATTTTGTAAGAGTATTGAGATGCATTTTAAGAACCTTTGAAAGTTTAGTTTTTGTAATTCCAGTATTATCAATTTTAAGATATTGAATAATTTTCTTGCTTTTTTTAAGAGAAACGTAGAAACTAAATTTGGCTTTTTTGTAATCAAGGTTTGGGTCAAAAAATATTTCATATTTATCTACAATTCTCTTTTTTATAAAATTGAATTTTATTAACATATTTAGATGCCATACAGCCACATGATTGCTCAATTTCAATTCTTTAACAATCTTCGTAAAGTATATTCCTGGATTTTTTAAAATTAAATTGTAAATAGATTTACGTTTCTCATTCTTTAATATATCTTCACTTGTTAATTTTGAACCTTCAATTAGATATTGTTTTTTAACTAAAGATTTTAGGATTGATTTTATTCCCTGATAATTAAGATTATGAGAGTTCCGTCTAAGATGATAACTTATATATGGAATAATATCATCAATGTCAAACTGCCGGTTTTTACTTAAATAATCTTGTACGATATCTAATACAAATGTTTCTTCTGAATTTAACTCAACCGACATTATGACAAAAATGCTTTTATAATTTCACTGTTCTTTTAATTTGGCTTTTTTAATCATTTCATTAAGTATCAAATTCCTTTCAAAAGGGTTTAAAGCTAGCATTTCTTTAATGAACTCCTCTTTCTCTTGTTTATCCATATCAAGGAGATTAACAAGTTTAAAAAAATTCTTTGAAACAGCAGTTAAGTGAGGATTTAATAATTTCTCCCCAATCATATCATTTTGAAATGAAGGTTTTCCTTTCATCGACTTTTTAAATTCGTTTTTCTTTTCATTCACTAGAAAAATGCTGGGGAATAACTTCGCTCTATAATGGTAAGCTGTATAAGCGACACTTACACTGAAAGCAACAATAACAATGACAATTATAATTGTTAGATCTAGAGGAAAAGGTGGCTGTGGAATAGATTTTAATATTCCTTCGACTCCAATTTTAGGATCATGATAAATTTTTTGGCCTCTTTGATAACATATATATAATTTCTGTTCAAACTCATCATCGTCATCAATTTCAATTGGAGAAATTGAAATAGAGCTGTTTATTCCATCAATAATCGCTGTTTCTTTCCATGATAAGAATCCAAATCGATTTTGATTTGATGTAAAAACTGAAGTCTCATCATTAGCAAAACCAAATTTCTCATCTTCAGTTTCTTCCTTTTCTTCATAATTTACTTCTGATTCTAACTTAACATATAATGCTAATTGAGATGTATTTTGTAAAAAATTGAAATTGTTTATCTCAATATCTATTTTTGATTGAGAAGGTGAGATTATATTATTATTGATTTTTACAAATTCCTCGGAAAAATAAATATGCGCAGTAAAAATGTCATCCGTGGTATTTAGAATGAAGTAATGTAAATTTGTTTCTGGAGCAATGCTAATTTGAAAGTAATTCAAAGATTTGAAATCTTTAATTTCAACTTCTTGAATAGTTTGATCGACCGTTTCATCGTAAATTCCATTATCATCCATATCAACAAATTCAATTAACTTTTGAAAGGAAATACTAAACTCTAATTCGATATTATTTTGATCATCACTTTCAAACTCCGGATTGTATTGTAATTCTACGCTTAACCCATCACTATCATAACTTACGCTGAATTTTATTTTATCCCTAACAGGTCCAGACCTTAATAATGCTTCTACTTCAAATTCATCTTCTAAAAATTCTATTTCTATGTCTCTAGTATTTAATTCCTCAAATTCATCATCAACACCATCCAAGTCATCATCTGAAGCTAATGCTGTGACTATACTTACATTAAATAAAACAATTCCTAGGAGAAAGATGCTAAAGATAATGCTTTTTCTTTTCATTTAAGCACCTACATTATAGCATTTTTGCTTTTTTTTAAAAATTTTTTTTATATTTTATTTATCGATAAATTTAAATGGATATTCGTCAAGATTGATTGGTAAAAATAAAATAAATTAACTTAAATTAAAAAAAAAATTAAATTAGATTTTGTTTAGTCTTTACGTTTTTTCTTGATTGCATAAATACTTCCAATGACTCCTAAAATGCTTGCTCCTATGATTGCTAAGATTTCATAACCTGGTATAGTCGATGTTCCATCAGTCCCTTTAGTAGATGAAACCAAGCCTTCTATACCGATTTTTGGGTCATGATAAATTAGTGTGCCTCTTGGATAATTGAGATAAATCTTTTGTTGATTTAACTCATCATCGTCATCATCAATTTGACTAATCAAAACTGTCTTTGAAACATTATCAATCGTCGCATTTTCTTTCCAACTGAAAAACCCAACATGAGTATTTATCATGGTATAAACACTACTTTCATTCTCGGCATATCCAGATTTTTCATCTTCAGTTTCATCTTCAGATTGATATTCTACTTCAGATTCTAACTTTGTGTATAATGCTAATTGGGATGAATCATTAAGATAATTATAATTATTAATCTCAATATCAATCTTTGTTTCAGTTGGAGTAATCAAAGTATTATTAACAATTTCAAACTCCTCCACAAAGTAAATGTGAGCAGTAAAAACATCATCTGAAGTAGTATATTCAAAATAATGTAATTTAGTATCTATAGAAATATCAGAAGTCATATAAACTGGATCTTTGAAATCATTTAATTCAAGTACGCTAACTTCAGTATCAATTGAGCCATCAAATATACCATCACTGTTAATATCAATATATTCAACGATTTTTCTAAAGGTTACTTCGAATTCTAATTCAATTTGTGAAGTATTTGAATCATGGATATAATTTGGAATAAATTCGACTTTAATGCTCAAACCTTCCGTTTCATTACTAATTTCGAATTCGATCTTATTTAGGTCCGTTCCAGAACGTAATATTGATTGAATTTTTATTTTATCTTCCTCTATTTCAGGACTTATATCACGTTCCTGTTCCTCTTCAAACTCATCCTCTACGCCATCTGAATCGTCATCAGTTGCCATAACAACTCCTAAAGTAGAACTGAAAAACATAAATCCTAACAAAAATAAAACCAAAATGTTGAATTTTTTATTTTTCATAAAATTACCTCATAATTGTTTTTAATTAAAATAATATTCCCTGTGTAACCAGTATCTTTGTCAGTTATTAATAAGTAAATGGTATAAGGTTGAATCACATATTTTTGAAGTATCTTAAATAATCGAAAGATTTGACGGAATTTTCAAGATCTATTTAAAAATAGTTTAAATTTTTAAAAAATCCAAAATTTTTTGAAAGAATAAACTTGTTTATTACCTTATATAAGAATGACAAACATAAGACTGATTCTGCCAGTTTTTTTATGAATATAGAACCATTTAAATTCATAAAAGTCTTTAGGACGACTTTTTACATAATTTTATTACAGTATTTAGGAAAATTATAGCTATTCAATCAACTACTTTTATGATAATTTTTATCTTAACACATGACAAAATAGAATAATATTCATATATGCTAATAATTAATATAAAAATTAATTCCAGTTTTTACTAAAATAAAATATGTGCTAAGAATTAGTTTTAGATGGTTTTTTATTAAACTTAAATATTAGGATTTATTATATTATAACTTGATTTTAAGTCAAAAAATGAATATATTGAGCTAAAATGAATCAAAAGAGAGAGAAAATAAATTGTCCAGTTTGTCGTTTTCAATTTATTCCAGAATCTTTTAACTTTGAAAAAGAAAATTTTGATCCAATAGAATCTAAAGGGGATCTT
>JBHLLG010000105.1:0-9047 GCA_048885925.1 Candidatus Hermodarchaeota archaeon
TCCTTAGAGACTTTCTTAAGTCCCATTAAAATTATATGAAAGAGAATATATAAAGCTTTGTATCGCAAAGTACTTTATGGTTTGATTATAAATTTTTATACGTTGAGAGGTTTATTATATGTAAAAGATTAAAGAGGATGTGAAACTCTTCAAGATCATTGTATATAGACCCGACTTCTTTATTAAATTGATATATAACGATGAAATAGGAAATTTTAATATAAAAAGAAAATTATATTTTTCTACAAAACAATTCTCCTTTTCCGATAGGCACTATCAAGGCATCAACACGGTCATCAGCTAGAGCTTTATCTATCATCGGTTTTAAAGTTTCATAATGATTAATTGCATTATCAGCAACAAGAATTCCTCCTTTAACCATATTTGGAATCAATAGATCATAACAATCTTCATAAACTTCTTTCTCAGCATCTAAAAAGCAAAAAGCGATATTGTTATATTTTGAGATATAATCTCGAGCATCCCCTTCTATTAACTCTACCACATTGTTTAATTTAGTTATTTTAAAAGTTTCTTTAGCAAATAATGCTTTTTTTTCTAAAATTTCAAAAGTAATTAATTTATTGCCATTGAGTTTACACGCAAGAGCAATCCATAGAGCTGAATATCCCGCACTAGTACCAATTTCTAAAAATACTCCTTTTGGAGCACTAGCAGCAAGAAGAGATACAAATTTTCCAGTTTCAGGAGATATTTGGCGAAGTCTTTCCATTCGAGGTGTTCCATCAATTCTATCTTTTGTATCTAATTCTTCTAAATATTTCATTCGATTCTTTATAGATTCTGGTATATAATGAAACATATCGGTCAATATTTCAATCTTTTTTAGATAATTAATATCAATTATAAAAGATATTTATAGAATTCATTTTAAAGTAATATTTTACCTAATATTCCGATTATATTAAAAAGAAGATTAAAGAGTAAAACAAAAATGAAATTTAATTTTAGATTTTCTTTATGGATAATGATTCTTTTAAATTCTCTGCCAAAGTACCTAATTTGTGCGAAGTTGAGGAAATTTCTTCCATTGAAGCAGATTGTTGTTCTGCTGATGAGCTAATACCTTCCATATTACTAAATGTTTCATTAATTTTACTGATGATTCGGTTAATTTTTTCATTAGTATCTTTTACTGCTCTTCTTGATTCTTCTGCTAATTTTCTAACCTCATCTGCAACTACAGCAAAACCTCTTCCATGTTCTCCAGCTCTTCCAGCTTCGATACTTGCATTGAGCGCTAATAAATTTGTCTGATCAGAAATGGTTGTAATTATGCTTAAGACATTTCCAATTTCACGAGTTGAATTCATGATTTCTTGGGAACTGTTTGTCATTTCTAGAGTAGATGCTGCTATTTCTTCTGATGCCGCATTTACTTCGCTTGCACTTGCAGCCAATTCAGTAGCCATATTTGCTGTATTTATACTAGCAGATGAAGCATAATCTATCACAGTTGTAAGAATTTCGTTTGTATCCATAATGTTCTTTTCTATTATAGCCACTATGCCCATTACTAAATAGTTAGCTACCACAATACCTTGCAAGATATTGTTTAAATCTAGAATACCTTCAGATGGTATCATTTCTTTAATTACACCTACAATTGTATTTAACGTTACATTTACCAAAGTTAACAAGAAGAAAGCATGGAGTATTGATTTTTTATAACGATAGAGTCGTATTAACATGCTTATACAAATTATCATTACTATCAAAAGAATGATCCCAAAAGAAATGGTCGCAAAGAGTGGAATAGCAGCACCATATTTTGAAATCATTTTATTTTTAAGTTTATCTTTAATAAATGTGTGATAATACTCCTTAACAACTGCATAGTTTAATATAAAGGTCCCACCCATAATAATTATCATCGAAATAGGGCTTATTGCCTCACCTTCACTAGCACCAACTTCTAGAGCTGCAAAAAAATATCCTATTGTATAAAATATTATTGTTAAATACCAAGGGAGGAGTTCTCGTCTCTTTTTATAGGCCATCGTAAAAATTACAGCGGCTAGAGCCATTACAACAGTCAAACCTGTATATGCTAAATTCATATTCAATACCTATTATTAATTTGTAGTAGATTTTTATAAAGTAATATAATTTAGATTTTTTTTATGGATAATGATTCTTTCAAATTCTCTGCCAATGTTCCCAATTTATGAGAAGTAGAAGAGATTTCTTCCATTGAAGCGGATTGTTGCTCTGCAGATGCGCTAATGCCTTCCATATTACTAAATGTTTCATTAATTTTACTGATGATTCGATTAATTTTTTCATTAGTATCTTTTACAGCTCTTCTTGATTCTTCTGCTAATTTTCTAACCTCATCAGCAACAACAGAAAAACCTCTTCCATGTTCTCCTGCTCTTCCAGCTTCTATACTTGCATTAAGTGCTAATAAATTTGTTTGATCAGATATAGTTGTAATTATGCCTAAGATATTACCAATTTCACGAGTTGAATACATGATTTCTTGAGAACTTTTTGTCAATTCCTGAGTAGAGGCCGCAATTTCTTCTGATGCAGAATTCACCTCACTTGCACTTGTAGCTAATTCTGTTGCAATATTTGCAGTATTTATACTGGCAGATGAAGCAGAATCGAGTACATTTGTAAGAATTACATTTGCATCTATTATTCTTTTTTCTACAATAGCAACTATTCCCATTATAAGATAAGTTGTTACCATAACAGCTCCAATGAAATCACTTAACTTTTGAGTATTATCGGATGGTGATATTTCTGTTATCATTGCAACAATTATATTAAATAACCCATTTGTCAAAGTTAACAAAAAGAAAGCATGTATTAATGATTTTTTATGAAGAAAGAGGCGTATTAACATAATTATACAAATAGTCAAAGCAATCATAAGTATGATATAAAAAGAAAAAGTCATGGGAAGCACAGCAGCAGCACTATACTTTAAAATCATTTTATTTGTAGGTTTATCTTTAATAAATGTTTGATAATACTCTTTGACAACTGCATAGATTAATACAAAAGTCCCACACATAAAAAATATCATTGCTATGGGACTTAGTGCCAATCCTTCGGTAGTACCAATTTCAAGAGCTACAAAAGTATAACCTATTGCATTAACTATTATTGTTATATACCATGGAAGAAGTTCTCGTCTCTTTTTATAAGCTATAGTGAAAATTATAGCAGCAAGTACCATTATAACAGCACATCCAACATATGGTACATTCATATATAATCCCTTTTATGTAAAAATATAATTATATTTTTGAAAAAATATAAAAATTAGGTATATTTTACAAAAAGATAATAGAATTTGTATTTAAATTTTTATTTTTACATACTTTTATTTTGTTTACACAAAAAAAAATAAATTATAAAAAATGTTTAAACCTTTAATTTTGTCATTTCTTCAGCAGTTTGCCATAATTTTTTAGCATATTCTTCATTATAAGATTCTTCAGAAGATTCCTTCAGTTGTTTATTAACAAAGTATTTTCCAGTAATACCTTCTACTTCTGATGAAGAGGCTAAATATATTGAAGTCTGAGCACCTTCTTCTGGACTTTTAAAAAATTTTCTGGCAAACCATTGGCTAAATTTGGATTGATCCCGGCCTAAATTTGTATTAACAACACCAGGATGGACTGCATTGGCGGTTACTCCAGTTCCCTCTAACCTTCGACTTAATTCATAGGTAAATAATACTTCTGCTAATTTTGATATTCCGTAAACTGAAAACAAACGGTATTTCTTGTTTTCACTCTGAAGATCGTCTAAATCAATTTTAGCTCTTTTATGTGCTGCCGAAGCGACATTGATAACGCGACTTGGAGCACTTTTTTTTAAAACATCAAGTAATAAATTAGTTAATAAGAAGGGTGCAAGAAAATGTACAGCAAAATTCATTTCAAATCCATCCACTGATAAAGTTCGCATTTTAAGCATAATTCCGGCATTATTAATTAACATGTGTAAATTTTGATATTTTTCTTTAAACTCTGCAACTAGCTTTCGTATTTGTTCTTGAGAAGATAAATCACAGAGTAATAAGTCAATGTTTTTATTTCCTGTTTGAATTAT
Source organism: Candidatus Hermodarchaeota archaeon (assembly GCA_048885925.1). Classification (GTDB taxonomy): domain Archaea; phylum Asgardarchaeota; class Lokiarchaeia; order Sigyniarchaeales; family SOKP01; genus Loki-b32. Next base: position 4,096 of record JBHLLG010000105.1, read on the forward strand.
TATTTCTTCTTTAGCTTTTTCCCCACGGTTCTTATCACGGCAAACCATTATTATTCTAGCATTTAATTTTGCCAATCCTATTGCTGTAGCCTTACCTATACCTGAATTTGCTCCTGTTATCATACAAATTTTTCCTTCCATACTCAAAATAGACACTTCCAATAATTTGCTATTATTTATTTAATAATCTTAAAATTCATCTATTTTATTAAATAATTTGATTATTATTCAAAAGAGAATTTAAAACTATCTGGATCTATATGTTTATCAAATTGTTTAATGTTTAAATCTTATAGTTTGTTTATTTCAATGAGATTAAGTTTTTATACAAGGTACAGTTGTTCGAATGAAAGTAAAAAAAAGAAAAACTTCACGAAAGCGGATTATTTGTTATATTTTATTGTTAATTCCCACATTTTTCATGTACATTTTTGTATTTCAACCTTTTTTTGGATGTCTCTCCCCAATTAGAAACCAAATTGGATATAGTGAAGGAGAACGTATAAAAGAATACCTTGATCGTGGTTTAGTAGCAATGTACATAAATAATAGCCATGTATATATAGGGTGGAGATTACTGGAAGAAGATCCAGTTAGTATTTCGTTTAATATTTATAGAGATACATTAGAAAGTGATCCGATTAAGTTAAATATTAATCCTATCAATTCCACAACTAATTTTATAGATAATCCTCTAATGAATGAAACAAATATTCGATATTGGGTATGTCCTATTATTAATGGTACAGAATTAGCTCCTTCTAATAATGTTGGCATTTCGAACAATGTTGGAGAGCCATTTATTTCTATAAAGCTCAATGGAAATTACACATTTCAAAAGGTTGGTATTGCAGATCTCAATGCAGATGGAATTTTTGATTATGTTATAAAGCAGCCAAATATTAACATTGACCCTTTAGAACCATTTTTGAATGGAGGTTGGAGGCCCAGTACAGATACATATAAAATTGAGGCATACCTTTCAAATGGAACCTTTCTATGGAGTAAAGATTTAGGATGGGATATTGAACAGGGAATATGGTATTCCCCTTATGTGGTTTATGATTTTAATGGAGATAATAAAGCAGAGATTGCTATTAAAACAGGAACAGGAGATCATAGGGACGTTTTTGGACGTGTTCAAACTGGTCCAGAATATCTTTCAATATGGGATGGAATATCTGGAAATGAAATAGCACGTACAGCTTGGCCACGTCGAGCAACACAAATATATAGCTGGAATTCACGAAATCAACTTGGTATAGCATATCTAGATGGTCATCATCCATCTATTGTGACTGTCCGTGGAACATATGGATTAATGAAACTTGAAACTTATAGTCTAGATAATAATAATTTAAGGAATCTATGGCGATGGGACAGTAATCAAGATTGTTTTTTTATGTATTATGGACAAGGCGCTCACTATTTACATTCCGCAGATGTTGATTATGATGGATATGATGAAATTGTACTGGGTTCATGCGTTATTGATGAAGATGGAAAAGGTCTTTGGTCTACTGGATTATCACATCCAGACCATTGTTATATTGGTGATATTGATCCAGGCCATGCTGGGCTAGAAATCTATTACGGTATTGAAGGTGTTATCCATCCTATTCCTAAATATGATTATGGGATCTGCTTGGTTGATGCTGCTACTGGAGATGTCTTATGGGGAATAAAAGAAACAGCACACCATATTCACCAGCAAGGATTAGTTTCTGATATTGATCCCTCCTATCCGGGAATGGAATGTTATAGTGGTGAAGATGAATATCCCAAGAGATGGTTGCATTCTGCAAATGGAACTTTAATAGCAAATGAAGAAATTTTCGATATTGGATTACGACCTAAAGCTGTATATTGGGATGCTGATTTACAACGCGAATTGCTTTATGATAATAAAATTTTTGACTATGAAACAGATTTTACTCATCTTGATGATGTTCAAGGTTATCAAGTAGCTTGGGCTGATATTTTAGGGGATTGGAGGGAAGAAATTATTGTTTCATTAGAGGGGGAGTTGCGCATTTATACAACAACTATCCCAGCTCAAGATAGACGAGTATGTCTAATGCAGGATCCAATATATAGACTCGATGTTGCCCATCTTTCTATGGGATATGCTCAAGTTCCAACAACAAGTTATTGTCTTGATGATAGGGGAGTTAAATCTTCTATTTATGTTGAATCAGGAGATAATTTTTATAATTTTACTTTATTCTCTATTTCAATAACTTTGATTATTCTTGGTATTATTTCTACTGTTATAATAACCAATTGGCTTTTGATAAGAAATGGATTAATCAAAGGAAAATCTCGTCTATCTGAAATTGAAAAAAAATTAACTAGTAAGTAATTAATAGTCATGAAAAATTATTTATCCTAAGTAATTATATTATAGAGATTATATGCTTAATCGATTCGAACTTCTTTGTGCAATATTAGGTGGGTGGATAGTTTCTATATTAATCTTGATTCCAATAAAATTAAGACAAAGAAAAAGGTTACCAAATGGTTCAATCCATATAGAGAATGCAGACGAGGATGTTAATATATCTTCTGGTTACACCTCACTTTTATTAATTGGAATGGGAACGATCTCCTTTTTGAATTTTTTCGTTATTTTTTTATGTATATTTGATTTCTGGAAAATTTTTTCAGAATTTTTAGCGTTTAATTTTCCAAAGTGGATAAATTGGACAGGGATAATTGGTATATGGATTCAAGATGGTTGGGGTGTAGCTATTTTTGCTTATAACATAAATTATACGCCTGCTTATAAATCTATGAATTCCAATTATGTATTAGCTACGGGAGGTCCCTATAAATACATTAGGCATCCTATGTATATAGCTAAAGCATTATTAGTTATCTTCTTTTTTCTAGCGACGGGTATATGGTTAGCACTTATTGGTGCTTTATCATGGATTGGTTTATCCTCTCAAGCTAAAATGGAAGAGGAAGCTCTTAAAAAAAAATTCGGAAGTGTCTATGAAGATTATTTAAATAATACAGGTCGCTTCTTTCCAAAATTGAAATAATAGAATAATTCAAACCTATTTGAAAGCCTTTCCATTTAAAAAATCTTTCCATACATTTTCAAACCAACCAAAATCCGAAGGAATCTCTCTTACTTTTTCCCATTCGATAAGAATCTGACCATTTCTCATTTGGAGCGTTTGAATTCTTTTTGATAAATCAACATTATTATATATAAATTTGAAATCTCTGAGATTTTCGGGAGGTACAATGTACATTTCTGATAACGATTCTTTTAAAGTTTCTCTTAAAATTAGATAAGAACCTCTACTCCTTCCGTTTGAGAGATGATAATCTAAAATAGCTTTTAAAAAGAATAATTGAGTGAGGAGTGCATCTCTAACTTGTAAATATTCTACAATTTCTAAATTATTGCCTAAAACTATTAATTTAGTGAGTTGATTTAACTGATTTTGAATAATAGATATTTCTGATTCAAGCCCTTTCAAAGGACGTATAATAGTGGCAAATTTAGACATTCTATTTTGGATTTGATACAAAAGATCAGATGGTATTAAATAATTCTTATTTGAAGATGGTGAATTTCCTAATAAATTTGTGAACTCTTTTTTTATATTGATTATTTCTTTTCCAAGAATAGTTTGAAATTGTTCAAAATTTACAGTTTGCTCCTTATACTTTGAATGTGAAATTTTTAAAGCAGTCCTTAGTCCTCCTACTTGTCCAGCATTTAATGCAGCTCCGCCAGGTCTATGGATACCATGACTTCCATTAATTTCACCTATAGCAAAGAGATGTTTAACAGTGGTGGACTCCCACCATCCATCACAGGCTATTCCACCATTAAGGTGTTGATTACAAACAGCAATTTCTAATGGTTCTGAATTAATATGAATACCTTGTCTCCTATAAACTTCAATTGCTTGTTCATTCAATTTTATAAGGCGATTAATTGGAGTATCTCCTAGAGCATTAGAATTTTCTAAATATTCTTTTGCGATTGGATGTAAATCCTCAATAGCAAAATTTCTTGGATTTTTTGTGTAATCTAAGAAAACATGTCTATTTTGTAATATTGTTTCATAGTAAACAGCAAGATCAATCAAAGAAGAACCATAAGCTTCAATTAAATTAGCATGAAAAGGCCATTGATACCCTTTTAAAAAAATTGCTTTAGAAAGATCCCAAAATGATGGAAACACATCATTAAGGAACTCCCTTTCTATGTTATTTTCATCAACAGAAATATACCGTGGAATTACTTGTTGATATGAACCAGAAACGTTCCAACGAAATTTTGTAGAAGCTAATCCAAATTGAGACTCCGTTAAGTTTTGAAGTTTGCATCCTGCTTCTATAGCCAAACTTGTTGTTCCTTTTTGAGATTTAGGGTAAACCGAGTTCTTATATAAAATTGCTGGACCTCCTGTAGCAATTATAATATTTCTGACTTTAAAAATTCGTATACAGTTTAGAAGATTATCTAAGTTTTTCTCTTTTGATAGATCTTCAATTTTTAAGCAAATTAAACCAATTGTTTCAGGATTTTCAAGAAAGTTATTAATAAGTATTTTTATAGCATAATATTTATTAAAAATTCTTATATTATAGTCACGGACTGCATTCAATAGGCATTCTCCCATTTTTTGAGAAGTAAATGGTCCAATTGATGTTGCTCTTTGTCTTGGGTCATTATCTGTTTTGTAACCAACAAATCCACCATATTCATCATATGGAAAAGGAATTCCTAATTGAATCAAATGAAAAAATTCTCTAATTGAATTATTTGCTTCAATTAAGGCAATGTCACCATGCATAGCACCTCCAGCACAGAGATCTTTTGCCATTTCAAAAGGAGAATCTGGTTGATCTCCATATATCGATAGCTTATAGTAAGTTTGTTTATCCGATCCTGCATTAAAGGAAGTTCCGCCTCCTAAATTATC
>JBHLLG010000106.1:0-8997 GCA_048885925.1 Candidatus Hermodarchaeota archaeon
AAAATAAAGGAAAAAGAAAAGCTTCAGATTCAAATTTAATATTATTCAGAGATTATCTCAAAAACCATCTTCTCAATTATTGGCTTTTTTGTATAGCGTTTATCATAATACCAACCAACCATATGTGCTTTTTGTTCTGGTGTTTTATCAGGTACTGGGGGGATTACAATAATCATAACACCATTAGATAAATATTTTAATATACGTTTATCAATAGTGTGAAGCTTCTCATTACCACTTGGATGAGAGTGCCACATCCAGACAATATCCATCCCCATTTCCGTTTTAAACTTACGCATATTATAAATTTTTGATTTTTTGTAGCGCATCCAGCTTCTTGGTTTAACGTGAACTTTTGTTCGGCGTAAATCAGGATTCATGATGAATTTTGTACAGATCCCGAAGTTTTCTTTACGATCCGCAAAGAGCCATCCATGAATTATATAGGGATACTCTTCCGCTGCTTTCTGGGTAATTTCTTTAAATAAACTTTCTGGTATTAAATAACGAAAATCCTTTGGCCCGCTCATTTCTTCACCAACCTATTTAAGACTCAATGTAGCATAAAATTTATATTTTTTCTATTGATAAAGCAGATCTCAAGAGAGTAAACTGAAAAACAAAAAAAAATTTATTCTGTAGTATATAATCTAATAATAACTTTATAGTATTTAATTATAAAAATTATATACTCATATTATTAGAAATAAAGTTATTTCAAAAAAATAAAGCAGACGTTATGAGCAGACGTAGATTAGACTAGAAGATCAACCTAGTCAATGCGTAACCTAGCTGGTAAGACGCCGGTCTTGAGAACCGGTGCGCGTGAGCGCTCGGGGGTTCGAGTCCCTCCGTCTGCGTTTATAAGAACTTTATAAAAAGTTATAATCAAGGGCAATTGGCGCAGGCAGGTAGCGCAGCAGGCTCTTAACCTGACGGTCGGGGGTTCAAATCCCCTATTGCCCGCTCATTTTCAAGATAATTCTCCAGAAGTTTGTGTAATAATTGAAAAGCTCGTAGTGGGTAAAAATTAATATAATACATCTTTAATTTGGACATAATTGAATACTCCTAAAATTGGGCATATACTTGTTTCTCAAAATTAAATATTTCGACAAACTAAAAATCATGGAATTTTGGAAAAACTTTTAGTGGATCTAGAAACGGGGTTGCTACCTATATTTCAAATAGGTTAGAGCCATTTTGTGTAAAAGAATATTTAAATTCCTTTTAAAAAAGAAATTAATATCTCTAATTTTATAAAAATATTTTAGAGATTTTGGATTATTTTGATTAAATTAATTTTAATATTTTATTCTAGAATTAAATTTTTAAAAAATTCAATAGAGGGAACATTTTGAGTCAAGAAAAAACACCCTATGATATTATGATAAGAATAATTAAAGAAAAACATCAGATGCTCCCCATAATTCTGAAAGAGAAAGAAATTGACTGTTGGTTAATTTTTATTCGTGAAACTTCGGTGAATCCTGATCCTGTTATAAATCAAGTAATTGGCGGGGATGTTGTTTGGGATTCTGCTTTTATCTTTGTATTTGATGGAGATAAAATTACAAAAACTGCTATAGTCGGAAATTTCGATGCTCCAGCTGAAGAAAGAAAGGGGATTTGGGATAAAGTTATTCCTTATAAAGAGGGGATTAGCACTCCTTTAAAAATGTTTTTCAGTAAGATTAATCCATCAAAGATTGCTCTAAATTATGCAGAATATGATGTAGTGTCAGATGGGCTTTCTCATGGAATGTTTCTTAAACTCTCTTCAATTCTACATGACAAAAAGGATCTTTTCATAAGTGCTGCACCAATAATTCAAGCAGTTCGAGGACGAAAAACAAAAATAGAAATTGAGCTCGTTAAGAAAGCTTGTGAAATTACAGAAGCTATTAATTACAAAGTGACCAAGCTAATAAAAATTGGAATGAGTGAAATAGATATTCAAAAACTATTTCATGAAGAGATGGACAAACATAGTATAACCGAGGCTTGGCAACGTATTTCTTGTCCCGCCGTAGATGCTGGACCTGATAAGGAATTTGGCCATGTAGGACCCCTTTCAACTTCTAAAACAAAGAAAGGATACACTTTACACAACGATTTAGGAGTTAAATTCAATGGATATTGCTCAGACTTGCAAAGAATGTGGTTCTTTGGCTCTGAAAGCCAAATACCAAAAGAACTGAAACATGCTTTTGAAACAGTTTATATGGCAATAACAAAAGCAGCAGAATTCATTAAGCCAGGGGTTACTGGATTTTCCATAGATAAAATAGCTCGTGATTATGTAAAATCTCGGGGTTATGACGAGTTTGCCCATGCTTTAGGGCATCAAATAGGCACAAATGCTCATGATGGAGGTGTCCTACTTGGTCCACTTTGGGAGCGTTACGGAGATTCTCCTAAGGGAATAGTTGAAGAAGGTAACATATTTACCCTTGAATTATATGTTAAAACGAAAGACTATGGAATGGTTTCCCTGGAAGAAGATATCGTTATTACTAAGGATGGATGTCAATTCTTAGTTCCAAGATGTGAGAAATTCATTACTATAGAAGAAAAATAGTTAATTCCAATTTTACTTTATTTGATTTATTAAATCTATTTGCTAATTAAAAATAATTACGAAACATGCAAATTTTTATAAATATTGAAAAACTACTTCGAAATCAGAAAAATCAAATGGTTTCAGGATATATCCATCTGCTTTTGTTTCACCCATTTTTTTCTCTACTTCAGAACCAGGAATAGCGGTCAATAAATATACAGGGATCTCTTTATAAATATTATGATCTTTAATCATTTTACAAATTTCATAACCTGAGATATCCGGTAAGATGATATCTAAAAGTATCAGCTTTGGAACACCACCCCTCAATTCTTCTATACCCTTTGTACCGCTTATTACTCCCTTACATTTATATCCCTTACTTTCAAAATAGCTGGTAAGTAATCGAATCGTCGCAAGGTCATCTTCTATAAGAAGGATATCATACTGCGGATGAGGTTCTTCAACTGCTATATTATCTAAAATGTTAATAATTTTATTTTCTAAAAGCAGACTTTGTTCGAAAATATTTTCTATTGTTTCGATAACTTCTTCATTCAATTCCTTTCGATAATTTTCTAAAAGTAATTGACTGAAACCTTTTATTGTTGTTAAAGGCTCCTTTAATGCATGAGAAATGTTAGTAATGGTTTTCTCATCTAATCTACCCAAACCGCCACCAAAAAAATCTGATTTTTGTTCAATATAATAATCGACGCTGTCTCTTATTAAAGCTGAAATTGTTGAATAATTATGTGTTTCTTTAAAGTTCTGCCATTCTTGTTTTCTGTCTTCTGATACATATAAGGAAATTCTTTCTTTATCTCTATCATAGATTTTTTCACCTTTTAACCATTTCTTAAATCCTTCAGTAATAGATCCCCGCCAAATTGCATATTTATCAGTTCCTCCTTCATATTCTTTTATTAATTCTTTGACTTTTTTACTATTTATGTCAATATTGTCAATCTCTTCATCAGTCATCCTCCTTTCTGAATCATCATCCTTTTCATTTTCATCGTCTTCTGTATTCTTTGCTTTATTAGAAATCTTTATCACTCCTTTTTTTTATCAAATAATAATTATTTTGTGTATATTTTCCTCTATTTATACAAAATTGATCTTTGAAATATGATTTCATACAACAATAGATGTCTATGTAGGGTAATTTTTTAACCATTTATAAATCTTTTTTATTATAAAGTTAATGTGTTATCGAGATATCCAATTTTTTTATAAAAAAATAGCAAGAGTTTTGTTAAAAAAAAATAGTTGAATAATTTAATTAATCATTAAATCAGCTTTTTTTTAAAATATCAAAAATTACCTCAAAATCAGAAAAGTTGAATGGTTTTAATATATAACCATCAGCTTTGGTCTCTACTAACTTCTTTTCAACTTCTTGACCTGCGATCGCAGTTAAGAAAAATACTGGAATTTTTGCCCAATCTTTATCTGATTTGATCGTTTTACAAATATCGTATCCGCTTAAATCTGGAAGAATAATATCCAATAAGACTAATTTTGGAAGAGAGTTTCCTAATTCCTCTAAACCCTTTGAACCGCTTACTACTCCTTTACATTTAAAACCTTTACTCTCAAAATAACTAATTATCAATCGAATTGTCGCAAGATCATCTTCAATCAATAAAACATCATACTCAGATTCCACTTTTATATTATCTAAGATATTAATTATTTTCTTCTCTAAAAGAACACTTTGTTCGAAAATATTTCTTACAGTTTCTAGGACTTGATCATTCAGTTTTTCTTTATAATTCTCAAGAAGTAATTGGGAATAACCTTTAATAGAAGTTAAAGGTTCTTTTAGTGTATGTGAAATGTTGGAAATTGTTTGGGGATTTATTTTTGACAAACCATGTCCAGTTTCATTTGCTTTACTTGTTATAAATGCTGAAACTGCTTCCCTAATTAACTTCGAAATCGTTAAATCTCCATTGCTTTTAGTATAATCTAACCATTTTGCTTTAGTTTCATCTGAGACATACAAAGAAATTCGTTCTTTATCTCTAGTATATACTTTTTCACCCTTTTGCCATTTTCTATAACCTTCAGTTATAACCCCACGCCAGATCGCATATCTACCGGTTTCTTTTTCATATTTCTTCATTTCAGGAGTTTTTTGAATATTGTCGTTATTATTATTTAGATCAGCCATATTACCACTTATATATCGATTTTATCCTCTTTTTCTAAAGTTGCGACCTTTTTGACCCCTATAGTAGATCATAGATTTTATTTGAAATCATAATAAAAGAACTATTATTTAACATTTTTTGATTTTTTAATTATTTGTTTACAAACGGATTTTTGTGTGTAAAAAAAATAAAATTTTTATTAGGGTTATTTTTCCCCGCTTATATGCTGAAATGGTGTAGACTCTTGAAGTATGGCATTGAGATAAATTATTATAACAGTAAAATATGAAATTGCCATTTTTGTATACAAAAAAATCTGTTTTAATTAAATGAAATATTCTTAAAAATTGATTAAAATACAATGAATTTTATTTCTTCTAAAAATATGAAAAAGTAGGATATTGCATAAAAGAACTAAATTGATTTTATAACAAAAAAATATGATGTGAATAATATATATTTTTTAATTAATTTATTGATACTTTTTTGTAATAATTATTACAACAACTTTTACCTAGATATTCTTTTATACTAATATTTAAATAATTTGTTATCACAATAACATTTAAATATGCAGATATAATTTATTATTATAACAAAAAAAAATCTTTTTTACAACAAAAAGAATTTTTTTGATACTAGTGTGTGTTCAAAACATTAAAAAAAGTGTTTTATTGCATATTTAAATAGGGTTATGATTTATGGTTGTTGAAATTACACCTCAAACAGGCTTTTGTCCTGAATGTGGAGGCTCTACGATTGATATTCATCAAAAAGGGGAGATTGTTTGTCAGCATTGTGGTTTAGTTGTATCTGAAAAGGCAGTGGATTTTAGTCACAGTGGTATAAGGGCTTATTCTAAGCAAGAAAAGGATAAAAAAGAAAGAACGGGATGTCCAATTTCAATTTTGATGCCTGATATTGGCCTTAGTACAATTATTGATAGGACAAAAATTAAAAATCCTGATTTAAGAAGAGCGGCAAAATGGAATACTCATTTATCTTGGGAAAAACGAAATATGCTAATTGCTATTACAGAACTAAAGAGGATTGGCAGTAATTTAAATTTTCCAGAGCGAGTAAAAAAATCAGCTGTTCGACTTTATAAAGATGTTTTTAAGAAGAATCTCTTGAGGGGAAGATCAATCAATGGTATGATTGCTGCATGTGCTTATTATGTATGTAAGCAAGAAAAAGTCCCTATTACTCTTCAAGAAATCTTAGATGAGGCTTCAATAAATGATAATATTGTGAAGAAATGTTATAAGATCTTAGTAAGAGAATTGAACTTAAAATCACCCCATATTGATCCAATTTCCCTTATACCACGCTACTGTGCAGATTTAGGACTTTCTATTAATATAGAGAAGGAAGCAGTAGGCGTATTAAGAAATTTCATTGAAAATAGTTCCACATGCGGAAAAGATCCAAAAGGTTTGTGCGCTGGTGCGATTTATTTAATCTCGAAGTTGAAAAATTATAAAGTAAGTCAAAAAGACATTTCAAAAGTAATTGGGGTCACTGAGGTAACACTTCGCTCGAGGTATAAGGAATTTCTACAGAATGTGTCATTCAATTTTAATGCTTAATAGATTAGACTTTTCTTTTCCATATCTTTTTCGGGGTTAGGGTAGAGAGGGTTTAATTTTTCATTTTTGAAATAAAACAATAGAATTAATATTAGAAACTTAATTTTATTGCTATCTAAGTAATTGAAAACGAAAAAAACGACGTAAAATATATTTTTATTCATTTATTTCTTCTTAAGTCCAGTTCTTCTAGCTGCAATTAATCCTACTTTACGCCCAGGAGGTGCATTTCGACTTGTCGTTGTTGGAATATGTGGATGCTTATGCCTACCTCCGCCAAAGGGATGGCTTGAAGCATTCATAGCAGATCCACGAACTACAGGCCACTTTTTAGCTTTAGATTGCACATAGTAAAATTTATTTCCAGCTTTAAGGAAAGGTTTTTCTGTTCGACCTCCTCCAGCGACAACTCCAATAGTAGCCAAACAATTTTCATTGATCCATTTTGCTTTCTTTGAACGGAAGAGCAATTCAACTTTATTACCAGACCTATTTCTTACTATCGCTGCAACGCCAGAAGCTCTTGCAAATTTACCACCATCTTGAGGAGTTGCCTCGATGTTAAATACCAGCGTTCCTAAAGGTATTTTTTTTAATGGTAATATATTTCCTATTTCTACTTGTTGTCCATATCCAGTTTTAGATTGAATAAATTCTTCTCCGATAAATACTCCCTCTGGTGGGAGCCAAAGACCCTTTTCACCATCATCGTATTGAATTTGAGCTAATGGGGCACCTCTTCCTGGGGAATGGATAAAATCTATCACTTTAAATGTAAATAGTTTCTCATTTTTTATGAATGGGCGATATTTTACTTCCCCAGCATGTCGATGGCTAGGTGATCGAAAAGTAAGTACGCCTCGACCTTTTCTCCGTACTAAAATTCGTTTTCCCATTTACTTCACGTTAGTTTCTGGATAGGAACTTAAATTATTGAAACTTTAAATTTTTTATCTTTTTCATTCTAATTTAATAGATTTTTGAATATAAAGGTTTTATTAAGATAAGATCTATTAAAAAGAGTTTAGAGCTTATTAGTTTTTAGCAGATCATCGATATTGTAATTAAAGGCAATTGGAATTTCTCTTTCTAAGAATTCTCCGGCAATATTTTGTAATAATAAGCTTTTAATTTCTTCAGGGTTATTAGTCTGTCCAAGGACCCAACCAAGTTTTACATAAGCAACTTCTGGTAAGAGATTTCTTCCGGGGATAACTCCCATATTTAGTAATTCTCTTCCTGTGGAATATACATTCATACCAACAAATCCGTGAAGTGTTTGCGTAGTCATGAGAACAATGATACCTTCTTGAATAGCTCTTTTAATTGAACTATATATATTAGTGGATACATGTCCTAATCCTGTTCCAGCAAACACAATTCCTTTATATCCTTTATCTATGTAAAAATTGATAAGCTCGTTATCATTTCCGGGGTAAGAATAGACTAAAGCAACTTTTTCTTCAAAATTGCTTAAAGTTTGAGTTTCTGATTTTGATTTTTTTTTAAATTCATTAGTAAACATTCTAATTTTTCTATTTTGGACCATTCCAAGAGGTATATTATTTATTGTCCGGAATGTATTTCTAACTGAAGAATGCATTTTTCTTACTAATGTTCCTCTATGAATTAATCCATAATCGTGTGAGGAAGATCCGAGCATCGAGACAACTACTTCTGCTATATCTGAACTAGCTACAACTGCTGCATTAATTAGATTTAAAGCTGCATCTGAAGAGGGTCTGTCAGAACTTCTTTGACTTCCTACTAAGACTATAGGAATCGACAAATTTTTTAACATGAAAGAGAGGGCTGCACTTGTAAATGACATAGTATCAGTACCATGACCTATCATTATACCATCAATTCCTGAATTTGCGGCATCTTTGATAGTTTCTGCTAATTTCTGCCAATTTTTTGGTTTCATATTTTCAGAAAGAATTTCAAATACAATTTCGCATTCGAGATTGCATATTTCTGCTAACTCTGGAACTGCGCTGAATAACTCTCCTGGGGTAAAAGAAGGAATTACAGCTCCCGTAGTATAATCTAATCTAGAGGCAATTGTTCCCCCTGTTCCTAACAATTTTATATTTGGAAGATCTTTATTTATAGGAAATTCTTTTTGTGGTATTTTATATGACACTTCTCTTTTTCCAATCTTTTTAATCTCTTGTATTTCAGAAACCTTAACTCCAACGTTGTAATTATTTTCTAATTTAATGTTTATAAAATTTGGGGCAGAGTGTTCAATTCTTGGCAAAATAATACCTTCATATTGTGTTTTTTCTGTTTTAATTTGTACAATATCCCAAATTTCAAGCTTATTTTTTTCTAAGAGTTTTTTTCCTTCTCCTTTATATCCTTTAAGTTTTTCACTCATTTATTTCATCTCCTTTAACTTTTGTTGTATTGAGTTTTCTAATTCATGGGAGACTACCGCACCATCAATCTTTCCTCTAACTTTTTTCATAACCTCACCCATTAGTGGGCCTTTAGCCCTCATTTGTTTCTCTTTGATTAGATCATTGTTATTATTGACAATCTCTTCAATTATTTTTTTGAGATCATCAACAGAAACACTTTCAATTTTTAATTTCTTTTTAATCTGATTTATAGATAACTCTGGGAAATCTGCTTTGAGGCTCATTATTTCTTCTATAGCTTCTTTACTTATTTTTTTATT
>JBHLLG010000107.1:0-8959 GCA_048885925.1 Candidatus Hermodarchaeota archaeon
AGATCTCCACCAAAAAGAATTTTATTTTTCCCGTTATCTAAATAATATGCTACAGATCCAGGAGAATGCCCAGGGATATGAATGACCCTAAATTCTAATTGACCAAATTTTAAAATTTCATTATCAAACTTAAATTTTTTATACAGTTTAACTGGAATGTAGTTATAATCCGCATAATATTGAGTAATATATTCATCTGTTGGTATGTTTTCGATTTTTTCTGCATCTAATTCATGAGCGTAAAATTTTATGTCATTATTATGTTTTTTAAGTTCATTACATGCCCCAATATGATCTAAATGACAATGTGTTATTAAACAATGTTTTATATCCTTTAGTTTAAAACCTTCTTTTTCAATCTCTTGAATTGGTTCAATATTAAGTCCAACATCAATTAAAACCAATCCATCATCGCTCTTAGTGTCTACCATATAAACACAACAATCAGTACTATTACGGTCATAAGGTTTAACAATATAGATGTTTTTACTAATAACTTTCAGGCTTATCACATTAATTTTCATTTGAAATATTTGTTATAATCAAAGAATTTAATATATAATTGTTTAATTGGTAGATGAAAAAACAAGAAATCTTGACAGAATAGAAAATTCAAATTATTTCAGCATATAAATACTATAAATTATACGTATCAGTATTAAAATCTTTAAATTTTAACCTTTCCTAAATTCAGAGTAATTGTTCTTTAATATCTTTAATAAGATAATCCACTAACTTGTCTAAATAAATTTTACCCCTCTCCTTGTCAGCTGATGATGGATCTCCAAGCACACCACTTTTAGATAAAGTAGACATGCCTTTTTCAAAAATTATTTTTACTGCTTCTTCATCTAATTCTCCAAGATAACCGGGTTTAAATCTTTCTTTTATCACCTGACTTGATGCTATAACCAACATCTGAGAAGTCTCTACTTCTCCTGCATGAGCTCCTGCTATTTGATAATTTATTCCAAATTGTTTAGCAATCTCCCATTCATAATTAATAAATTTTAACACATCTGTAGTTCCTATTATTTTAAGTTCTAGATCTGTTTTTGTTAAATTTTCAATAGCTTTTTGAGTTACTTCGAAATTTCCCCCATGAGACGGGACAAAAATTATCGTTTTGAACCCATGATGGGAAAGGCTCTCAACATAATCATAAATAATCGCCATTAATGTCTCGGCTTTCAAAGAAATTGTACCAGAAAAGGATAAATGATGGTCAGAACATCCAACTCTAATTGTTTGAGCTTGTAGAGCATTCCCTAACTTTGAAGCTATTTTATTAGCTAAGAAATCACCAATCATAGCATCGGTATGAGTAGGAAGATGGGGACCATGTTGTTCTGTAGAACCAATCCCGATTACAACTGTAGTAAAACCATTCTTAATAGCTTCACCTATATCAACCCAATTCATCTCTGCCATTCGAATATTTTTCATGGGTATTTTCATCCAAGGAGTATCAATTTAGTATTTAAGATCCTTTAATAAAATTGAATTATTAAATCTGATTATTAAATCGATCTCTATTGACGGATTTTTTTACTAAATAACTAGAAAAAGAAATTTATTTGGAAATTAAAATATCGAGAAAAATCGTTATTCTAAAAATATCAATATTCATTTTGCATTAGACCAAATATCATGTCACATAGAATGATGGTTTTAAGGCCTTAAAAGACAAGGAAATTATTATTAATTCATTGAAAATGAAATTATTAAATAAAATTTGAGATAGTGCAAAGAATTGAAAGAAAAAAAATTCTTGAAATATTTGTTGAAGAATCATATTTCTCAAGATCAAGCTACTATTTTTATTTCGCAATTAAATGATTTTAATAAATTTCTTAATAAAGAAAACAATGATCTTGATTCAATTCCTAATGGAAAAATACTCGATTACACAGAGCGATTAGTAGAAAAAAAAAGCAATATAGTATTGGATTTATTACGAGCGGTAATTAATTATGGTAATTTCACAAAAAAGTATGATTATATAGTAGAAGTTATTGATATCGCCGAATCCTACAATGCGATGGATAACCTTTATCAAAGAATTACTGAACAATACAATAAAAAAATAAGAGATAAAATTTTTGATAGGCTAAGTATCCCTCCTTTAGGTGTCCACCCTGAAAAAAAACCAGAATTTACTAAAGTAATTATGAAGAGATTAGAAGAAAATTTAGGAGAAGAAAAAACAATAGAACTTTTAAAACCTTGCTTGCATGGTCGTCCTGGATCTGTCGAGGAAGATAGAGAAACTTTCTTAAAATTAAATGATATTGATGAATTTTTAAAAGTAAAGCAGCAAGAAATCCTAGAAAAACTTCAAAAACATCAAAAAGAAGAAACTTTAGAATTCGCTCAATTTATCGATGACGAAGTAGTAGAATATATAAAAAATGAATTAGTAACATCTCCCGGAAAAAGAGAAGGAACTATAATAATTGATTCAAAAATGCCATATCAAACAAAGAGACATCTTAATGCAAAAGAGGAGAGGATGAAAAGATTTTATAGTTGTTATTGTCCTTGGGTACGAGGTGCAATTAAAAATGGTACAGATAAAGAAATTAGTCCAAATTTCTGTTATTGTAGTGCGGGATATACTAAAATATATTGGGATAAAATATTCAATCAACCCACCAAAGTAGAACCAATTGAAACAGCTCTTACCGGAGGATTAGTATGTAAATTTGCAGTACATATTCCAGAAGAATTTCAAAAATGAATTATAAACTCTTGAGTCATAATTGAAAGCTGAAAAGAATCTAAAAAAAAATTAATTATTAGTCAAGAATATAGATATTTTTATTTGTTTCATTTTATATCCAAAGCTACACGAGCTTTGTCTAAATCATCTACTCCGATAACTATTCTATTATTCTCAGCAAAATAGATTAAATCAATATTAACACCGGCATCACCAATCTTACGAGCCATCTTTCCTCCTGTACCAGGCTTTCCAACAATATGTCCTATATCTAATACAAGTACTTCTCGTATTGCACGTACTTCAAATCCAGCATCTTCGAGTGCCCATTGGGCAGTTGTTTCATCTTGAACCAAAATATGAACTATTGCTTCACCTCTTAGCGGTAAACCGCAAATTCCTTCCATATTAATACCAACTTTGCCCAATGCTTCTCCCATATTAGCTAAAGTGCCTGGTTGATTTTTCAAAATAACTGTTAAATCTTTCACTATGTCATTCCTCCTTTTTCTATTTATATTGTTTATTTTTTTAAATTTAGTAACGTTATATTGAGAATTCTTTCCAAAGGTTAATTATAACTTCTCAATATTTAAGTTTTCCCTTAATAATTCTTATTAAGAATTTAAATAATGAAATCTCTTAATTATTTAATATTTTAAAATGACAACTTTTAATTTTATATATATTATCTACTAATTACTGCATGGTGAATAATATGGCTAAACTAGCAGTTATTTGTACAAAAGACCGTATTTATGGCGTAAACAAATCCCTAGAGTTGCTAAGAATCAATCCGGTGAAAAGTAAAAATGTAATTTTCAAACCAAATTTCAATACTGCTGATCCCCCACCTGCCTCAAGTTCAATGGAAACAGTAAAGCAACTTATTATTAAACTAAAAGAGATGGGTGCTAAGTCCATTACAATTGCAGAGCGAAGTGGTCCAGCTAATACAGCTCAAACTTTTGAGAAAAAAGGATTATATAAATTGGCAAAAGAGTTAGATTTTGAGATAGTTGATTTGACAGATGTACCGAAAGAAGAT
Source organism: Candidatus Hermodarchaeota archaeon (assembly GCA_048885925.1). Taxonomy (GTDB): domain Archaea; phylum Asgardarchaeota; class Lokiarchaeia; order Sigyniarchaeales; family SOKP01; genus Loki-b32. The sequence continues at coordinate 3,771 of JBHLLG010000107.1, forward strand.
TACGTCCTTAAAAAACCTAGAGAGAGTCATTGGAAAGAGGGATTCCTTTTTGCTAGAATATATGATGAGGCAGAATGCATTGTGGAAACTTGCTGTTTGAAAACTCACATGTATGGTGGTCACTTTACATTATCACTAAAGAATGCAGTTGGAATGGTGGCGAAACGAAATATGTCTGAATTACACTCTTCCAAATTTCAACGAAAAATGATAGCAGAAATAAATTCAGTTTATAAGGCTGATTTGATTGTTATGGATGGTATTATTACTTTTGTAGATCGTGGACCAATGGAAGGTACCCGAAGAGAAGCGAATGTCTTTATTGCTGGGACAGATAAAATAGCACTTGATGTTGTTGGAATTGCCCTACTACGGATTCTTGGAACAACTCCTGAAGTATCTAAAGGATCAATTTTTGAGCAAGAACAAATTAAAAGAGCTGTAGAATTAGGAATAGGAATAAAATCACCTGAAGAAATTGAGTTTATAACTGATTCTGAAGACTCAGAAAAACTAGTAAAGCAAATTAAAGAAAAACTTACTGAATAGTTTACCTGAAAGCTCTATTAATATCTTTTACTCGATATATTTAATTCTTAACTTATAGTAAGGATTTAATAATATCTGAAGAATTATTCTTAAAATATACCAAAGTGTCTAAAGAAGGAGTATTAGTCTCGATATTTTTCTTTTCATTTAAAGTTAGAGTCTCCTGTTAACTTAATATTATACTTAACTTAAAAATCTCAAGTATATAACTTCTTGACATACGATCTCAAAATTTCTATATTTTCAAAGTAAAATAAGCTTTCTTCCTCACGAAAAAAAGGAGTTAATAAACCTCCTCTTTTTAGCACCTCTGTAATTTCCGCATCTTTTAATACAAACACTTTAGTCTTTTTAAAGAATTCTTTAAAAGAAAGAATAATTCCCATTTCAATCATATGACCCCCTTTATCATGTTCTATAATCATGATTATATGATTTGAAAATTTTGCAATAAGATCAAATTTTAAAATCAGATTTTCAAGATGTGTCCTTCTAAACTCTTTCTCAAAAAATGCAAGGTTATTTTCAATAGCATTTATAATCTTCTGTACTTCTTGCAGAGTAGTAAAAGTTTCTTCATTGTAGGAACCACATATAAAGATTTTGTTTTTTCTCAGATCGTAAACAGAAAATGTATTAATAAATTCATCCAAGAAATCATCCCATGCATGAGCGTGTGAAATCTGCATTCTCTACTCCCAATAAATATAAAATAATTTAGAAATTCATTTATATTATAAATTATTATATATCAATAACAATTGACTCAATTAATTTTGAGTTAATTTTAAATATTAAGTTATACATATTTAACATGGAACTAGATTAAAAAAGAAATATAAATAATAAGAGGTAAAAGATTTGGAAACTCCTAAAAAGTTTGAACATATGAGGAAAGAATTGGAAATCATATCAGAAAAAACAAGGTACAAAATATTGTTAACTTTATTAGCTAGTGAAAAATCACTTTCATTCAGTAGATTGAGGGAGATTCTACCATCTATCCCTGAAAATACATTAAATTATCATCTTAAAATCCTTAAAGAAAACAATTTCATTAAAAATGAAAAAAGAATTGGATATAAACGCTCTGAACCTCGCTCATTTTATTCTCTTAGTAAAAAATCGGTAGATTTACTTGAAAATTTAGGATTAACCGCTGTAAAGAAAGAGTTTCAAGCCTTATTTAAACAGATGACATAAGTTTATTGGTAATCGATGAATAAATGCATTTTTTATTGACATATAATTAATAAATAATTCATAATTTCAATATACAATTCTTTCAAATTTAATACGACTAAATATTATAAATGAACTTATGTCAACAATTTATTTTACCGAAAATCCAGATAGAAAAAGATTTGTAGCATCATTATTATCTAGATTTAGAAATAAGATTGAAGGAAAAGTGCTTATAAAAGTAAATCTCGTTTCTTATAATCCCTACCCTACAACAACTCATCCGGAAATGATTGAAGCCGTATATAATCAAATAAAATCTAGCGTTTCAGAAATTATTTGCGGAGATGGTCATGGGGTAGATGTATCTGATAAGAATATAGAAAATCATCCAATTATAGAAAAATGTAAAGAATTAGATATTTCTTTCATAAATTTCTATGAACATCCTTTCAAAAAAATAAAAACTTCTCGAAACTTTAAACTAAAAGTCTCTGAAATTCCTTTTCAGCAGGATTTTATAATATCTCTCCCAATTTTAAAGGATCATTTCATTTTAAACCTTACTAATGCTCTGAAAGATAAATTTGGATATTTATCAAAAATCGAGCGAATAAAAATGCATGCTAAGGTTAAAAGTATTAACAAAGGAATTGCAGAATTAAACACTGTATTGAAATCTGATTTAATTATATGCGATGCCTTGAAAGTTTTGGTAAAAGCTCAAGAATTTAGACATGGAGGAGAACAAAAGGATCTGGGTTACCTATTTGCAGGAACTGATCCTATAGCCTTAGATTATTATGGTTATAACTTACTACGACCGATTTCGATAAAATTGAAAAATATTGATAATCCACTACAAATAAAATATATAAAATATGCTTTAGATTATGAAGTTGGGTCTAAGGATTATAATGTGGAAGAAATCTAGATTCTATCAATGGAGAGAAGCTCTATAATCGTTCCCCACATGTGAAAACTAACTAAATCATCTCGTATTTTTGCTCTAAATGAAATTCGTAGACCATCAATTTTAAATTCATCAGGCAAGTTTATAGGGTCATAATGCATTCTATAATCAGATACAATACCATAAAACCCTCCTTCAAAAGATATGAATACAATCTCACCAGTACCCGAAACAATTTTATCATTAGTAGGTTCTTCTGAATAGATTATAATCATAGAAATTGTTAAAAAACAAAAGAATGTACATAACAATCCTATTATTATATAAGGTCGTATCTTTAACATCTTACATAGAGAAGAATAGGTTTTATTTCAATGATTTTTATTATTCATTTACTATTTAAACATTTGCATCAAAAATTTTTATCGACTTAAGATTCGAACAGAAATATGAAAAATCATTATTATCTCTAAAAAAAATTTTGGTCTGGTACATACTCTATCCTTTTTTATCTCAAACCAAATCCCTGGCATGATTAAAAAAGAAATTTAAATAAGAAAGAATAAAATATAAAAAATAAGTATATAAGAGATTTATCCCTACACAACTTTAAAAAATATAAAAAGAAAAGGTAATATAAATAATGAAAAAGGTAAAGTTTCCTTCTAAATGTGAACATTGCAATGTTGAATTAGAATGTTGTGAAGAGCAACCAGTATTTACTAAAGATTCTCATATAATAGAGGCTCGAAAATGCCCCGAATGTCAAAGAATGTATTATATGGGATATAGTGATTTTACTAGTGGAATGCGTACATAAAGTTCTGAAATCGAAAGTAATTAACCAAATTTAACCTTTCTATCGTTGCACGAAGGTTACCCATTTTGAACATTGTATAGAAGTATACCATATGCTATAGAAGATTTAATAAGCGATGCTAGAGGTTCAGGAATTTACATTTTTGTTGAAAAAACAGCTTTGAAATCTTAAAAGTTTTCATACCTCAGATTATTGTATAATTCTAAAATTTTTTTATAATTTGGATTAATATTCAAAGCTTTCTTACACATCTTAAGGGCTTTATCAATGTCTTCTTTTTTTAAATATATTTTTGCTAGATAAAAATAAGCAGGAGCAAAATTGGGATTAATTTTTAAAGCACTCCTTATATAATCAAGACCTTTACTATAATCTGATAATCCACAATAAGCAAATCCTATTTCGATTAAGGAATTTATATGATTAGAATCGATCTTTAATACATGATTGCATACTTCAACTGCTTCATGATACTCACTATTATTATTACAAACAAATGCCAGTGTACTCCATCCTTCTTTAAAAAATCTATCAAGCTGTAATACTTCATTACATGTTTTTTTAGCGTCGGGATGATTCCCTTTACTACTTAAAACACGTGCTTTTAAAGCTAAACTTGATTTTGAATTTTGATCAATCTCCAAAGCTTTCTTACAGTTTTCAATAGCTAAATCAAACTCACCATTTAATTCATTTATTGATCCTAAAACTATCAAAGTATCCAGAAATTTTGAGTTAATATTAATAGCTCTTTTGCATAATTCAATAGCTTTATCATATTTTCCCTTATCTCTATAATTAGTAGCAATAGAATTTAGGGCAGGTATATAATATGGATTAACATGCAAGGCCTTTTGGTAAGATTCCAACGCTTCTTCATTTTTTCCAATTGAATCAAGAGATTTACCTCGCAAAACTAATGCTTCAAGCCTATCTGGGTCGAGTTCTAAAATCCTACTGCATTTATCTATTGCTTCTTCAAATTTACTCATATTGTAATAAATTATTGCTATAATAAACCAGGATCCAATAAACTCTGAATCTTTATCTTTAATTTGATTTATATATTCGAATGCTGTATCATAATCAAAAATGTAACAATAATTTAATGCTAAAAACGCTGTTGCTAAGATATAGTTTTCATCAATTTCTAAAGCTTTTCTACATGCATCTATTGCTTTTTCATAATGATTTAATCTAACATTAATGTTGTTGTGTAAAATCCATGCACCTTTAGAGTTTGGATTTATTTTTAAGGCCTTATTAGCAGAATCAATAGCGTTCTCATAATCATTGTTAAAAAAATAAGTGAAACCAAGATTTGTCCAAAGAACTTCATTATGTGGCTCAATTTCTACAGCGTGTATAGCTGCAACTATTGCTTTTTCTGTTTTAAAAACTCTATCATAGCACCATGAAAGTTTACTCCACACTGATACATAATCACCTGGGATATTTAATGTGTGCTTCAGGATTATAATAGCTTTTTTATATTCTTTGTTATTCATCATTTCTAAGGCAATTTCTTCCCAGGCAGCGATAGTATTTGGACTGAATTCAGGATCAAGTATATTTTTATATGCCTTAAAGGCTTGGTCAGTATCATTCAAAGACAAATAAGCAGAGCCAATTCCTTTCCACGCTTCTGAATAAGAGGGATTTAGATTTAAAACTTTCTTATATACCTCGATTGCCTTGTTATACTCTTTACAAAAGGAATATACT
>JBHLLG010000108.1:0-8856 GCA_048885925.1 Candidatus Hermodarchaeota archaeon
TACATAAGATAAATTCAATTAAATCCCTTCTAATATATTATACTTGTATTATTAACCCTTAAAACCATATTTTCAAAAGTAAGATTAATTAATACAAAAAATTAAATCGATATCTTTTTATTATTTTTTCAAAAAGAATATATTGACAAAATTAGGTGTTTTGCCAAAAAAATGATTAAGAATCAATTGCTTGAGGCTACAAGCAATTTAATAGAACAACAGTTTTATAAATCAGGAGAAGATATAATAGTCGGTAGAACGCCTGAGATCTCACTAAAAATTAGCAAATCTGGACAGATAATTAGAAAATTTAAAAATCTTTTTAATGAAAATCTTGATTTATTCCTAGAAGGTGATTATCTAAAGTTCCTTAACTTATTCAAGAAAATTAAAGGAATAGATGAAAATTATATCCATGAAATATATCAGGATCTTCAACTTAAATTTGAAACAATTAAGGGCGTTGATAATATAAATATAATTGTATTATATACGATGGTGCTAAACTCTCTAATTTCAAGTATTAGAGATCTAAATTTTGGGGAAATTGTTAAAGAAATTAAGAAAAGAATTAAAAAAAAAAAAAATTTAAACAATAATAAAATTCAAGCTGAGCTTGATAAATTGTTCATGAAAAATGATAAAAATGTTTCAATATTGTATAATATCTCTTACTTAGATACTTTGGCAGAATCTTTTAATTATAAAAAGGTCGCACGTATTTGTAAGATACAAAAAGGGAAATATATTAATCATATTGTAAAATTAATAATTGCCACTTTTAAATAGGAATAAAACTTTACTCTTTCGCTATTTCCTCAAAAACTACATCTGCTAGGATTGTTAAAACTTTATGTTTTAGCTCATTATCATAAATTCTTATCCTCTCAGAAAATTCAGCTTGAATTGCTTGACTTTTGAATATATTAGAAGCACCATATTGGGTGGTTATGTATCCCCCAGATAGAACATATTCCCTCCTTCTAGGATGTCCCGGAGCAATTGGAATATCAGATTGAATAAATTTTCCAATAATATTACCGCGAAGATTTCTTCCCCAATCTCTTTTTGGAATTGTTGTAGAGAATAAAGATTTTAAATTATCAGTACCTAAAATCACATCTACATCGCGAAAACCTTGGGGACGAGCTTCTCTTTCAAAACCATGAATATCAATAAGAATAGAACGGTTGTAAGCATTTATATTTTCAAATACCCACTCTTTAATTTTATTATGGTAAAATTCGTAAATTTCTCTAGCAAAAAATGAATCTTGGTTATATGCTTCATCTTTATTTCTATTTAAATCGATTTTACTTCGACAGATCTTCGAAATAATATAGGAAGGTCTCTTAAATCCTAAGTTTTCATTTTTAAATTTAATTGTTATATATTCACATAGCTCTTTGGATAATTCTATTGTTCCTTTATCAATTCCGAAAATTCCCATAGGTCTTTGGGGTATAGAATCACAATCTAAGGATCCACCATGAGATACCGAAATAATGAGTGGAATATTTCCTGTTTCAAATTCTGTGTATTTATTTACATTAGACATATATCAATAAAGCCATATTTTTTAATTTTCAAAATACTATAAAAAAGAATCAAATATTAATAATATGAATCTAAAACATTCAAATTATTATTAAAAATCAATTAAATCTAGTTTAGTTTTACTAAATTCTTTATTTGTTTTTGTTATAAAAATGTAAATTGTAAATTTAATTTAAAAGAATTTTATTATATTTTATCAGATTATAGATTATAGCATTATTTCAGGTAATTTTTTTTTGAAAAATATTGCATTTGTAATTTATTATCATAGGGACAATTTTTATAGTTTAAACGCTATAGTAGGCGCACTTGAAACAGATAAGATCTTTGATGCTATTGACTTTTTTTTTGCTGAGTCTGATGATGTACTTTATAAAATTCTTGAAAAGACCATTGGATTATACAATAAAATTATAGTAGGAATTTCATTTTACACAACACAACTTTTTGAAATTCGGGAGCTTGTTCATATTCTGAAAAATAGATTTAAGGAAAAATGTATTATTATTGCTGGAGGTCCACATCCTACTGGAGATCCTTTTGGAACTCTTAAAATGGGCTTTGATGTAGTTGTGGTCGGTGAGGGTGAGGAAACAATAATAGAGTTTATGCAAAAAATAAATTCTAATGAGGATTTCTATTCAATTAAAGGAATTGCTTATATTGATAGTGAAAAAGAGTATTATTACACAGGAAAGAGGGATTTAATTAACTTAAATAATTATCGTCCGTTCCCTATTAAAATTACTAGATTTGGTGCAATTGAAATAACTAGAGGGTGCCCTTATGTTTGTTATTTCTGTCAGACTCCATACATTTTAGGTACTTCTCCTCGTCATAGAAGTATCAAAAAAATTTGTGAATATGTTGAAGAATTAAAAGCTTATTATGGAGATCTTACTTTTATAAGATTTATTTCACCAAATGCATTTTCTTATGGATCAGAAGACGGGAAGAAATTAAATTTAGAAAAACTTCAAAATTTACTTTTGAATGTTAGAGAAATAATCGGAACAAAAGGAAAAATATTCATTGGTACATATCCATCAGAAGTAAGGCCAGAGCATGTGAATGAAGAGACACTAAATTTAATATTGAAATACGCTAATAATGATAATATAACAATTGGAGCTCAATCTGGTAGTCAAAGAATTTTAGATTTATGTCATAGAGGTCATACAGTTGAGGATATTTATAATGCTACTAAATTAGCATTAAAAGCAAATCTTAATGTGAATTTAGATTTCATTTTTGGATTACCAGGAGAAAAAAAAGAAGATATAGAACTTAGTATAAAATTGATGAAGGAAATATCAAATGAAAGAGTTAGAATTCATACTCACATGTTTATTCCGCTTCCTCAAACACCTTTTGCTAAGAAACCAGTAAGATATATAAATCAAACGTATAAAAAAGAAATTGAAAAATTGATTTCCAAAGGATTCGCTTTTGGAGAATGGAGAAAGCAAGAAAAATTAGCATTTAAAATAGCGAAATATTTAAACAGATAGAAATTTTATTTAACAAATTTTACGTGATCTTCCTCTATTATTATGAATCCTTCTTTTTCTAGTTGAGAAAGAATAGAATTTATTCTTCCAGAACTTAAATTTTTGAACTTATCAATGATCTTAGATTTTGTAATAACTTGATTTTTTATCATCATTTTCAGGATCTTGCCTCGAATTTGTCTGTTTGAACCTTCAAATGCAGATTGCTTTTTATAATGAATACTTTTTCTACCTAAATCAGGAAATTTCTTTTTAAGCATGACCCCATAATCCATTAAGGCATAATACCACTCACGTGGATTATTTTTATCAATAGTTTTCTCTACAATTGGTAAAATTTCTTTATCATTAATCTTTTTTTTATTAGGGAAAAAAAAGAAAATATAAACTCTTCTTACATTAGTTTCTATAAAAACTGTCGGTATATTGAAAGCAAATGTTAAAATTGAGGATGCTGTATTATACCCTATTTGTGGAAACGATTGCAAAGTGTCTATTGAATCTGGTAATTCTCCATTAAAGTCATTAATAACTCTTTGTGCAATCTCTTTTAACGCTATCGCTCTTCTATTGTACCCTAATCCTTTCCATTCCTTAAGAACTTCTTCAGTTGAGGCATTAGATAATGATAGAAAATCTGGAAATTTTTTTATAAATTTTAAAAATTTTTCTGATACTCGACTTGTCTGTGTCTGCTGCAACATAATTTCTGAAATAAGGATATTATAAGGAGTAATTTTTTCCCTGAAAGGAAATTTTCTTTTATGATTTTTGTAATAATCATAAATAAATTTCTGAAAAAGTTCAATTACTTTTTCATTTAAACCATTTTCTTTGAAATATTTGTGAAAATCAGTAATGAATAAGTCTTCTTGAGGTTTAATCATAGAACCATGCAAATTTTATCTGTATTTATCTATAAATAGAAATTGAAAATGAATTTATGGATTTTAGATTATAATTTTATTTACTTAATTAAAAATTAAGAAATATCAAAAGCAAAACTGGTGACACCACCTTCAATTCTCTTAAGTTTAAGTAAATAACCCGAACTATTAATAATATGAAGCATTGGCTTATTTTCAAGTAAAATTGATCCTGCAAAGGTTCGATAATTCAGTTCCTTTCCAATTTGCACTAAATAATTTAACAGAAATTTAGTTATTCCTAATCCTCTCCAATCTTTATGTACAACAAATGCTAACTCTGCAATAGATGGTTTAACGGTTTTGAAAAAAGCGCCTAAACCTATAATTTGCTCCTCTCCATCTTCATTATATTCAGCCACCAATATCATATCTGTTGTATAATCTATTGTAACAAGGGGTTGTATCTTTTTATGACGAAAATCTTTAACTGGAGAAAAAAATCTTAAATATCTATCTTTTTCATCCAAGGAATAATGGAGTTCTTGGATCATTCTTTCATCTGTGGTTTTTACGGGACGAATTTTTACCTTTCTACTATTTTTAAGGTTTAAGATAGTCTCATATTTTTCCGGATAAACACTTATTCTTCCATCAATAGAAATTGGCAATTTTTGGTCGGAATATACATATTTCCATTTCTTTGCTTGTTCTAATAATTGCTCTCGAAAATCAGGGTGGGCAATATTTATCATTTCAAGGACTCTCTCCCTTATACTTTTACCATAAAGATAAGCTATTCCCCATTCAGTTACAACATAATGAATATCTCCTCTTGTTATAACAACTCCTGAACCCTTCTGAAGATGAGGGACTATTCGTGAAACTAGAGTTCCGTCTTTTAATGTCGCCGTGGAAGGGAGTGCCATAATTGGTTTTCCATCTCTAGATCTACCTGCCCCCCTAACGAAATCTACTTGACCTCCAATCCCACTATACAAACGATACCCTAAAGAATCTGAATTTACTTGCCCCGTTAAATCAACGCTCAATGCTGCATTTATAGCCACTTGCTTATCATTTTGACTAATTATATATGGATCATTTGTATAATCACAAGGATGAAATTCTACCATTGGATTATCATCTACAAAGTCATATAATCTTTTTGAGCCCATTACAAATGAACAAATGATTTTATCTTTATGTAAAGTCTTTTTTCTACAAGTAACAGCACCATTCTCTACAAGATCTACTATTCCATCTGAGAATACCTCGCTATGAACACCTAGATTTTTTTTATCTTGTAATTCTTGAGTCACTGCATTTGGAATCTGTCCAATTCCCATCTGAATTGTAGATTCATCTTCAATTAAAGATGCAACAAATTTAGCAATTCTAGTAGATATATCATCAAGTTTACCATAAGTAAATTCAATAATCTCATGACTACTTATTACAAAAGCATCAATATCATCCATATGAATAAAAGAATCACCTAAAGTACGAGGCATTTTTGGATTTATTTCAGCTACAACAAATTCTGCTGATTCAGCAATTGGTTTTACAATATCAACATTAATTCCATAACTACAAAATCCATAACGATCTGGAGGACTCACTTGAATTAATGCTGTATCTAAATGCATTTTTCCAGATTTAAATAACTTAGGAATTTCTGAAAGAGGCATTGGAGTATAATCTGCCTGACCAGCCTCTACATACTTACGTAATGATTTTCCTATAAAAAAGGCATTATGTCTAAATAAATCTTCTATTCCTCCTGCAGTTTCATAATAATCTAAATCACTTAAACTTAAAAAATGTAAAATCTCAACATCAGGAAGCGTTCTACCTAATTCAATTAACTTTTTAGTAAGATCAATAGGTTCAGAGCATCCAGAATCAATAAAAATACGATTTCCGGGTTTAACATATTTTTCAATTGCACTATCAAAAGATACTTGTTTTTGGTTATACTCTTTTAATATATTCGAGATATCTCGATCGGAGTTTATTGGCAAAAAATCACTTAATTAATGTTATAATTGCATTTAAATTAGTTCTTATTACATTTAAATTAGTTCTTATTGAGTTTTAAACATAATCAAGAAATCAAATCTAGAAATAGGGTATTTTATAAATTTGAAAAAATTATTTTATTATTTTTTGTAAAATAAACGCAATAAAGATTACTAATCTTAATCTCTAATAAAAAATAGTAATATTATATTCTTGCTTAAATTAACTGTTTTTGTACAAAAAAGATCATTCTTATACAAAAATTGTAAATTTTTATCAATTCTTTTACATACCTGGGTATCTAAAACATCTATTGAATAAAAAAAATTTAAATAAGATTTCTTAAATGATATATTTGTTATATAAAAATTCACAATTTGTGAAAAAAGGATTTGTATATAAATAATTACATACAAAAACTTATTTTTTTTACAACAAAATATTTGAATAGTATTTTAATGAAGGGATTTAAAAATGAATATTGGACGAAGAATGGTATTAGGATTCACAATGTTGATAATTTTCTGTTTCGCAATAAGCATTGTTGGTGTAATCCAAATAAATAGTCTTGGTGCAACTATTACAGATTTTGCTGAAGAAGATTTAGTTGTTAATGAAACAATGGATAATCTATTATATGAAGCGGAGCTAGTTATTCGAGAAACCTTTGAAACTATGTATGGTGGAGGAGGACATGAACATTTTGAAGAAGGAGGGTCTATAATTGAACATATTATAGAACATGGTGTAAGTTTTAATTCATCTCTTGATATTTTAGAGAGATTGAAACCGCAATATATTGAGGAATTGATTTGTATTAGAGATGATTTTTCTTGTATGATCGATGACATTATTAATGAAGAACATGGTATCATCATTCATATTGAAGAAATTAATGAAAATTTGAATATGAGTGTTGAAATTCGCGAACAGACTGATGTTCTTATTACCGAATTGATTGGATTAATAAATGATACATATATGAAATTAAATGCAACACTGATGAAAAGTTATCTTAGTGAAGAGATTTATTTGACATTTGAATATTTAGAAGGGATTTGCGAGGACACCGGCTTAGAATTTAACGTATCTATTGACAATTTTGACAATATAATTGGAGTTATAGAATCTTTTTATACAGGAGATCCTTTAATTATTCCTAAACTTAATGATATTGAAATTGAACATCATAATTTTATTGAGACGGTTATTGGAGAGGATGGAATCTTTCATATGAAAGATCATATTGATACATTAATAATAGGGGTTGAATCCGATTATGAGGGTTTATCTGGAGATTTAAATGGAATACATAATGAACTTGAAACTGAATTAAACCAAGAAAAGAATGCTGCCCAATTAGTTATTATGGTATCCTATATTATTACAATTATAGCATTAATTGCTTCTGTTGCACTTGGGATCGCAATAGCAATTCCCACAGTCAGAGGAATTGTAAGAGTTACACGAAATATGGAAAATGTATTAAAAGCAGGTGCTTCTGCAAGTGTAAACGTGTCAAATATGGCAACTGAATTAGCAGCAAGTGCCAGTGAGGTAAATGCGGCATCAGAAGAAATTGCTTCTACTACTCAGGAAGTTACTATGAACACCCAAGGACAAGTAAATTCATTAGTAGAAATTAGTAAGATGGCAAGTAATATCAATAGTCATTCCCATGAAATTATGAAATCCACGAATGATATTAATAGAATAATGGATCTTATAAAAGGGATTTCAGATCAAACAAATCTGCTTGCACTTAATGCAAGTATAGAAGCAGGAAGAGCTGGCGAGCATGGTCGAGGTTTTGCAGTAGTAGCAGACGAAGTTCGAAAACTTGCTGAGGAATCTAAGGGTGCTGTTGATGAAACTGATATAGAAATCAAGGAAATAACAAATCGTATCAAAACTACAGTTGAATTAATATCTTCTATAACCCAAGATATTGAAAGCGCAACAGCAGCAAGTGAAGAAAATTCACGTGCGTTAGAAGGAATTAGTGCTTCTTCAGAGCAACAAACAGCTTCAATGGAGGAAATAACTGCTACAGCCAACAAATTAGGTGTATTAGCAGAAGATTTGAAGAATGAACTGTCGAAATCTGGAGGAGGCGGAAATGGGAAAGTAAAGCAGCAAGAAACACAAGAACAACAAGTAAGTGGTATAAAAAAGAAATTCGCAGTTCTAAAGTCTATTAGACAAACAGACTCTACGGAAGAAATATAAAAATGTATACTTAATGATTTTTTTTATTTTTTTTACTTATTATTTAACTTTTATGTTATATCTATTATTATAGAATTCAATTTTTATAATTACCATTAATTCTTTATTATTTTTAATGTAAATCTTCTTAAATCTTACAATTTTATCATCTTCTCAAAGAATTTCAATTAATTTTTAAATTATATTGCTATTTTATTCAAAATGATGTAGTTCCTAAAAAGAACTATTAGTAAATTCTCCTTTAAAGATAAATAAACAATAATAAATATTTGATTACTTTCTAGAACTTATATTTTTTAAAAAAAAAGAATTTCTCTTAATAATAATGGCAAATAATAAAGATAAAATTGATATTAGTGATCTTGAAGCTTTTATTGATGGTTTAAAAGTTTCATTTGATACATTAGAGCACATCGATCCCGAACAATCAAAAGGATTTCAAGCGCAAATGGCAAAAGCTATTTCAGATCTAAGGATAAAAAGAGCGGCACAAATAGAACCTCTTCCCAAACATATAGGTCATTTAACAAAGGAAGATCTTAAAAATTATTTATTAAAGGAGCTAGAATCCTTACAAAATCATTTAGATTCTTCTGATTATAATTGGAGAAGAAAGTTTGAATTAGTGAAAAAAATTACTCTTTTAAGAGAGCAAGTAAATAATATGTAGA
>JBHLLG010000109.1:0-5971 GCA_048885925.1 Candidatus Hermodarchaeota archaeon
GATCCTTGTTTATGAAAATTCTAATCGCTTGTGGTGAGCAATTATTTCTTAAACATCAAGAGTTCCTCATCCTTTTTACTTCTCGAATGTTATTTTTTAGGCTTCACGCTTCCTATTACTTTTTTTTTGTATTCTTAAAGACCATAAATGAAGTAGATTGATACTCCTAATAGCAAATATCCCTTTCCTTGCTATTCTTTTGAAACTTCTGTTCTATGTGCAAGAATCTCGATATTATCGATAGCCTTTGTACCTATTAGTGTTATAAACGCACCCAGATAAATCCCAATTACACCAAAACCAGGATAATGTCCCCACCAATATGGCACTAGAAAGGTCCATACTGATTCAATAATGATTAACAGAAAGGATAATAAGTACCATTTATTTTTGACTTCTTTAAACTCTCTTCTCCCAGTTCTATTCATGTTAGCTAAAATGATAAGCATAATAGCCCAAATAATTATTAAAATTGAACAAATTATTGAAAAGTATAAAATATAACTATATGAACCTCCTATAGGAGCCCAGGTTGGGGAGTCTCCAACATTCTTATCGAGAACTAAACCCCAAATCCAAATGTAAGTGTATTCTCCAGTGGGTGCATCGAGGATCATGAACCATGCGGGTGTGGCAAGTGCTATTAAAGAAAGAGCTCCACCAATAAAAGGAACGACCCAAGAAAGATTTCTTTTTTTAGATTTCTTCTCTTTTTCAGAAATATTTATCACCTTTGATTAGATTTCTCAAGTTCAAAAAAAAATATTTGATTAATATTCAATCAAAGCATATAATAATTTATATACTTTTATGTAAAAAATTTATTTTTATTTAAAAATTTCTAAGGCTTCACGCTTCCTACTCTTTGCTTTTAATAGTCTTAAGGATCAAAGTTAAAATAAATTCGTAATTTTTAAAGAAGTTTCAGTATTACCTTTCTATCATTCCTTTTGAAGTGAATGATATAAAATTTCAGAATTTTATAGATTATTACTCATTAAATTTTGAATTAGAGCATAATTTAATAATTAACAATGATTATCATCCACTTCCTTTTTATGAAGAGATTGAACAGAGATCTTTCAATCAGCAGGAGATATTAGATATTATGCAGACGATTAGACACATGTTTAAGGTTATTATCAGCATTGAAGCTTCTATCTTAGCTGAACATCTTGAGTTAGATAAATCTACTCTGATGTATTTAATGTTTAATTATGGTAAGGATGCTGGGATTAACTTTTATTATTCCCAAGGAGTTTATTACAATAAAGATAAGGTATAGCTTATCTTTTTTTTATTAAAATTTTTTCATATGTAATAAATAATAGAGTAATTAAGATATACTAAACTCTTGTCTTAGAATCATTTTATATTCAAGGTCTCTTTTTTTAAACGGAATTTTCTCTGTTCCTGAATAAATATCGATTTGTTTACAAGATTTAAACATTTTAGAAAAAGGAATAATAATTTTTGATAAATCATGATCTGGTTCTGATATATTATCTGATGCAAGTATTAAACTCTTAGTAGAGTATTTTTCTATCTTCTCTAAACTCAATAAATCCACTTTTTTATCTATTTATTCTTTAAATATTTTACCTTCTTTTAATATCAAATTTAAGTTTATTTTTCTAATCTCTTTACCATGCGTAAAAATTATTCTTTTTATTAACTTATCAGGTACGTTAAAGTGATCAGCTAAATCTTCTATATTTACTACTTCAACTAGTTCAAAAAATCCAGGCAATTCCTTGATTATATCCATTTCAATGTCTTTCAATGATTTATCTAAAGCTAAACTTGCAGTTTCTGAAAAAATTTCATCAGAGACTTCTTTTATGTTGACTCCATAATTTCTTTTTAGTAATTCAGGGTTGTTTTCAATCCAATCATGGACTATATTTCGCATTGTATTTGATAAAGATATATTTCTATTTATTGCCATCCTACTTACTACTTTATGGTCAAATTCATCTAGTTTGACAGTAATTCTTGGTTTTTTTTCTTCGATATCCTCTTGAGTTTCAAAATCAGATGGCATCCTATTCTTAAACCGACAAAATTCTATTGTTGAGATAAAAATGATCTTCTAAGTATATAAATATTTGCATTTATGATCCTTTATTGCACCAATTGTGATGCACATATTTAAATATGTAATTAATCAATAATATCTTAATAATATCGAAATGTCATACCGATATTTTTCTCATTTAAAATATAGAAAAAAAGTTTGTGTAAAATGTTAGAACTTTATACCCTCCAATATGAAGTAATAAACACCAAAGACCGCATAACTATTGATCTAATAAAAGATGGTCAAGAATTTTTACAGAAATTCGATATTAATGAGGCCTATTTATTAGATACAGTATCATTAGTCTATAAATATCTAAGAAATAATGGAAAAATCCCACATAATTTATATAAATTTTTCATAGCAGCTTATTATATAATTTCAAGACACCCATTTGCTTTCCCGATGCATGAAACTAAGAAAGATTTCTGTGAAAAATTTGGACTTCAAATAAGTGCTTTAGATTATTGCGTAGAAAAAATTGCAGATACTTTGAATTATATCAGAATTTTAGATGATATGAATTTCCCTTATTTTATCAATCCTAAACGAGATATTAGTCTGAACTTTATTAAAAACCTCATTAAATCTAAGGTAGACAAAGCGATGATAAATTTTTTAATATGGCATCAGCCAATTAATTCACAGATTCTTACTGAAGACTTGGTAAATGAAATCATTTTTGAGCAAAAAGCATTTCCTGAGGAATTATTAAGACAATTATTTGAAATTACTTTAGAGTATGTTGAAAGGGAATTCTTGGAATATAATGAATATATAAAATTACAAAAGAGAGTTTTTATTTAATTCATATTATTTTAAACTTTTTTATATTGGTTGTCCCATTCTTGGAGTGCGAGAACTATATTTAAGAACTGTTTTTGAAAATTGGAGGGAGTTGAGAATTCGTTAAATCGTAAGAAAGGACTCCAACTATATTTATAAATTGTATAATTTTTCTTCCTTGGGAGCCATCTCATACTGGCTATTTTTTTAAATAGACCTTTTTTATTTTTATTAAATCTAGACGCAATTCTATTAGAGGTCAAATAGATTCCTAATAATTGAAAATCTTTTACTTTTCTTTTTTGGAGTTTATAATATGGATTAAGAAAAATTCTATATTTGTTTTTTATTTTAACAGATAATCTGTCATACAAAAAACGCCATAATAAAGGAACAGTCATACTTATTGATAAATAGATTATTATAAATCCTCTAAAAATTGTTTTAAGAATGAAAGTGTTAAAATAAATCATGTTAAGTTCTACTAATAATAATAATAAAACAGAGATACTATTCAAAATCAAAAATACAATCCAACTCTTATTATTTACTCGGAGATTGAAACCTATATTATTAATTTCTTTCTCTAAATGCTCCTGAAGAGAAGGAGTAACTTTCATGAGTGCTTTCTTAATAAAGTACAAAATTACGTAAATCCCTATGCTAAAAAGAGTCCAATTTATAGTTAGATTAAAGTTATAAGGTTGTAAGGTAGAAATACCTGCATCATCATCTGGAGCTAGATATAATGGATAAATAATCGTAAAGTAAACAATAAGAACTATTACCATAGGAATTAAATATTTAAGTTGTTTAACATTTCTTTTTCGATACTCTGATTTAATTATGCTATATGAATTCGAAATGTTCTCCTCAATGTCAAAATTTAAATCTACTGGATTTTTGCTATTTTTCGTTATTTTGAATCCCTCCATTCTATTGCTTTTTCTTTATCCTCTTTAGGAGAAGTCCAAAATTTATTCACAATTTCTTGGAGCAAGGTGAAATCAGGATTATCTTCCTTATTTAATTCAACAATATGAAACTTCTTGGTTTTTTTATCAATTGTAATATAATTTTGCTGTTCTAAATAATCAAAAGCATGCATTAATTTTTCTAGTCTATCAATATTTAGACAATTTTTAACATCACTTTTATTAATCACTGATTCCCTAGTTTGTAATTTAGCTAAACTCATTAACACCTGACCCCCTCGAATGGAAGCAATGTTAGTTAATTTATCAAATATTTTGCATATCACTTTAAAAATCTCATTAAGATCGTTATAGAAATTAACTTTTTCATGTCCCTTTAAATCCAATCCGATTTTAAAATCATCTAATTGGTATTTTTTAATAAAATCTTCATATGATATCGTCATATTGATATTTATATATCATGGAAATTATAAAAAAATACCACAAATATACCGTGGTTATATCAATAAATATAAATTATTGACACTGACTGTGTTTTCTATTACATAAACCATGTAATCTTTAACATTGAATTAATAATCTAATACAGCGAATTTGAAGATAGTTTTTAAAAAAGTAAAATTCTCAAATTAATCAAAAGAATTTCAAATTAAGAAAAGAAATATAAATTCAAATTAAAATTAAGAGGTTAAACTTTATGGAAATTGAGAGACTTAAAAAGATAATTTCATATTTTAATTTAGTCATTATGTTGTTCTCCATCGTTATTCTTATTTTAAATTTAAATTTTGTTTCTGTTATATATTCTTGGAGTGATTCGCTTCCTGTAATAACAACTAAAACTTATTCCACTATTGAAATGTCTTTATTTCTTATAATTATAATACTAATAATTGTTAATGCACTTCTCATTTCTTTTAACATATTAAAGTCGGTAAAACCTTATATAATTTCAATTATGCCTATTATCTCAGTGATTTTGTTAATAATTTTAATATTTAATCCACACGCTGTTGCTATAAATCCTTCAAATCGACCTCCAGCACAATTGGGCAATATTGACGTCGGAGGGATAATTTTTATGATTATATCCATTTCTTTTACAGCAAGCACAATTACTTTGTTGTATTTAGAAGGATATTTGAAAACTTATTTTTTATCAATATGTTTAATTATTGGGGCCTTGTTATTAAGTGATTTTATACATGAAGGTGGGCATGCGCTTATTGCTTTATTTTCCGGCGGTGAAATTACTGATTTTTATCCATTTCCCGTATTATTAGGAGGAGAGTTTACTGCTGGATATGTGGGGTGTTCAAATGTGCCAGCAAATTTAATGCCTTTAGTCATACTTGGTGGAGAGATCTTTCAATGGATTTCAATATGTACGATTCTTATTTTTTTATATTATAAACCTAATTATCGAAGAAATATATTCATATTAGCATTGTTATTCGTAGCTTTTCTAGATTTTCCATTGTATCTTATAAATAATTTAATTGGGCTACCTCACTGGTTTTTTCTTGGAAGCACTAACGGCGATCTCATGATATTTTCAACATTAACAAGTTTTCCATTATGGGCATTATTTATACTCGCAATAATTCAATTATTGCTCATGGTTGCAATATTTTATTTTCTAATTTTTAGAAATTGGAAGAAGATGACAACAGAAGAATCTACTATTATTAATTAATTCTTATTTTTTTTATTTATTATACAAATTTAAACCTTCTAATATTGAATTTACTTTAGAAAATAGTCCCAAAATTAAACTCAATTCTCTTTTTGACATGAAGCTACGTCCAAATATATTTTTAAATGCAAAAAATACATTACCTTTTTTATAGGTCCTAATTTTTAATTTATCAATTATTTCTTGAATTATTTTATATAACTCTAAGCGATCTTCACTGTCTGCTACTAAAACTGGATGCTTTCCTCGACCAATGTTTAGAATATTGGTTTTTTTAAAAATTTCATATAAAATTATTCCACATGCATGAGATAAATTTAACGCAGAATATTCACTTTTTGTAGGAATTCTTAAAATTAAATTAGCATAACTAATATCGTCATTTGTTAATCCTCGAGACTCCTTACCAAATAGTATCGCAATTTTTAAAGGTTTATTTGAAATGGGTAGAGTCAAATCCTCTGGAAAAAT
>JBHLLG010000109.1:6071-8834 GCA_048885925.1 Candidatus Hermodarchaeota archaeon
TTCAAATTTAATTAACTCTTTTATTAATCTGTAATTTTTAGATTGAATATATAATTATTTATAGTTTTATATAAGATCAGAGAGAAAATATGATTGATCGCAAGATTTTCCGAAAAATCACATATTGATTATAATTACAATTAATAAAAAATAAATGGTAAATTTTGTCCGAAGATACCTTTGAAAAAATAACAGAGGCAACATTTAAGGGAGATTATAAAATAATAGGGCGATTAGTAAGAAAGGCAAGAAGACAAGGTTATACAAATAAAGATATAATAAAAGCTCTTTCAGCTGGATTAATTGATGTAAGTGAGAAATATAAGACTGAGGGGATGTATTTAGATGATATTATCAAGTCGGCTGGAACATTTGAAGCTGGATTTCGATCGCTTGGTATACAAGACGAATCAAAGGATCCAGAACGAAAAGTTGTTTTAGGTGTTATGGGGGGACCATGGACAATTGGTACAAATATTGTAGCCGCCAATTTGAAAGCGCATGGTTTTGAAGTCATTGATGCTGGATCAGATATTTTACCAGAAAAAATTGCTGAAGTAGTTCAAAAATCTAATGCAAAAATTGTTGCAACTGCTATATATTTAATGCAATCAATTAAAGATATAGAGAAATTGGAAAATGAGCTATGGAAAAGGGGAGTACGACATAAAATTCGCACTATTATAAGTGGTCCCGCAGGCTCAGAGCAATTAGCAGAAAAATACAATTATGATGCTTTTGTTAAAGACGTGAATGAATTAATTATTCAAGTTAATCGATTTTCTGATGATCTCAAATTGGAAATGACTCCATATGAGAGAGTTATGACTTCTGTTCAACATAAAGAACCGGATAGAGTTCCTTTTATGCCTTTTGCTCAAACTTTTAGTGCAAAATTTGCAGGAATTCCATTTTCAGAATATGTGAGTAAAGCTGAGAAAATGGCAGAGGGGCAATTAAAAGCTTATAATGCATTAGGTTGGGATGCTTTATGTTTTTCTTCTGATGTGGGCATGTACGCAGGTGCTTTAGGTGCTAAAATCGAATTTCCTAATGATGATGTTCCAAGAATTGTGAAACCTGTATTAAATCATACTTCAATGTATGAAGATTTTAAAAAACTAGCAATTCCAGACCTTAAAAATTGTGGGCGATTAACTGAATCTATTAAAGCCATCGAACTCGTGAAAAAGGAAATAGGAGATGAAGTACCTCTTATTGGTTGGACTGAAGGTCCTTTTCAAGGAGTTACTTTACTAGCAGGAGGTGAACCAATGCAATTCTTTTACGTGTTAGAACATCCTGATGAGTTTAAAGAAATCTTGGATTGGTATACCAATTTTCAAATAGAAGTTGCGAAAGCAATGTATGAAGTGGGTGCTGATATCATTGGAGTAGGAGAAACAGCAGCTTATTTTATGTCGCCAAAATTTTTTGAAGAATTTTGCTTGGAGCCAGAAAAAAAAGCCTGTAATGCTATAAAAAATATGGGAATGATACCTCTTATCCATTGTTGTGGATATGTTCCCCAATGTATTCACTTTGCTAAGGAAACAAATCCTGGAGGTGCTATCCAATTTGATTACCAAGTTGATTTAGACTGGGCAAAAAGAACTATTGGTGAAGAAATAACTATTATGGGAAATCTGGATTATAATAAACTGCTTACTGTTAATGCTCAGCAGGTCTACAAAGATTGTAATCAGCATATTAAAACAGCAGCTAAAGGAGGAGGGTATTGGTTAGCATTTGGCTGTGAAATTCCGCGCGATTTACCTCTTGAAAATCTTAGAACTATTTTACGTGCTACAAAAACAGTAGGGAGATATCCCATCACGTAAAAAAACCATTTTAATATTTTTCATAACTTAACTTAGCTTAAATGGAAGATATAAATATGAGAAGTCTCATTATTAAGTTATAATATTTAATAGCAGTCATAAAAATATTAGTTCATAACAAATCAAAGTTATATTGAAAATAATTAAAGTAAGAGTCGTTGATTTTAATGCCTATATATGCTAATATCGGAGAATTTCTTGAATTTATTAATATTAGTAATGAAAAATTTACTTTATTCGAGTGGAAACCAGAAAGATCATTTAGAAGATTTGATTTAGACCTAAATATTGTTAAAGAAAATCCGAGTAGTGATATCTTTTTTCATAGAGATAAAGGTAATATGAAACTTGTTTATATACGAAAACATAACCTTATATACACAGTAGGATCAAGTCCTGATGTCCAATATCAGTTATTAGAGGCATTATTGGAGTATATTGATTTAAAATTTAATGAAACTTATGATGTTAATGTAATATTATCATATGGTAACTTTTCTATTAATATCTTTAATGGATTTAACCAAATTATTGAAGATATTATAAAAGATTTTGCTAATTTGGATTTAGTTAAAAGAATTCATGTAGAATGTAAAGTCTGCAATCAAGTTCTACCGCTCTTTGTTAAAAAAAGCTTTATTGAGGGTGCAGAATCATACCCTGTTCCAATAGTCTATAATCATAACGGACACGCAATACTCTGCTTCATTGATAAAGATTTTAATCATCGTGGAGTAGAACTAGTTAATATAACGGGATGATTTGCTGAATATAAATAAAATTTGAATATCATTATAAAGCTTTTAGAAACATTTTTAAATAAATTGATATAAGAAATAGTTATAAAATCTCTACTCTTCTAAAATAATATGGAAGAAGATCAGAATTCCAACGATAACCCCTTTTTCGAAGAAATAGTAAA
>JBHLLG010000110.1:0-8650 GCA_048885925.1 Candidatus Hermodarchaeota archaeon
TAGGAAATGTTGTGCTTTTGCCAAAAAACCTAAGAGAAGTAGTTTGGAATTATTGGAAGCAATTAAAAAAAGAGTTTAAAATTACTAATTTAGGAGTAATTATTGCAGATTCAAGAGTTCAACCTCTCAGAAAAGGAACTATTGGAATAGCAATAGCAACGGCAGGATTTGAACCGGTTGAAGATTTACGCGGTCATCCTGATCTTTTTAATAGACCTATGGAAATTACGTTAAGAGCAATAGCAGATGATCTTACGAGTGCTGCCCAATTTCTTTTAAGTGAAGCGGATCAACAAACACCAGTAGTTATAATAAGGAATAGCAAAGTTAAATTTACAGAAAACCCTCAATTGACGCCTGAAATGGCACCAGAAGAATGTCTTTATATGAATATTTTTTCAAAATATCTTTTGAAAAAGCAAAGTGATAAATAATTATTAAAATAATATTATTTAATGCTTCTTTTGGCTGTAAGTCCTATTTTGCCATTTACCTTTTGTCTTATCGTTCTTATACTTTTAATTATTTTAATAATTATTAAAATAAAACGCAGAAAAATTTATATTGCATTAATATTATTGTGCTTATCTGTGCTTCCCGCGTTAGGTATTTATATTTTTAGTAGATATTTCTGATGAGTGTTTTTGTATTTCCATTCTTATTGAGTAATTGATTTTAAAAAAAATATAATTTTGCTATTTCAGTTAAATTTTTTTGAAATCCATAATATATATGGTTATATTAATAGTTGAAATAATTCAAAAATGAAAGAATCAAAATATACTACTATTGAAGAAGCTATCCAAAAAGAATTAGCTAGTGTAAATTTAAGAGGTTGGGTACACAGAGAACGAAAATCGAACAAGTTTGTATTCATTGTCTTAAGAGATGAATCAGATATTATACAATGCGTTATATCTAAGGATAAGAACCCAGATGTTTTTGAGAACGCAGAGAAGTTAACAATTGAATCTTCAGTCAAGGTTTCAGGTGAAATAAAGAAAGATGATAGAGCTCCAACCGGATATGAAGTTGCTGTTTCTGATTTGGAAATTATCCAAATTGCTGAACCTTTTCCAATAACGGAACATCAATCCCCGGAACTTTTATATGATAATAGGCATTTATGGATTAGATCACGTAAACTAAATGCAATACTAAAAATACGACATACTATCGTTGGAGCAATTCATGAATTTTTTAGAAATCATGGATATTATGAATTTGATGCACCAATTTTTCAACCTAGCCAATCTGAAGGAGGTGCTACACTATTTGAAGTTAAATATTTTGATGATATTACTTACCTTTCCCAAACGTGGCAATTATATGCTGAAGCAGGTATTTTTTCATTAGGGAAAATCTATAATATGGGACCAACGTTTAGAGCAGAAAAGTCTAAAACTTCAAGACATTTAGCAGAATTTTGGATGGCTGAAATGGAAGCAGCTTGGATGCAACTTGATGAGGTTACGGAAGTAGCAAAGGATGAGATTAGATTTATTGTGAAACAGGTATTAAAAAATAATAAAAAAGAGCTTGAAATTTTGGAAAGAGATATTAAATTATTAGATCATTATGCTGAAGCAGAGTATCCTACTATTAAATATTCAGAAGCTTTAGATATACTCAATACTAAGTATAAAATGAAAGTCCCTTGGGGTAAAGATTTAAGAACTATTGAAGAAGCGAAGATCGCTGATCATTTTAAGGTACCTGTTGTTGTTACTCATTATCCAACGAAAATAATGGGTTTTTATAAACCACCGAGTGAAGAAAATCCTAAAGAGGCATTATGTTTTGATATGTTAGCTCCAGAAGGATATTGTGAAATTATTGGTGGGTCAGAAAGAAGTCTCTTAGTTGATGACATGATTAAAAGATTAGAAAATGATGGAGAAGATCAAAAAAATTATCAATGGTATTTTGAATTAAGACGTTTTGGTAGTGTTCCTCATTCTGGTTATGGATTAGGCGTTGAACGAGTCGTTATGTGGCTTTGTGGAATAGATAATATAAAAGATTCTATCCCATTTCCTCGGACCATGTTGCGAAAAACGCCGTAGGAAACAAATCAATATTTTTAAGGTTTTTATTCTTAATATTTCGATAAATATATGATAATTTTAATGAAATTTTTTAGAAGTCAAGCTTTTAATTTGTATATGAAAGTATAATGATTTATCCTGAATAAATTCACAACTTTAGCTCAGTTCTTATGAAACTCTATGAATTGATGGCATATGAATTAATCGAAAAGATTAGGAATAAAGAAATTTCAATTCTAGAACTAATTGAACTATGTTTTGAAAGGATAAATGAAACTGAACATGAATTACATTCGTTTGTTAATTTATCTAAAGAAGAAGCTCTAGAAAAAGCAAAATTAAAGGATAAAGCTCTCAAAAAAGGAAAAAAAATTGGAAAACTTTTTGGATTACCTTTAGCAAATAAAGATCTTATCTGTATAAAAAATTATCCAACGACTTGTTGCTCAAAAATATTAGAAGGATACAGACCCCCATTTAATGCTCATGTTATTGAACGCTTAATTGAACAAGAAGGAGCAATTCATATTGGTAATACAAATATGGATGAATTTGCGATGGGTAGCTCAACAGAAAATAGTTGTTATGGTCCCACATTTAATCCTTGGGATATTTCGAGAGTTCCAGGAGGATCAAGTGGCGGTTCTGCTGCTAGCATTGCATCGGGACAAACAATGCTAGCTTTAGGAAGTGACACTGGAGGTTCTATTCGCTGTCCTGCTTCATTTTGCGGAACTGTTGGATTAAAACCTACCTATGGGAGAGTATCTCGGTATGGATTAATTGCATTTGCTAATTCATTAGATCAAATTGGTACAATCACCAAATGTGTTTATGATTCAGCATTGATGCTTGAAATTATAGCAGGAAAAGATCCACTCGATTCTACTTCTGTAAATAAAAAAGTAGATAATTATACAGAAGAACTAAAAACGCCAATTGATAAAAAAGTTTTGGGAGTACCCGAAGAATTTTTCGGAGAGGGAATTAATAAGGATGTAGAGAATAATGTTAAAAAAGCAATTGATAAATTGGAGGATTTAGGAGCAAAAATTGTGGATATATCAATACCAAATTTAGAATATACTGTTGCTACTTATTATTTACTTTGTATGAGTGAAGCAAGTTCAAACTTAGCGAGATATGATGGTTTAAGATATGGTAAAATGAGTGAAAATCTTTCAGGGGATGTTTATGATGTTTTTAGTAGAACTAGAGTTGAGAATTTTGGACCAGAGGTAAGAAGGAGAATCTTTTTAGGAACTTATGCTTTATCCGCAGGATATTATGATATGTTCTATATGAAAGCTCTTAAGGTCAGAACTTTAATAAAAAATGATTTTGTTAAAGCATTTAAAAAATGCGATGCGATTTTATGCCCTACTATGCCTTCTACAGCTTTTAAAATTGGAGAATATATTAATGATCCTTTACAGATGTATCTTGCAGATATTTTAACATGTCCAGTTAACTTAGCAGGGATTCCCGCATTATCGCTCCCTTGTGGTTTTGATAGTAATAATTTACCAGTAGGATTTCAAATTATCGGTAATTATTTCGATGAAAAGGAAATTATTAATATAGGATATCAGCTTGAACAAGAATTAGATATCTATCGTAAAATTACTCCAGTTAAAAAAGGAGAGAACTAATTTGAGTCGTCAAAATAACGATGTTATCATTGGATTAGAAGTTCATATTCAACTAACAAATCTCAAGACAAAACTTTTTTGTAGCTGTAGTAACAATTATCATGGAGCAGAACCCAATTCGTATGTGTGTCCCATTTGTATAGGACTACCGGGATCACTTCCAGTAATAAATAAAAAAGCTATTGAATTTGCAACCCGATTAGCAATAGCATTAAACTGTAAAATAAACGAATCAATGTACTTCTTTAGAAAGAATTACTTTTATCCTGATATGTCTAAAAATTTTCAAATTAGCCAATATAATAAAGCAGGAGGAAGAGCTTTTGCAGATGGAGGTAAAATTATTATCAAACTAAATTCACATAAAAAAGAAATCATGTTAAATCGGATTCATTTAGAAGAAGATCCAGCAAGATTAGTTCATAAGGGAAGCATTGCAACATCTCCATATACCTTAGTAGATTATAATAGGTCAGGAGTTACATTAATTGAGATTGTAACCGAACCTGTACTTAGTTCACCAGAAGAGGCTCGTGAATTTTTGAAACAACTAAAATCCATTGTTCAGTACTGTGAAATTTCTAACCTTGATCTTGAAGGTTCAGTTAGAGTTGATGCAAATATTTCGATAAAGAGTCATGAACGTAGTGAGGTAAAAAATATCAATAGTTTTAGAGAAGTTGAACGAGCTTTAAGGCATGAAATTATAAGGCAAAAAAATTTACTTAAAAGAGGAAAAACATTAATACAAGAAACAAGACATTGGGATGACAAAAGAAGAATCACAATTTCATTGCGAACAAAAGAATTTGAAGCCGATTATCGTTATTTTCCTGAGCAAGATTTACTTCCAATAGAAATTGACAATAAATTTATACAGAAAGTTAATGATGAGTTACCAGAAATGCCATATGAGAGAACTAAAAGACTTCGTCGAGACTATAATCTATCAGAATTTGATTCAGATAATTTAGTTTTGGATAAACATATTGCTGACTTTTATGAGGATGGAGTAAATTCTGACGCTTCATTCGGACCAGAGGAATATAAACAATATTGTAATTGGTTAATGAATGATGTATCAAGATGGTTAAATGAACATAATAAAGGAATAAATGATACGAAGATCTACCCACACCAATTAGTTGATTTAATTAAATATATAAATGAAGGAAAAATAACGACTAAGATTGCTAAAAGTCTTATTAGCGATATTATGGAGGGTTTTTCAGTTTCAGAAATTCTTGAAAAAAAAGGTAAGGAACGATTATCCGATGTTAAGCTCCTTAAAGTGTTTGGATATGAAGTAATTAAAGAGAATCCTACTATTGTAAGCGATTGTCGCGAAAACTCAAAAGCAATAGAAGCCTTGATTGGAAGAGTTATGAGTAAGACAAACGGACAGGCTGATCCTCATATCACCCGGAAAATAATTATTGATCTACTAAGAGAGAAGGGAATAATTACCTAATAAAAGTTATATTGATTGAAGTAGAATAATTTACTTTTTTAAAAATCCACTGAATTTTAAACCATCAATCATAATAGTAATAAGAAATTCAAATAGTTTTTCAGTCCAAAACTTAGAATTTGGAGCATAGATTTTACAATATTTACTTACTATATAATCTATTGAAGGATTCTCATTATACCATTCAATTACGGAATTCTTAGCCTTAAAATAAAGATCCTCCATTTCATTTACTATTTGATCAAAATGATTGTCTTTCCATACTCCAAAATGACTCAAGGATATTGAATTTAAATTGCTTTTTAAATCTCTTAATTTATTAAAGGTTTTTAGAAGTTCTTCTTCATGAAAATCAGGTGGCATAATAGGGACAAAAAAAGCACCTTGATCTACTCTAAATATTATTGCATCTCCAACAAATATATTTCTGTTTTGTTTATCAAATAGTGCTATTGAATCCATCGTATGACCAAAAAAATTCATAACTTCTAATTCCAATCCATTTATATCGATTATATCTCCTTCTTTTAAAGATGTAACCCCTTCAAAAGGATATCCTTCACTAAAATTTTCATAGCCTTTCAACATTTTTTCAGTATTTCGCAAATTAGCTATAGCATTATCAGCTGCTAATACTTCAACTTCGCAATCTTTCATAGAATTAATCATTTTAGATATACCTTGAGCGTGATCCCAATGAGAATGAGTTAATACTATTTTATCAATGGGATAAAGCCCAAATTCCTTGAGTATTTTAATGATTTTACGATTTTTCAAAGTTTCTCCAACATCGATCATCAATCGCATACCATTATTTTCGATGACATAAATTGAAAGAAATTTTTGCATTCCCATAGTCATACCGTCTATTAAATAGTAATTCTTATCAAACTTTCCTTCAGAATTTATAATTACCATAAAACTCACCTTTGAATTTTGTTATACATGTGGATATTAAAATTAATGTTCTGTCAAGAATTTAAATCTTAATAAAATAAATTAGAGATAAAAAGAAGAAAAAATTTAAATCAATGCTCCAAGAGCAGAACTAGCAGCATCTAATTTTAAGTTTATTATACCTAATTTAGCTTCACGAGTGGTAATTATAGTCAAGATATTACCTTTGATTTCACTAAAAAGGATTTTTCCTTTTTCAGATTCTATAATTGCACTAAAAAATTGACCTTGTTCTAGCTCTTTAGTTGCTCTCTGACTGGCTTTCAATATTAATGTAACCATAGCTGCTACAGCTTCTGGATCTACCCAACCTGGTAAAGCACTACCTTTAATCAGTCCGAACTTTTCAATAAGAGCGGCGCCATGTACACCTTTTATAGCTTTTAAACTGTCTAGAATTTCAGTTATTTTTTCACTCATAAGACTCAATTTATATTTATGTTATTGAGAATATTAATTCTTTAATTATTTGTAAGTTTTAATTATATTTAAGTTTAGGAATCTTGCTTAAAAAAGCTATTTTTCCTAATTTTTAATCTTTTAAATAGTAAAAAAAGTAAATGGTCAAATGGTAAATATAGTTTTTAGACATTATCAAGAAGGCGATGAAAAGCAATTAGCTGATTTATTTAATTTAGTATTCAAAAGAAGAGTTGTTGAAAGAACTCCAACTAGTTGGCATTGGAGATACGTAGAATCTCCTGGGTTTGAACCTGAAATGTGCCAAATTGCAGAAGATATAGATAAAAGAAAGATTGTTGGAGTGATTTTTGTTAATTTAATAGAAATTATTCCAATTGGTCAAAAACAATATATAGTTGGTGAAATTAATGATGTTTCAATTTATCCAAGTTATACTAAAAGGGGAATAGCAACAAGATTACTTAAAAATTCAATTGACTACATGAACAAAAAAGGATGTGATTTTTCAATATTAAGTACAGGAGTAGGAAGTCTTGCTAATAGACTTTATCAAAAACTTGGATACTTCGATATCGAAAAAGAGTACAGTTTTGTTCAAATTCCAAATATCGTTGAATTAATAAGAAGTATTTTTGGATTTGCATTTTTATTTCCTGTTCTTTTTACTATTTCCTACTTACCTCGATTTCTAAGCAGATTACGAATAAAATTTAAGAAATTTTTTAAAGATTTTTCATATGAAATTAATCATAATACAAATCATCTTGTATTTATGAATACTACTAATAGAATTAGCCCGACAAATTATGATGGATACCCAAATTACGATAAAGCAAAATTTATTTGGGCAAGAGTAAAGGTTCCCTCAGATCAGCAAAAACCAATCTATATAATAGTTCGAAAAAGTGGAAAAATTATAGGAGGTTCTATTTTTACCTATCAATACTTTAAAACTATTAAAACTAAATTAAATATAAAGATTGGAATAGTCCATGAATTATTTCTTGATAAAGAGGTATTCAATAATTCATATGATCTACAACTTGGTTATATCTATTTAATCGATAAACTTATTAAAGCAGCGACACGTAGAAAGTTAGGAATTTTAATATATATATCTTCTTTTAAAAATATAGTTTTAAATCAAGCATTTAAAGAAATGCAATTCTTTAAGATACAAAATGTTGTCATAATGATTAAAGAATTAAAAAAAAACCTTAAATTTCCAAAACTCAAAAAACCACTTTATATCCCAACATACCTAAGTCTTGGAATTTAAAAATAGATAAACATAAATATCTTTGTTTTGATATTTTTTATAATTGAAACTAATTAAAGATATTAAAGTACAGATGTGAATTTAATGGAAAAAGAAGTTGATAATGCTAAGAAAGTATTTAAAGAAGCTTTCGATGTACTTGGGGATTTTTTCGAAGAAAAACGATCTGATACTGTTATGGAAGACGAAAAGAAAGCAAAGAAAGGAAAAGTAGCATTAGCAAAATTTTCTAAAGGATTAATTGGTAATACTGATAAAATTAATTTTAGGATACTTATTGGAGAAAAGAAAGAAATTGGAGACAACATTTATGAAGCTATTTATCTAAGTGATAAACAAGAACCAAAAATATTTGTTTATAAAGTTAATCTTGGTAAATCATGTAATACAATCCTAACTAATTTTAAGGAAGAGGACTGGAATGGATATAAAAATATAAAAAAATTCTCTTCTCTAACAAAATTTCTAGAAACTGTTTATCAAGAAGGTATATATTATAAAGGAAAGAAGGAAAAAAAAGAAGACGCTTTAAATAGACTAATAAAAGGTCTAAAGCGCTCTTTAGAAGCAGTTGAGGATGATGAAAAGACAAAGAAAGGAGAAAAAAGCCCAATTGCTATAAGAATTGCTAAAGTAGTAGCAATTGCTGCAGTAACAACAATAGTTTCCGCAGCATTAACTCCCGCAATTGGAGTTATTGCTGAAGAGGTGATGGGTGGAGGAGCAATAGGTGGAGATGTTATGGGTCAAGCTGCTGATGCAGCAGTACAAGGACTTAAAAATTTAGTAGATCCTACAAAATTAGTAAAAAAAGGAATAA
>JBHLLG010000111.1:0-8622 GCA_048885925.1 Candidatus Hermodarchaeota archaeon
TTTAAAGTTCTTTTTCTTTTCTTTATTAAAGAATATAAGAAATTATATGTGAAACTTATGGATAAAGATAAAGTAAAGCAAGTAATTGATAAGATAAGACCACAACTCCAGATGGATGGCGGCGATGTAGAACTCGTTTCAATCGAAGATGATGGAACTGTAAAAGTTCGATTAATGGGACATTGTGCAGGATGTATGCATGCTCAACAAACTATAAAATTCGGGATTGAACGCGCGATAAAACAGTTTGTGCCTGAGATTAAAGAAGTTGTCGCAGTTCCATATTAAGACAAAAAGTCATAATTAAATAATTTTTTTGAATCTCTTTTTTATTTTTAATTCTGATTTTAGCATATCTTAATTAGATTGAATTTCTACTATAGAATTTAGAGATTATTATTTGATATACCAGATTTTTAAATATTTATACAAGATATAATTGTAGGAAATCCCATTTCGAAGAAAATGAAGACAAATAAAAGCAAACAAGATATTCCAATGCTACAAGTAGCTCTGGATTTTGAATCCATAGAGGAAGCGTTATCTGTAGCCAAGAAGGTAGCTCCCTTCGTAGATATTTTAGAAGCGGGAACTCCTTTGATAAAATCCAAAGGTATCCATGTCATTCGATCATTAAAGAAGGCACATCCAAATAAATTAATTTGCGCTGATTTAAAAACTGCAGATGCAGGTTATCTTGAGGTGAAAATGGCTGCTCAAGCAAAAGCAGATATTGTTACAATACTTGCTGATGCATACAACGTTACGATCGAAGAAGCTTTACATGCCGCACACGATTATCACGTTGAAATTATGGCAGATCTTATAATGGCGCGGTCACCTGTTATAACCTTAGCAAGCATTATGGATCTTAATTATAAAGATACAAAAGTACATTATGCCTTGGTACATAGTGGTATAGATCGCCAAGCATCTAGACGAGCTCCATTATTAGAAGTGGAATCCATACTCCGATTACGAGACCGTCCAAAATTAGCAGTAGCTGGAGGGATAAGAGCAGAAGACATTCCTAAGCTTTTGACATACCCTCTTGACATTATTATTGTAGGGGGCGGAATTACTCGAATGGTTAATCCTGCTAAATCAGCAGAGAATATTAGGAATGCAATTAATGAGTCTAATCAATAATCCCCCCAAAAAAAGTATTGGAGATTCTTTTATAGAAGTTAAGATTTTTTTTTTTGAGTTTAAATTGGAGTGAATTATTTAATTTTTGTATTTTATATTGGTAATCTATTACTTTCTTTGAGATAATATATTTTACAAAAGTTAATTATGTGTCAATAATTACAAAAGTTATAATTTAAAACAAAAAAGTATGACAACATAATGAATGATACCGAGAATGAAGAAAAGGTAAAATCTGATAATTCAGAAACTAAAGGAAGAAAGCGTAAAGAACGAAAACCTCAAAGAAAGACACAAGGTCAAGTAATTCAAGAAGCGTTAGGTTTAGGTCCAACAGATATCCAAGATGTTGAGAAGAAACTTTTTATGGTACGATTTTTAGACTATTATTCTGAAGAAACATTAGATTTCATTTTTAAGGATAATACATTAAACCAATATACAAATCAAATAAATACACATTTAGATAATTTAGCTAAGGGTAGAGAAGAAGATCGCTTGTTAAAACTAAGTTTTGAATCAAAAGGAATCTTAAGTACTATAACCAAGTTAAAAGGAAAAGCTGAAGAACTTGCTATAAGTAAAGGAGTAAAGACTTCAATGGACAAACGTTTACGTAGAATGTCATTACTACTTATGCTACCTATGTTTATTCCAGTAGTATTAGCACTTATTTGGCCAACATTAACATATTTTGTATTTCCAATATTATGTGTTTTTTGTATAGTACCTCAAATGATTAGAAATAGCGTTTTAAAGAAATGGTTTGCATTTAAAGAACAGAATAAAGATCAAATTTATGCTACTTATAGAGAAGATATAATGATTTTGAAAAATTTTGCTGGTGAACTATTAGATAACATTCGATCAAGACTTTTAGAGCTGAAAGTCCCTTTACAGTTAATAAAGTTCGTGCTTCATAGCCAAGATTATGAAAATCTGAGACTATTAAATCAAAAATCCATTCGAGGAACAATGCAATATTTTTATTCTTTTGAATATCCTCCAGGTGTAGAACCAATTCCAATACCTGAACAACTTCAACAATATCAACAACCGATGCTTACAGAGAAAAAGAAAGCTGAAAAAATGGAGAAAAATTTTATCGTTTTAACTGAAATGAAAGGTAGAGATGGAATTATAAATCATTTTGTACCGACTCTTAAAGATAAATTTGCCGATAAAATCAATGAGATGCTAAACAATTCTGAATTTGAGAAAGCTCCAAGAGATTTTAAGGAGATCATACCTAAATATTCAGAAAGTATGGCGATTTATTGTGTGTGTGGTGAAGTTGCTGAGATTGAAGACGTACAAATCGCTAATTGGAAAGATCAGTTCAAATTTTACTTGTTTGAAGGAAGCGGTTGTCAGTGTGGTGATCAAGTTTATGCTCTCTCAATAATGGATGAATCAGTTGAGATACCCGAAGAATTAAAGGAAATTTTCACAAGTTAATTTTTCATTTTAATTTTATTTTTGAATGCCAATCATAAAGTAGTTTAAATCCTCTAACAGCACGTTCTATCTCATTTTCAAATACAGGTATTTTTAGTTCTGAAGCAGATTTTATTACTCTTTTTGCTCCTTCTCGTTCTGCTTGAATTAAGATTGAAATCAATGGCTTATCAGGGAATGCATTTTTAATTTTTTCAAAAATATTAAAATCAAATTCGATTTCTATAAAAAATTCTAAAGCTAAAATTAAACCATCAACACCATCATCTTTCAATAAAGTTTTTGAAGACGTATTATAGATCTCGCAGATTTTAGTGCCAACAAATCTTTTAGGAGGCCAGTAATCAACAGGATTTCCTAGTTTGCATGTAGATCCACCTACTTTATCAAGAATTATTTTTTTATTTTCTTGAGTTACTTTAGCAAGTGAGAGACCCTGTTTTCTCATTTCTTTAACAATTAAATAAATAGCTCCTGAACTTGGACCAATTATTCCTAAATTGGATCCTTTTGGTTCGGGACACCATAAAAATATTTTAGCAAGATCAAATAGTTCAATATAGTTTAATACACCTATTCCTCCAGCTTTAATTAATTCTTTTTCTTTATTTTCATCCTTTCCAACATAGAAGAATAATACTGGCTTAATTGGAGCTATATCTTTTACAGATCTAATTATATCTTCTGTAATCTCTCTTAAAAATAATGAAATTACTTTTGTTGTATCATCTTTTCTAAAGTAATCTAATACATCTGCATCGTTAATGTCAAATCCGTATCCTAAATGTATTACTTTAGAAATAGGTAAATCTTGAGTTGGAGCCCACCACCCCATGGCTCCTGCTAATCCTCCAGATTGAGCAATAAAACTAATTCCTTCCTTTATTTTCCTATGTTTTTGCATGAGGTATTGTCTTACGGGAATAATTGAGGTAGTAAAATTATTATTAAAATTTATAACACCCAACATAGAAGGTCCCATAAAAGATACACCATACTTTTCGCTGATATTATATAAGTTTTCTATTAATACTGGATCTTCAGTTTGAATTCTTAATTCTGATTCAATTGCGATATTTTTTACTCCAAATTTCGCTAACTTTTCAAAAATTTCTGGTATTTTCTTTCCTAAAACAATTACAGCTAATTCTGGAATCTCAGGTAATTCTTCTAAAGAATGATACGATTTTATCCCCAAAATTTCGCTTGCATTTGGATTTAAAATATATAATTTCCCTTGATAAAAGATTTCTAAAAGATTTTTTAAGATAGTATAACTAAATGTATAAGTTTTTCTTGAAGCACCTACTATCAAGATGCTTTTTGGATTAAAAAATGGTTCAAGATTTTTCAAGATTATTTTTCAAATAATTTTAATTTTGTTTGACTTTTTGAATATTAAAAATCTTTAATGTTTTTTAATTTAACAAGATTTATTTTTATATTTCAGATAAACCATATTTAGTAAGCTAACGGGTTATTTAAATGTCTGTTGTTCTTGGTATTTTTTTCGGAATTCTTAATACATTAGTTTTACATCTAGCTAAGGCTATGGAACGACATGGAATTGAAATCTTCTCTAGAAAAAAGTCTTTTAAGGAAAAAGGAAAAAAACCTTTAATCTATATTATTGGTTTTACTTTAAATAACACTGTATTTATATGGCAAATATTAGGAACTAGTTTTGCTTCGGCAGCAGTATTTTCTAGTGTGTTTGGAATGGGATTAATTTTACTTATGTTATACTCACATTATATATTACACGAAGAAATTATTAAATCTGAATTAGCAGGAGCGATTTTAATTATTGTTGGAACGACAATGGTTGGATTTTTCTATATTATAGAACCACCTATCAGTGGAAATGTTAATTATGTTAATTTCTTCATATTAATAATAGTACTTATTATATTATTTTCAGTTCTAATTGGATATTCTTGGAGGACAAGGATTGCTGTAGCTTTCATTTTTGGCGCTGTAGCGGGAACGTTAGGAGGTACAGATAATGTTTTAAAGAGAATAGGATTAACGTCTAACAACTTTCTTGAAGTTTTAGCTGGAATTTTACAATTAGAATTAGATAGTTTTATTTTTTTATTTAGTTTTCTTGCTGGTTTTTTCGCAATGATATTAACCCAAATAGGATTTGCTAAAGGAGCTGATGCCTCAAGATTAGTTCCGATGTATAATTCTTTGTATATAGCAGCACCAGTCGCATTTGAGCTAATAATAGTAGAAGGAGCCACAATATCTATCGGGATAATACTTTCGATCTTAATAATTATTGTAGGAGTTTTTTTAATGAATATATTTAAAAAACATGAAGAAAATACAAATAAACAACCTGAAACAGAATTAGTTTAAAGATATAACATATTAAATTCTTTCTATTTCTTGTATTAAATATTAAATAATTCCTATAATTATTTCCATATTAAAATGGAATAATATTTTAAAAAGAGTCTAATTTTATGTAGAAGCAAATTCTAATTCATAGAGAGGTATTTCTTTCCTATTTTTATCATCGTATAAGGGCAATCCTGATTTTTTTAATAGTTCAAGATTTTTATACATTATAACCACAATTTGGCAAGAACATGGAATCTTCATTGAAGCTACTCTTAATCTCTCCCTTACTAACTGCAGATTTTTAATATAAGTACCTACTTCAGCAATTACTTGACCAGCTCTTACTCGAGCAGCTACTCCTATAGATCTTCCAAAAGAGTTTCTCATACCACTCTGAACTCTATCAGCTCCAGCAAATGCTAGCATACGATTCTCTCGTATCTTATGGAATGGTTTTGGTCTTACTCGAAGTCGGAAATTTAATCTTCCAAGGTCTTTCTGAAGAACACTGTTAATAGTGATTCTAATCGCCTCAAGAGCATTCGAAGAGATTTGAACTTGCTGGTTTACTTTTAGACCGATAACTAATTCCCACTGTTCCCACGGAAGGTCTTTGTTACCACCCCAATATCTAACAATTTTTGATTGTGTACCTCCACGAGCATATTCTCGTCTACGATTTGAACTTCTTTTATACTGGAATGGCCTACTGTCAAATTTACTGTAACATCTCCATGGACGTTTGTGTGCCAAAGCTGTTCACCTAATTCGTTATTTTTTAAACGATAAAATTACTTAGTTTATAAAATTTATCTAATATGTCATTATTTAAAATTTGTTGTTTCTAATAAGTTTTAGCAAAAAATTAGTATAATTAAAATATTTAACTAATTATTAAAATTCTAATTAAACAACACTGTTTTTTTTTTAATATACCATGAATTAATTTATAACAAGTCTATTGGGCATATTATTTATATCCTTTAAGTTGTTCAAGCAATAAATTTTATTCTCCAATTTTAACCAAAATAGCATCTTCTATCACTTTTGAATTATTCCAATTTTTTACAACAAAATTAAGCGAAATTTGTTTAATTTCTTTCATGGATCTTAATTTCAAATATATGTCATAGATTTCAGCAACACTTTTACCGTATACAAAAAGAGCCATTGAAGGTACAACTAATTCTGCGTGTCTCCAATATTTTATCTCTTTATCTTTTTTTATTTTTAAATATATATCTTTAAGTCTTTCTGTAGTCTCTAATGATATAATTGCAGTCACCATACCTTTAATTGCTTCAAAATTGAGTTCAGTGGTAAATTGTACTAATTTCATATTCCTTAATCTATTTAGTCTTCTTTTTATGGTTTTTTCACTTAAATTCAGTCTTTTAGCAATTTCAGATTTCGGTAATCGAGCATTATTAAAAAGAGCATATATAATTTTCCAATCTATTCTTGAAAAGGGGATATCAGGAGGTTTATAAGTTCTTGTTTCAGAATAATTAAGTAAATTTAAACCGAAATCTAAGATTTTATTAATAGTTTGTTCAACTTGGTAAGCATTTTTACAATAAAGTGAAAATAATAAATTATTATCAAGGAATTGCCATATCTGATAAATTTCTTTTATATTTTTTATCTCATCAAGAAAATTTTTGATTGAAAAATTAGAAAATGTTTCACAAGAACATAAATAATGCCGAACTCCTAGATAATCCGGATTAAAATAGAGGGTAAATTTTTTAAGAATGTTTCGTTCTATTAATGAATTAATTCGAAGTGAGATTGTTCTGATTGATAAATTGACATCTTTAGCAATTTGAGAAAAAGAAATCCTGCAGTTCTTGTCTAAGGCTTTTATAATTTCAAAATCTTTTTCATCCATAATGTCCACTTTGTGAACTCATTTTATATAAAAAGTACTTTTATTAAATAATAAATGTCCTCTTTTAAATCATTTTTCTTCATAAAATTATAAATTCCATCCAAAATTCACTTCTATAAGCTGAGGAATTCTTAAAAATTGAATTATTTTCAAATCTATTTTAAAGATTTAAGAATATCATTTATTTAATAAATAAAGTATGGTAATAAAATGAAAATATTAGATTTAAACGAAGATTACAAACAATCTTATTTTTTATGCCTCGAAGATTGGTCAGAAGAAATGCAGGAAGCAGGGAATCGTAAAGAGTTGTGGTATAATAAGATGAAGGATAAAGGTTTAAGAGTGAAAATTGCGGTTAATACTGAGGGCAATTCTGTAGGTATGATTCAGTATATTCCTATTGAACAATCATCTGTATCTGGAAAGGATCTTTATTTTATTAACTGCATTTGGGTTCATGGTTATGAAGGAAAGGGTGTTGGAAATAACCAAAATCGTGGAATAGGAAAAAGCCTACTGAATGCTGCGGAAAACGATGTAAAAAGTATCGGGGCAAAAGGTATCGTTGCTTGGGGAGTATCTCTTCCGTTTTGGATGAAAGCATCTTGGTTTAAAAAACAAGGTTACATAAAAACTGATAAAGATAGTTTAATGACGTTGCTATGGAAACCGTTTAGTGAAGATGCAAAACCACCAAAATGGATTCGAAAAAAAAGAGATCCAGATATTGTTTCAGGAAAAATAACTATTACTAGTTTCGTTAGTGGATGGTGTCCAGCACAAAATTTAGTTTATGAACGAGCTAAAAAAGCAGCTTCGGAATTTAAAGATAATGTAATTTTTAGGGAGATTGATACTAGTAATAGAAAAATTTTCTTGGAATGGGGGATTTCAGATGCTTTATATATTGATAAGAAACAATTAAGAACAGGACCCCCACCCTCATATGAGAAAATTGTTAAGAAAATAAGTAAAAAACTCAAGAGCCTAAAATAATAGTTATAAGAAAATGTTTTAAATAATTTAAAAAAATATTAATTTAGATAATTTATTTTTTTTTGAATTTATCAGGATTTCCACCAGACGCGAGGTATTCAGCATATTTTTTGAGACTTTTTAAAAGCATTTCTCCAGCTATTCCTAAGACAGGTTCTTGGTTTGGATCATCAAATTCAGCCCAAATCGTAGCTTCCACATTTTCACCTTTTGGTTTTAATACGTATCCTAAGCTTGTCATAGGACTTCCTTCTTGGGTTGCAGAAAGACTGTTAGGAGGTTTAGTTTCTATACGGGTAGAAGTAATATCTCCGACATTAGTCTTGAAAAAGTAATTACCTTCACTAAGTTTTTTTACATCATTTACAACGATGTTCCATCTTGCATAATCATCGTCGTTATCAATAATTTTAAAAATTGTATCTTGAGAGGCTGCAATATTGATTTTTCTTTCGACTTTAGGCATTAATCAATCACTAATTTTTTTTAACTTAATGTGAAAAAAAATTTTTAAATTAGGTTATCATGTAATTGTTAATAAAACTTTTGATTCATAATATTATTTTCAATAATACTCAAAATTAAATAACCTCCAATTTTAAATTCTTTAGAGAACAATAAAAAATGCTATTTCAATAGAATTTTATAACTTATTAACTCCTCTATGAAAGAAATATGATCGATATTGCATCTGCTTTAATCCAAAAAACCGAATTACTTTGTAAAGGGTTATATTTAGATAATGATTTAGTCTCACATTACAAACAACAGGGAAT
>JBHLLG010000112.1:0-8601 GCA_048885925.1 Candidatus Hermodarchaeota archaeon
GAAATATTGCGGGAAGGGAGATTTGAACTCCCGAACTCCTACGAGAATGGGTTCTGAACCCACCGCCTTAGACCAGACTTGGCAATTCCCGCAAAGTTTTTGTATTTAGGACGAATTACCTATCTATTTAACTAACAATTATTTAAAATTGCTAAAATTTTTAACGATTTTTATCGAATATAAGTATATTCACAGTACCATGCAAGAATTAATAGATAAACTCCTGTCCCTTCAAGAGAGTGAGATTAAATCTCGTATTGATGCTCGTTTAACTGAGTTTTTTGAGATTAGAAATCATGATATTGAGACAATTTTTAAGGAACTGTGCTTTTGTATTATGACCGCTAATTGTAGTGCATTAAAGTGCATAGAGATTCATGAATCCATCGGAGATGCTTTTCTTACATATTCAGAAGAAGAGCTCATCGATAAATTCAAAGATCTTGGATATAGATTTCCTAATGTTAGGTCTAGATTTATAATTGAGGCGAGGAATAAAATTGATCAGCTTAAGCAAGCCATTGAATCCGGAAATGATGGAAATACCTTACGAGAATGGATCGTAAAAAACATAAAAGGTATTGGATATAAAGAAGCAAGTCACTTTTTAAGAAATATTGGTTTTAATGATTATGCGATTATCGATTTTCACATAATTGATGTTTTAGAAACATATAATATTATCCAAAAACCAAAAACATTAACAAAAAGGAAATATCTTGAAATTGAAGAAATACTAAAAGAATTGGGAAAGAAACTTGAGTTGAATTTAGCAGAACTCGATTTATTTTTATGGTTTTTAGAGACAGGAAAAATCCTCAAATAAATCTTTTATAAATCATATTTTAAGTATTTGAAGATACAAGTTTAATATTTTCAAATTGATTTTCTTTGTTATAAAGGAGTCTAATCTCTTTCTCAGATAAGACGATTTCTGCAGCCTTAGCATTTGCTTCCATATGTTCAAGGTTAAATGCTTTAGGTATGGTTATAACATTCTGATGATTAATTAACCAAGCAATGGCAATCTGCTGAATAGTAACTTCATGTGATTTTGCGACCGTTTCCAATTTTTCTTTTAGTTCTCCATTTAGTTTATGAAAACCATTATGTCCTAAGGGGCTATATGCTGTCACTGTAATTCCTTCATTTTGATAAAAGTATAATGATTCTTCAATATGCTTTTGTCTTGAAATATTAATTGGTATTTGATTATTAACTAATTCTATACTTTTAAGATAACTTTGAGCTTGTATAAACTGATCCACTGAAAAATTACTGACACCAATATATCTCACTTTTCCTTTATTTACGAGATCTTCTAAAATTCTCATTTGTGTTTTTATTGAAATAAAAGGAGAAGGCCAGTGTATAAGATATAAATCAATTTCCTTTATTCCTAATCTTTTTAAACTTTTATTAGCAGCATTTTTCATGGCTTTATATCTTAAATGCATTGGAAAAAGTTTTGTTGTTATAAATAAATCATCTCTATTATATTCAGATATTACTTGTCCAACAATTTTTTCTGAAGTTCCAGCACCATAAATTTCTGCGGTATCTATGTGTGTAATGCCCAATTCTATTCCTTTTCGTATTGAAGCCCTCCAATCTTCATAATATTTCTTATTTCTTAATTTTTTAATACCCCAAGTACCTTGACCAAGGATTGGTATTTTTTCTTTTGTTTTTCCTAATTCAATCTTTTTCACTTTAAATCACCTTCTATATTATCAATAGAAAATGTTTAAACCATTTAATCGTATTTTTTAATAATTATTAAAGATCTGTTATTTCAACTAACAAATATTAAATTATTATTTAGATTCTTTTTTATCTTAGATTGAGTATATTTAAATATTAAACTATGAAATTCAATATTAATAAGTAGAATTAGAAGAAGTGTTGTATGCCAAGATATCCTAATAAAGTCATGGAATTTATTAAAAGAATACCCGAAGGACATTCTGGTTTAAAAAAGTTAATAAAGAAAAATTATCAGAGAATTGATTTAGAAAAATTAAATGATTT
Source organism: Candidatus Hermodarchaeota archaeon (assembly GCA_048885925.1). Taxonomy (GTDB): domain Archaea; phylum Asgardarchaeota; class Lokiarchaeia; order Sigyniarchaeales; family SOKP01; genus Loki-b32. The sequence goes on from JBHLLG010000112.1 coordinate 2,032, forward strand.
GAATTTTACGGATGAGGAGACGCAAATGCAGAGTTTTTATATACAAATTATTGAACAGGTTTTTTTAACAAATCCAGAAGCATTAGAATTACTACAAAATTTAAGTGTGCTAAATGATGAGCTAGAATCTAATATTAACAGAAAATATGTTGAAAGTAGTTATAAATTACAAGATATAGAGCAATCCTTCAATGAATTACTTAATACTGGAATACTAAAAAAGAAAGTAGACAAAAAAGAGTTATATGAATTTTCTGACCAGTCTATTAAGGATGCTTTCGAAATCATTTCTGATGAAGAATGCCATGAAAATGCAATAAGATATTATGAAAAAAAGAAAAAAAGGTATAAAGAAGACCTAAATGAAGAGATTGAAATTCTTTTCCATAGGGCAAATTTAAATCCAACAAAGGAATTGGTTGATCAATTCCTCTCGATAATAAATAGAATAGATGAATTTGATTATAGAACTATAAGATTGATTAATATTGCAGAACTTTTAATGATTCTTGAAGATAGATATAAAGCTCCAATCCTTATAGCCCTTGGAAATATTTTTTCTGTTATAGGAAAAGCAGAAGATGCAGAAAAGATTTATCTTAATGCTTTAGATATTTATAAAAAGTTAGCGAAACAATATTATAAAATATATTTACCCTATATTGCATCAATTCAAAAAAATCTAGGAACATTATATACAGATTCAAAAAGGTTTGAAGAGGCAGAAAAGCTATATAGTGATGCCTTGAGTTCATATAAAGAGATAGAAAAGCAATATTACAATGTGTATTCGCCTGAACCTGATGTAAAGGAGGATATTGATTTAGAAAAGTCATATATGGATGATTTAAAGACATATAATGAGATATTGAAAAAGTACTATGATATCTATTTACCAACTGAACCCTCAACGAAAAAGGATCTCGGAAATGTATGCATTGATTTAGATTTATTAGAAGATATTCAAGATGGAACTATTGATTCTTTAGATAATTATAAAAAATTAGCGAGAATGTGTTATGATATGTATTTAGTTGATATTGCCAAAACTCAGAGTAATCTAGGAATAATTTATACTGAATTAATGAACTTTGAAGACGCAGAAAAGATGCATCTTGAAGCATTAAATATCAAAAAAAGTGTTGCTGAGAAATTTCCTGATCAGGTTTTACCAGAAGTAGTTCTTACTTTATTAGATCTCGGTGACTTATATGCTAGTTTTAATAAATTTGAAGATGCTGAACAAAGGTTTAAAGAAGCATTAAGCATTTCTAAAAAATTAGCAGAACAAAATCCAGAAATATATATGCACAATGTTGCCATTATTCAAAATTCCCTTGGAACTATCTATTCTAAATTAAAAAAGTTAGCACAAGCAGAACAAATCTATCTTGATTCCTTAAAAATCTTTAAAGTATTAGCGAAAGAAGATCCCAATACGTATACTTACAATGTTGCAGAGGTTCAGGGTAATCTTGGAAATCTATATATGCTTTTAAAGAATCACGAAAAAGCCAAAACCTTTCTTAATAAAGCTATTAAGAATGATCCAACAAATGGTAATATAATATTTTATATGGCATGTTTTGAATCTTTACAAAATAATCAATCCATGGCTTTAGAACTATTAAATAATGTCATAGAATTAGATGAAAGATATATTGAATGGGCAAAATCAGATGAAAGATTAGATAATATTAGAAACCTAAAAGAATTTAAAGAATTAATTGGTGAATAAAGTTTCGCTAAAGAACATAAAGGTATTATTGTATATCTTTTTTATTTTTATAAGATATTTTTACATTTTTTCTTTTTAATTTATATTCTTTATATCATACTAATTTAAGGTTAAATATCTTAATCTAAGAAAATAGAGTGGTGAAAAATGTCCAAAGAAAAAAAAGAAAGAATAAGTTGGAGTACAAAAGGTACGTTCTACGAAGCTTGTGCATCGGAAGGTCATTGTCCTTTTTATTTTGGAAGAGACAGAGAAACCCCATGTAAAACATTCCAATTGTTCCATTACGAAGAAGGGAAAATGGGTGATGTGGATATCAGTGGAGTAATGTTAATACATATAATTGATTTGTATTCTAATAAAGCGGCAGATCTCCTAACCCAAGGTGGAGAGGGAGGATTGTATATCAGTAATAAAACTACTGAAGAACAAAGAAGATACCTAGAACCATTTTTTGTAAACAAAATCCCAGGCGGACTAATACTACAAAAGATTTTAGGAATTAGATATGTTGATATTAATTTAAATAAAGAAGGAAATACTTTTCATATTACTATGCCTTATGGAGAATTGAAATTATCTTATACACCAGGACTCGATGGTAAAAATCCTCAAAAACTTATTAACTCTCCATTTGAGGTGTTCCTTTCAGATTTGAAAATCTGCAATACTCATTACTGGAAATTTAACGATTTTGGAAGAAATTGGGAGTTTAAAAATAAAAGTGGGTTAATCGCAAATTTCGATGGAAAAGGAAAATCACGGAATTTTTAAAAAATTAATTTTTTTTTTAAGAGAAAAAACTTAACCAAAAAACTCTAATTCTATTTAAAAAATCTTATTTGAAACATACAAAATAGAAATAATTGATGTTTTACATCAAATCTAACTTATTTTGACAATAAGGACAATGAAGTGGTAATTCCTCATTACATGTTTCCAATTCTTCACTACTGATAATATTTTTCCAACAGATGAGTTTATCTCCTCTTTGAATCATATCTCTTCCATGGTGTTGAGGAATAATATCCTTTGTTTGACAATTTTCGCATATAATTAGTTTAGCTGTGTTTTCCAGTTCTTCTGTCGAAATTTCTTTATATAGAAATTTATATCTAAAAATTGTTAAACTATTAAGTAAAACTAATAAAGAAACTCCCATATCACCAATTCCGACCGCTAGCCAGAGTGTCATTAATCCAATAACTGTTAGTATTGCAAACGAGACTTTAACAATAATAGAGGTCCAAATATTTTGTTTGATTTTTTTATTAGTTTTTTTAGCGATATCCACATATGTTAAAATTTTTTTCAAATCTTCACCAATGATGATTATATCCGCAGTTTCTAATGTAATGTCAGTAGCAGAGGCACCTATTGCTATTCCTAAATCTGCTAAGGCTAAGGCGGGGGCATCATTAATACCATCTCCAACCATAGCTACTCCTTTATATTGTTGTTTCAAATTCTTTATTTCTTGTAGTTTTTGGTCTGGTAAGTGTTCACCATAAGCTTTATCGATATCTAAACATGCTCCGATTGAACTGCATACATTTTGATTATCCCCAGAAATTAATACAGTTTCATAACCTCTCTTCTTTAAACCATTTATAAGAATTGGTGAAGAAACTCTTAAAACATCCCTAATTGAAATTATACCTAATAAATGTTCTTGATTCCCTACTAGAATTGGGATTGTTCCTGAAGATTCAATATTAGTAATATCATTAATAGGAAGGTGATAGTTCAATTCCTCTATAAACTTTTGACTTCCAACGAAAAATGTCTCGTCATTTATTTTACCTTTTATCCCTTTTCCTTTTATTACTTCGAAATCATTTACCGGCAGAAACTTTAATTTCATTTCTTTTGCTTGATTCACTATTGCTTTACCAATAGGGTGTTCTGATAGGGTTTCTAAACTCGCTGCCACATTGATTATATCTTGTTTATTAGCGCCATTGTAAGAAAGAATTTCAAAAATCTTTAATTTTCCTTCAGTAAGAGTTCCTGTTTTATCAAATGCGAAAACTTCAATATCTTGAAGTTTCTCAATAAATTTATTCCCTTTAACGAGTATTCCTTCTCTTGCTTGCTTTGTAAGTGAGGCAATATTAGCTAGAGGTGTGGATAAAGTTAAAGCACATGGACAAGATACTACTAATAAAATTAAACCACGATAAAACCAATCAACAAATCTTAATCCAAATAAAGGAGGAATTGTCATTACTAAAATCGAAGAGAGAAGGATAATTGGAGTATAGTACTTTGCGAATTTTTCAATAAATTTTTCATGGTTACTCTTATTTTGTTGAGCAATTTTTACACTTTCTGCAATTTGTGCTACTATTGTATTTGTACTTTCTCGTATAACTTCTATATCTACAAAACTATCCGAATTCAAGCTAGCAGCAAATATTTCATCGCCTTCCTTTTTAAAAACAGGAACAGACTCCCCTGTAATAGCACTTTCGTCAAAATATGAACTCCCTTTAATAATTATACCATCTAAAGGTACTTTCATACCAGGTTTTATGCCAACAAGATTTCCTATTTTTACTTCTCTTGATGGAATATTTATATAGCCATTCTCGGTCTTCAGAAGGGCGTCGTCAGGTGCAAGTTCGAGTAATTCTTTGATAGCATTTCTTGATTTATCTGTAGTTATTTCTTCTAATCTTTCTGCAATTGCATATAATAATAGTGCTGTTGCGCCTTCTTGACCGTGTAATATAAAAAAAGAAGCAACTCCAGCAATTAGCATCAATAGATTGGCTGTAATTTTTCTTTCACTTACATCTTCAATTGCTTCTTTTACAACACCAGAACTAGAAAGAATAATTGAAGCAATTGCAAGAATTTGAGCACTAAGTATAATTTCAAACGCAAATTCTAAAAAAATGGAAATTCCAAGCAAAATTGATGCAGGGATTATAAAATACCAGAAATTTTTCTCAAAGAATGATTCTTTATCAATCTCATCGATTTCACAAAAAGTAGATGTACATTCAAATAAAGTAATAGCTTTTCACCTATAGAATAAATAGATCTCCTTACATTATAAATTACCAGTTATGAAGTATAAAAGAATGAATCTATAGATAACTTCTATTTTTGAATTTTCAAAAATTTTTTTATTTTTAATAAATGTTGATGTCTAAACGCAAATTATTAGTTGAGATCATAGAAAACAAGAATGGTAACTTCAATTATGTCATTAAGTTATCGAACATTATTAATCATTAACATGTTTTAAATATCTTCGTTTCTGGAGTAAAATTTCAATTTGTTCATCTATACGGGCTAAATTCATACGAGCTGATATCGTTGCTCCCGAAGCTTTTAATTTTTCCCATTTGATAAAGTCCTTAGATAATTCATCCCGAACTTCTACTATTCGCCTAATTAATCTATCTTGACCATATTTTTCAGCTAGATCAAGGGCTTGTGATAATAAATTTTTAACTTCCCGAAATTCAAAAGTTATTAGTTTCAATTTAGCTTGTAATAAGTATGTTTCAATAAGCAACCAGAATGATTGCTGAGTTTTGGCGTGATTCTTTAATTGATTGAGGTAGGGATGAATTTCATCTAATATTTTTAAATCGTTTGTTTCACATGAAATTACTAAATATATGTCACATAAATGTATTAGAGCAGGAAAATAAATCCCAGAAAATGGATTCCCTTCTTCAATAATTTCTTTTAATAATTCTTTTGCTTTTAAGTGACTAATTTTTTGAGGATCTTTTTTTAACATGATTGCTTTTGCCAGATCATAAAAAATACTCGAAGCCTTAAATTCTGGATGTTCTTTAATGAATTGTTTCATGCTTTTTAGGCATTCTTGAGCTTTTTCAAGAGAATCTTTATAAAAATGTAAATCAAATAGGGAACTGAGGATTACTATTGTTTTAAAGCTGTGAATCTCATTACATAATGATAAAGCCTGCTCCAAATAATCTAATGCTCTATCATAATCTCCTTTTTCTGTAAAATACATTCCAAACCCGTTATATGCGCCAATCATTTCTTGTTTATCGTTTAACTCTTTTGCAAGTTCTAATGTATTCTTAGCATATAAATGAGATTCCTTCATATCTCCTTGCAAGTAATAACTGAAAGAGAGTGCTTTATTTGCAAGCATGAGTAGTTTTTTATTATTAATTTCTTTTGCAATAGTCATTCCCTTAGTAGCATATTCTAGAGAGCTATTCAATTCGCCAATATTAAAATAAACACCACTTTTTTTTATCATTAATGCTGCATTTCTTTCTTTAAAGTTTATTGATGAAGTTTGAATGACGGTGTTTAATAGTCGTTCAGTCTTTCTAATCACTTTTAGTGCCTCATTTTGTTTATCACTCTTAGCTAAAATCGTAGATTTGGTAAGAAGCACATCAATGGTTTGAAATTCATTCTTTAATAGCTTACTTTCTTTATAAGCCATCTTAATAAATTTAAGTGCTTTATCCATATATCCAAGTTCATGAAAGAGAGAACCTTTAAGATAATGAAGCTCAAATTTATCTTGAAGACTAAGACCTTTCTTGTCCTCAAACTGATTTATAATTTTCATAGCTTCTCTAAATTTACTTTCATTCATTAATTGTTTTACTTGAGTCAAATCATTTGTTATGTAATATGGCATTTTTATTTCGGTTTTAATTTTTTTTTTAAATCAAATAGAGCAGCTAAAGGTAAGGATATGTCAAAATAAACAAAAGCCTCTTCAGTATTTAAATCTTCTTCCATAGCTAGCTTATGTAATTTTAAAACATATTCTGAATGTAAATCTATGAGTTTTCTGGACCGCTTTTTGTCAAAATAGA
>JBHLLG010000113.1:0-8561 GCA_048885925.1 Candidatus Hermodarchaeota archaeon
TTATCTGAAGCTTTAAAAGACAGAATAAAGGTTTGGATCAAATTAACTTATCCAGATAAATCTACAGAATTAGATATTATAAGAATTAATCTACCTGAACATTTTATTATTGAAGAATCTGAATTAGAATTAATATATTCAATTATTAAAGAAACTAGACAAAATAAAATTGATATTGAAATTCCTGCTTCTATAAGGGCAGGAATTGCTATTGCTAAATTATTAGCAAGAAAAAGGTTATTAGAGAAAGAAAAAAAGGTAAAAGAAAAAGAATCTGTGTACATTTATCTCTCAGAAATTGCTCGTCATGTTTTATTGGGAAGTTTGAAACCTAAACCCGGAGTAAAAGTCGAAGATATTATAGAAAATATTATTCATAAGACTTTAGGAGGGTAAACTTATTGGGAGTTTTTCCAGAAAATCCATGTGAATATGCTGTAGAGTTTATTAGAAGGATGAGAAATCATCCAGACATAATCCAAATGCCCTCTCCACGGCAAGTATTATCAATACCAAATTTAATTGTATCACGATATTATCGTAAAGGTTCCATTACACCAAATGATTTCATTGAAATTAGTACCGTTACATCATTTCCAGATAACCAAGATCTAGCTAAAGATATTGCCTTTGAGATTCTTTTTCCAAATTACAAGAAAGACATAATGAAATCATTCTTTGTAGAAAGTAAGATTGATAATTTTGAGGACGAATTGAAAAATTCTGGGATCAAATCAGAGTTCGACCAATTACAAGACCTGATAGATGAGATTGAATTATCAAAATCATTTGATACAAACATGATTCAGCAATTAGAAGAGTTTATGGAGCAGTTAAATCAAAAACGACATGAGGAACCATTCAAATCGGCACTTAATTTCTTCAATGACGACTCTGAATTATATAAAGAGGAAATAACGTCGTTTGAGAGATTACTTAGCGAAGCAAAGAATAGGATGCTTCAAAAAATTAATTCCTTGGATCCCGAGGATCTCAAAGCTGGTACTAATTTAGGATTGAATAATTTAATTCAACAACAATCTTTGAGAGAATGGGAAAGAATTACAAGTAAAGCTCTAAATAATCAAAATATTGAGGCTGATTTAAATAAATTGTTAAATTCGGGGAGTTTAGAAGATTTCCTTCAGTCTATGAGATTTTTAAAAAAAACTAACTCCATATCTAAAGATCAATTCAACAATCTTAAAAGAGAACTTCAAAATAAAATTCATAATTTAGATGAATTGTTTCAAGCAGCAAAACACTTAGGAGAAACTCCTAATTTTAATCAAGATGAGGTTTTAAATAGTAGCTTAAAACAGTCGTCATTTGAACATAATTTTAATTTAGCAAATTCACTTGATCAATTTTTTGGAACTAACATAAGAGCCTCATTATTAGATAAATTTGATAAAAAAAGTAAAAATTCACAAATGAATCTTTCACTTGAAACTTTAACCAAAACGGCATTTTCAAATAAATCTTGGAATTCACTCTTTAAAAAAGCACTTAAAAATGCCATTAATGAAGCCATGAGCCAAAATAAAAAATTTGAAGCTTTTAAAACTCTAACTCATCAATTACAACAACTAGCTAATAGCTCTCCGAATATTCACTGTAGCCAAAAAATGACACAAAATATTCCATATCTTACATCTTTAACTTTAGAATCTTGTGAATCACCATACCAACTTAGAAATGCTACAGAATTTTTAAGAAAAATAGGGCTAAATCCAGAGACAGATGATATAAAAAAAATTGGAAAAAAACTTGAAATGCCTGAAGATGAGATTTTTGAATTAATTGAACCTACTTATCAGTTATTAAAAAAATTAGTTGAAAAAAAGAAGGCAGATTTTCAAAGGTTAAGCAACTTGATGAATCAGATTCACGATCAATTAAATTATGAGAGAATTAAAGAATTAACTGCCATAGCTTTATCTTCTGATAATAGAGATGCTTTAGCTGCTCTTGGAAATTTCAAACTGAGCGATGCTTTAAAAAGTGCTCAACAAATAGGAGGTCAAGAAGGTGAAAATAAGATGATTTCTTGTTTATCTGCTGGTAGTGGAGAAAATCTACTTAAACAATGGTTTATTCATCGTAAGGATCTACCTGATGCAACCAAACATAAAGTTAAAGAATTAGCAAAAAAAATGTTAATTGAATTAGGTATTTATTATTCAAGAGCACGTTTAGGTAGTTCTACAACAGGACCAATCCCAATTAATATCGTAAGACCATATTCGATAGGAGACGATTTTGAAAATATAGATCTTGAGGAAACTATTAACAATATCTTAGAAAAAGGTAAAAAATTGGATCATATAAGATATGATGACTTTTTTGTTTTTGAAACCGCAAAGGGGATTCGAACTGCTTGTTTTGAACTTGATATTTCAGGTAGTATGAGTGGAGAAAAACTTGCTTATATGAGTATTTGTGTGACGATGTTATGTTATGGGTTGCGTAAAGATGAACTCGGTATCACTTTTTTTGAATCTAATACTCATGTATTGAAAGAATTAGATAAAAAAATAGATTTAGAAAAATTAGCTGATGAACTCCTTTCTGTAACTGCCCGAGGTGGTACAAGAATACAGAGTGCTATTGAATGGGCGAATAAACAATTTAAAGATCATTCTACTTCCCGTGAAAAATTAAATGTATTATTTACAGACGCAGAAATTTTTGATCTTAAGGATGCAATGCAAGAATTAAGAAAAATGCGTTCTCTGGGAGTAGATTTCATTTTAGTTTGTCCTGAAGCCTCCTACAATTTAAAAGAAGCAAAAAAGATGATAAAAATAGCAGGAGGCCAATTACTTACAATTAAAGATTGGAATGAATTTCCCAAATTAATATCGGAAATAATTAAATCAAGATTCTAATTAAGATGGTAAAAAAATCAATATCGAGTCTAATAATTGATAAATTTGGTTTAAATTTATATCAAAAATCCATTAAGTTTCTCACTAATAAAATTAATATTATCGATGTTAAAGAGAATCCGATACATATAAGAAGTATTGTTTTAGATAATGAGCGTGAATTTCATCTTATAATAGATGAAAAGAATAACGAAATTTTTCATGATTGCCCATCATTTCTTATTCAATCTGAAAGAGAGAAAAAAGTTTGTATCCACCTAATAAAAATTTTATTAGTTATTAAAAATAATCTTGCTCAAAATATTTTAGAAAACTTCAAGTCTTACAATTTAACTTCCGAAGATATTGGGTCACATAAAAAAAGTAAAAACTTTTTGCTCTTATCTAATAGCTGTCTTGATAATAATAATTGTGTTGAAGCTCTAAGTTATTTAAATAAAGCGATAATCAATCAGTTCGAGAGTGAAGATATCATTGAAACATACTTGAATATAGCAATTAATAATAATTTATTTATTGAATTCTTTGAATTTTTAAAAAATGGATACGAAAATGAGCTAGAAACTTACTTTATAAAATTTAATACGTATATCGAAGAGGGATTTAAAAAATTTTTAAATGTAGCATCTGAGTATTCATTTTTTGATCTCCTTAGAATCATTGAATCTATTGATAAAATGCTAGAATTTAAAGATAATTCATTTATTACCTCATATTTTAATAAATTAAAGAAATTGGTAAATAATTCAAATTTTAATGATAACTATTTATCAATCTATATAATAAAAAAGAATTATGAAAAATTAATCACATTAAATCATAATTTTAAGGAAATATTTTCTCAATTTCAGTTAGATTCCTTAAAGATTAAGCTTATTGATTATTTCCATTCTGAAATTGATAATTTCTGTATAATTGACAAGTTAAAATTACTGAAAAAACAATTTCGAGTAATTGGTATTCCCAAAGAAAAATTTTACGATGCTTATAAGAGATATAAGAAAGAGATACAAGAATTAGAAAAAAAAGTCTATCTCAAAAAATTTGCTTTTCTAAAATTATTAATGGAAAAATATCATATAATAAGCGCAAAAGGTGAGTTCAGAAAAAAAAGAAACACTTATATTGTAAAACATAATGAAGAAAATATGAAAAATCCAGTTTATAATTACATTATTTCTCGTATTGGCTTTTTTGGATTAAATGAACAAACAATTAAATCTTCTGAAATTGGGATTAATTATTTTATTATGAAGGAATTGTTTTTAGATGATTTAAGTAGTTTTCAGGATGTTTTTTATTACAGACAACAATTCTGGGGAGAAAATGAAGAGTATGAAATAAAATCAATTGATGGGTTCTCTTTATCAAGTCAAAGTATAGAATATTTTTATAATGTTGATAATATATATTCAGAAGATATAATGGTTATTGAATGGGATTTAGCAAATAAACCAATCCAAGGAAGTATTGTTAACGCCTTTGGATCTCAAATAATAATTCCCGATTATAATAATTCCTTATTTCATGATTTAAAGCCATTTGATCTTTGTTATTGTAAAAAAACTCCTGTAAAAATTGAAAGTAATATAATTAAAACCGTTAGTGTATTAACAAAGTGTTCATTTAAGGATGCTATAAAAAGTATTTCTAAGGGATTAGAGTTTATAGAAGGATATTATCCGTTTTCACTTGTAAGAGCCGTTTTAAATAAGGAAATTAGTCCATTCAATGCTAATGAAATAGTGGTTAATAACCCGAATAGATTGTTTGTGCCAAAATATAATGAATTCATAAAAGCTTTTAATGAATTTTTATTAAACTATATTTTCAAGGAAAGAGATTATATCTTTGAGGAATTAAAAATAGATCTCACTCTTAATGTTGACCAAATTTTAACTTTGCTAAATTTGAATAATGAATTAGCAGGATTAGATCTTCCCTATGCTGAAATATTAGAAAGATCTCTTTATCCAGAAATTAATTTAAAAGAATTTAAAACAAGATTTCTAAAGGAAATTCATTCTATTATAAAAAATATAGTAAAAGAACGTGAATTTGGTAGGACCATAATATTTGATCTGAAAAAAATGCAACACACACCCTTTTTTAAATATTCCAATGACGTTCTTAAAATTAGAAAGGATGAATTTGAATCAGCTAAAATCATTAAATTTTACGATAAAGAGAAGGTTTTTTATGATATGTCAGAAATTAATAAGACGTACTACGGTAAAAAGTTCTTAGAGATTCTCCAAGTAGAGGGAAATTTAGTTCTTAAACCTGAAAAATTTAAGAAATTCCAAGATTTTAGCTTAAAATTAAATTTAAAATTAAATATTTCAAATAATAAGAATTAAAGAATGGACTTATTTTTCAAATTGTAATTTTCCATAAATCGCGTCGTAACCTGGTATAAACCAGAATCTGCCATCCCTTATTTTGCTTATTGCTTCAATTAAATTATCTGGAATTTTGTCAAAATTGCTTTTTCCTTCCCATATTAAATATTCTCCACCATTATCGGCAATTAATTTTTGATACATTGATAAATTTCTTCTGTCATATATAGATCCTCCTAAAACTATTGAAATTAACTCTAATAAAGGCACAATGTATTGATAATTTAGTTTGAAAGGATTTATTTGATCACTTAATTCCTGAACTCTGTATAATACTCCTTTTGTTAATTTTTTTCTACAATAAGGACAAATATCATTATTTAGTTTGGGACTACAAAAATATTCTTTATTATCAGAGTGTCGATCTGACCTATGACCGTCATAATAATATTTTCCTTGAGATGGTTTAAACTCGTAAGTTTTGACAATTTTATTTCTTTTGATTGAATCTACCAAATTTAGATAATTTACTTTATTAAAATTGAAAATGGTAGCCTCTCTTCCTAATCTATGGAAATTTGTTGAATGACTATCCGAATTAGAGATAATAGATACCTTGTTTAATTCTGAAATTCCTCTAACCATTAATGGATCAGCACTTAATCCCGTTTCAATAGAGTTAATATAATTTAATCCGTATCCTAAAGCATCTTTCAAAGTATTAAAATGTGTTTTATCTCCAAGTAATCCAAAATAGGGTGTAAATATATGAGCAGGTATTATCTCAATATCCTTGTCAATTGATTTCAGACTAAAAATAAGCTTCTCTGCGGACATAAAAATCTTAGCTCTACCTTCCAATGCTAAATTACCATATTTAGATAAAAAATTTATAGATTCATCTAGTTTTTCGAAATTTGGAAACAGTAAAATGAAATGAACCTTTTTAAATTGTAAATTCTTCCTCCAAATCACTTCAATTTCAGTTTGCAATACGAAATTCACTTCTGGCACTTTTGGAGTGAAAAATAATCCATCCGAATACTCGATCAAATTTCCTTTTATCTCCCTTATCCATAGTGGATGAAGACAATCACCAGTTCCGACTAGATCTATCCCCTTCATATTACAATTAAAAGCAATATTAATTATATTGATATTTTTGCTCGCACCTCCTGAAAATTTGCTATGAATATGTAAATCACAAATTTTCAGCATCTTTTTTCGAATCCTATTTTTGTAGAACTGCTAATATCTTTTTAATTAATTTATTTAAAATCATAACTAAAAATAGAATAAAAATTTGTAATTAGGATATTAAATTTCATTAGTAACATCTTTTCAATAATAAAATTGAACTAGTATTTTTGCTAGGAGACATAATCTTTCATCATTAGTTTTTTTATTATGCGTAAATTTTATTTACATAGCATCTGAAAGTTTAATTGATAACTTGTAATATAAACTGAATTACTATGAAAAAAAATAATTTTCAACATCCATCAAAGGACATAGTCGAAAGTAAGGGGACTATTCTTAGCGGAAAGACAATTTGTATGTGTTTAACTGGTTCAGTAGCCGTGATTTCTTCTCCAATTATAGCTAGAGAACTTATGAGATTGGGCGCTGAAGTGATATGTGTTATGTCTAAAGCAGCTACAGAATTAATCAATCCTGCATTAATGGAATGGGCTTCAGGGAATAAAGTGATCACTAAATTAACTGGAGCAGTTGAACATGTTTATCTCGCAGGAGAGAGACCTAAAAGTGTTGGAAAAGCTGATCTAATTCTAATTTGTCCTGCTACTGCAAATACTATTTCAAAAATAGCACACGGAGTTGATGATACTCCTGTTACAACAGTTGCATCAACAGCATTTGGATCTTCCATACCAATTGTTATCGTTCCTGCAATGCATGAGAGTATGTATAAACATCCAATTTTAGAGGAAAATGAGAAGAAATTAAGGGATTGTGGGGTTGAAATTTTAGGTCCAAGAATTTCCGAAGGAAAAGCTAAGATAGCTAGAATTGATGACATAATCGATAGAGTAATTGACTTATTAATTACCAAGAAAGATTTAGAGGGAAAGAAAATATTAATTACCGCGGGTCCAACAAGAGAAGCAATAGATTCAGTTCGATTTGTCTCAAATAAGTCATCAGGAAAAATGGGAATAGAAATAGCCAAAGAAGTTTCTGCTAGAGGTGCTGAGGTATTGTTAATTGCTGGAGAATGCATGATAAAACTTCCAGATTATATCAATACAAAACATGTTGTTTCCACTGATGATTTCATAAAAACTGTCAAAGAAGAAATCTCATATAATAATTATGATTTCTTTATATCTGCAGCAGCAGTAAGTGATTATAAACCAGTTGATTGCATTGAGGGAAAAATATCATCCGATAATGTAGAAGAATTACATGTCAATATGAAATTAACCCCAAAAATAATTGATGTGGCAAGAAAAAAAGACTATAATTTATTTATTATCGCTTTTAAAGCGGAAACAAATGTTACTAAAAGCGAATTAATAGAAAGAGCATATAATAGACTTCTTAAGTCTGAGGCTGATTTAATCGTTGCGAATGATATTGGTAGGGAAGATATTGGATTCAGTAGTAAATACAATGAAGTATTCATAATAGATAAAAAAAAACATATTACTCATGTTGAAAGAAACACAAAACGTTATATTGCCTCTAAAATAATTGACGTTGCCTTAGAAGTGTATAAAAAAAGAAAACTTTAAATATATTTTTTATGAATTATTTTATACTAATTGTTTTACTAACCGTAAAATCTTTTAATAATTTATTTTCTGATGAAAATATTTAAATATTAAATTAATTACTGTAAACAGTGAATAATAAAGAAAAGTACAGTTTGTTTACTAAAATTTAATAAAATAGAATATATATCAAATTTGTTATAATATAACTAAAAAATTTCGTAATAAATTCATATTTACATATAGTCTGTTTTAAAAATATTAATTAAGCTAAAATACATTCCGAGTGGATTTAAAATTAGTTCAGAGGAAGAAGGAAAAATCAAGCAAGGAACTATCGCAGAATATATGCGTAAACGAACTCAGCTAGTTGGTTTTGAGTTTGGCTACTGGAAACATGTTCAATATTGTGCTGAGTTTATAGATAATGCATTAGATGCGATTGAAAGTTTTCAATGGAAAGAATTAAGCAAACCAGATTCGAAGATAAAGTTTTCACTTGATCAAGAATTATTTTTAGAAAAATTTTCTATTTTAGAAGCTGCGAAGGAAGAAAAAAAATCCCAACATTTAGATATTGAGGCAAAACATAC
>JBHLLG010000114.1:0-8342 GCA_048885925.1 Candidatus Hermodarchaeota archaeon
TCAATTAGAAAATATGGTTCTGGAATGAAATTTATAATATCTAGATCTCTCAAATAGATTAAATAAAGAAGACTAGTTTGAACACGACCAATTGAGGTGAATTTAACTCTAAATTTATTTAATAATGGTCTTAGCGTATTTGTTACTTCTCTAGTCGCGGAAAATCCAATAAAAGCATCAATAAAAGCTCTTGCTTCTCCTGACTCACCCCAATTATACTTTGGGCTAACGAGATTATTAAATTTAGATAAAATTTCATTTTTTTGAAGTGAACTGAGCCATAATTGTGATACTTTTATATTAGGATTTATTTGCTTTACAAGTGGAAGTGCATCAAACAACCCAATCGCGCAACCCTCGATATCAGCATCGGTAGCAATTATAATAAAATCACTCAATCTACTATATTCTTGTAAAGTTTTGATGTAAGGATAAGCATAACTTGTAGGAACTTTTTCGATTGCCTTTGGATTGGTTATTATTTCCCGAGGATTAGTTTTTGTCCAACTCTTAAATGCGCTTGCATTCCTATATTCAAGAATATGGCCCCGTAATGGAATAACATAAATATCTTTTGATATAATATTGTATATATTCAGATTTTTAACTTTACTAATAGTTTTAACTGATCCTAATGCTTTTGCTATAGCCTCGGCAGCTCTGTTTTTTTCTGTAATAATTAGTGTTGTCATATAAGTGTTGAACTATGTAATAGAATGCTTTTATTTAATTTCTAAAAAAAAAATAATATATCATAACAGTTAAATAAATTTCTGTTTATTATTAAAGAAAAATTAAATATCATTGAAATATAAATAATTAATTCCAATTATCACATATTTGAAAAATAAAATTTCAAATAATCTCTAAGATCTAAATTGGGATTGTAAATGAAAATGTTGAACCCTTGTTTTCTCCTTCTGAACTTACCCAGATTTCACCATCATGGGCTAAAATAATACCTCTAGTAATATAAAGCCCTAGACCTGTTCCCGAATCCTTAATATTAATACTTTTACTTAATATGGGAGGTTTAATTCTCTCGAATTTTTTAAACAATCTACTAATTTCATCTTCTGCTAAACCAATACCATTATCTTTTACTTGAAATACATATTTTTCATTCTCTTTTTTGGCTGAAATCTCTATCCAACCATAATCAGGGGTGTATTTGATCGCATTAGAAAGTAAATTAGTGAAAACCGTAAAAAATCTTGTAGGATCTACCTCTAAAAGGATTTCATGATTTATATTTAATATTATTTCAAGATTTTTTTCATTGATCAAATAGCTTAATTCATCTAGACAATCATTGATTATTGGAGTGACATTTCTAAGCTCTTTTTGTAGCTTTAATTCATTTTCATCTATTTTTAATACATCTAAAAGTTGGTCCATTAATATTTCTAACCGCTTAATATTTCTCTGCACTGTTAATAAATCTTCTGTAATATCAGGAGTCAATCGACTTCTATATTTCATCAAAATATAATCAGTATATCCCGAGATTGAAATTAATGGGGTTTTTAATTCATGAGCTGACATTGTAATAAAATCATTTTTCAATTTATCTAATTTTTTCAATTCTATGTTTTGTTGTCTTAATTTTTTCTCAGATTCCAATAATTCTTGCTCCAATTTGAATTTCTCAGTTATATCAGTAAAAGTACCTTCAATAGCAAGTGGTTTATTACTATCCTCCCTTATTAAATGAGCATTTATTTGAACAAAAATTTCGTTTCCATCTTTCTTTTTAATAGGGACAATATAATTTCGAATAAATCCATTACTTAGTAAATCTCCTATGTACTTTTCTCGATCTTGGGGTTTTTTCCAAACGAGGGGAGGAACTTTTCCTATAAAGTTTTCAGAAGGATCATATCCAGCAATTCTACTAAAAGCAGGATTATGGTATAATAAATTTCCTTCCCATTCTACTTTATAATATCCCTCATCCAAATTTGTTATCATATTTCGAAATTTAATTTCAGATTCTTTGAGTTGGTCCTCCATTTCTTTGCTTTCAGTAATATCACGTATAATGGTAATGACTTGAGCAACTTTACCTTCACTAAAGATAGGAATCTTTCGAGTTTCAGTAATTACTTCAATATTTTGTAAAAGGGTAGTTTCAGTGGTAATTAGGATCTTCCCAGTATTGAATACTTCTTCATATTCTTCTAAAACATTGTCTGGTAAAAATGGAAATGCATCAGGAATTTTTTTGCCAAAAATGTTTGGATCAATTTTTAACTTGCTTAACCATTTTTTAAATTCTTCATTTACTAAAATAATTCTTAATTCTTTATCAAGTACATGAAGAGGGTCATTTAATGAATCAATTGTAGTTCGATATTGTTGTTCGGATTTTATTAAATCTTTAGTCCTTTCTGAAATTTTTTGTTCTAATTCTCTATTCAAAATTTTTAATTCTTCTTGAGATTTTTTCAAATTTTGTTCTGAGATCTTTTTTTCTGTGATATCTTGTATTATTACTTGAAAAAACATTTCATTTCCTATTTCGACAAGTGAATCATTAATGCTTATCCAAATTGGAACTCCATCTTTATATCTAGAAATCTGAACTTCTAAAGGTTCTGGAACACTTCCTTTAAGAATCGAAGTATATCTATCTTTAAATACAGGTAAAAGAGACTCCGGTTTAATGTGAATGTCTAAAAAATCTCTATTTATTAAATTTTCAATAGATCTATTAAATAATCTCTCAGTAGAGGGATTAGCATCAATAATTTGTCCCATTCTATTAACTAAAATGATTGAATAGGGGGAACTTTCAAATAAATGTCGATATTTTATTTCCGATTCTTTTAATTTTTGTTCGGCAATTTTTTTCTCGGTAATATTTTGTATGATTGCTTGTGTCAGTGTTTTATCTCCAATTTTTGCGAGTGAACTCTGGATTGATAACCAAATTTTACTTCCATTAGCTCTTGTTATTTGGAATTCTAATGGCCCTAATTTTTCTCCTTTTAAGAATCTTTTAAAACGATCCTTTAACATAGTTATAAGATAATCTGATCTTTCTAATACCGATAAAACATCTGAAAATTTTTTACCAATCAAATCTTCTATTTTATAAATTGAAAGTAAATTTATCATAGTTGAATTAGAATCTAGAATAGTCCCATCCTCATCCATAAGCCAGATAGCATAAGGAGAACTATTAAATAGATGGCGATATTTTTTCTCAGATTCTTTTAATCTCCTTTCAGCGACTTTTCTATCGGTTATATCTCTGGCTAAATTTAATATTTTTGTAACTTTTCCATCTTCTTTTAAAGGGACGGAATTTACTTCGTATTCAAATATTTCTCCGGAAATTGTTTTTGCATTAACTTCAACATTCTTTATTTCTTTACCTGATGATATCTCTTTTCCAAGTGCATTTAATTTATCCATATCTTCATCAGCATAAAGCTGTATAAAATTCATAGTCCTAGCTTCGTCTAATTCAACTCCAATACGGTTTAACAATGCGGGATTCATATCTAAAATTTTTCCTTGCATATCAGTTATGAAAATATAATCTGGACTTGAATTGAAGATAGTACGATATTTTTCCTCAGATTCTTTTAACTTTTGTTCTAAATAGAACTTTTCCGTAATATCTCGAGCTACACCGCTAAATCCAATTTTTCTTCCATCCGAGTCATATTTTAAATATATTGATGATTCACAGGTCATAGTTTTTCCATCTTTACTTTGAAATTGATATTGAAAATCTGATTTTGGATTTTCTGTTTCATAAACCTCCTTATAAACATTTATTATCTTCTTTTTGTTTTCCTCATCAACAAAATCCTGATAATTTTTACCTAATAATTCCTCTCTAGGACTTCCTTGAAGTTCACATAAAGAATCATTAAAGAAGATAAAATTTCCTTTTAAATCGACTTCAAAGTAGCTCTCCTTTATATTTTCAAGTATTCCACGGTATTTTTCTTCAGATTCTTTTAATTTCTGTTCAGAAATCTTACGTATTGTAATATCTTCATAAGTTACTAAAATTCCAACTACATTAGCCTTTGAATCGTGTAAAGGAATTCTATTAATCTCAAACCAAGTTTGGACACCATCTATGGTAGTTAAAGACTCGATAACATTATATTGTGGAGTATTATTTAACATTACTTCGAATTCTTTCTCTTGAATAGATTCTAAATCATCCCTTAGCCAAATTAAATCTTCATCGGTACTTCCAATAATACTTGTAGGTTCTTTTATTTTATTTAAAACTGCAAAATTCTTATTACAGCCCATATAGACTAAATTTGTATCTTTCCAGTAAATAAGTTGAGGAATACTGTCAAACACTAATTCTAACATTTCTCTCGTCCTTTGGATTACATCTTTTCCTTCCCTTGTTTGAAGAAGCTTCCAGAATTGTATTTCTGGTACAGAATCTGCTAAGTCATCGAATCGAGCCTGGCTTCTTTTTAATTCAAATTCAAATCTCTTGAATTTAGTAATATCTCTACCAATTAAGAAAATTTTTCTCTTATTATCTTCACTCTCAATAAAAGCTCTTCCCTTAATTTCAAACCATCGATAGGGTTTATTCTTATATTTAATTTGTACTTCTTGTGTTCCAAATCCTGTTTTAAGTATATCATTTAGAAATTTATTGACTATTTTAATGTCTTGAGGATGGATGAATTCAATAATTTTTTTCTTGACACTTAAGTCTTGAAAATTACAAAATTCACATTGATATTTATCATCAAGAATAAATATTAGATCATCAATATTATCTGAATAAATTTGACCAAGTTTACCGTAGCTTTCATAGACACTTGTCATTTATTACAACTACCCCTTTTAACTATTTAGGATTTAAATCATTTTATATATTAAAAGAACTAACTCCTTTCTTTATATTAAAATTGGGTAAATAATAATATATTTTTTATCTATTTACAAAAAAATTTATTAATAATTCTAAAGGTATAGATTTTTAAGAGAATTAATAATAGAACCACAAATTTTGCTAGAAAAATTATTAATTCTTAATTTTAAAAATTTCTTGAATTGATTTATTTCTCTCTTTTTGCACTATTTCTTTCCAATTTGGCTCTATTACATCAAAAGCTTTTATTGTTAGTCTTTCAATTTCATTATCAGAAGAGTTTAACAATGGTCCTAAATAAGATAAAGCTCTTTTATCTTTGATTTTTATCAAGCTTTCTATTATATAAATAATTCTATATTTATCCGGTTCAAACTTTTCTTGCTCTTCTTTAAGTTTTTCAATAATTCTTAGTGTTGCTCTTCCATCTCTAATTCTTCCTAGGGCTTCAATAATTTTATTAATCACTATATGATCTTTCTCAGATCTAAGAGCTCGACATAATAAGTTAGTTGCTCTTCCATCTTTTAATAACCCTAGCTGTCTTGCAGCGTCAGCTCTCTTTTGCCAATTATCATCATGAAAGAGTTGTTTAATTAAAGCGTTAAATTCAACGTTTTTTTCATGCCAATCCATTATTTAAAAATATATTAATTAAAATAATATTATAAATTAATCATTATAGATTATAAAACTATAATAATTTGAATAATTACATATTAACCAATAATTCTTATTTATTTAAAAGAGATTTCATATGGTCTATTCGTTTTTGTAATAATTTTCGTGTGCCTACATCTTTTCTATGAAAAAGTCTCCCCTCAATACATTTAACACCTGATTCACTAATCCGCTCAGCTTCTTCTAAAGAATTTGCAATCCCTAATATCCCCATTGCTCTTGAGCTTGTAGTATATATCTTATCACCCTCTCTATAAACTGACGCATAATAATATTTTGCACCTGTTTTATCAATATTGGTTTTATTTATTATTATTGGTTCATCTTTTAGTGGATTTCCAGGATATCCTTCTGGAGCTAAATATTTACATACAGTTGCTTTATTTTCATATTTAAAATTCTGAGATAAATTTCTATTAATAACTGACCAGCATATATCCACAAAATTTCCTAGTAATAAAGGTAAAACATTCATAGCTTCAGGATCACCAAATCGAGAGTTATACTCAATAAGTTTCAATCCTTTTGCTGTTTTCATAAATTGCCCATATAAAAAGCCCTTATATTCAATACCTGTTTCTTTTTTGATTGCAGCTACCGTTTTCTTCATATCTTGAAGTGCTTTATTTACATCCTCTTGAGTTATAAAAGGCATTAGATGATCCTCCATGGAATAAGAACCCATTCCACCTGTGTTGGGGCCCATATCATCTTCATAGGCTCTTTTATGATCTTGAACTAAGGGTGATCCTATAACGTTTTTTCCATCAACAAATGTTTGTAGCGTGAATTCTTCACCATTGCATTTCTCCTCTAGAAGAAATCTGCTTTTTTGTTTAACTAATCCTTTACAATATTCCAAAATATCTTGCTTTGAAAAAAGATGATCACCATAAACCTTTACTCCCTTGCCACCAGTTAACCCCTCTGGTTTTACAACTATGTTTTCTTCTGCTAGGTCTTTTATATAATCCTCTACGCCATCCATTGAGTTAAAGGTTTTACTTTTAACATTTGATCCTATTCCGTATTTTTCAAGTAAATTTCTTGTAAAAATTTTTGACCCTTCTATCTGAGCTGCTTCAATTTTAGGCCCTACGCATGGAAACCCACCTTTCTCTAGGGCATCAACAATTCCAACTACTAAAGGTGCCTCAGGACCAATAACTACAAAATCAATATTTTTTTCCTTACAAAATTCAATGATTTCTTTAAAATCTATTTCAGAATGAATCTTTATTTTTTTGCTTAAATCTTCTAATCCAGCATTTTTAAAACTCATAAATGCAAATAAGTTTGCACCTCCATTAACAAGAGCTTCACCAATAACATGTTCTCTCGCACCATGACCTACAATTAAGCAATTATTAACCATTATCAACCAACAAAGAGAATTTATCTATTTTATTTCTTAATATTAACTAATAAGTTAAACAACTAATTTTAACCTTAATTATTAACCAATAATCAATAACCCAACAAATCAAGGATTTAATTGCATTTTAAATTTAGATTATACTCTATATTTAGAGAATGAATTTTTACTTTAAAAAATATTAAAATTATAAGATTTATAATTTAAGGCATTTAACTCTGTTTCATATCTTTAGCCTTAGCCAGATATTCCTCTAGATTCTTCTTTATTTCCCTTTTATTATACTTTCCGACACTCGTTTTAGGTATTTCGTCAACAATAGCCACAAGTTTAGGAAGCATCCATTTTGTTATCTTTCCTTTCTCCACACCTTCAATCCTGAGGAATTCAATCAGATCTTCCTCCTTTTTAGTGGAATTAGGTACAAGTTTTATGATCGCAAGAGCTTTCTCTCCCCAAACATCATCAGGAACACCAACAATGGTAGCTTCAAGGATAAAGTCAGCCATAGCAGCCAAATTTTCGATTAAAACGGTCGGAACCATCTCTGCACCACTTCTAATAACATCTGACATCCTATCAGCAATTACTAAGAAATCTTCATCATCTACTGTTGCTATATCCCCAGTATGAAACCATCCATCGTACCATACCTCTGCAGTTTTCTCAGGATTTTTGTAATATTCTTCCATTACCCAAGGACCACGAATAACTATTTCTCCTAATGTTTTATTGTCATGGGGAACTGGTTTTCCATTCTCGTCAAAAACTTCAACCTCAAGCCCAGGAAGAGGAAGACCTGTTTTAACCCTAACTTCATCTAATTTCTCCTTTGGCCAATCTGCCATGTATTTTTTTACCCAAGCAACTACTGTAACTGGTGCTGTTTCAGTCATTCCATATCCTGAGGATGCGTTAAATCCAGGAATCTTCTTTTCAACTTTTTCTTTTAATCCTAGTGAAAGAGCTCCCCCTCCCACACTAACATTGATAAGGCTGGATAAATCATATTTATCTAGATCTTTATACTCAATAAGCATAGACAGAATTGTTGGGACCACAGCTACATATGTCACCTTTTCAGTTTCAACCAACTCGCAAAAACCTTCTACTGTGAATGTCCCTGGCAATATAATTTTCACTGCCTGAAATGCATAGTTGAAAGGTGCGCTCCATGCATGGATATGAAAGAGAGGTGTAAGTAACATAGGAACCATATTTTCACCTAGATGAACAATAGTTGGATCATTACTAAAAAAATAATAAGCAAATATATGCATAGTCTGAAGATAAAGTGCTCTGTGAGTAAACATCACTCCCTTTGGCAGTCCTGTAGTGCCAGTAGTATAACAAAGAGTGGCATAGTTATCCTCACTCAAATAAGGCCATTCGAATTCTTCAGATTCCTGTTTAAGCAGC
>JBHLLG010000115.1:0-8250 GCA_048885925.1 Candidatus Hermodarchaeota archaeon
GAAGAATTAGCTGGAAAATTAGCTGGTAAAAAAGTTACTCTACTAGGTCTTGCTTTTAAACCAGGAACAGATGATATGCGAGAAGCTGCGAGTATTAGAGTCATTAATGTATTAAGAAAACGAGGAGTAGTCAATATTGTTGGCTATGACCCAAAAGCTCTTAAGACTGCTGAAGAAGAGTTAGGAAATAAAATTAAATATGCTAATTCTATAGAAGAAGCTCTTAAGGATTCTGATTGCGCTCTACTAATAACTGAATGGGATGATTTTGCAGCTCTTACTCCAAATGACTTTAAAAAACATATGAAATCACCAAATCTTGTTGATGGTCGAAGGATTTATGATTATGAAATATTCGATAAAGCTTTACCATTTAGAGCAATAGGTAGAATAAATTTAAATTGACAAAATTAGAATAAAAAGTATATATTTTTTATTTAGCTTTTTATCTAATTAATACTCGAATTTATGCAATTTTTTTCAAAAATTTTATATTTCGCTCTATTTTCTTTTGAGAAAATTTGCTCAATAGTCCTTTAATCTCATTCCTATGAGAATCAGATAATTCTTGGCATTTAATTACACCAGCATCAATCGCATTTGAAATTATTTCATCACCTTTTTTAGTCCTAGTAATAATTGTAGTAAATTTTTCAGGTGAACCTAATCCACCAAAAGAGATGTCTGCATATATATTAGTAAAATCATTGCAGGCATTACATGCTGAACGCATATATTCATTTAGGCGATCAAATGGTATATGAATGATTTTATCTTTCAATCCTTTATCTTTTAGTTTAAGGATAAGATCTTCTTTGATATTGATTTTTTCAATATCCTTAAATTTTATTTTAAATTCTTTCTCGAATTCTTTAACTTTCAATTGATTAAAAGCGAAATTCTCGTAGCAGAATAATCCTAGACAGACCTCAATGTTTTGAGAAGGGACTACACCCAAATTTTGCATACATCTAATAGTATAGATTTGGCAAGGCGTCCCTACAATTGCTAACTTTTTAAATTTATAATGATTTAATTTTGAAATTGAATAAGTGTATGTAGAAAATTTTTGAATTTCATCTAAATGCTGGGACATATCTAATTGCATTCCAGAAGCATTAATCAAATCCTCCTTATTTTGAGCGATGGATGCTTTCCTAGAAAACGCAGCCTTCGCTTTAGCTACTATGGCACCTTCAATTTTCTTCTTCTTTATCAAAAAGTTAATTATTGAATTTACTACTCCTCCATCAATACCATTTTTTAAAAAGTCGTCATCAGTGGTTTGGCAAACATAAATATTTTTATAATTACCTAGAGGCATATTTGAATATTCTGTAAAGTTGAAATCTTTATTTAAATCTCCATCTAAAATATGTGTTTGTGGACAAATATAATAACAAATTCCGCATTCAAGACACTCATCTTTATGTATATATTCTGGGGGTGAATTTTCATCAATAAATCCGATTATATCATACTCTGCTGAGCTACAAAAGCTAACACAACCCCCACATAATTGGCAAATACCTTTTTCATGAACCTCATGTATTAAATCTTCAAATGTTTTAGTAGTCATTTTACTTTTATCCACTATTTTCTCTTTATTTATATATACTCAATACAAATAACTATGAAAAAATTAAAAGTTTTAGGTTATTTTAAATTCAACTTTTTAAGATATTTTCCTTGAAATTATCTTTATACTGTAAGCAATATTACTTCACCAAAACATTCATTGTATTTTTCTTTCATTAATTACAAAATTTCCATACTTAATCTCCAATTTTTAGAAATTTAATAAATTTTGTAGTTAAACTTCTCTGAAAACAAACCCTTCGTATTCTATTCCTTTTACTATAAGCTCTGTTAGATGCTTTATATCTCCCGTAAACCCTCTTGATAAAAGAATATCTAGCAATTATAAAGGTTCATTGACATAAATGTCACGATCCACAAAAGTGTTAAATACAAAAATAGCTTCATACACTTTGGTGATTTCCAATCACAAATTCAATTGTGAATGAACTGATCACTATTTACCTATAAAGAGTGAAATAAAAAAATTAGTGGTGAGTAAAATTAGAAGAGCAAAATTAATCCCTAAATTGATGCTGCTTACAGTCCTAATGATTACAATGATTACGGGATTTACAGGTATTTTTGTAACAGCGAATGAGAATAATAAGAGATCAACCAAGTTAACTTTTGAAGCTGTAGAAACCATGCCATGGCCGGAAGGTTGGATACCTCTAGGTGAACCATGGGGTGATGGTAAGTTCACACATCAGAGATACTATAAAACAGCAACTCTTGTTGGAACAATTGAAGATATTGGAGCCTTTTCAGGATATGATGAATTATATTTACATGTTATAATGGACCCAACTACTTTCGAGGTTATATCCATTGGGAAAGTAACATTGTACATTTTTTGCGAGAACGGACTAGAAGGAACCTTCTATGGGTCTGTTGTCTCTAAGGGCGTAGCGGGGGTTGGACCTTTCGACGGTAAATTAAAATTGCAAGGTATGGGAGATTTTGAAGGATGGAAGCTTTTTAGTGAAGTCTGGCTTATTTTTGGCCCAATAAATGGACTTTCTGGTACAATTTTAATTCCAAATTAAAGCACATACTATGTGTGAAAAAAAACTAAAAAAGAGAGTAAAATAAACTCTCCTCCTTTTTTTTAATATTTTTTTTTTCAATTTATTTTAAAAACTTACCCATTATTTTGATTCAAGAATTTTGCGGATTTTATCCAACCTTTCTTTTTTCGATAATTTTTTTGTAATTGGGTTATGATCTCTATATAATTCTTTATGATATATAGGCCGATATGTTCTATAAAATACTCCTATTGTAAATTTATGTCTTTCTTTAGCAGCTTTAATAGCTTCGAACTGAGTCTCTGGTTCCTTTTCAAGATATTCAACATTTATGCTAAATAGATCTTATAGTAAAGTAAATTTATAGAACATTCTATTTTCCTATAAGATAAATGAGCCCATCTGCTATTGAGCCCCGGAAACAAATAAAGTCATGCCCCCCAAGAAATTCCTTGTAGCAAATAGGATATCCTTTTTCTTGTAATACTGTACAAAAATGACGGTTGGCATTAAAGATTCCTGAAGGACTAGCTTCCTCAAGTACTCCTACATCGAGATAAAATTTTAGAGGTAATCTTTCGCTATGAGCGAATTGATTAGCGTATTCTTCTCCTAGTTTCCAATAAGCTCCTGATGTAGATATTACATTACCGAAAATCTCTGGATGTTTAAATGCTATAAATGTAGACATTATAGCTCCAGCACTAGTTCCAGCAACAACAGTTTGAGATGGATTAGTAATGATATTGAAATTCTCCCTAACCCAAGGTAATAATTCTTTAATTACATATTCTACAAATTTAGGATTAGCGTATAATTCATTATTTCTTAAGTTAGGGGTGCTTGAGCCAAAATTTTCTACCATTACAGCAACTAAGGGAGGAATTTTATCATCTGTAATTAGATTATCAAGAGTAGAGGATACTTTGGCATTCTCTTCATAGAGGATCCCATCAAATAATAAAAGAAAATGATAAGGTATATGTTTTTTAGAATAGTTTGGGGGGGTATAAACTAAGATTTGACGTTCATTTTTCAATACTTCACTATAAGATGTAAACTCCTTCACTTTACCATGATCTATATTAATCCTATTGCCATACCAAGATTGGGGAGGAGCCTCAGGAGATTCAATTTCATGAATTGGAATAAGAATTCCCTTTATTTTAGATATGGACTTTTTAGAGTTAAAAGGATCAAGAACAATCGTATCTAAATATTTAACCCAATTTTCTTGGGGATTTTTTGGTTCTAGCGGATTATTTTTACTTAAAATATAGGTTGCCCTAATTCCTTTAAGAATCTTATATGATTTGAAATAAATATTTGTACCTATGATTCTTTCTAGGATGCATTCTTTTATATCTTGAGTCAAAAACATATTCTGAAGATATATACGTATATAACACACAATATTTTCTACTTCCTCATCTTCCCTAAAAACAAAAGTAATGAGGTTATATTTATTATCTCCTTCAATATCCTCAAAAATAGGTGTGCCAATTTCTTCAATTTTTTTCCAGAACTTCGAGATTGTCGTCTTCTTATCGATCTTGATTTCTTCTCGAAGTTTTAATATCATTGGACTTAAAATCTGGGACTTTAAACCTAAATTTGACATGGATTCCCACTATTTTTAATCTTATAAATTATTTAAAAATTTTCCTAAAGTTCAAGAGATTATGAATTAATTTTTTATTTTCTTCTATTGGATTTTAAGAAGATATTAAGAATGAAGTTATTTTAATAAGATTATTAAAATTCCTAGGCCTGACAACAGTTATTCTTTATAAAGATCCAAGAATTGTGTGGATTTTTTCTAATCGTGTATCCCTCGACATTTTTTTAGTAATTGGATTATGATCTCCATATAACACCTTATGATAAACCGGTCTTGTATTTCTATAAAATACTCCTATTGTAAATTTATGTTTTTCCTTAGCAGTTTTAATTGCTTCGAACTGAGTTTCTGGTTCTTTTTCAAGATATTCAATGTTTCCTCGATATTCCTCCCAATTATGATATGGAACAGCAGGTTGCAAGACTTCTATGAAAGCTAAACCTTCGTGTTCAACTCCCTGTACCATAAGATCTGTGAGATGTTTTATATCTCCCGCAAAACCTCGAGCAACAAAAGTGGCACCCGCTTCAATCATTAAAGACATTGGATTAAATGGTTCTTCATAACTCCCTCTAGGAGTGGACGGTCCTTTCCAACCCTTTTCTGCTAAAGGAGAGAATTGACCTGTTGTAAGAGCATATACACTATTGTTATGTAAAATAAATGTAATATCTTGATTTCTTTTTGCTGCAAACATTGTATGTTCTAATCCTTCTGCTAATCCATTTGCATCTCCAGAAAAATTAATTACTTTTAAATCTGGATTTGCAATTTTAATACCTTCAGAGTTTGAACAATTTCGTCCATGTAATCCATAAAACCCACTTAAATTAAGATAATCAAAGATTTTAGCATGACAACCAATTCCAGCAGTCATAACTATATTTTCTCTTTTGATACCCCTTTTCTCTAAAGTAGTAATTGCATTTCTTATTGCTGTAAAAATTCCAAAATTCCCGCAACCAGGGCACCATGTTATTTCTGCATTTGTTTTAAGATTATTCATCATATTATAACACCTCTTTAATTTTTTCTGATAATTCAATGGGATCAAACGGGCGCCCATTATATTGTTTTATTGTACTCATTATCTTTAATCCTGCTTTTTCCTTCAGTAATGTTGTAAATTGACCTGTAGAACTTTGCTCAATAATGATATTATTTTGATCTTTGAATTCTTTTAATTCCCAAGTAGGTAAGGGGCTTAAGTATATTGGTGCAACAATTGTAGGATCTAAATTTCCAAATCGAAGGGCCTCTAAAACACTCATGTACGTTGAACCATACGTAAAAATATTAAATGGAATCTCTCCTCTAATTATTTTTACAGTGTCTTGCCCTTTTAAGTATTCTATGAGTGTTTTTAACTTTTTATTTCTTTTATCATGCATAAATGATATTTTCTCGGCATTTTCTGTTGTAATTCCAAATTCATCATGTTCATAACTATTCCATTTTATAACCTGCATCGATGGTGGAAATAACATAGGAGAAATTCCATCATCAGTATCTAGATATCGTTTATAATCACCGCTTTGATGCCTTTTTGTTTCCACCCATTTAGATTTTTCTATATCAAGCTCAATTGTCATACTACTCTCTGAAAAATGTTTTTCTGTTAATAATATACCTGGTGTTTGAAACTTCCATACTAAATCTAACATTTCAGCAGTTAGATAATATGCCTCCCTTACTGTTCTAGGAGAAGCAACTATTCTTAAGAAATCTCCATGACCCGCCGTTAAAGCAAATGCTAAATCAGCTTGTTCTGTATAAGTTGGAACTCCTGTCGCAGGTCCAGGTCTTTGAGATAATACTACTAATATTGGGGTTTCTGTCATACCTGCTAAAGCAAATCCTTCTGTCATAAGTGAAAATCCCCCTCCACTTGTCCCGACCATAGCTTTTGCCCCCGTGAAAGCTGAACCTATCGCCATATTAATTACTGCTATTTCACTCTCAGCATGCACAACTGCTAAGCCAAAATTTTCAGCCTGTTGAGCTAAGAAATGCAAAATACTTGAAGCAGGAGTCATTGGGTATCCATAGTAAGTATCTAAACCCCCTGCTATTGCACCTAAACATATTGCTTCATTTCCTGTGATAATGGGTCTTTTTTTATCTCCTCTTACTAAATGAAATTTATTTCCACATGTAGGAAAGATTAAGTCATAAATTGTATTAGCAAAAGCAATATTATTCTCTATTCCGCTAGGATACTCACTTCTAATAATTTGATTCATTTTCTCTTTTTCAACACCAATGCTTGCTGCAAGAATTGCCACAGCACCAACTCCATACATTAAGGTTTTCATTGGGTATTTATCCGTTTCTGATGTTAAAGGAATACCAATACCATTTTCAAGTTCTTGTTCATCTGAATTAAAAACTATAACCCCATTTTCTGCTAAGTTATTTCTATGTATTTCACAACTTCTTTTATCAAAATTTACTACTAAATTAGCTTTCATGTAATGACTACTAATCCATCTGGGTGCTGAACTAATTACAGAAAAATTATGACCACCTCTTATTAAACTCATATAATCATCCATTTGAAACACATGACGTCCCAAGCTAGAAAAAAGGTGTGCTGCTACAGAACCGGCTTTCTTAACACCTTCGCCTGCTTTACCGCCGATTAGGAAAGTAAATACATCAGATTCCATTTAAATATAAACCTCTATAAATCTCTTTTAAAATTTATTCATTTATTCAATTAATGTTTGGATTTACCTAAAATTATTTAAATGTATGGATTATAAATTTTAGCTTAATTTATAGTATAACTCAATTATTGAAACAGGCCATTATTAAATATATTATTTGGTCCTTATTTCATTTCAATTACATCTATAATAATTTATTCAAATGATATTTATCAAGAGATAGCAATGGTCTCATCTCCAGTAATTTCTGCTTTTTTACAGATTCTATTTCTAATCTAAGATCCTTTTTAATTTGGGATTTATGTTGGAGTGTTGTTAAAGATAATAGTTTTAAAGTTTTTCTATAATATCTAATAGCTTTATCTCTCAAATTTAAGGATACCAAAACTTTTGCTAAGTTCCAAAAATATAAAAAATTATCCCTATACAATTTTATGGCTGCTAGAAATTTATCTAATGCATTTTTATAATCTTGATTATAAAAACTTTTGATACCTTGATAAAAGATATCTAAAGAATGTCTTCTTATAAGATTTGAAGAAAATAAGTTTATATCATACTTTTTAGTATTTTGAGATAAATGTTTTATCTTGCTTATCATTTCATCCTTCTCACTTTTAGAAGAGAATAACTTATCAATCATACCCAAACCAAATGATTCTATGGAAGAAAAAATAATTTTCTGACTTCCTGGTATTAAAGGAGCCTTCATTAAAGCATCTAATAAAATTTTATGAAATTGACATTTAATTAGAAATTCTGTTATTTCTGAAATTTGAATTCTTTCAAAATCAGAAAATATTTCAAGATTTTTAGTATAACATGTGAAATATCTTACTATTTGGGGAGAATTTATTAACAATTTCTTAATAAATTTAAAATATTTTTCTTTATTATCATTTTTTATAAAATTTATTGTCTTAATTAATAAAAAATTTAGACAATCTTCTTGTTCTTTTGTTAAAAACAAATTTTTAAAATTTATTACCTCATCTATCACCATTTTTTTACGAATAGATGAAAATATTTGAAATATCTTAATAAATTCATTAATTTCTGGCTTATGGCAAACGATTTTAATAGTAGGGATCGATTCATTGTTCCAAAAATTCGTAAGATTTACCTTTTCAAATCCAGTCTTTTCTAATATCTCCAGCAATAATTGAGCTGGAAAACAAAATTTATGTTCTAAACCTTCATGAGGAAGTCCATAAATCCAATTTAAAGCATCTTTTTTTTCTTCATAATCTGATTTTAAATAAATATCAAAAGCCTTTTCTAAATCAGGGGTTTCTATTATTAATTGCCCTTTCGGTTCTAATACTCTGAAAAACTCACTTAATGCATAGAT
>JBHLLG010000116.1:0-8177 GCA_048885925.1 Candidatus Hermodarchaeota archaeon
CTTAATTATTTTAGTATCTCTAAAAATATCCAAAATATGTATTATTATAAAGGAAATCAGAAATGTGCTATATTATGGATGCCTTTTGGAGGTCATGCTTCAGATTTCTATTTTACTGGTTATTATAATCAAATTTTCTTGTATTATATGGAGAGATTCATTTATCTCTACCATTAATTTTTCTTATAATAAAAATTCAGTTATACAATTTTTCCTTTTTTCAATTATTTTTGATTCTTACACTTCTTATAAATTATTAATCCCACTAAAATCCCCGCTTTTCGTCTGTTCGTAGACATAACACTAATTTATAGGGTTAAATATTTATATAATGAAGTAACTTATAAAGTCATAATTAAGAAAAAAAAATTATACAGATTTATAAAAATTTTAAATTATAATGGATATAATTTTATACAAAACTGATCATTTAGATCAAAGAAACAAACAACTATCGATCATTATAGAAAAATACTGATTCAGTTGAAAAAGTTAAACACATGAAAAAGTGAATAGTTATGAGCTATAGAGATAGATTACGTTCAACCAAAACTGGTCCTGAAGAGGATGCTAGCTGTAGTTCAGATGCTCAATGTTGTAGTAATCCATGTATTGAATCTCGAGAAGGAGATAATGTTTGTTTAAATTGTGGGATGATTCTTGGACGTAACTTAGTAGGAAATGAGCGTCGTGCGTACACAGTGGAAGAGGTAAATAAACGTAGACGTACTGAACCTCGATGGAGAGAATTTGGACCCCGTACGATGTTACCTAACACTAAAATTGACTCCAAAGGTCGTTTAATTAATGCACGAGGTAAAACCTTATTTTCAAGATTATCCAAAATTCAAAACTCACTTATTTCTTCGATTGAGAGGAACTTTTGGGAAGCAAAGCCAAAGTTGAAGATGCTTACTAGCAAAATGAATATACCTGAATATATTAAAGAAACAGCATGGAAGATATACTCAGTTGTGGCAAAGAAGAAGCTCACAATGGGACGCTCAATTGATGGATTCATCGCTGCTGCTTTATATGCAGCAATAAGAGTACATGAATTCCCTCGATTGCTTGAAGAAGTATGTGAAGCTTCGATGACTCCAAGAAGGACTGTACATCGTTCTTTAGGTATGATTGTTAAGGAAGTTCTCCCAGAGCTTAATCTCAAATACAAACCGATTACTGCAGAACAATTGGTTTTCAGATTCGGCAATGATCTTGGTTTACCCATGGAAACCCAAAAGAAAGCAATCAACATGCTTGTAGAAGCTTCAAAGAATGGATTATTACGAACTGGTAAAGATCCAAAAGGATTAGCTGCCAGTGTAATTTATATGGCAGCAAAAGCAGGGAATCATAGGAAGACTCAAGCTGAGATTTCGGAGGTTGCGAAGGTTACAGAAGTAACTTTACGCTCACGTTCCAAACAGATAAAAAGCAAGCTTCAATAATAATAGTTCCCTATTTTGAACAATTAGAATAATTTTTTTTATTTTTCTTTTTTTATTTTCTCTCTTTTTTAAATCTGAACATTTATATAATTTCAAAATAAGTATACCATTGTATCAATACTATTGAGAAATTATGAATATCGTAGAAATTTTTTTAAGTATTTTAAGTATAATTATTGGTTATTTATTAGGAGCAATTTTACCTGCCCTTCTTTTCGGAAAATTGAAAGGAATCGATATTAGAGAAGAAGGTACCAAGAATGCTGGAACTGCTAATGTATTTCGTGTTTTAGGCCTTTCTTATGCGATTCCAACAGCATTATATGATACATTAAAAGGACTATTAGCCATTTTAATAGCTTATTCATTAGATGTTAATTTTGTATTCATGCAAATT
This sequence comes from Candidatus Hermodarchaeota archaeon, assembly GCA_048885925.1. Classification (GTDB taxonomy): domain Archaea; phylum Asgardarchaeota; class Lokiarchaeia; order Sigyniarchaeales; family SOKP01; genus Loki-b32. The sequence continues at coordinate 1,849 of JBHLLG010000116.1, forward strand.
AGTGGATTAATGGCTATAGTTGGGCATGTTTTCCCCTTTTATCTTAGATTTCGTGGTGGAGAAGGGAATGCTACAGCAACAGGATTATTACTTTTTTACCTGGTAAATTATCTTAGTACAGGATTTGAATTATTTTATGTTTTAATGTATTTAATGATTTTAGTTGTCATATTTACTTATATTTCTAAAGCAGGAACGCTTTTGCCAGTTATTTTATTTCCGTTACTTGGTTATTCTGTGTTTATAACGTATCCAGAAAGTCCTTTCAACATTTTCTTTTGTATTGTTCTTTTCCACATAGGAACTATTGGGATGAAAAAAGTAATTACTGAGAAAAAATTAGTGATAAAAGATGAAGCTTTTAAATCACATTGGTGGAGGGTAGCAATAAGGCCCGTTGCTCTCTTATTTTTATTATTTTATTTTGTTTTTTCAAAAATGGTAGCTTTGGCATTGATAGGTATTGTATGTTTATGCTTTGTTGCTCTTGATTTATCTCGATTTATTTCACGCCAAACTCAAGAGTTGTTGACGAAAAAAATAAAATATATTTTTAGAAAAGGAGAGGAAAAAAGATTTTCTTCAATGACTATATTCTTAATCTCAACTTTTATAGTTGTATTATTATTCGATATAGAGATCGCAGTAACAACATTAGTTTTTCTCACATTTGGCGATATGTATAGCAAAATTTTTGGACTTGCTTATGGTCGTCATAAATTATTTGATAAAACGATTGAAGGAACTCTTGCGTATGTTGGTGCTGTAATTACATGTGGATATTTTATTTACACATTAGTACCTATCTCATTACCCGTCCTTATAATAGGAGGAATTGCTGCAACTTTTTCTGAATTTCTTCCCCTAGGGATGAATGATAATTTTACTGTTCCAATTATTAGTGGTGCTGTAATGACGGTTTCAATATTTTTCGGTTTATAGAAATACAAATTGATTTATATTGAAATAATTGATTTTTTTGAAATCCTTAATTCAAACATCAATCTATACTTTTATGTCACAATTATTAAATATTAAGAATAAATAAAGAGTTGTGAAATTAAGCGAATTCTAAATCTCCACAATTTGGATAAAATAAAAATTGATAATCAATAAAAAGCATAAATTAAATTTCTCTAACTGGCCGATTTCATGTAAAATTGGAATTTTAATAATTATAATATCTTGGGGTTCAATGATAATTTCAATTATATTAGCTCCAACTTCATTCAGTCCTTTAACCAATTATATGAGCAGTTTAGGTAATTCTACATATAATCCCAATGGAGCATTTATCTATAATAGTTCTGTAACCATCACAGGAGTCTTATTTTTTATTTTCTTTATAGGACTTTATCAGTGGTATAGTGATATTTTACTTGACAAAATCATATTATTAACAACTCAAGTATTTGGTTTTTTATTAGCAATTACAATCATGTTGACAGGTATTTTTTCAGAAGATTTTAAACCACAACATGTATTTTGGTCAATAATAGCGGGAATTTTAGGATTCTTGGTCAATGTTTCCATCGCACTATATTTATTTAAACAAAAGGAATCTATAAAAAAAATCTCCTATTTGATATTTGGTTTGATTATATTCTATGTTATTTTTTTATTTATCCTAAGTCCTGAAAATGTGTTAACTGAATGGATTGTAAGGACTTTAGGAGATATAAATTTAGTTTTGATGTTGTATAATTTTAACCATATATATCAAGTTAGAAAAAGTAGCCTTTCTTAGATTTGCAATTATTAATTCTTTAATTTAAGTAATATATAATTAACCTGTAAGACGATATAGTTTAATCGACATAATAAGTATCCAAGAAAGGGGGACACTAAGGCCTAATCGTTGAATTAAACCATTCACTAAAGAAAGATCGATATATATTGCAATAGGAGAATAGATTATTAAAAATACTCCTATTAACACGATAAAGAGCCACCAATAGTTACGCCAGTTATGATCTTTCCATAATGGATATAATGAAAGAAAGATTGCCGTGGGCATGGCAACTGAAGGAAATTTAATAAGTATATTATGAACTATACCTGTAAATGTTAGACTCCTACAACCAAGATCACATGGAAACCAAGCCAGAGTAAAAATACAAACACCTGAAATTATAAAGAGAATCATACTTATAGTTGTTAATATATGTTTTTTCACCCCTAAATAAAGTCCTATTCCAAAAAAAATCAAATAAAGACCAAATAAATTAAAACCAAGAATATTCATAACTGCATGATGTGGGGCCTTTGAAGTAGCTAATTCACTAATAAATTGGCTAATTGGGTTATATCCAGGATAAATTAAGCCTAAAACTGTAAATACAATAGCGTTTATTATTGGCCCGAAAATTCCAAACATAGCAGATATTTTCTGAAGCCAACTAATTTGCTTGTTATCCATGTCCCCTAACCTGTTAGTGAAATAAAGCGATAAAAGGATTAAAAAACTTTTACCTTATTATTATTAATATAATTCATAATTTAATAGATTTTGCATAGAAAAAACTTTAAATAGACAAAAAATGGTTTAAAAAAGAAACGCTTCGACTACTAAAATAAAATTTTCTTGTTCTTTAAGATAAAAATAAGATTATATAGGATAATTTTTATTTTTCCATTATACTGATGAGTTATATAGAGAAGAAATATACTGGTAAAATCTTCGAGATTTTTCAAGATTTACCTACTTTAGAAGAGTCTTTAATTGAATTATTAGAACTCAATTCTATTAAGGTTATTGATGAAATAGCGAGTATTTGTGCAAAATTCAATAATAAAATTAACCTAATTCTTAAAAAGTATTATCCTGAGATAAAGGAAATGAAGGATAAACTAAAAATTAAATCAAATTTAAAATTTTATTATGATTTAATTGATAAGTTGACAGATTTAATTAGAAATATTGAAAACTTTCAGAAGATTGATATAGAATATTACAATAAATTAATTGAGTTTATTAATAACAAGGAATCATTAATTAATGGAAAGTATAAAGATATATGTACTCAGGAATTAACTGCTTTTTATGATCCAACTTCACGAGCAAATTTAGAGAAAATAATATCAGAAAAGTTCTTATCAAGAAGTAAGGAATATTTTACATTTGGTTCTTTAGAAGAAGAAATTAAGAAAATTGCTAAAATAGCTGGTGCAAATCAAGTTTCGATAGATAATATTGACGATTCAATAAAAGATGAATTAGAGTCAGCCAAATCAGTTATAAAGTATTCTGTCTCTAATGAAAAAGATCTTTTGAGATTAGAAAATATAGGAACAGAACTAAAACGGCTTTTAGTATCAAAAAACTATGATGTAGTAGTAAAGTTAGGGATGATTATTACAGATGCCCAATTGCTTTCAGATAAAAATTAAAAAAAAAGTTAAAAATTTTATTTAAATGTTAGTATAAATAAAGACCAAGCAGAGATGAGATCTACTGTATGATCCCCCTTAGCTATTACACTTACATCATGGGGCCCAGCAGACATGGTTGAATTATAATGTTGCATTACTACAGAAAACCGGATTCCAAAACCACTTACTAAGTTATATCTCCAAACGCGACGATAAGGAGAATTCCAAATAGTACCATCAACTTTAAATCGAAATTCAATGTAAGTATTTGTAATTGAACTATCATCAAAAAGAACAAATCCATCAAAAGAGAAGTAAACAGTCTCTCCCTCAGTTAAATTAAATTCAATGTTTAAATAAGAGTCCGGAGTCCAAGCTTCACCAGGGAGGATATAAACACCTGGACCTTGTTCATAATATTGGTTCGTGCTAGGAATACTAAGAGTTGGAGTAGAAGGTGCCAAAATAAATTTATCTACTATAAAATATCCCCCAAAACCAAGGCTAATAATTAGAGCTATAACACCTAAAGTGGTTCCACTACCTTTTCCCATTTTTGTCAACTCAGATAATTATTAAATGAATTTTGTTGTATGAATGATATAACATATCTTTTTTTTAAATTTATATATTATTTGAAGATGTAAGGTAATTATAATTAGTTATAAAGTATTCAGTTTCTAATGAAAATGACCTTAAGACACTTGAAAATATAGGAGCAGAACTAAGACGGATTTAGAATCTAAGAACTATGATGTAATAGTTAAGTTGAGAATGATTTTTACAGATGTAAAATTACTCCAAGATGGTTCTGAATAAATCCTAAAAACTTTATTATTATAATTATAAAACTTAATTAAAAGTAGAATCTTAAGGCGTTTAATGAATAGATTATATAAATTAATGAAAGGAATTTTATTATCTAGCATCATCCTTTTAAGCTTATTTATTCTTTTTTACTTCTTTTATTTTAATCAAATTTACGAATGGAATTCAATTCATTTAAAAGTTAACTTTATGATTACAATTTCATTTTTTATCACAATCTTTATTGTATTATTAATTTTAGTAGACTTTAAATCTTATAATCTCATTTTTGGATTGTTAATTACAATCGGAACTTTCTTGTGGATTTTCAGCTATTTAATAGAAATTTTTAAGATTGAGCTTGGTTTCTGGAACTGGTCTACAATAGCAGATTCCGCAATTATTCTATGTTTTTCTATTTTATCTCCAGGGTTTACATTAAATATAATCAAATATATCAAAAATAATTCTAATCTAAATCGAAAAAAGACAATTTTTAAGGAGTATCATATCCATGAAGGATTTGTAGGTGTTTTATTCGTTGTTATTGCTATTTTATTATGGATACTTCGCTATTTCCTAATCCAATATGAAATTATTAGGAAAAAATTAAGAATCTTTTTAGCAGTGGATATGATAACGTTATTTTTATTTTTATTTAGCGGAAGTTTTTTGATTTTTAGAGATAGAAGAGATTTGTTTAAGTTAAGATTTATCAAAAATCGAAATATAACAAATCAAAACAGCGCATCTACTGTATTCAATCCAATTTTTCCTGATTCAGTAGAATTTTTTAAATCTCCAAGAATTTTATTGTATCCTTTTGGAATAATCCTTGGTAGTATATCTTTAAATATGTTTATACATGGAACAGATTTCTTAATAGAAGAATTTTTCAATCTTACTCATGAAAGAATTGTTATTATAGGATTAATTCTTTGCTTCATTGCAGGAGGGATGATTGGGATTGATTGGTATCGACTATTTGCTAAACTCTACCCGGAATTGTATTGTGAACTTGAGAAAGTCTTATATGAATTAAAAGATTTAAAAAAGGAGAACCAAATAAATAAGTAAGTGTTTGGACTTTTCTAATTATTGAAACTATTGTTTTCTCATAAAATATTTAATCCTTAAAGTATTATATTTGATGATTTTCTATGGCAAAAAAGAAAGACGAGGCTCCTATCACGGGAATAACAATTTCAAAAGAAGAAGATTTTTCTGGTTGGTATACAGAGCTAATTAATAAAGCAGAATTAGCAGATATTAGATATAATATAAAGGGTTTTATTGTATATAGAGAATGGGCAACAATCACAATTAGAAAAATGTATAAAAAAACCGAGGATCTGCTAGAAAAAAAAAATCATCTCCCATTAACTATGCCTTCTCTTATTCCAGAATCAAATTTTCTTTTAGAAGCTAAACATGTCGACGGGTTTGCTCCAGAAGTATTTTGGGTTACTGAAGCAGGGAGTTCTGGAAAATTGCCAGAGCGTTTAGCATTACGTCCTACAAGTGAAACGGCACTATATCAAATGTATGCTTTATGGATAAGAAGTTATAAGGATTTACCATTCAAGAGGTACTTATCATGTCAAGTTTGGAGATATGAAGGTAAGAGTACAAGACCATTCTTTAGAGGACGAGAATTTCATTGGATTGAATCACATAATGTATTTGCTACAATGGAAGATGCCATGGAACAAGTAAAAGAGGATATGGAAACAACATACCAAATTCTTCAAGATGAGTGTTGTATACCAATCATCTTTTTTCAGAGGCCCGAATGGGACAAATTTGCAGGTGCCGTTCATACATATGCTGCTGATGCTTTAATGGGATCTGGAAAGGTCTTACAATTACCTTCAACACACTTATTAGGGCAAAATTTTTCAAAGCCATTTAGTGTAAAATTTGTGGATACTGATAGTAAAGAAAAATTTGGTTATCAAACTTGTTATGGTCCTGCTCAGAGTAGAAATTATGGTGCAATGATTGCGTATTTGGGCGATAATAAAGGATTAGTTTTGCCTTTCGACTTAGCACCAATTCAAATTATAATTATACCAATAATTTATAAGGGAAAAGAAGATTTAGTACTGAAAAAAGCAAAAGAAGTATATGAAATTTTGAAAGATAAATAT
>JBHLLG010000117.1:0-8138 GCA_048885925.1 Candidatus Hermodarchaeota archaeon
TTGTTTTTAAATTATATTTAAATTTATGATTGATTTTATTTATGTTATTATAACAATTTAATAATAAATATTTGGTGGAGAAAACAGAACATTTTCTAATCATTCCATAAATATAAATATAATTAATTAAATTGGTAAAATATAATGTCTTCAGAAATAGAGTCTATTATTGATGGTTTATTAAATGAAGAGCAAAATGTTTTCGGTGTGGCTATCATAGGTAAAGATGGTAATTTAATAACCCAAACAGAAAATTGGAATATTGCTAATGATTTAGGGTTAATTAATGAATTGCTTAACCAAAAGCTAGAGTTAGGTGAAAAAGGAATTAGCAGTATAACTATTCAAGGAATCAAATATATGATTGTAGAGAATACGGATGAAAGAAAAATAGGTACAAATATTATGCATAAAGGGCACCTTATTATTTGCCCCATTCCAGTGGGCGGTACTGGTGCATTAGTTTGCTATATAAATCCTCAAGTTGGACCCAGAGATGCCCTCTTTACGGTTCAAGGATATGCTTTGAAGCTGAGTGATTTTATATGATCAATTTTGCTTTTTGCAATCTATAAATTCCAATAGGTGGCTAAAAGCTTTTTTAGACTAGATTTGATTTTATTTATTTCTATTTTTTTAGAATTCTCTGAAAAATCTAAATATTCAAAGGATGGGTGTTTAAATTCCTCTTTAAGCAATGCTGTAATAACAGAATGAATACAAAATGGTAAACCTATTAGACTATAACCTCCTTCAAGGATGAAGCTTAACTTACCCTCACATACTTCTTCAGCAATTTCTAAAATTTGTTTAGTAAATTTAAAGTAGGATTTTGTTGTTAGTAAACAATTTCCTATAGGATCAGTAAAATGCATATCAAAACCAGCCGCAATAATGATAAGATCTGGCATAAATTGTTTAAGAATAGGATCTAAAATATCCAAGATTTCTAAAAAATCTTCATCAGTAGAGTACATTGGTAAGGGAAAATTGATACTTGTACCAACACCTTCCCCCTCACCCAATTCATTTATAAAACCAATATCCCCTTCAATAAAATCAAATTCATGTACAGAAAAATAAAGTATACTAGGATCCTCATAAAAATATTGTACTAAACCATCACCAAAGTGATTATCAATATCAATAATAGCTATTTTTTTATTATAATGAAGTTTTTCTCGTAAGAAAAGAATTGAATTTGCTATATTATTAAAAATACAGAGTCCAGAGCCTTTTTCTCGTAATGCATGATGACCAGGAGGTCTTACTAAAGCAATGGTTTGATTTAAATTTTTATTTAGAACATATTCAATTGCTTGAATAGTTCCTCCTATTGCCTTTTTAGCTAATTCAAATGTGTCTTTTGTAAGAAATATCTCATCACTTAATAACCCATTCCCTAAACTTGAAAGATGCTTTATAGAATCAACATAATATTTAGTATGAGCCAAATGAATTACGGATTCCTCAATTAATTTTGGTTCAATTTTTTTTATTCTGTCAATTTCAAAGATTCCTTTTTTCTCTAAATAAGTTAATACCGATTGTATTCTTAAAGGTGTTTCATAGGAACAAAAAAGGGGATGTGGATAAGGTGGTATATGTTTCACTGCAAAATCTCTATCAGTAATTATTCCTATTTTATTATTAACCGTCATATTAAATTAAAAATATTCAATAATACCTAAATTATTATACTTAAAATAGCATACATTGTTTTATATAAAATTCTAAAAAAATTAAAAAATAAACAGTGTGTAAAAATGGAAGCACTCGATTTCTCTATGACTATTATTCTTAACATTATTCCACTTTTAATTCTTATTATCCCTTATTTATTCCTACGTAAAAAATTTTTAGGAAAATTATATTTACGAATCTATACTGGAATCTTAATTTTCTATATAATTTACTGGTTTCTCCCAATTATTTTCCAAATAGGCATTGAACCTGAGAGTTTAGAAGATACTACAGCTAATCAAGGTCTTGGGTTTTTAATAGCTCATTTTGGATCATTGATTTCATTATTTGCTTTTTATCCATTAGTTACTTTACCATATATATTTTTTGTAGCACCTTTCATTTCTATATTATACGTTTGGAATCGTTTAAGAAAAGAGGAGGGTTCAAAAGAATTAAATTTGAAAGAAATTACTTATCACATCACAGAAAGCCCTATAAAGAGAGTACGCAATGAGCTAATGAAAAATGATTGGACGAGAGAAAAAGAAATTTTAAAATTACTTATTGTTCTTTTACCTATATCACTATACCTTTTGCAAGTAATCTTATCAGTTTCAGGTTTAGAGAGTGACCCTGTGATTACTGGAGAAACAGCTTTAGGATGGTTTCTTGAAATCTTATTTGTATATATAGCAATATTTATTTTTAGCATTGAATTGTTAAATAGTTCACAAATAGCTTTAAAAGGCAGATACTTTGGAGAAGATATAAGAACACAAACTTATAAAAGTCTATATACTGTAGGCGCTCCAATTTCGATTTTATCAATCATTCTATTCATTGCTCAATATACATCATCAATTCTAATCATCATATACTTTTTTGCCTATTTTATAATGGCTTCATTGATTTTTGTCTTATTCCTCAAAATTTTTGAGCCAATTTCTGTTTTAATATTCATAAAATTGATTGATTGGTGGAAAAATAGAAAGCAAAAGGTTAAAAGTATAAAAACTACAAACTTTTATTACGGGATAATAATTGCTTTTGTTGCAATACTTATATCTTTAGTTTTAAATATGGCAATATTTCAATCTATGTTTTTCTTTCTTTTTGAAAATAGTGATTATATAATTGATTCTGCCAAATTTGTTCCGCCAGTAAATCCAACGCTAAATGACGCAGTTTCTTTCGATCTGATGATAATTTTTAATTTTATCACCTCCCAACTTATCCCTATTATAATAATAGCAGGGTTTTTAGCGTATATCATGAAATATTTCAAAAGCACATTTTTAGGATTTATTACTTATTTTCCGATAATAATAATGTTCTCGATATTATTCCCCTATCTTGGAGCACCTCCTTTAATTAATTTTGCTACTGAGGAATATTGGATCACTGGTCAAACAAGTGTAATTCCCCTCTTTGATTTCAATTTCTATACACTTAGAACGGCAGCTCTGAATGCTAATTTGACTGGAGTTTTAGGTGCATTAGCACTTCCTTATCTATATACCCGATACATATTCAATATCATTATTTGGATTTTAATCATTTTATATAGCAGAAAATCATTTCTAAGCAAAAATTTCCCTGTTGATGATAAGTATGTAGAAAAAATTGTATTTTCAACTATTAGTGAGTATCTCTCTTTTGATGAATATATGCAGGAACAAGAAATATATTTAGTAACGAAAAAGAAAGAATTATTAGAAGAAGAATTTAATCAAGAAAGAGAAGAAATTCAAAAACTTATAAAGATCTTAGAAGAACATAAGGTGTTGGAAGATCTCAAACCAGAAGATGAAAACGAGAAAAAACGATTTTACTTTACGTTGAAGTATCTCTTTTTCAATAAACTTATCGATATTTGGAAACCAGAATTTAGATATAATTTTGAGAGAGTAGAAAAACAAGGACTATATATAATCTATGATGATGGAAGAGGTGTCTTTGATTATGCTTTTCGAAGTGATTCTGCCCAAGATCCGGGATTGGTTTCTGGTATGTTCTCTGCCATTACATCATTCGTCAAAGAAATGACAAAATCTGCTGAAGCCTTGAAAAAAATAGACCATGGAGATATCACCATCCTTTTAGAATACGGTAATAAAATATTCGGAGCATTATTTATAAAAGGAGCTCAGAGTTCAGAGGTTAGATTGCCCTTAAAAGAATTTGTGCAGAAATTTGAAGAAAAATACAAAGATATATTAAAGGATTGGACTGGTTCACTTACCCCATTTAAGGATGAGGAAAACACAAAACTCGTAGAAGAGATGTTTAAAGAAGATTAAAAAATAATTTTTTTTACCCCTTTTTATCATTCAGGAATAGTTGCCACAGCACGGACCCAACCAGCACTAGCTCGAGCAATCTTTATTGGAAAACAGTAAATCGTAGCTCCTACCGACGGAACCTTATCTAAGTTTATCATTTTTTCCATTTGAAAATATCCTTGTTCAATTCCTGCAAAATGACCCTCCCATATTATTGAAGTGTCTGGAGCTTTTTCTTTTAGAGATAATTTCCATTTTTTCGCTGTAATTGAAAAAGGAGCATCCCATGACCAGGCATCAATCCCAACCACATGAACTCCTTGTCTAATAATGTGTAATGTTGTTTCTTTTCCAACACCAACTCCATGATTTACATATTTATTTGTGCCATAGTACGTTGGAGCATTTGTATGGATACATAAAATATCGCCTTCTTGTAATTTATGTCCAATTTCATTTAATTTATTATTGACATCATCGGGAGTCATAACATATCCTTCTTCATAATTAGTACAATCCAACACAATTAGTGGACCTATCCCCCATTCTAATGGAAATTCATCTATAGTTAATGCTTTTTTTTGTTCAAATTCTCTATCTTGAACTGGAGCAAAATGCCAGGGTGCATCCATGTGTGTTCCACTATGCGTCCCTAATGTTATAGTTTCTACAGCCCATCCTTTTCCATTTGGTAAGTGCTTTTCTGGTTTTAATCTAGGAAACACAAAACCCATTTGAAGAGCACCCTCATCATGTGAAGTATACTCAATTTTAGGCTGTGTTAAAGGAGGATCAAATACCGCTTCCTCAGGATTTATAATTGGAATACTTAAATCAATAAACTTCAGTTTAATTACCTTTTATTTTTTAAAACAAAATCGATTTATGATTTAATCATAATTATACATCCATTTATTTAACATTATTGAATAGAGATCATGCTTAATGCATTAATTTTAAATAAAAATTTTACTGTTTAATCTATTTTTATGGAAATTTCGTACTTTTCCTTTATTTTATCCCAAATAAGTATGGTGAATACCTTTTTGTCAATTTTGCTTTTAATCCAATCAGTATTTCTTTTAATGATAAAAAGAAAAAGTATCAAGATATAAATCAAAAAAAAACCTTAAAATATTACTTTCGGTAAAACCTTCTGTAAGATTCAATCAACACTAAAAATCCTATTATTATCACACTCCAGACCCAGAAAAAATGGTAACCTGGAATAGCGATAGTTCCATCTGGTCGAGTGTAGCGAGGGACTGAAATAACCGTAAAATTAGCTGTAATCATGTCAAGCGGTACAGTAAGGCTTACCTGATACGTTTCTATATCGTTAAATTGAATACAATAGCCTTGAACTCCTAATTCCGTAATATAAGACATAGATATATTAAATGAACTATCTGAAGATTCAACATGGACCTTATCTCCATACCACGCATATGGATCAATTAAATATAATCTTGTAGATTGTTCAATTTCAATTGTTAAATTATTGATTGTTGTTATCGCATAAATAGGTATATCAGTATTATCTGTCATAATCTTTGTAAATTTACTATTCTTTATATCATTAAAATAGAATCCCGCTTTACAGTTTTTAGCATATAGATTGTTGGCAATAATGTTCCTTCCATAGAAATAAAGTCCCAGTTCCTGGTTTTCACATATTATATTATTCAGATATGTCGTTTGGTTCATGCCTAAAGAGATTACTTGAATACCAATGCTACAACATTCAGTGATACGAATATTTGAAAGAGTTAGGTTATTGCAAACTGCAAAAATTAATTGACCATATTGCAATGCATCGCTTTGCGTAAATACTAAATTATCATCTCCCCAATAACTCCCGAATATCCCTATTGGTTTACCATTGACCGTATTACTGGAATCATAATCCATATAGAACATAAAATCGTAATCTGGGATAAATCCACAATTTATTAATTCATTATTGTGAAACTTTTGTAACAATCCCGCCGTCATCCCAAAAGAACAATTTTCAATGCGGCAATTTTCAATAGTACCTCCCCCTGATCTAATCCACATGCCGATTCCTCCATAATTTAAAAAATTAGTCAAATCAAATTTAGCTTTCACTGATATCATATTACAATTATGAATAAAACAATTGGAGATATTTACTTTAACATGTTGCCATCTGTTATATATACCGACACTACAATCACCAATTTCAATGTCTGAAATTGGATATACTCCTGGCGATATACCAATAGATAAATAAATCCCGATGGAGGTGTGTGAAATTGTACAATTACGAATAAGAAACGAACCATTGGCATTAATGAAAATTCCAAACTTTGAGGTGTCAAGTAATGTATTGTTGCCTGATTGTATCGTTTTGATACCATCACCCTTAATTTCAATATTTTCTATAATAAATGGATTAGATTCTGTACCATTTCCACTAATAAAATCATAAAGAGCCCAATCACTCCATGATGAGATATTAATAGGATCAACAGATTGATAACTATTGCTGATAAAGACACTTTTTTGAGTTTTATTGATATCAATATTCTTTCTATCTTGACTAGTGCTTATAATATAAGACAAATGAAAATTATAGTTTACAATTATGATTGAAAGCAATAAAAAAAGAGAGAGAAGGAAAAAATTTACCCTATTTCTTTTTAAAATTTTTAATTTGCTCTTCATCTTCCATAATCTAGCTTTTATTAGATTTCTATTAAAAAATATATAATGAAAATAAGATAATCTAGTATATAAATTATAATTTAATGATTATGGAATTAAAATTAAAATTTTTTAGGACTTAGAGTAAAAAAAATAACATTTGTACGACTAATAGAAATCTACTACGTTTGAGCAGAGAGTCCTTATTATAACGCTTTAGTCATCCTTAGAAAAACTTTTATACATAATTTTCTCTTTTCTTTCTTAGGGAAAAATTCTTAAATTAAAATCGATCTTTATTCATATTACTAACTGAATTTGTCACAATGAATTTAGAAGAGAAATTTAAAAAATTAGACGAAAAACTTAGAATAGGAGAAGAATTTCAATCAAGGCCAAAAGTAAATATAATTCATGGAAAACGAATGACCCCAATAGAAGATGATATGAAATTAAAAGAGGAGCTTAAAGAAAAAAAGATTCAAAAATTAAGCTTTTTAACATGGTTATTGAAAATGATACATGAAGGGGCTACAGGATTTGATTTAGCCTATGAAGTTGAAAAAAATCAAGAAATTAAACATTTAATTTATGATGGAATTTTATTCTATAATGCTTTCTTGGAAATTGGTACTAAAAAATTCATAGAAATGCCAGATAAAAAAATTGAAAATTTTAAATCTTTTAGAACTATTGAAGACACTGAAAAATATATTTTTTTGGTCTGGTTAAATGATACCATCACCTCACTTAAAAAAGAACTTTTTCCAAAAGAAGATTATGAAGAATATGTCAAATCTAGAAGAGCTAAAGAAATAAAGGAAGCAAAAGATCAATTGAGAGAAAGATTAACGCATTGTAAAAATTGTGGAACACGAATTCAAAGTAAAGAACAAATTTTTTGCGAAGAATGTGGCAAAAAGCTTATGGAAGAAATTTAGTATTTTTTCTTTTTCCCTCAAGTATTGCTAAATTCATCTCCATAACTCTATTGAAAGGTTCTTCTCCATTTTCTCTCAAGTGTAAAGTTATAGCTTCTTCAGGGCAAGTTGTAGCGCATAACCCACATCCAAGACATTTTTCCCTTGATACAACAGTGGTATCATTCATTTCTATTGCTCCAACAGGACAACGTTCAACACAGGTTCCACAATTAATACAGATTTCTTCATCTATAGACGATTCAAACATAGCATTCATAAATTTATGCTTATCAAATCCTTTTTTAACAATCCCTTTCATTGATGCACAACAGCAAGGACAACAATTACAAATATTTGATAGATGTTTAGAATTAGCTCCTGCGTGTACCAATCCGGACTTATCTGCTTCCTCAATGATTCTTATCGCTTCATCAGCAGATATTTCCCGTCCAATACCGTTTTCAATATAATATTCGGCAGCAACTCCAAAACTAAGACAAGTTTCAATAGGATGATCACATCCTTCTCCATTCAATCTGGCTTCTTTACGGCAAATACAATCTGTAACAGAAATCACTCT
>JBHLLG010000118.1:0-8110 GCA_048885925.1 Candidatus Hermodarchaeota archaeon
GCACGAATAAATTTACAATTTAAAATAATTAAATTATTAAATTCTAGAAAACCATTGAAAAATAATATTTTAATACTAATTAATCCAAAAAAATAAGATGATATAACTATGAGTGAAGAAAAATCTGAAAAACCAAAACGGAAAGAAAAAATCATTGGGATAGACCTCGGAACATCAAATAGTGCTTGCGCAGTTCTAACTGGTACAGGTAAACCGGAGATCGTTCCTGCTGCAGAAGGAAGAACACTCGGAGGTAAAGCATTTCCCTCTTATGTAGCATTTGATGAAAGTGGGCGTAAAATTGTAGGTGAACCTGCTCGTCGTCAAGCAGTTTCAAACCCAGATGGTACTGTCACTGCGATTAAACGGAAGATGGGAACCTCTTACAAAGCCAAACTGAAAGTTGGGGATAAAATGCAGGAGTTTTCACCAGAGGAAATAAGCGCAATGATATTGAAGAAAATTAAAACTGATGCATCAGCATATTTAGGAGAAGATGTCAAAAAGGCAGTAATAACTGTTCCTGCATATTTTAATGATGCCCAAAGAACTGCTACTAAAAATGCTGGAGAAATAGCTGGTTTAGAAGTTGTAAGAATGATTAACGAACCCACAGCTGCATGTCTAGCTTATGGGTTAGATAAAGATACTAAAGATAAATTATTGAAAATTTGCGTATTAGACTTGGGTGGTGGTACTTTTGACATTACAATCATGGAATACGGGGAGGGCGTCGTTGAGGTCCTTTCCACAGCAGGTGACACCCAATTGGGCGGAACTGATATGGATAATCAGATAATTGATTGGGTCACTGAGGAGTTTAAAAAGAAAGAAGGAATTGATTTAAAAGGCGATAGTAAAGCATGGATAAGAATCAAAGACGCAGGTGAAAAAGCTAAGATAGAATTATCCACAGCTTTAACAACAACTATAAATTTACCCTACATTTCGCAAAAAGGAGGAAATCCTGTTCATTTAACCATGGAACTTACAAGAGCAAAATTAGAGTCTTTAATCGAACCAACTCTCAGACGACTTGATCCAATTATGCAAAGAGCAATTTCAGACGCAAAATTAGCACCTAATAATATTGATAAAGTTATATTAGTAGGGGGCCCAACAAGGATGCCTTCTGTCCAGCAAAGGTTCAAGAAATTCTTTGGAGGAAAGGAGCCTGAGCATTCAGTTGACCCTATGGAATGTGTAGCTATTGGAGCATCAATACAAGGTGGTGTAATTGCCGGAGATGTTGAGGATCTATTACTCCTTGATGTGACTCCATTGTCTTTAGGAGTTGAGACTTTGGGTGGGGTCTTCACTAAATTAATTGAACGAAACAGTACAATTCCCACCGAGAAAAGTCAAGTGTTTAGTACAGCCGCAGATAATCAACCAGCTGTTACGATAAATGTACTTCAAGGAGAAAGAGCAATGGCAAAAGATAATATTTCTTTAGGAATGTTTCATTTAACAGGCATTCCACCAGCTCCTCGGGGAATTCCACAAATAGAAGTTAAATTCTCTATTGATGCTGATGGGATTGTCCATGTAACTGCTAAGGACTTAGGAACAGGAAAAGAGACGGGAATAACTGTGACAGGTGCTAGAGGTTTGACTCCGGAAGAGATAAAAGAAAAAGTTCAGACTGCTGAACAATTTGAAGAAGAAGACAAAAAGATTAGAGAATTAGTTGAAGCTAAAAATAATGCCGATTCAATGATTTATCAAACTCGGAAATTGATGGAAGATAATAAGGATAAGATTCAAGACAATGAAAAGAAAGAAATTGAAGCTGCTATAAAGTCATTAGAAGAAGATATCAAGACCGATGATGTTAATCGAATTAAATTAGGAATAGAAAACTTACAGAAGTCTATGTATAGCTTTTCTCAAAGAATTTATCAAACCCAAGCTCAAGACCAAGTATATCAGCAAGCTGCTGAACAGGCTCAACGTGCTGCGAGTGGTATGGGTGGTGTTCCTCCAGGTGGTATGGGAGGTGTTCCTCCAGGAGATATGGGTGGCGAAACTGGTGCCGGTGGTGCTACATACAAGAAAGAAAAGGAAGAAGACAAGAAAAAAAAGGTAGTAGACGTTGATTGGGATGAGGATTGAGTCTAAATTGCGTATTCTGTAAATAATCTCAATTCTTTCAAATATTCCATTACTTTCCTAAACTTTTATTTTTATTTCTTTTATTAAACTTAATATCTATTGTTAAAACAATATAAATTTCGTATTAACCTCTCAAAAACGTGCTTATAATAGATAATTTTCTTATGTCGAATTATAATAAATTACCTTAACTATAAAATTTACATATTTGGAGTATTGTTTAATAATGATCGAGCCTTGTATAGCTGGAATTGTTATTCAAGCGAAAACATCAAGACTGTATCTAATCAAAAACAAATTTCTTTTCCATCGATTTGTTCAGGTAGTTCTTTAATATTTGAATAATAAAGTTAAATCTTATTTCTTTTTCTTTTCGTTCTGCTCCTTGAGTGTATTAAGACCATTATATTAAAAAAATATTTATTTGCATTTTTTTCATTATTGTAATTCAATCTCTTTCCTATTATTAGTTTACAAAAATTTCCTAGTTTCAATTATAATTTCAAGTAAAATATAAAAAAATTTATTAAAAATGGATGTGTCACACTTTCTAGAAGATGAAAATTTTAACAGAAAAGGAAGAAAGAAAATTTCAATTGCCTCAGATGTTATTAAATGATATCTCTATTGATGAAAAAATACTCTTTCAATCAAATCAAATTTTAAATGAAACTCCCACCAAAGAAAAAAGTTATTTGCTAATTACTGATAAGAAAATTTACATTCACACCTACAATTTTTGGTTTAGAAATGAATGGGTTGAAACTATTAATTTATTGGATATAAATTATGTTATTTTTAAAGCGATAAATCCGTATAATAAAAAATACATAGGTGGTGTAGAATTTATTTTTAACATACCTGATGTTTTCTTTACATCATTGTTTAATGTTCCCGATATGGCTTCTTTTCAGAATCTCGTTGAGTCTATTCTTTTTGAGTACACAGATATTAAAAAAAGATGGAATCACATTAAGGAGAAGATTAATTTTCGAATTCCTCATTTGTTTAAAATATCACCTATTCAAACAATCACCGTGGAAAAAGAAAGAGTTATATCTTCTAAAAATGGTTCTTCAATCATTGTGCCATTAGATAAGACAATTTCATTAAATTATGAGACCTCAAAAAAAAGATCAGATTTGAAAAAGAGAAGGTGGGATGAAAAATTCGATGAAATTAACATTTTCTTAAACAGTTCAGATATTAACCTCGAATTTGGGCCATTAAGTAATTTTACTGATTTATATGAATATTTTTATTGTTATTTTTTTGTGTGGAAAGCAAAAAATGGATATTTTTTTACAATGGATCAGTTGAAAGATTTGAGTATTGAAACAAAAATAATTGATCAAACTCCAAAATATAAGGATTTTGAAAAAGAATTTAAAGGGATGGAAATTGATTTCAAATCTTCATATAATGATATTTATCAAGAGATTCAAAACTACTTAGACTCTGATGAGAAGATAATGTTATATTATATACCTAAAAAAACTCCAAAACATGAAATTTATATTTTTACTAATAAAAAAGTCATTTTTAAGTATTCAAGAAAATATGATATATCTTTGTATAGTAATATTGGAGCTATAGCTCGTCATAATGCAAAACAGAAAACCTATGGAATCTCACTAGGATTAATTAATTCCTTAAAAGGTATTCGATATTTTAATAAATACTCAATAAATATTTTAAAAATTCCTAGCGAAAATAACCTGTTTGAAAAATTAAAGTATTTAATTGAAAAAATGTAATTTGTGTTCAGTTTTTAGGTTCATGATTTTGCTCGGAAAAATTATATTCAGTCAACCTGCATAAAACTTGAGCTCCAACAAGATACTTGAAATTATACCTTCCAATAGAATGCTTAATGCTATGCTAATAATCCCGAGGAGTAATCCTGCTTTTGCCAGCTCTTTGGGCTCGTCTACTATTTTTCCAAATATCCCGAAGATAATAGCAAGGGCAGATATTATCCACCTCATCTCAAAGAAAAAAATAATGAATGGATTGGGAAGATGTACATCATTTTTTATAAAAATGAAAGATATTGTTATGCCCCATATTACCCAACTAAATATTCCAAAAATCAACGCAACTATCCCAAATACTTTTACCAAATTTTAAATCACTAGATTTTTTGGCTTTAGATGAACTATAGAAAAGAAAGTATTTTATTTATCATTATAGCTTTTTTAATTTTTATAGTTTTCCTGCTTTTTAAAAAGAATGAAAAGCAATTTAATTATCTCTTACGTCGTCGATATAAGATGAATACAGCAACACCAATAACCGTAGCAGCAGGAATTATTATAGAAATACTAATGATTAGTGGAGTCCAGACATCTTTAGGCATTGTTGGGGAATTTAAATAAAGCCAAAGCGAGATTTTGAATAATAAATCCCATTCAGAATCTGGATCATTATAAGAATCGAAATCTGAAGTTCCATCTCTATCACTATTTTCTTCATATTCTGGGTGGGGGAAACTTAGAAATACGGTACCAGTTCCATATTTGAAAGTAATCATACCGGGTTGATCGTTGTGCAAATATGTCATTATAGGATTAATATTGGACATGTCTTCAGAATGGTAATATTGTGATTCCCAATAAAGTAATTGATAAGAAGCAGGTTCACCTGAAAGATCTGGTCCTGTTGATTCTTGATTAACATTCATCTCAATTATATAAGTACCTCCTGGGATTTGTGGAGTAGTAGGCAGAAAATAACCATCGATAAGGTTCAGCCCATCAGTTCCAAACAAAGCACCGCCACAGATACCGAAATATGAACCACCATTCCTAAGAAAGTTTCTAATAATCTTTATACCTTCATTCCCTAATGAAGCTTGATATAAAAATGTATTTCCTCCGGGATAAACTAATATATCACAATCTTTTAAACTACCATTGAGTATATTATCCCAATTTATACTACTTACAGTAGCATTCATCCACTCAAACATTTCTCTTAAAGCGATATAACTACTTTGTAGCGCGCCATCACCATTATATACACTTACATTAACACCCTCTAAGTCAGTCTGTACTTGAGAAACTCCAAATTTTATATTACAGACATTAGTTGCTATGAATAAAATGAATAGGGTAAATAAAAACATCTTATTTGATCGCAATTTTTTATGTTTAAAAAGATGATTTCTCATATTCTTTGCGCTGTATACTATTAATTTCTTTTATTTTTTTGAAGTTAAATTCTATTATTAAAGAAAAGAACTTTATAAATGTTTTAACTCATAGAATTACTAAACTTAATATTATGACTTTAAATTTAATTAATTTCTTGGTTTTTGTAAAGATTATTATCTTTCTAAATCGCCAAAAGAAAAAATGAGCTTCACTAATAATATTTCTTAATTAAGAAGTCAACTTCTTTTTCATTTAAATCAAATAATTGAAAGATTAATTTATCCAAAATACATATTACATACAAGAAAGAAAAAGAAATTTTATTCATTAATTCTATACTTTCTTTATTTATCATGAGATTTGTTATATTTTGAAGTAAAAGAAATTATTCATCCTCTTTTATATTATAAATAAAACAAAATCTATAGAAAGTATCATTTTATTTAAGAAGTCTTTAAATTTATTAAGATTTCTTATAATCATTTAGTTAAAACCTAATTACCTAAAAAATTAAATTTCATAAACAATTTTAAATACTTGAGTTTTAAACATAATTCATTATACTAAGGGACTAAGATAACATGAGCTCTAAGAAAAGAGATTACTACGAGGTTCTTGGTGTGAGTAAAGATGCTAGTTTAAACGACATTAAACTTGCCTATAGACGTTTAGCCAGAAAACTCCATCCAGATCTGAATAAAACTGATCCACAAGCTAAAGAAAAGTTTATTGAGCTTCAAGAAGCATATGAAGTTTTAAGTGATGAACAAAAAAGGCAAAATTATGATCGTTTTGGTCATAGTGGAGTACAAATTGACATGAGTGACTTTTTCAGCGGCGGAATTCCAGGAATAGATGAATTGTTCAAAAGTATTTTTGGGGGATTTGGTTCTTTTGGGGGATTTGATGATTTTGGGTTTGGAGGTTTTGGATCAAGAGCAAGAAGGAGAAGTGCACCTCGTAGAGAAGTAGGACAGGACTTGGAAGATCATATTGAAATTACTTTTGAAGAGGCGATGTTTGGAGTAAAGAAAGACATTCCTATTGAAAGGTATACACCATGTGACGATTGCGAGGGTAGTGGTGCTGAAGATCCATCAAGTATAAAAACTTGTCCCGAGTGTCAAGGAGCAGGACGGATCA
The DNA here is from genome assembly GCA_048885925.1 of Candidatus Hermodarchaeota archaeon. Lineage (GTDB taxonomy): Archaea > Asgardarchaeota > Lokiarchaeia > Sigyniarchaeales > SOKP01 > Loki-b32. The sequence goes on from JBHLLG010000118.1 coordinate 6,414, forward strand.
GAAAAATGTCTCAAACTGGATTCGGTACAATAATCCGTGAATCTGATTGTTACACTTGTAATGGTACAGGAAAAGTATTTGATAAAGTATGTAAAACATGTAGTGGGAGAAAAGTAGTTCCTGAAAGTAAGATGATTCATGTTAATATTCCTCCAGGAATTGAAGATGGAGTTCATTTGAAAGTTCAAGGAGCTGGGCATGTTCCTTCCGTAAATGCCATACCAGGTGATCTATACTTAGGAATCAGAATATCTGAGAATGAAAATTTTATACGACGCGGTAATGATCTGTATACCCCAATTAATGTAGATATTGTAACTGCCATAATTGGAGGAAAAATTACTGTTCCAACTTTAGATTATAAAAACGAAAAATTAACAGAAAAGGAATTAACAATTCCACAGGGAACTCAACCTGGAACTGAATTTCGAATAAAAAATCGTGGAGTTTCGTATATGCAGGGAAGAGGTAGAGGAGATCAATATGTAATCGTAAATATTGAAATTCCTAAAAAAATATCAGATAAACAAAAAGAGCTCTTATTGAAATTTAAAGAGTTAAACAAATAAAATTAAAAAAATTTAAAAAAGAATTAAGTTATAAGTGAGAATCTAGCCAGTTAATAACATCTTTAAAGACTTCTTCACGATTAATTTCATGAAAAAGTTCATGTCGAGTATCTGGATAAAACTTATAAGTAACTTCTGTAAGGCCATATTTCTTTAGACGTTCAATCATAGCCTTGACTCCTTTAGTTTTATTTCCTACAGGACATAAGGCTCCCGAAATAAAATGAATTGGTAAATCTTTAGGGATTTTTTGTTCATTTTTTTCATCATATATTTTTTTATTCCCCTTAATATTTTCTAACCATAAGGTTGCAGGACTAATAAATCCACACCAAGGATCATCAACATACTTTTGGACTTCCGATTTGTCTCTACTAAGCCATTCGAATCCAGTTGCGCTTTCTTCTAGTTGCCAATCATGATTATAACTCTTAAAATTCATATCATGCATTTTTTGGCTTGGGGCAGTTGGTCCTAATTTTTTTATCTCACCTTTAACAATCACTTTACCAGCTTTAAGTACTAATGCTCTTATTTTTCCATTAGTACCACTTAGAATGCATCCTCTAATTTCATTACCCCATTCTTGAATGTAATCTTGAACTAGCATAGCACCCCAAGAATGTCCTATTAGAAATAAGGGAATATTAGGATTTTCTTTTTTTATTATATTTGACAATTGATGAATATCATTTACTATGCTTCTCCACCCATTTTCTCCTAAAACTCCTGCGTGTCCCTCTAAAGTTGCTTCTGTTAGATCACCAGCAGTTAAACCATGACCTCGTTGGTCATTTGCATAGCAAATATACCCTTCTTTGCATAAAGCTTCTGCTAATTCAGTATATCTCTTAGCGTGTTCCGCTAATCCATGAACAAATTGTACTGCAGCTTTTGGGCTTGTATCTGGTTCCCATTTATAGACGAAAATCTCAATACGATCCATAGGTAATGTGGAGTAAGGTATTTCAATTGAAGGTAAGGTACTAAATTCTTTTGTAGGTAAGGCAGTAAAATTAAATGTTGATGTTTTCATAATCTCTTCTCATTTTATATTGTTGAAAATTTAATTAATTAATTATTTTATAATTTCATTTTAATTCTTACTATAATTAAAATTTTAATTTA
>JBHLLG010000119.1:0-7889 GCA_048885925.1 Candidatus Hermodarchaeota archaeon
TTTATAATATTATTCATCATCATTTTTGCAGTTGTAGCAATCCTTGTTAAATTCTATATTGGTGGATTAATGGGTGTTTCAAAAGTAGTCTCATGGCCTCCTTTTGCTTTTATTGTTGCTATCGTATGTCTAATTCAAGGATTTTTACTACTAGTTGTAGGAATTGGAATTTCAGGCTATTTCTAATTTTTAAAAATTTTTTTTATCTTTTATATTATTTAAAAGAACGAAAATCTATGGGAAGGATTTTTGTTGATTTCACCTATAATGTCTTTATTTAATTGATAGGAACAATTTGGACATTTTTTATCGACATCCACATTAATATTTTTGAAACTATACCCTCGTCTTTCTAATAATAAATAGTTACAATTTGGACAATAAGTATTACCTCCCATTTCATGTGCAATATTTCCTACATAAACGAAAGAAATACCTGTACTTTTGGCAATGTTATATGCCATATCTAATGTTTCATAGGGAGTTCGCTTCTTTGAAGGTATTTTAAAATCAGGATGATACGCAGAAAAATGAATAGGAGTATTTTTGCCTAAATTCTCTATTATCCATTCACAAAGAATTTTTATATCTTCTTTACTGTCGTTCAAATCTGGAATGATTAAATTAGTAATTTCTACATGAATGCCGTTAGATTTAAATAATTTTGTAGTGTCTAGAACAGGTTTAACAGAAGGCACTCCGCAAATCTTCTTATAAAAATCATCTGACATTGCTTTAATATCGATATTTGCAGCATCAATACCAACTTCAATTAATTCTTTTGCGGCATCTGGAGTTGAATATCCATTCGTAACTAAAATTGTTTTAATGTCATGTTTCTTCAGAAGAGGAACTGTGTCGAGAATCCATTCGTGCCATATTAATGGTTCATTGTAGGTATAAGCAAGAGTTTTTGCCCCACTCTTAACAACTTTTTTTTCTAATTGCTCTGGTGTCATTTCAACTAACGATATTCCACCTCCTTTATATTCTTCTAAATCAAAGAATCCATTTTTTCCGTTATCTGTAGGATTTGCTTGACTTATTGACCAATTCTGGCAATTTTGACATTTAAATGAACAACCAATTGATGCTATGGAATAAGCAGTTGCACCTGGCCAAAAATTATATAGTGGTTTTTTTTCGATAGGATCTAGACTGCCAGATGATATCATGGAACCATAAATTAAGGTGTATAATTCTCCATTAAAATTTTTCCTTGTTCTACATATTCCTACTTTTTCTGGGAATATTTTACATTCATTAGCACATACATGACACTTAACTTTGTTCTCATCAAGTTTATCAAATAATCTTGCTTTAATTTTCATTTACATTTCATTTTTATTAAATAATTTGCGTATTTTATCTCTAAATATATAATAGATATGAAATTTTATAATTCTTATAGATTTATATTATAATACTTAAATATAGATAGTCATATTGTTATGGATCCAACTAGTAAAATTATTGTTGAGACATTAATAGCTGAGTAAGCAATGTTTTGTGATCCATTATTAGCAATCCAAAAATGTTAAAACTTAGCTATATAGGAAGATTATTATTGTTTTTTATTTTCAACACTTATTAGAACAAATAATTTTTAATATTTATGAAAATTTCATTTTTTATGAAAACATTTAAATAGTCAATCCTCTTTTCTAAATCTAGATTTCTTAATCCTCAAGCTTCATAAATCCCACTAAAGTGGGAGAATTTTAAGAAAAATAAAATAGAATTAATTTAAAAAAGAATAAAAAATGTCAAGAATAGAAGAAGCTGTTTCATATTTTAAGGGTAATTGTAACTGTTCTCAAGCAGTATTAAGCGCTTATAGCACTCAATATGGACTAGACAAAGATAAAGCTTTAAAAATAGCTACTGGATTTGGAGGCGGAATGGGTCGTTTCGGTCGAACATGTGGCGCTGTGACCGGAGCTTATATGGTCATCGGTTTAAGATATGGTATGGGATTAAATGGAGATGTTGAAGCAAAGGAAAGAACATATCAGGCTATAAGAGAATTTTCCAATAAATTTGAAGAAATCAATGGTTCTGTTCTATGTAAAGAATTAATTGGTTGCGATATTAATACCTCTGAAGGGAGGGATTATTTTGCTCAGAATGAATTATTTGAAAAAAAATGTCTTAACTATGTTAAAAATGCTGCAGAGATATTAGAAGAATTATTAAAATAAGTCTATATAAATGAACTACTCTGTATCATTATTATGACAGAGAAAGAAATAGATCTAACAAAAGGAGAGTTACTAGATTTATTAAAGAAAAAGCTGCAAAATCTAAATGAATTACAAAGATTTGGTAAAGATTCCAATTATATACAAGAATTAAGTGATATCGCTTTAATTCAACTTCAGTTAAATCAATATAAAAATTCAGAAGAAAAATTTTTAATCTGCTTAAACCACTTTAAAAAACAAAAAGATAGATTAGGACAAGCAGCTGTTTATGGTTTATTAGGTACTTTATATTTCAAAAAAGGTGATTATCAGAAATCTATAGAATTCTATGAAAATGCCTATGACATTTACAAATTGTTAAACCAAATTCAAGAGCAGATCACTTGTTTAATAGGAATTGGAAATTCTTATTTAAAAATAAATAAATTTGATGAAGCGTGTGATATCTTTTTAGAGTGTAGTGCAATTTGTTCAGAGAATAATGATATTTATAACTTATTAGATTGCTTAGGAAACTTAGTATATATATATAAAAATAAAGAAAAATGGGACGTTGTTTTTGAGCTATATAAAAAATCATTAAAAGTATTTAAAGAACTTAAGGATTACAAAGGCATTATAACGGCATATTTTAATTTGGGAATCATTAGAAAGAAAAATAATAATCTAGAAGAAAGTCTTAGATATTTTAAAAAAGGTACTAATATTGCAATTGAGGCAAATTATTCAGAACTAGTTATTAAAGGTCTTTGTTATGTTGGTGAAGTATTATTTCATATTGGAAAACAAAAGGAAGCAATAAATCAATTTATAAAAGCATCAGGGTTAGCAAAGAAAATTAATGCTAAAAATGCCATTATTCAACTTGAAATTCTATTAAAATCCTTAGGGATGAATGATCAAACACAGATTAAACAATTCACAAAAAATGAGAATAAATAAAGATGTTTAATCAAATAAAATGGATCAATTATTTCATATTTCAAATTATTTTTCATTATTTCTTGAAATGTAACAATTAAATAATAAGTAAAAAATAAATTACTTTATGTAATTAATAACCTATGATTAAAACAGTTACTTTTGATCTATGGAATACAATATTCACCAACAGATTTTATTCCGATATGAGATTACATTTATTAAATCATTTTTTAGAAAAAAATGGTATTTTTCTTTCTTCTGATAAAATGAAAAATGCTTTTTTTTCCACCTTTAACATTTCTGATTTAAATTTAGAAGAAACAAACTATCGCCATATTTATACATATGAGAGAATATCAAATTTATTTCAAGTTCTTGATATAAAATGTTCTGAGTCTCAAATTAAAGATATTGAAAAGTCTTTTGAAGAAGTAATGTTAAAGGCACCTCCTCCTTTAAAGGCTTGCGTAAAGGAAACTTTGAAAGAAATTTCATCAGATTTCAATATTGGGTTAATTTCCAATACAGGAATCACGCCTGGACGGATTATAAAGGAAGTATTTAATATGTATGATATTCTGAAATATTTCCAATTAACACTTTTTTCAGATGAAACTGGAGTTTATAAACCAAATCCTTTAATGTTTAAAACAGCATTAGATAAGTTTGAGTGTAAACCTCAAAATGCAATTCATATTGGAGATATATTGGAAACAGATATTAGGGGTGCGAAAAATTGTAAAATGCTAACGATTTGGATTAATGATTCCTCCACTCCAAGATCACAAAATATTAAACCTGATTATGAAATCCAAAAGATTTATGATGCCGTAGAAATCATAAAAAGAATCAAATAAATAATCTGCTTGTAAAATTTCTAATTAATCAATAATTAAAAATAAATAAAGTTGTTATCATTTTTATCTTAAAATAGACCATTTTGAATATCAATATTTTTACCTATGAAAAAATGTCCCTTTTGTAATGTCCCCATTGAATCTTATTGGTCATATTGCAGAAATTGTAATAAGCCCTTAATTACTAATTTAGATCATCGCTTAAGAAACGACTTAAAATTAACTTATGATGGACAAGAAATACAACATTTAAATCAGGAAGAAAATGGCGAGAATTTTAATAATGTTATTATTAATGATGAAGAAATTGAACGAAGAATTAAAGAAATAGATGAAACCTTAGAAAGTAAAGAAGTTTTAGGAGAATCGATTCCAGGAGGATTGATACTAGAAAAATCAAGTCTATACTATAAAAAAAGAGATTTATCAAATGCTTTGAAAAATCTTGAATTAGCTCTAAAAAATTTTGAAGAAGAAAAAGATTTAATAAATATTGCTATTTGTCACAATGAAATAGGAATAATTCAAGAAGATTATGGATTTTTTGATCAAGCTATTTATCATTTTAATAGATCTCTTGAGATTTTTAGAGAATTGAAAGATAATAACAAAATTATAAAAATTTTAAACAACCTTGGAAATGTTTATTTCATAATTAAAGATTTAGAACAATCTTATAAATACTATCAAAAAGCATTCCAACTCTCCCAAAAGGAAAATTTTACTTTTGAAAAGATAAAAACTTCTAGTAATTTAGTCGAAATTCTTTTTTTATTGAAAGATTATGAACGAATTAAAAAAATTCTTAGTGAAAATGCCGAATTTTTTAAAAATAGTGATGATGTTTATGGAATTATTCAAACGGAAATTAAATATGGAAAATTATATTATTTAATGGGAGAAAATTATCAAGAATCCTTTCAATACTTAATAAATGCTTTAAATTTAATTAATAGTTTAAAAGAAAAAATATCAATCTATATTAGGGCAAAATTAGAATGGGAATGTCAATTTTTACTTGGTAAAATATATCGTTTCCAGAATAACTACACCAATGCTGAAAATTTATATCTTCAAAGTTTAGAATCTATTCGCATTTTCGAAATAGGAGATAGTATTAAAGAAGGTGAGATCTTAGAAAATTTAGCAGAACTATATATTTCTAAAGGAGATATAAAAGGAGCCATTGAATTTTACAATCTTGCATCAGAAATATTTTATAAATTTGGAGATAATTATAAATATGCGGAACTTAAATTTGAATTAGGAAAAATTTATTTAGAATTTGAAGAAGATCCTTTACAAGCAATAAATCTACTTGAAGAAGCTTTAGTAATTTATGAAGATCTTGGTTCTATTAAAGAATGTGCACTAATTTTTCAAAAATTGGGTGATATATATCTACATAGAGGAGTTATTGATTCTGCACTATTAAATTTCGAAAAAGCAAGGAAAAATTTTCTTGAACTCGAAGATGATTATAATGTTCAACTATTAGAGAAAAAGTTAGCATCATTAAAATATCAAAATAATAATTACACATTGTAATAAAATGGAGAATAGCCTAAATTATACTATTCATTATCAAAAATCTCAAAATCTTCCTTCTTATACACTTTTTCACCAAAGTCTTCAAATCCAATCCCTTTTATAAAGGAATATGAAACATAATTGTCTTTATATACTTCACAGCGAATCTCTTTTACATTAGGATATTTTTCTTTTAAAAATTGCCAACTTGCCATTCCCAAGACTGATCCCAAACCTTTCCTTTGAAATCTAGGAATAACTGCTAAAGCAGTTATTATTGCATATTCATGATTTTGACCTTCAAAATCAAGGAGCAGAAAAGCAGCATCAGTTCCATACACTTTTGCAATAAGAAAGATGGTTTCGGGATAATCAAGTATTTTTTGAAGATCTGTTTTAGTAATAGGTCTAAAAGGCGTATTGCTTGTAAGCCAAGCTCGATTGTAAATATTTTTTAAACTCTCTAGATCTTCTTTAGTAGCTTCTCGTATTTTTGCTTTAATAATGTTATGTTCAATTTTATCCTTTAGTTTGTCCTCAAATTCTTTTGTAATTTTTTCAACAGGAAGTCTCAATTGGATATAAACCATGCCGTCTTGATAAAGTTCCTCTGTATCTTTGTCAACTTCTTCCTTCTTTTTCTTTTTTGTTTCAACTGATAAAAAAAAGGCTCTTATTTTCCTTTTCTTTAAATCTAATCTCTTCTTTTTTTCCAAATTTAATTTTGACATGATTCTTACTTTTTAGATTAAGATATTAAGTTCATATTTTCTCGTATTATGTTTTCCATAGAATCATTTAATAACATTTTTTCTCTTAGTTTTGAAAGCCCTAGCTGAATTCGCTTTATAAGATTTGGATCTTTAAGCAAATTTTTTTGGTCACATGAAAACTCGAAATTTGATCTCTTTGCCATATCATTTTCAACCGTATCGTTGATAATATCTTTCAAATTAATGAAAGCTTCAGAAATATCTTCATATATATTATTTGGGTCGTTATTTATATATCCTGGTAATAGTATTTTCATAAATTCTTCCATATTATCCTCATCTTCAACAAACATCGCATATACCGGCATATAAATCCATTGAATAGGTCTTGAGAATAAATCCGATTGATCGTCATTGAGAGACCATCCAATTAATTGTTGAGCTTCTTGTAAACAAGTATTATACTTCAATTGAGCTATATCTTTGATTTTTGCGAATAAATCTTCAATTTGATTCTTTAAATTGAGTAGTTGAGAAATTTTTTCCTTTTTCTCACTTTCTACTTCAATTAATAATTGATCTCTACTTCTTAGTTTTTCTTCTAAGGATTCTTTAATTTTTGTTAGTTTCTGTTTTGATTCAAAATCAATTCGAGATCCTCGATCTTTCAACTCCTTGAATTTTTGGTAAAGGATCTCAAGAGAATCTAAGAATTTACTTCCTTCATCTCTTAAATAGCTAAAATGATTTTCAAAATGAGGGATAATATCTTCAAAAACTCTGCTTTTTAAAGAATCGGTGCTAATAAAGAATTTGTTTTTCTTTAATATTTCTTCAAGATTTCTTTCAGACGTCTTAAATAAGGTTGTTATATTTTCAATAATTCTATTTTTCTCTGTTACATTCCATTGGTCTACTTTATCTTGTTCTTGCTTAATTTTTTCATCAACTTGGTAAGTATCTATTGAGGAAGAAGTTTTAGTAATTTGGCTAGAATAACGTGAATCGATATCTTTCAACTGAACATTTAGATCAATTAGCCATTTACTTACTTCTTTTTCTATAAGTTCAATTTGAGTTTTCCATCTAAATGAATTCCCTTTCATAGTATTAATTATTTGGCGATATTCTTCTGAGATATTTAAAGCATTTTCTGTAGAAATATTTGTATCTAACACAGTATATTCCATAATAGGCTTATATTCAATCAGTCGAATTATTTTTAGTAGTGATTGAAGAAACATAGGGTTAATTAAACCATCTATCTTAAGGGTATGAAATTCTGATTCTTCACCTTCCCCAATTTCCTCCGCTCCAATATCCTTATACGTTAAAACATCGATAATTGTAGTTAATATTTCAATTTTAGACTTATTTTCAATGTTCCTAAGAATATGACCTATTAAAGGTTGGCGAGGCGGATTAGAATACCTACCTTTATTATTAAATATATTCAATCCATCTAAAATTATATGAGTACTGATAACTCCTTGAATGCTTAAAAAAGGCCATAGAAGTCTTGAAAAAGAAATAATTTTTTCATTTTTCCCCATTTCCTTTGTTAAAAGATAAAATGCAAGAGCTAATTCATCATTTCCTTGAATTGAAAGAGGATGTGAATCTTTTTTAACAAAAAATGGTAATAGATATTGATTTCCGTG
>JBHLLG010000120.1:0-7863 GCA_048885925.1 Candidatus Hermodarchaeota archaeon
TTATCAATTGGTTCATTACACACCCAGCAAGCATTTTCTGCATTGGATAAAGCACGTGCACAGTTTTCACAGTATAAGGCATCACACCCAGTGCAAATATATGTATTAAATCCTCCAACTCCTCCTTTACACACTAAACAAATTTTTTGCTCCTTATAATAAGTAACTTCCTCTTCTGTGATCCGAGCAGGTCTTTTTCTAATCCTAAATAATGAATCTTCAATTTTACTCTCTTTTTCAGTAGAAATTAATTCATATTCAACTTGTTCTTCCCTCAAACCTAAATAATAAAGCCAAAAAATAACTATGAATCCTGCTCTAGTAAAAAATAAAGTAACACCAGTAGCACCGAAACCTTCTAACATTGCGAAAAATGATGATAAAAAATTACCCATCGATAAATATACATAGTTTTTTCTAAGTATATCCTTAGATTTAATCCCCTTTATTAAATAACCAACTCCCATAAAAAGTATAGCGAAGAGTAACCAGATATTCACTAGCATAGATAATGGGGTGCCAAAAATAAGATCTTCGTCAACTAAGTCGGTATTTGGTTCTGGAGGTAAGTATATTGATAAAGAACCTAAGGGATTTAAAAAGAGTACTAATTCCCAAGCAACAAGCATGAACAATATAAAACCCATAATATACCATTTTATTTTCGGAATAATAATTGAAGCAGCTACATATCCATAAAAAAGAGAGCTTATAGATACCCACATATAACTCATAATGGCTTGTAATTCGTATGGTATCATTATCCCATATGTATTATCAAAATTTTTTCCTGTTATCAGAAGCGAAAAAGATTCCCAAACATTCCCCCAATACCATAATCCATTAAAAAAAATTGCTAATCCCATAAAAAAGAGAAGTTTGGTTTTTGTTTTTCTAGCTTGATATATAAAATATAATCCAAAAGAGCAACCAACTATAAGAATACCTATAGTGGAAATAACATTCAACCAACCTACATCAGAAAGCATTTTAAAATTGCACCCCTGCTAATTTATACCTTAATAGAAATTAATATCAAATAATAATTCTAAAATTGGATATATTAAAATTAAACAAAATTATATAAAAAGTTATTTAATTAGAATAAGTATAAAAAAATTAGATTTTTGGATTACTTCAAGTTTTTTAATCCAAACTTCAACTGAGATTCTCATTACTTATACACTTTTTTTATTTTATAATTGATTTATTCTCAACTATACTAAAATACTTTTTGAATTCTATTATATTGCTTAGAGTATAAGAATTTAATATTTCTCCTTTTTTAAATCTATTTTATCTCGTTTTAACTTCTTTTCTGTATTGTCCTTAATCTGTAAAAGAAATATTGCGAAATAGTTATAAATTATTGTATTTTAAAATTATTTGCGAAAAAATTTTCCAACATTATAGTAATTTTGAAGACTAAGAAAAAGTAATGAACCAAAATGAAAATTTCAAAGAAAAAAGTGTTGGCCTTTGTTATTGTTGCTATAGTAGGTTCTGGTATTGGAATTGGAGCTTTTCTTTTCCAAATATTATCTAAAACTGCTCCTGAAACAAATTATTGGGTAATTCCCGGAGCCCCGGCTAATATAACAGAATCTCAAATGATTAAATTCGGAGTCATCGGCGATATTGGTGAAATAACAGGTGATGGATGCTGGGAAGGTGCTTATATGGCTGCTTACGAGATTAATCAAGCGGGGGGTATTGTAGTCAACGGTACAACATATTATTTTGCTCTTACATACGAAGATACTAATGAAGTCGATATTGATTTTGTCACAACTGAAGGAGTCGCTGCAGCAGAGAGACTAGTCTACGATAAAGGTATTCAATTCGCTCTTGGCGGATTCAAATCTGAAGCAGTGATCGCATATCAAGAAATATTAATGGATAATCAAATAATCTTTCTTGGTTGTGGTTTTACAACTGATATATATTGTCATAAGGTCCAGGATTGGTATGAGAGATATAAATATTTCTTTAGGGTTATGCCTCTCAACGCAAGTTCCTTAGCAGTCGAAACTATTGGCTTTATAGTATACATTGGAGGATACTTGAATGCAACGAGAATTGGTATTCTCTATGAGGATCTAACTTGGACGAAGGGTATGGTGAAAGTTCTAAAAGATTATTTACCATATTATGGATTTGATCCAATTATTGGTGGTCTAGATGTCCCTTTTTCCCTTGAAGATTCTCTGTCACCAGCCCAAATAGGTGCCCACTTGAATACTTTATGGGGAGCTGGAGCCCAATTAGTAATTCCCTTAATCTCTCAACAAGGTGGAATTACTATGAGTACTCAATACACCGTTATTCAACCAAATTTTGCATTAGTTGGTATAGACGTTATGGCACAGATTCCAAGCTATTGGAATGACACCGGTGGGGCATGTGAATACGAGACTATCATGATATCAACAGTCAGAACTAATAAAACTGAATTAACAATCGAATTTTGGGATAGATATGTCTCGATGTGGAGTCATGACCCGCTTTACACGGCAATAGGGGCTTATGATTCTATCTTATTGAGCAGAGATGTAATCAATAATTCTCAATCTTTTGATTCCGATGTTTTAGTTAATGAGTTGGAGAAATTTAACACAAACAACCCAAAAATGGGTGTTAGTGGATACACTGCCTTTACAAAAAGTCACGATTTAAGAGAGGGTTGGCCTTATGGAGTTACTTTATGGGCTCAGTGGCGAGAAGACCCTTTAAACCCAGGTCAAGGGTTGACTTTTTGCGTTGAATCAGGAGGATTATACCCAGATTCCATCGCAAATGGCGGACCTGTAGAGTTGCCACCTTGGGTGGGACCATTTTAAAAATAAAATAAATATATTGTAAATCTAGAGAAAAATGAAATTAAAAAAAATGAATTTTATATTGATCTTTTGGTTCTCCTTATTCAATTTAGTTTTAGGTTTCTCAATCACAATACAAAACAATTCGACGGTTGTTTCTCCTCCGTTTCATACTGTTAATGATTCTTTACCCAAAGTTTCATCTGGAGGGTTCACTTGGAAGTCCCCGATTACTAAATCTGTTGGAAATTATCCTCAAAGTGTTTTCATAGCAGATGTTAACAACGATGGCTCAAATGATGTTGTAATTGCTAACTTCGATGAAGATATCTCAATATTACTCTGGAACAATAATTCTCGCAATTGGGATGCGGATACTAGAGATGTTGGAGATAATCCTCGAAGTATATTTGTAGAAGATGCAGATAATGATGGGGAAAACGACATTGTGACTGTAAATTATTTCACGGGAGGAGTCTCAATAATAATATGGAACGAATTAATTACCGATTGGGATACGCCAACTGAAAGATCTGTAGGGAATTTGCCCACAAGTCTTTCTATAGGAGATGCAAACAATGATGGGCTAAACGACATCGTGACTACAAATCGAGAAGATAATAATATCTCAATACTCTGTTGGAACATAACTCTTGTTGATTGGGAACCGCAAATTACTAAATCTGTTGGAGGGAGACCATATAGTGTTTTCTTAGGAGATGCAAATAATGATGGGTATATTGATATAGTGACCTCTAATCTTAATGATAACAATATCTCAATTTTAACCTGGAACAACGTTTTTGCAAATTGGGACACTCAAATAACTAAATCTGTTGGAAATTCTCCTCATAGTGTTTTTTTGGGAGATGCAAATAATGATGGGTATTTAGATATCGTAACTGCAAATCGAGATGATAATAATATCTCTATACTTTGTTGGAACATAACGCTTGTTGATTGGGGACCACAAATTACCAAAACTGTTGGAGATTCTCCTCACAGTGTTTTCGTAGGGGATGCAAACAATGATGGGTATAATGACATTGTAACTGCTAATTATAATGGCGATGATGTCTCAATTCTATGCTGGAACAATAATTCAGGTAACTGGGATATACAAATTACTAGATCTGTTGGACGAAAGCCGTATAGTGTATTTTTAGGAGATGCAAATAATGACGGATATATTGACATATTAACCGCAAATAGTCTTAGTAATGATGTATCTATTCTATTATTCGATATTTCTGGAGATATAGACAACACCCTGCTAATTTCAACTATAACAATTATAATAATCGCAATTTCTGGAACTGTTGGAACTGGAATGCTAGTAAGATATAGAAAAGTTATCGGAAAAAAAAAATTACTTTTTGATGCAAAAGGTAAAAAGATAAAAAAGTCTGAAAGTAAAATTTCTTATGAACATATATTAAGCGCTGAAGAAATGGAAGAATTACGGAAAACCGAAGCAGAAATTGGTGTAGAAAAAGAAAAATATATGTGTGTTGTTCATAGAGGTGATATTGTTGGTGCGGTATATATTTGCCCTAATTGTGAGACCTTTTATTGCCTAAAATGCGCTACCACCTTGAAAGAGAGAAGAGAAAAATGTTGGGCATGTAATAATGATATTAAACTCTAAAATTCATTAGTTTTCTTTAATTGAACTTTACTTAATAATTAGTAATATTAAAAATAAAAGAATAAAAAAAATTAAATCTATTATTTCAAATCTTTTAGTCCAAATTTAAATTTTTTAGGATTTAAAAGATAATTTCCCATTGATTCTTTCCAGTTTTTCTCATCTCTTTTCTTTTGTACTGGATCAATCTCATGTTTTAAAAAAGCTACTACTTTTACTTCTTTTTTTGTTATTGTTTCTTTTTCATCTAGTATTTTATATTTTGGGAACTCCTTTAATAGGGGGGTTATCATTTTTTTACTTTCAGTCATTTTTATTTCCTCCATTTAATTTTTATTTTATTAATTATAAATAGAAATATAAACATATATATACATTGTGTATTAATAATATATACTATGTATATACAGTAAAAAAAGTTTATATATAATATTATATTACTAATTATTATGGAGCGAAATTTTAGAAAATTGCAAGCTTTAGGCGGTTCATATGTAATAAGTTTACCAAAAAAATGGATTAAAAACTTTAAATTAAATAAGGAATCGACCTTATCAATTGACATTCGAAGTGATGGATCATTACAAATTTTACCAAAACAGTTACAACAGGAAGTAGATTCGAAAGATGAGTTGATATTAGAATCAAGCCCATACATTGCAAGAGAAATCGTAAAGCATTGTTTATCAGGACAAACAAATTTAGTGGTATTATCAGATAAAGAGATGGATAAAAATTTAAAAGACGAGATTAGATGGTTTGTCAATGGTTTACCTAACACAGAAATTACCGAGGAAACGACTCAGAGAATTGTGATTCAGAATTTCGGTTATAAAAAGATTCCAACAAGAAAGTTAATACAAAGATTATTATATCTAATAGCAGATATGTTTGATAATATTACAAAAGGGCTGGCAGAAGACTTGAAATATAACTTTTCTCAATTAAGGAAGTTTTATTTTATATTAGTTACACATATTAGAACTTATCTTAGAACAGGAGTGTATGTCTCAGAAGATCAAGATTTTACTCCACTTGAAGCTATGGATTTTAGGATTTTTTGTGAAAAAATTGAAGAAATAGGTAAAACCTTAAGAGATTTGAAGCTCAGTGAAAATGTGATGGATTTCTTTTTTGAGATACAAAATTATTTTAATGAAGTATTAGAAGCATATTTGAATAAAAAATTAGAATTAGCTCACAAAGTATGGTTAAAAAAAGATAAATTGGTGAAAAAAGCAAATACTTTAATGAGCACATTAGATTATGATGATATAGATAAAATTAAAGATATGATAAGAATTGCTGAGTCTTGCAAAGATATGGCGGCTTTAATTTAGTTTCAGATTTTTTAGAAAATTTTTAAGATGATATCATTCAAACTACGTTTAGGAACATGCATCTGCCCTTTATTATCTTTCCAATACCGAAATGAATCTTCATAAGGTTCCATAACAGATTCTTCATCTGGATATCCTAGACTAATAACATGTTTTATATCGTAATATTCAGGAATGTTTAATAATTCTCTAATTCTTTTTGCATTGATATTACCCATCCAACAACTTCCAATCCCAAAACTGACAGCACCGAGTAAAATGTTTTCAACAGCAGCACCAACATCAAAATCAACATATGCATTTTTTATTTTGGTGTTTACAAGAACTATTATATATGCTGTAGGTTCTCTTCCTTTTTCCGGAGTTCTTTGTTCTTCAGGAAGAGAAGAAGCCCATTTTATTAAAGAAAATAGTTTTTCTCTATAGCTAGGATTATGAACGATGATAAATTCAAGGGCTTGTACATTTTTAGCCATAGGGGCAACTCGCGCAAAATCAATTAATTTCTTTAATTTATCAATTGAAATAGCATCTTGTCTAAATCTTCTGATTGTTCTTCTTTTATTAAAAATTTCTTCTATATTCATACTTCTTACAAATTTCTTTTTATTTTTTTGAATTTATTAATTTTTCAGCTACTCTATAAAAACTTTCTTCCACATTTTTTCCTGTCAAAGCAGAAGTTTCAATGTATTCAAGATTAAGGTCTTGAGCGACTTTATATGCTTCTTCATGGTTTACCGTTCTATCATTAATTAAATCTTCTTTATTCCCTAAAATAAAACCTACTAAATCAGATTCACTTTTTGTATAATTTCTTATATCCTTAAACCAATTGGTTATATTTTCAAAGGTTTTACGATTTGATAAATCAAATATAAGTATTATAGCTTCAGATCCTATATAGAAATGTCGACGCATCGCTTCAAATTTTATTTGTCCGGCAATATCCCATAAAATTAATTTTACGTAGATCTTATCAATCTTTATATTTTTTTCTGAAATATTCACTCCTAAGGTTGGAATATATGTTCTGGTAAAAGCGTCGTCCGTAAATCTCAGTATTGTTGATGTCTTTCCAACTCCAGGATCTCCACAAATAACTATCTTGAAACTGTACTTAAGTTTTTTTACTTCTTCGATCTGTTCTTCTGGAAATGCTTCCATCTTCGATGAGGATTTTTCTTTCTCATAAAGATCATTTAATATTTCTGAGATGTTATTTCGGAGTGAGGTCAATTCAATGTATATTTCATCACTTTTTGCCTTCTTATTTTCTAATTCAATTATCTTTTGAGCACTTCTAGAAAAACTTGATTCAAAATAATCTAAATACTTATAGAAAATCGTATCGTATGCTTCATCAAATAATAAAGCAATTGAAGATACTGTAGCATTTCCACGATAAGTATCGTCTCTCCTTTCATTATATTTAATTATTCCTTTCAAATTTAAGTTAGAAAAAGGCATTATAACTGTGGACCTCGGTATGACTCCCCGATCAGTTGATAACATTGTAATTGATTTAATACCAACTGCCATGCGAATATCTTCTGATAAATCGATTGGATCCCATATCAGAGGATTCGGTCCCAGTTGTTCATCCATTATTGTGTATATTATAGCTCTGATTATCTCCTTTGTCATCGTAGAACTTAATAGCTTTTATAATTTAAAAAAAACTCAGTTTTATGTGTTTAATCTTTATAAATTATAAAACTTAGAATTAATAATAATTTGTAAATTTCACTCTTTTTCTATTTTTAATTAGAATTTCGTGAAATTACACTTTCACGCTAAATTCTACATATCAAGATATTATTTTGAAATGAAATAAGTAAAAATTTTAGAATATTGTTAAGAAAACTACTTTTTATCACTAAATATATATAGTTATTTAGTGATCTTGCAACAAATTAAGACTAAAATTTAAATTTAAAAATAACAAATATAAAATTTAGATTCTTGATTTATACAATAAATCAGCTATTGTAGAAAAAGCGTAATTTACATTTTCTCCTTTTAGGGCGGAAGTTTCAATATACCCTAAATTTAA
>JBHLLG010000121.1:0-7610 GCA_048885925.1 Candidatus Hermodarchaeota archaeon
AGGAGGATAATAACTATAGCTAATATTAGTACAAAGAATTTTGTTGAGGAAAAATCAAAAGCACTCACGAATATGTTTGTAAAGAATACTATAAACCAAATATATCCTAATACAGAGATCGGATCACCAACAATAGCTTGAATCAACCACAAAATAGCACTTGTGATCAATAAAGGCCAAAAGAAGATTACTTTTGGATAAGATCTTATAAAGATTTCTTGAGGATACTTTACAGTTTTTTGGGACATAACCTTTCCACTAACCTTTTTAATTTAATTTTTTTTATTATAAAGAGAATTATTAAAATAATAGAACAATGTGTTATTTAAATATTAGTATCTTTTAGAAATAACTTAATAGTTGATTAAACTAATTTTATTCTTCGCTTAATCTGCATAAACTTTTGAAAAAAGAGTGTAAAAAAAATAACCATATTTTTCTATAAATGTCTTATTTTACTTAATCCTTTATTGTTCCATTATAACTTGAAGACTACTAAGGAGAAAATCAATTTGTTTTACTTTTTTATCAACATTAGGAACAGTATTCAAATGTACTATATTCCCTTTAGTTAATATTAGTGTTAAAGAACCTGCTCTGAACATTATGTATTCAAATAAATCTGGAATTTCTTTTTTCACACGTAAACCTCTTACTGGAAATCTTTCAGTTTGTATTGTGAACATTCCCTTCTTATGAATTATTTCGTTTTTTTCAATGCGATAATAATCAAACCTTGATATAAGAACAACTAAACCTAAGATTATACCTAAAATCAGTGTCATCATCATATAAAATTCAGCTGGTAATCCAAGATTTAAATTTTCACCTATAATACCAACTTGTTGCAAAGTAGGAAATAAACCAAGAAATATTAGAAGTAAAACAACAATAAGAGTTACCAATATAACAAAAAGGAATTTAGTAGAAGGAAAATCTAATGATGATACAAAAAAATTTGAGAAAAATATGATAATCCAAATTGCTCCTAGCCATGGATTCATCTCTGGAAGGAATGCTTGAATTATCCAAAAAGCAATTGAAAGGGCGAATAAAGGTGTAAAAAATATCGCTTTGGGAAAAGATCTTAAAATAATCTCATCTTTTTTTAAATGAACTTTTTGATTTTCTTTTTGCTCGTTCATTATAATCAAAATCTCTTCTTACAATTCAAAAGATATTAGGATTTCTTAAAATGTTATTAAATTCCATGAATAAAAAAAATATTATTACGATTTAATAGATTAAGAGGGATATAAAATTACCGGTACCTCACTTTTTTTGGTAAACTAGTAAAATGAACTAATTGATTGAATCATTCTATAAGATAATAAGATTTGTTGATTACCCTGTTCACTAATTCCCATATGACCGGGAAGTAAATATTTTACGTCTAGATTACTCACATGTTTAATTGATTCAATTAATTTGGTCAATGAGCCTCCTGGGAAATCATATCTCCCAAAATTTCCTCCTGTAAAAACTAGATCTCCAGGAATTAATATCTTTTTATCAGGTTCATAATAACAAATTGATCCTAATGAGTGTCCAGGTGTATAATGAATTTGAAAAGTAAATTCTGAAGAAACTGTAATATTCTTTAAATTTAACAAGTTGTTAATTTTTAAAGGGAAAATTTCAATTCCAAATAATTCAAGATTTATTCCTAATACATCTGGGCAAATTTGAGATTGATTTCCAGTTTCTAAAATTTTAGCGGTTTCACCATAACCGTAAAGTTCAGGAGGATCATCTTTTAACGCTTTTATTAAAGGATATAAACCTAAAACGTGATCTACATGTTCGTGAGTTAATAAAACCTTGGTAATGTTACGAAATTCAAGATTGTATTTATTCATTCCCTTGAATAAACCTTTAAGAGAAATACCATTGCCTGTATCAAACAAGGTTAATTCCCCCGTATTTATATCCTCTATTATATATTGATTACAATCTAACATTTGGCTTTCTGAAAAATAGTAAAGATTCTTTATAACCTCTTTACCTCTTTTCTCAGATTCTCCACTAGAAAAAAACATGGTGTTTATCTTAATTCAGTACTAATACAAAGAAAAAAAAAGCTTAACTTTAATGTTTTTCTTTTCCAAAATATAAAATTATTAAATAAACAAAATATACATTATAATAGTATGGAAAATCAACCCGATATGGAAGAATTAAAGTCAAAAATAAACTTTGGTATTAAATTCTGGTTGGAATTCGAGAATAAGAGTATATTGGGTAGTGGATGGGCAAAATTGCTAAAAAACATTAAAAAAAACAAAGAAGGATCTTTAACTCAAGCTGCTAAAGAATGTGGGTATTCTTATAAATATGCTTGGAATATTTTGAAAAGGATTGAGAAGAGGACTGGTACACCTATAGTAATAACTGGTAAGGGAGGTCGTGGTGGAGGTGGATGGGTAAGATTAAATAACTGGGGTCTCTATATCTTAAAAATTTATGAAGATTATCTTAAAGAATTATCAAAAATAGAAAAGAAACTAGAAGAAACAATGAAAATTCTCTAATAAATATATTTTAATTTCAATATTGATTATTTTCAATTAGGATTTTAGTAAGCTTTTCTTTCTAAAAATTTCTTAGATAAGGGCTTAAACATGGAAGATCGCTTAAAAGAGTTAAGTAATGTAAAAGTATCAGATTTTATGATAAGCGATCCTCTCTTTACGTTTCCTAATGAGAAGATCAGCGCAACTGAACTTATAATGTTACGGAAAAATATCGGAGGACTTCCTGTGTTAAAAGATCCGAGGAATAAACAACTTATTGGTATAATTACACAAAGAGATATTCGCCTTGCTCGGTTTGCAATGAATTTAAAATCTCCCACTACAACTGTTAAAGATTTGATGACTTCTGAACCTTATGTTGTTAAACCAGATGATAATCTTAAATATGTTTTAGAACTAATGTTTGATAAAGGCGTACAAAGACTCCCTGTAGTTAATGAAAATAATGAATTAATAGGATTAGTTTTATACAATGAGATTCTTAAAAAAGTTCTTGAATATATGAAAAAATAATTAAATTCTTATTTATTTAGTTTATAAAAAAATTATAAAAATTATTAATTTTACAAAATTATTTAACACCACTATAATAAATTAAATCAATGATTTAAAATGGCGCTACCATTACCAGGAACACCTATTATAATTGATATTGGTTCTGCGTATGTAAAAATTGGGTTTGCAGGAGAACCAGGACCTAGATTTGTATTTCCTTGTATTACTGGAACAGAAAAATATAAATCTGTGATGGTTGATGTAACAGCAAGAAGTATATATGTAGGAAATGATGTATCCCGAATGCGAGGTGTCCTTAAAATTAAACACCCAATAAGTCGCGGAGATATTATGGAATGGGAAAGCTATTATGAAATCTTGAATTACATTTTTTATTCACTACTAAGAATTGAGGATCTTTCACAATATCCAGTTTTTTATTGTGAGTCTCCTTTTATCCAAAGGGAAACAAAAGAATATATAGCAAGACTTTTTTTTGAAACCCATAGAGTTAGAAGTTTAATTATGATGCCAACACCATTGTTATCCTTATTTAGTGTTGGGTTAACAACAGGATTAGTAATCGAGTCAGGAGACGGACTTACATGGATAGTACCAATAATAAACGGAAAAATAGTCCAACATGCAGTTCAGAAACTTGCTCTTGCTGGAATTGATGTTAATCAAAATTTGAAAAGTCTTTTGATGAGAGAAGGAGTTAGTATTGCCTCGAGTGCTGCTGATGAAATTATACAAGAAATCAAGGAAAAAAATTGTTATTTTGCATTAGATCCAAATGAACCTCCAAGAGTTGGTGAAATGTTCAGTGTTCCTATGCCTGATGGTTCAACTATTAATGTTCCAACTTACATTCTATATCAAGCTCCAGAAGTTTTATTTAATCCTGCAATGCTTGGATA
The DNA here is from genome assembly GCA_048885925.1 of Candidatus Hermodarchaeota archaeon. Classification (GTDB taxonomy): domain Archaea; phylum Asgardarchaeota; class Lokiarchaeia; order Sigyniarchaeales; family SOKP01; genus Loki-b32. The sequence goes on from JBHLLG010000121.1 coordinate 3,950, forward strand.
TAGTAATATTATGAACATTCCTCAAGCAATTATAGTTAGTTTACAAAGTATTGATAGTTTATATTGGTATGATCTTTTGTCACACATAGTTTTTTCAGGAGGAAATCTCTCATATAATGGTTTTAAAGAACGTTTCGAATCTGAGTTGGATCAAAATCTTCCTCAATTAGGTTCAATTCCTAAACCAGTTACTCCTCTTTCTGTTGTAAAGAATGAATTAATAAAGTTGAAAGCTGTAGAAATTTCTAAAAAGAAAGAAGATACGTGTCCCCATTGTGGTACATTTGTAGATCTTAGCGATGGAAAAACATTATGTCCTTCATGTGGTGGAGTATTAGTATTGCCTGAAATCAAAATCGGTCTTACAGATGAGATTGGTAAAATTGAAAAAGATAAAGGAAAATGCCCACATTGTAGGAGAGACATTATCGACATAGATTCGTTATTTTGTCCTTATTGTGGAAAACCAATTGAATCTTTAGAAACGGGGGGCCTCCCCAAAAAAATGTTAGAAAAAACACCCGCAAAAGAATTCTCCGAATCGATTGAATCTGCTAGTAAGGTTCTCAAGTTTTTTATACCTGATAATCTCCAATTTGCTATTTTCACAGGAGCTGCAATACTTGGAAGTTTACCCTCGTTTCAACAATTATTTATAACTTATCAACAATTTCAAACAAATCGAGAACTATTATACAGAGATATTAGTGAGATTCTTTAAGTGAAAAAGCCACTGACTTTCCTTTTTATTTATATTTCCTAATAGATGTTATATAATTGAAAAATTACTATAAATTCTTCAAGTTGATAGTTAATTTTTAATTTCAAGATATATTTTAAAAATTAATTTTTGAATCTATTAGATTTAGTGTTTATTTATTGAAGGTCAAATATCAGAAAATTATAGTTATACTGATTACCTTTTTTCTTTTTATAGGTGTAATTCCAAATGCTTTAGCTAAAACTAGAAGTGGATACTTAATTAGTTTCATTTTAGATAATGAAATTGAGGGTCAAGGATTTAAAAATTCACTTAAGTATACTGGAGAAATTTCTTTTGAAGCGACAGCCTACGCAATAGACATATTGGACTTTTATGGAAGAAATCCAAATGATATTGATACTCTTAAAGATAATTTAGAAAATAATATCAAGAATATGATTGATGATAATGTTGTAGATTTATATATCTTATATTATCTTCTAAAATCTCTAAATATCTTAGAATCAGATTATTTGATTGAAACAACGTACTTTAATAAAATTTATAAATATGTAAATGACACTGAACAATTAAGTGGTGGATTTTCTTATTCTAATAGCTCCACATTAGTGAGTTTAAGTTCAACATATTATGTTTTTCAAATTTATTCATTAATAGAAAAACCCGTAGAAAATTTAGAAATCCACAAAAATTGGGTATTATCATGTAATAATAGTGATGGTGGATATGGTGGTAATAATACTTTATCCTCTACATTGTTAGATACATACTTTGCTTTACTTTTATTAGATGAAATTGGAGAAGATATCAATAATCTTATCAATCTTAATACTACTTTAAATTATATTAAATCATTCTATGTCGATGAAGAAGCAGATATAAATAATTACGGCGGATATTTGCCTGACGGTATTACCATATATGCATTATTAAGTTCCACATATTTTAGTGTAAAATTGCTTGATATGATAGAACCTAATGAACTAAACAGTGCTCCTACAATAAAGTGGATTTTAGCACGTCAAAATTTTCAAGATGGAGGATTTGCAGATAATTCTGAAGGATTTGAACAAAAATCATCGTCTGTTGTTACAACATATTTTGCCTTAGAAACTCTAAAGATACTTAATCCTTCTTTATCCTCTTTGTCTAAAGAAATTTGGATGGTAGAGTTTAATTTCTGGATTTTAGGTATAATCTTCGTATCTATAGTAATAATAATTGCTATTATTATCTACATTTTACGAAAAAGAAGAATATAATAATTATCTCTTTTAAAAATATCCATTTATGAACTTTTAATTTCAGATTAATATTACTAATTATCTTTAATTAAATTTTATTATATCTTATTATACTTAAAGTAAATTATGAATGTCAAAATTTTAGATGGAAAAAAATTAGCTACTAAATTAAATTCTGCTTTAAAGGAAGAAATAAACAAAACGGTAAAAAAAACCGGAATTAAACCAAGATTAGCTACAATCCTTGTAGGACAAGATGCAGCTTCAAAAATTTATGTAAATATAAAGAATAAAACAAGCCAAGAAGTAGGGTTTGATTCACTTATTATCGAATTAGATGAAAAGGTTTCAAAAGAAAAACTTTTGAATGAAATTGACAAACTTAATAAAGACCCTACTATTCATGGAATTCTATTACAATTACCTCTTCCTGAAAATTTAAGAGAACATGTTTCTGAGTTTCTAGAGAAAATTTCACCATTAAAAGATGCTGATGGATTAAATCCAATTAATAGAGGAAGGCTGTTTGATTATAACGAGGAATTAGCTCCATGTACTCCAAAAGGGATAATTGCACTCTTAGAAAATCATAATATCGAACTTAAAGGTAAAGATGTTGTTATTATAAATAGGTCAAATTTAGTAGGTAAACCCCTTATTTTTTTACTATTAAAGAGGAATGCTACTATTTCAGTATGTCATACTTCTACTAGAGATATTGATGCCTACATTAAAAGTGCTGATATATTAATAGTTGCTGTAAGAAAACCAAAATTTATAACTAAAGAGAGGATTAAGGAAGGCGTAGTAATAATTGATGTTGGTATAAATAGAGTTGAGGGAAAATTATGTGGTGATGTTGATTTTGATGATGTAATCGATAAATGTAGTGCAATTTCTCCATCACCTGGAGGTGTAGGACCACTTACAGTCCACTTTTTACTCCATAATACCTTTATAGCATATAAAAAGCAATTAAAATTAATGGATTAAAACCTTCAGATAAAGAAAGAGTTACAATAATATTCAACTTATTCTTAAAAATTGATTTAAAATTTGTATTTTTATTGAATGATAGTTCGAAAATAGTAAAATTTACTCAAAAAACAATAAAAATAATATTAAATAAAGCTTAAAAAAAAATAGTAATAAAAATTATTATCATAATAGAAAACAATCTAAATTCACCATAATAATCCTTTTTTAATATGGCAATTCTTGAAGTTGGAATAAATCTAGGTATGCAAAATTTAGTTGAGATTAAATATTATAAATCCTCAGATAATGTTCTAGATCCAAATTTACGAGCTGGTTTTCTATCAGCTCTTGAATCGTTCACCTCGGAGGTATTTGGCGATGATATAAATGTAATCAGTCTCGCGAGTTTTAAATTAGTGTGCTACTGCGAGATGATCGCCTTACCTGGTGATAACCTTAATAATAAACAACCTTTATTATCTTATGCCATTATAGAAAAGGGAACTGATGCATCAGTAGTAAAACAACAATTAAATCAAATTCTTATTTATTTTCTCAATAGATACCCACTTAATGATATATTTTCGAAAAAGCCCAAATATTTCAAACATTTTGAAACTCGAATCAATGAAGTATTGGGAGATTTAAGATTAAAAACAGAGGATAGATTTCGTTCAATATTTTGAATTAATATAAAAGGGTTTAAAATTGAGTT
>JBHLLG010000122.1:0-7551 GCA_048885925.1 Candidatus Hermodarchaeota archaeon
GATACCTTCAGAAAAAATTTTAAAGAGAAGGAATTTTTTACAAATATAATTTAAAAAGTAAACATTCGTAAAATTATTTTTAATTGCTTTAGGCATTTTAAAATGAAATTTTCAAATTTATTCGATATTAGAAAAAAAGTAAGACAAATAAAACAAGATCGAAGATTTATAATATGCCTATTTTTTATATTGATAATTTTCCTAAGTTTTATATATATCAATAACAATTCTTTTAAAAATAATTCTTCTACAGAAAATTTCTCTGCAGATAATTATAGTAATACGGGTTCTACTTTTAATAGTCTAAATTCAGCGTCATCAACATCACTACTTCAAGATCCATTTACTAAAAACTTTACATTAATGCGCAATTTTTTTGAAGAGAAATATCGGACAAATTTAGGATTTGATATATCAACCTATTATAGATATGGAGATAGCAATGGAGTTATTACTGATGGTACGATTTTTTCAGAAGACAATTTACTATATTATAATTCATTAATGAAAACGGAAATTAGTGATTTTGAAACATTTGATATTTATTTAGATTTAAAAGATACTACTTTATGGTATGAAGGTAATTTAAATGAGTTTAAATATGGTTTTGTCAATTCAATTGATAATATCACAGGTGAAATTAAAGATGACCATCGATATTTAATTGATAATGTGCTACCTATATTCCTATTAATTGAAAATATTGGAGATAATATTGATAGTATATTTATAGGGGGAAAAAATCCAATAAACTATATTAATGAAATGTTTTATCTAATAAATTCTTCTGAATTTTGGGATAATAGACTTAATTATAATGGATTTTTTCAATATAATTCTTCAAATGATTCTGATGCTAAGTATGCTGAAAGTAATTTTTATGCTGTGTTAGCAAATCTTTTAATTCATCGAACTCTTGATTTAAATCCATCTATAAGAAATAGAGCATATGAACTCGCAAACTTGACTATGGTTGATATGGTTGATAAAAATTACATGTGGGACCCAACTAATGAGGCTTTTTATAACCGAGCGAATAGAGATTGGGACACATCTCCTGCTACATTTGATTATTATCATCTAAGTACAAATGCATTAGGTATCATAACATTATTAGAATTTTGGATTGAAACTGGTATGAAAAGTGATTCAGACTATTACCACAATGCGGTCCATCTTTATAGAAATCTTGATTTTTTATATGACAACGGTCTTTACAAGAAGGTAGCAACACCAGGGTGGGCTACTATAGATGATCATACAAAAGACCTCAAAGCAAATGCAATGATGATGAGCGCTTGTTTGAAGTTATTTGAAGTCACAGGAAACATAACATATTATAATAGAGCACTAATAATATATGATTCAATACAAACCAATCTATATGATGATAATAATAATGTATATGATTTTACTTTAACAAATAGTTCTAAATCTTTTAACTCAAATCTTAGATTAAGTGAAGCATATTTGGATGCTTTTGAAATTTATAGTAATACAGTTTTAAATGCTGCGTACAATGTATCGGGAGAAATACCAGATTTTGTTTTTAATCAAGATAAAATGAATTTAACTTCAATATATTCTTTTAAAAAAATTATTCCCTTCTATAATCCAGAAAATGTATCTTTTGGAAGTTCTACAATTCAATATGATATTACTAATGCTAGTTTTAATTATATTTTTAAATACCCTAATGGAACTTTCTTTTATCAATTTGAAAATCAAATAGTTGACCCTGAGAATTATAATACTATATTGTACAATATTACAGATAACTTACCTATAGGAGATGGGTTTTATATTTACGTATGGGCTAATACTACCTATTTTAAGCTAGCAGATACAATGAAACGATTTAATGTTATATCTGGATTAATTTTGGATTCGATTGAGGGATTGGGAGGCACCTTATATCAGGGACCTATTGTAAATATATCTATAGTAATCAATTATAATCGTTATGAAAATTTAACATTGACAGCCTCTTTAGAAGGAGAAAATATAATAAATTATCCATCTCAAGAAATTAACTTTTCAAGTTCTGAATTAATTCGGATATCATTTAATCTTACAGCTAAATATGGAGCACCAGTTGGAAATAGTGAAATAATTTTTAAAATTAAAAAAGATAATATTTATTATTTAATTGTAGAGGAGGTTATAGAAATTGGATATTCCTTTGATTATAGTAACTTTTTTTATCAAACTAGAGTAGTTAAAGGAGATACTATATTTGTATCAATGAATTTACAAAATTTTCTCCCAAATGCTACTCAATCTTTAAACGTGAGTTTTACTGTAACCGATGAAAATGCTATTGAAAGTCTCATGACAGAGGAATTTTTAATTGAAAATCAAATAAAAACTGTTTCATATTTTCTGCAAACCTTAGAATCAACTATAAATAATACAATTAGAATAAAAATGAGAATTCTAATAAATACTACAGAGTATTATTCTGAAATCTTTTCTGTTGACATAATCCCAAAATTTGAGATAATCAGTGTTTCATTTCCAGAAAAATTACCTCAAGGAACTAATGGCTACCTAATCATTATAATCCAAAATAATTTAAAATATTCTGAAGAATTCTCATTATATATTAATGGAATAAGATCTGGAACTAATTTAATTGAGTTGAATAGCGGAGAAAATAGAATTGTCGTTAAATTAAAAACTACTCTAAATCCTTATGAATTTGGACCAATGAAATATAGAGTTGAATTAAAAGATAATACAAATCAAGATATTGCATTATTTTATTTTGAAATTAATTTAGAACTTTCAGCTCTAAATTTAGTCCTTTTCTACATTTTACCTATTATAATACCTATTGGGATAATAATATATTTCAAGCATAAAGATATAAAACATAAGAAATTAAGAAGATGAGATAATCTTGATTAAAAATCGATACAAAATTATAATTCTAGTTATTTTCATTTTATTTGGACTTTATTTCAATTCAAATCTAATTTCTCTAAATGATTTTGAACCAATTGAATACTATGAGGATAATAATAAACACATCATTAACCCTAAATTAGCAGTCGCACTAAAATATTCGGATATTCACCAAAACGCTACAACGATTTATAGACTGTTTGAATCAATAAATTTTACAATTGACACATCAAATGATTTTCCCGATGCAACTAATATAAAAATGGAAATTCAATTTAGTAATAATTCTATTAGAAATTATGATATGACTGAAGTCGCTACTGACGAATTTTATTATGAATACGTACCAGAATACAATGCTCCTTTAGAAATTCAAAATGTAAGTTTTTATATATACAATGCATCGCAAACACTTTTAAATAATCCAATTACTTATACAAATTTCACAATTAAATCAAATTGCTTGGCTAACTTTTATTTAGATGGGTTACCAAGTTCTGAATATTATATTAATGATACTATAGTTGCTGAAATACTTGTAATTAATTTCACGAGTGATGATAATAATACTTATAATTTTCAATGGGATCTTACTATTGTTGATAATATGGATGAAGCAACTCAAATTAATTTATTAGATCTTACAGCAAATGCAACCTACTTCACCCTAATATTAGATAATGAGACTTTTCAGCAAGTAAACAAAATGTACTTTTTAAAAGTAAACATGTCTGATATAACTTTTGGAAAGAAAGCAGCTGCCTATTTTCCCTTCACTATAAGAAATTCTGATCCAATAATTACTTCTAATATTGATTTATCTTCTGATGAAGTGTTCCGAACAGATGAATGTACTGTTTCAATCAATACTACAGATATTGAAACTCCACCTGATAAACTTAATGTTAAAGTGTATATTTACAACTCTTTAGGTAATAAAGTAATTGAAGAACCATTAGAACATATAAACGAAAGCCTTTTTTCAGATACAATTATAATTCCAGGTAATGGACCAATTGGTAAATATAAAGTTACTGTTATTACTTCAGACGAGAATGGTGGAACTGATTCTAAAGATACTTTTTTGACTGTTAAGAATAATCCTCCTGAAATTCATAGTTATACTATAAATGGAAAATCAATGGATCAAGCAATTTCTATAAATTATGGTAAAGATTTAATATTTTCTTTTAATGTCTCTGATATTGAAGATGGAGTTTCATTCGTTAAGGTTGCTCTTTTAAATAAAGATAATGAATGGTTTAATATTACAGGAGAATATATTGGAGAAGATACAGAAATCACTATTAGAACAATTGATCTAATTGCAGGTATTTGGTATGTATACATTTATGTAATCGACTCTGATGAGGCTGTTACAAGTCTCATTGATGATTATAATTTAGCCCCGCAGGGAATAAGAATTATCACCGATGTGCTAAGTAATTATCTGACTTGGATTACTTTTTTTATTGGATTAGTTATTGGAATCCTTGCAGGTGTAGGGGTCGTATATAAATATTTCAAATCGAAATATGGTGAATCTCAAACAATACTCCCTAAAAAAAGAGAAATTCCACCTAAGAAATCACTTGCCAAGGAAAAAGAAAAACTCACTTCAGTTAAAGAAGAACTTGAAACAAAAGAATTAAGTGAAGTAAAAAGAGAAGAAAAGGAAGATACAGAAGGAATTCTTAAAAGAAAAATAAAAAGAAAATTGTAAATGAAATTAATTTATTTTATTTAACTTTTCAAAGTTATTAATTATAATCTAACTAAAGAGATCATGTAGATTATATTTAAATTTACCAAGGTTTCCACCATAATTTCCCGCAGATATACGATTTATCCCAGGAACTTTAACTGCTGCTTCAATTCCCAATTTCATTGCTTTTTTAATAGCTTCTTCAGTGGCACCATCAAAAATGATTTCATAAACGCAATTATCTCCTTCCCTTAATTGCGAATTATCTATCTTTTCTCTTAATGTAGGACAGAGTGGTTCATTAGTGGATGCATTAAGAAAGTTATACTTTGATCCTACTTTTGAACCAGAACGGACAATACCTCCTGGAAATGGAGCTATTACATTAGGAACATCTTTTACAGCTTCTATTGCTCTTTGAGCTGCTGCTAATGTAGATTCTTGATCTTTTCCAATTATCAAAAAATTACCCCCAGCGATACCTTTCCCAACTTTAGCATTGCTTTGCACTATAAATTCTCCTTCCATGACTGGAATTGACCAAGCCTCAAAAGGATACTTCCCCTCAACTTTTTCTTGAAATCCATCACCAAAAAACTTTAAATTTGCACCCAATTTTATTTCAAATACTTTTTCTGGCTCTAGAGATAAATTCAATGCATCAAAACATGCTGTTGTAGGACAAGTAAAAACACATTGACCTACACGATTCATAACTACCCTGCTCATTTCATCTTTCTTATTCTTAAAGAACATTAGAATTACACCAGGGCGGCTATCCGGGGTTTCTTGTGCTGAGACGTATACATCTATTCCTGCTTCAGCATCACAATGAATCGTTGAAGTACCATATCCAGTAGTTACTTGGGCAGCAATTTTTGCCCAATACTCATTTTTTGCTGTTACTAAAATTCTACTAAAAACTGCCCCAAATGCTTCACAAAAGGTAGGTTGAATTTCAACTCCATTAATCTCCATTTTATTTACTACTCCTTAAAATTGAAATTTTTCATAATTTTTTATAAATAGTATTATCTAATAGCATTCTATTTTATATAAAATTTTAAAAAAAAAATAAAAACATTGATAAATTGTAAGGTTATATAATTAAAATTTTAAAATGTAAATTTACTTTAGAAATTGTTTAAAATGATTGAAGAACAGAAAATATTAAAAATTGGTATCCTTAAAAATGGAACTATAGGCTCATCTCTTTTGCTTGCATTCTTAATGGATGAAAGAGCAGAAGCAACTAGAATTAATGTGAGAGAAGTGACCTCTGGTGCTAAAATGCATCCTGCAGACCATTGTATTGATACTATGAAAAAATTACTTGAATTTGAGCCAGATTTAATAATTATGTCAAGTCCAAATGCTGCTTTATCTGGCCCTAAAGCTGCAAGAGAAATGGCAGGGAATATCCCAACTATAGTAATATCTGATGCTCCTGCTAAAAAAGCTATTGATGAAATAAAAGAAAAGAATATGGGTTATATCTTAATAAATTGTGATAGTATGATTGGAGCACGTAGACCTTTTCTAGATCCAATTGAAATGAGTATTTTTAACTCAGATCTATTAAAGGTTCTTGCAATTACAGGAGCACTGCATTTAATCGCTGAAGAATTGAATAAAGTAATTATTGACATGCTTGAAGGTAGAACACCTAGTTTACCTCAACTTATTATTGATGCAAATAATGCAACTGAAGCCGCAAAATTCTCTAATCCTTATGCACGAGCTAAAGCAATAGCTGCCTTTGAATTAGCAGCCTCTGTATCAAAAGTTACTGGAAAAGCATGTTTCCAATTAAAAGAGAGATCCGAATATATGCCATTATTAGCTGCAGCACATGAAATGATGAGAACAGCAGCTGTAATGTGTGATGACGCGAGAGAAATTGAAAAATCTAACGATACTGTTATCAGGAGACCCCACCATGCAAACCAGAATTTCTTAACAAAAATTAAATTATATGATAAAGAGCAATAAAAAATTTTCTTTTATATAAACTCTACCTTTTATTTTCAATTTTATAAAATTAAAAATATTTAAAATTCAGGAGATTTTAAGTATAATTTTAAATTTTTAAACATTTCACCGGTTAGAGCATTCATAACACTTGAAAAAACTTCGGGTTTTTTATTTTTCGTTACTGCCATTAAAACGGCACCATTACTAACATCTTTTACTAAAATCCAACAATTTTCCGATTCATATACAATTGTTGATAGTGATAAAGGTGATAAATTAGATGATTTTTGAAAGTCCATAATCTGTTGATAAATACTATAAATATTAGAATCTAGGGTTCCAATTTCAAATTTCATGAACTTCAATGGTTTGGACTCAAATTTTCCAAAGGTAGACGTAATTAATAATCCATCTGGTTGATTAAATAAAAGATATTCAGATAAAGTATTAGTTTTTAATTCATCCAATAAATGACGAATTTTTCCTAAGCGTTGCAGTGATAATGTATTTCTTTGAATTTCATAATCTAAAATTTCAATTAATCTATGCTGAGCACTACCTTCTTTAACAGAAACAGGAGTAAATGAAATTTTTTTCATTAGATTGCTATCTAAATTTTTAGTTAATATCTTATAATATTCATCTTCTCTTGATTCTGATAAATCTATTTTATTCAATAAAACATAAGCTTGATCTATTTTGGGAGAAAATTCAAATAAGTATTTTAAAAATTTATCAAAAATTTCACGTACTTCGGGATCAAGTGCAGTAGAATCTACCATAAATACTGCAGTTGTTGCTTCTGAAAATATCAGCTCGCGCTGAGATTCAGAAAAATATCTCTCTAAATAGCGTTCCTGACCACCTAAATCCCATACATTAAGCTCCATAATACCACGAAAAATAAAATTTTCTCTTGAAACTCCCTTTGTTGGTTTCAAATTTAAGACTTTCATGAAATTATA
>JBHLLG010000123.1:0-7487 GCA_048885925.1 Candidatus Hermodarchaeota archaeon
AGTAATGTAGAATTGAGCCATAAAATAAGTACTCTTAATGATTAGTTGTGCTTGTTTTACTTCACCAGCCCATTTATTTACTGCTATAGTTGCATCAGAAATTATAAATGATATTGAGCCCATATAGACTAAAATGAACGGTAATCCTTGAAATTCTGCTAATCTTAAAATTGCTGCTAGGTGCATTAACAAGATCGCTCCCATATATACTAATACAGGAATCTTCATGTCTCCAGCTTTGTTAATGAATTTTGGTAACATAAAAAAGAGTACTAAGAGTACAGGACCTAAGAGGAAGAATCCCCAACTATCGAAATTTGTAATGTCAGAGATGGATAAGAAAAATGATATAATATAAAAGATCTGGTTAATTAAGAAAGCACCCATTCCAAACAAAAACCATTTTTCTTGATCCTTAAGCATCAAAAAAATGTCTCCAGCACACCCCCCTATTAAAGCAACAACAATTAACCAATCAACCTGAGTTATTGATATTGCTTCGATTACTCCAAAAATATAAAATAAGATTAGCAGGGGCATTGTTAGTGGCTTGGTACAATATAAAAGTTTTTTATTGTCCTTATATTCACTGAATAGTTCAAGTATAACAATTACAAAGAATAAAACTAAGAAAATGTATTCAATCATCGTTTTTCACTAAAGAGATGTTTAAGTTAATGATATTCTATTAATTAAAAAATGTTTAAATAATTTTGGAATAACACTTTACAGATTTGTTATTTTTAATTGCAGTATAAAATTGTTTAAGATATTTGATATGAATCATTTTAACTTTTATTTCTTCTAAAATTTCATCCCGCATTGTGAACAAAAGATTGCATTTTCACTTATTTCTAATCCACAAAAAGGACAGATAATTATTTTAGGTTCAGACGGAATTATTACTTCTGGTTGTTCTCCGAGAGGAAAAACTTCTACTTCTTTATATAAAATCTCTACCTTTTCTTGTTGTTCTTCAGGAGGGATTATTTCGATCTCTTCATGTAAAAGCTCTACTTCTTCTGGTTGTTCTTCAAGAGGGATTATTTCTATTTCTTCACGTAAAACCTCCACTTCTTCAACTTGTTCTTCTGGTATACGTTCTATCGCTTCCTGTTCTGGTAAGATTTCAACATCCTCCTCCATATAATACAATTCTCTATAAGGGATTTCTTTTAATTGAAAAGTTTTTCTTAATTTTTTTGGATAATCTATCTCGGTTTTAGTAATAGATCTCCTTTTTCGTATAATCATCCTCCCTCCAATCAACATTGCAATGAATAAAAAAGTCAGTACTAATGGTATTATTATTTGAAAAGGAAAAGGATTACATGGAAACTGAGTGCCTTGGATATCTATGTTATTGCCACTAAAAAAATTATCTGAAATTTTGTTGCAACTAGAACTGAATATATCAATGCCAATATTATTATTAATAATAGTATTATTTTTAATGGAGTTACTATAGGCGTTTCTTAGATTTATTCCAATTTCGTTGCTATTAATTATATTTTTTGAGATGGTATTCTTATCACCATACAACCATATACCATAATAATTGAAACTTATTACATTCTCTAAAACTTTATTTTCTTCATTCCACCCACCAAAATATATTCCGTAATAATTATTATGTATATTATTTTCAGAAATGTGAACATTTTGAAAATTATATAAATTTATTCCATAGTAATTATAACTTACATTATTTTCTGAAATGTAACCAAGTTCTTGTATTGGATAACTATTGCTATCTAAAATAATGCCATACTGCTCGTTATTATTCACTATATTTCCTGATATTGTAAAACCTCTACAATTATCTAAATTTAATCCATTATGATTATTACTTATGTTATTTGCCAAAATATAAGTATTATAACAATTAAATAGATATATCCCATTATCATGGTTGTTATTTGCGATGTTTTCTGAGATGATATTGTTATCACTATAATATAATGAAATTCCTGTTGAAGTATTAGAAACATTTAATTGGGATAAGGTTGACCAACGACATTTCACTAAGATAACTTGCCCAGCATTGAAAAAATCGCTTAATCTTAGATTATCTTCATCAACATAATAATACAGGGTTCTTTCATTCACTAGATTTGAAGTATCTATATTATGGGAATCCATATCTTCCCATGAAGTATAAATATGTAAACCACATCCATTCATTCTATTTCCTGAAAGTAGATTAATAGCACCAGACAAATATATTCCATAAAAACTATTAGTTATGTTATTTCCCAAAACAGTATTATTATCACAACCAGAATAATAATCTGCATAAAAGTGTATACCATCTCCATCATTATTAATTATAGTGTTTCTCTCAACATTGTTATCATCGCTATGAGTAAAATGAATTCCATCTCCAGTATTATTTATTATAATATTTCCAGTGAGGTTTAAGTTATTACACGAATATGAATAAATACCATGAGAATTATTATTGATCGTATTTCCTGCAACAGTATTATTATCACATTCATAAAAATGAATACCATCGTCAATATTATTAACTATTGAATTTTCGCTAAGATTATTATTATTACTACCATACCTTATATCTATACCATATACTCTATTATTAGCTACAGTGTTCCCTAAGAGGGTATTATTATCACTAGATAAAAAATATATTCCATAATTATTAGAAGAACAGTTATTATCGATTAGCATTCCATTATCAACATTGTACAGACGAATACCTGCATTAGGATGACTTAATTCTGAATTATAGAGAGTACAATTTTCAATTCTGAAATATATATCGGAATTTTCAATCCTTATACAACTTCCCGAACCTCCAGCATCTATAATCAAATTTTCTATGACATAAGGATTCGAATAATTACCATCCCCGGTACATATTCCTAAACTTGCAGCGGCACTCCAATTATTATTGATATGGATTCTTCCCGATACTTTTGAGCTTTTAAAATTTTTGATATCTAAATTAAACTCTTCGAAATATTCCCAGCTTCTATTGATATCAGCCTTATTAGAACTAAGATCAATAATAATCAATGGTAAAATTACCAAAAGAATTCCTGAAGTGATTATAATTATTGTTTTAAATTTTATTTTTGAATTCAAATTAAAATCTCTAAAGCTCTATAATTCAATGTTTAAAAGGAAGATAAATCGTAATATAATATTAATTTTATTTTTTTTAAGGGTGAAAACTAAAAGAATAATATTGGAAATTAAATATGAGAGTGCCAATCTAACAGATTTACATTTCACCTGTTTAAGATCTACAAGAGAATTAAATGAGATCTGGGAGAATTTATCAATTCAATAAAAATATTTATACTTTAAATGCCCATTCTCCATTTTGCATTATAGATTCAATCTTGTTATCTTCAGTAATTCCATCAACATTCATTTCTTCTGAACCAATCATCATATCAAGATGAATTGCGCTGTTATTTCCCCCTGCTGATAAAAATTCATCATCAGTCATATTAATACCATTTTTTAAGGAAGCTCTTAAGGCACTACCGATTGCTATATGGTTTGAAGCATTCTCATCAATTAAAAGATTATAAAATAATAATTCTGTTTTTGAAATAGGAGAACTATGAGGCACTAAAGCGATTTCTCCCAATCTTTGGGCTCCTTTGGAAAAATTTAAAATTGCATTTAAAGCTTTCTCCCCAATTTTAGCATTTGCCTTTATTACAAGTCCTTTAGAAAATTGAAGAATTACTTCATCAATAATTTGCCCTTGAATTAGTAATTGTTTTGTAATCTTTACTACACCATTTACCTTATCTTTATCCGGAAGTGTAAATATCTCTTCAGTAGGTAAATTTGGTGTAAAATTAATACCATTTTTTGATGTAACACTTCCACCTTGCCAGATATGGCCCTCCGGTAACCCAATTGTTAGATCTGTTTCTGGAGATGTTAATTTAAGTTCTTTGTATTGCTTCTTATTCAAATAAATACATCGCTTATGGAGGTCTTCTATATGAGCTTGCCACGCAGAAATAGGGTTATCTTCAGTTATTCGACAAATTTCAAATATAATATCCCACAATTTCTGAACTCGTTCATTTGAAGGAATATCTAGGAATAATTTATCTGCCCAAGCTTGGGTTGCTATTGAAATTGCTGACCAATTCAAAGCGTTTGTATTAGCTAATTTTGAAACAGGTTGGTAATGTTTATATAAATGTAATTGAAATTTTAAAATTGAACTAGTGTCAACATCTTTTAATAAATCAGGATTAGGGCTTATTATTAAAAGATTAGCGTCCCCTGCTTTAGAAATATCGATTCTAGCATCTATTTTCCATTTTGGATATTCTCTAAGTAATTTCTTTGGGCTATATTGAAGTCGAATTAAGCGTAAATGCTCATCCCCCCAGATTACATCAACTAATCTTGCACCCATTTGATATGCTTTTTTTGTAATTATACGTACTAGTGGAGCAGCTTCAAAAGACACACCATCACTGAAAGAAATAGGTGTCTCAATAAGTAACCGCTGTTTAGGTTGGAGATTTAACCCAACTTTTAATATTACTTCTGCATATTTTTCTAAATTCTTTTCAAATTCGGTTAACATTGGATTTTATTTAATTTCTATCATTGAATAAAATATAATAATGGTCTTACTTTATTTATAGCTTGCTTTTTTCATATGGAGCTCCTAATTATAACAAAGCAATTGATTATGGGTCAATATTAACGGATCGATGATTTTACATTATATCTTACAAAACAATAGATTTAAATATGAAGGATGATTTGTTCGAATTAGAACAATGTTGTTCGAACTCGAACAAATAATAATATTTAAATGTTATAAAAAGATTAATGAAGGTGAGAAATAATAAAGAAGGTTAAAACTGGATGGAATTTACCATTATTACCCCTCCCTGTATGTTTATTAGGAGCCCATGTTAATGACAAACCAAATTTTAATACAATAATTTGGTTTAACATGTTAAATGGTAGTCCACCTTTAATAGGAATTGTAATGTCAAAAAAGCATTATACAAATCAAGGGATTAAGCAAAATAAAACATTCAGTGTTAATATTCCTACTAATAGCATGGTTGCTGTAACAGATTATTGTGGATTGCATTCTGGCGCGAAAGTTGATAAATCTAATGAATTTGATCTCTTTTATGGAGAACTCAAGACAGCTCCAATGATTAAGGAGTGTGGTATAAATATTGAGTGTAAACTAATTAATACTATAGAGTTCAAGAATACTGAGTTATTTATAGGAGAAATTGTTGAAATATATTCTGATGAAAAATATGTTAAAGATAAAGAACCAAAGGTTAAAAATTTTGATGCATTTATCTGTTTGATGCCAAATGGGCCATATTTCAAAATAGGGGATTATTTAGCGGAAGCATATGAAGTAGGAACAAGTTATAAACCTAAACAGTAAATTTTTTTTTTAATTTGAAATTTAGAAATAGAATAATTTGAAGGAGGAATTAAAATATGGAAAAAATTATTGCGTATTGTGGAATTAATTGTTCAGAATGCCCAGCATATTTAGCTACCCAAAAAAATAGCATTAAAGAAATAAAAAAGGTAGCAAAAGAATGGTCAACTGAATCTATGAAATTTAAGCCAGAAGATATTTATTGTGATGGATGTAATCAAGAAGGTAGAGTATTTAGTTGGTGTAATGAGTGCCCAATTAGAAGTTGTTGCCAAGGGAAAGGATTTGTAAATTGTGCTTATTGTCAGGATTATTTCTGTGATAAATTGAAAATGACATTTGATAAAACTCCATCTGCAAGAGAAAGATTAGATGATATTCGAAAAAGTTTGTAAAATTTAGACGTAATAAAACTAAGAGGTAAAAAATATGGAATTAGAAGAAGCAAAAAAATTAAGTTTAGATTTAATGGAAACCTCCAAAGCAGCTTATTTAACAACAATTGATTCTGAAGGATATCCAATAACAAGAGCTATGTTTAATTTAAGGAATAAGGAGAAATTTCCTGAATTTTTTGGGTTTTTCAATGGATTGGATAATGAGTTTGAAATTTATATATCTACAAATACTGCATCATCTAAAACAGGTCATATTAAAAAGAATCCTAAAATTTGCGTGTATTATTGCAATCCTGAGGATTTCAAGGGAGTAATGTTCGGAGGTGAAGTAGAAATAATTGATGATATGAATATAAAGAAGAAACTTTGGTTAGATTGGTGGACAAGATATTACCCCGAGGGTCTTGAGGATCCAGATTACACTTTACTTCGACTAAAACCAAAAGTGGCCCAGTTTTATTATAGATTACAAAAGGTACAATTTAAACCAGGTGAATAATAATAGAAAGTCTAAGGGAAGGAGGTTTCTTAATTACTAAGATCCGTCTACTTTCACGACAAATTTTTGATAAATTGCTAAAAGATTATAAAATTGACGAAATAAGTGCTGCTCAAGGTAGAGTTATGTTTCCACTTTGGCGTGAAGATAATCTTTCCTTCCAAGATCTAAAAAAAAAAGCAATGCTGAGTAAAGCAACTCTATCTTATATTTTAGATAAACTTGAAAAAGCGGGACATATTGAGCGAATACGTTCTGAAAAAGATAAACGAGCTATAAATATAAAATTAACAGAAAAGAATGTAGTATTGCAGGATAAATTAATAAAAGTCTCTGATCATATGAATAACATTTTTTATAAAGATTTTTCAGAAAAGGAAATCGATGAGTTTGAGGATTATTTAAGGCGCCTTTTAGAAAATCTCACAATATACAAAAAAGAGAATATAAAACAAAAATAAGAGTGTTTCATTAACTTTTTTTTATATTTTTACAGTTTCTTTAACTTTTGGAGTATAAATATTTACTTTTGGGATATAAATTTTTGGAACTTGAAATTTTGGTATTTTTAACTGAAAACTAGAATTTTCATTTTCATTAGATTTTTGATTATCATCCTCTTCTATATTTGTTGTGCTTTTTTCATCAAATTCTAAAGACTCTATTTCTCCTTTAAGTTTTAGTTTATCCAATCTTTCTTTATCATCTAATTCTTTTAAATCTTGATCATTATTATAAATATTATTAATTTTGAGAAATTTAGTTAATTCTTGTGATTTTTTAAATATCATTTCTTTATAATTCCTAAACTGATTATCTTTACTTAATAAATCTCTAAAATCCTCCTGTTTAAAGATCCAACCAGTTTGAGTATCGTATAACATTCCTGCGATTTCTACGTCGGGATAATAAGCTTTAATTTCTTGTATACTATTCATCTGTCTTATTATATTACTGATTTCATTATCAAATGGTCTAAAAAAATCATTTAATTTTGTGAGAAGAACCGAGTAATTAGTTGTTAAACGTCTAAGAAAGTCATTAGGAAGTTTATCTCTTAACTCTTTTAGATTTATTTTTGTCATACCACAGTCTGTATGTCCTAAAATGATAATATATTTAATATTAAATTTGTAAATAGCAATTAGAATAGATCTCATCATAT
>JBHLLG010000124.1:0-5380 GCA_048885925.1 Candidatus Hermodarchaeota archaeon
TCAAATGGTTGATCCCAAATTGCAAATGTAATAACACTCATAGAAGATTGAACAAAAAATGTAATATCATTACCCTCTTCTATATACTCATATTCATACCAAAATTCGTTAAAATATAAAGTTTCAGTAGATCTATAATTTACATTACCACCAATGTCAGCATCACTAAATGGAAATAAAAATGCCACTCCTGCAATAGGCAGTATTATCAACGCAAGGATAATCATAAAAACTATTCCTCCACCAATATATACTGGACTATAATACCAAGGTCGATACCAATGTCCTGCCCACCAGGGTGAATACCACCATCTCCAATACCAAGGTCGGTAATACCACCAATAAGGTCTATAATAGCTACGATGTGGATGATAATACGTGTGTGAATAAGGACCTCTAGGAGATCTTGAAGTAATTCTTGTAGCACCAGTTCTACCAAAAGGTCTTCCGCTGCTGCTACCACGATATCCTCCTCTAATAGCTCCAGGAGCACCACGAAATCCCCCACCTCGAAAACCACCACCAAATCCACCGCCGCGGGCTCCTCCACCTCGAAATCCACCACCACGGAAACCTCCACCACGAGGCATTTTTTATCCTGACACCTCACTTGCTTTATCTATTGAAATTTCTTTCTTTTGGCGGAAAATGTAATCTCGATTGATAGCTAATAGAAATAAGACCATGGAAATAATAGACATTGTTAATCCAATAGTATCAATTACAATAGTTGTTTGTGTTGTAATTGCAAAAGCTATACCATATAAAATCCACTCAAAAGCCATAAAGAATATAGCTAATCCAGGTATTATTATCCTTATTATCCTACCCGTTTGTAGATTTCTCGTATCAGAAAAGCTTGCATATACAATTGAGAATAAGCCAATAATACTTGAGATTAACATTAAAACACTAAAAATGTCTATTACAATCCAAATTGGATCTTTTAAGCTATAAAAAGGTACCAAAATCCCAGGACCTCGTACATCAAATAAAGTAAAAAATAAGGTCGGATTTCCTATAGAATATACCTCTAGTAAACTCTCAAGATCACTATATTTCCCTGTAAAAAATCCAAAAATTCCGGTTAAAGGTAGAAGTACGCCGAATGTGAATCCGATAATTGCACACACGCTTGCAAACCAAAATTCTGCTACTCTGGTGTTTCTAACTGGAATAAGTCCAATCTCATCGACATTTTGATCAGGTATAAAACTCCAACAATCTTGAATTGAACATACACCTACAAGTTTTTCATTTTCAACAACAGGTACAACATTCACATGTAAATCACGCATTCGTGTAAAAGCTTCTGTAACTGGTGTATCTAAATTCACTGGAGTAATTTTATACATTGTAGAGGTTACTTTTTCTGTTTTAACATCTTTACCTTCAGCCACAGTATTTTGTACAATATCGAAATCAGCTATAACACCAAGAACTTTTTGATTTTCCCCTTCAACAACTACTAAATCTGGAACTCCTAATTCTTTCATTTTTTTTGCAGCTTCTTGAATAGTTGCTTCTGAGTTAATTACACCATATTCATCATCAATAATGAGATCTCGTACATGAAATTCTTTTAATGACATGTATTGCACATCCTATTTTTCTGTTAAATTATTTTTTATGATTTATCAAAAGATTGGAATATTTAAATCTTTTTATTCGTAGATATTATAACAATATAAAAGAACTAGTTAATAATTGGTCTCGTTATGTTTTTTATAGCATTTTTAATATTTTTATATTTTTATAAATAAAAAATAGAAGCGATTTTAATTTGAATAGAATTACTTTTTTTTGTTATTTGGGCTTATTACAAAACCATAATATACAACTAAATCTGTAAAATTATCTAAAAAGATTTTTAATTATGCAATTTACTCTTGATTATATTTGTTCATTGATTAAATTAAGTCTAAAATAGAACTAAACGAATTTAGAACTGCATGTGGTTCAATTTTATTAACAGCTGAATCATAATATTGCCCCTTTCCTGTTTTGACCAAAATTCCTTTAATTCCTGCATTAATTGCTCCCTGTATATCAGATTCAAGATCATCCCCAATTACAAGAGTTTCATCAGAATTGAGGTTAATTTTGTTTAAAGCACGAATAAAGTATTCTCTTGATGGTTTTCCAAATATTTTTGGTGTTGCCTTAGCAGCAGTAGCTATCATTTGTACAAAAGAGCCTGTATCTATAACCGGTTCACCATTACGGTCAAGATAATATTTATTACCTTGCATTCCCAGAAGAGTTGCACCCTTGAGTACATATTTAAAAGCCAAATTTAATTTGTGCAAATCCCAATTATCATGAAAATCGCCTATAATGACAAAATCGGGTTGCTCAGAACCGTGTATTCTAGGGAAATCCTGAAACTCTCTATCTACTTCTTTTGTAGTTATAAAATAAGATTTTTTGCTTGGATATTTAGATAAATACTCCTTTAAAGCTATAACAGGAGTAAAAATATCATTTTCATTAATAGAAAATCCATAATTTATTAGTATATTTAAAATTGTCTTAGGCGATTTACTATCTGTATTTGTAAGAAAAAGTATTTTTAAACCTGCTTCACGTAATTTTTGAACTGCTTCAATAGCTCCTTTGATTACATTTCCTTTAAAATAAAGTGTGCCATCGATGTCTGTCAAAAGCCCTTTAATTTTGCTGAAATCTATTTGATTTATCATTTTCCATCAGTTTTCTTTTAATTTTAATGTCTTTTTAATCATCCTAATTTTTTTTAAATCTTTACTTCTTTTCAATCTTATATAGCTTTTTAATTGGTCTTGTAAAGGTGAAATTGGAATTTTTAGTCCTTCATAAAATAAAATTTCTTTTGAATTTAACCTGTTTCGGATATCGCTTGTCCACTTTCCATCTATAAAAATACTTAGATCTCCCATAATTTCAGTAATGACTCCCTTTATAGAAAATTTCCCATAATGAGAATAAAATAGATCTGATTTACTAAATTGAACTCCTTGTATTTCAAATTCCTCAAAAATTCTGTTTATTTGATAAGCTCCTTCTTTATCTGTTAAGATATCAATATCCTTAGCTTTAATTTTCACACCTTGAAGATAAAGACTTAAACTCCCAACAAGGCACCAATTTATGTCTGATTGCTCTAACTTTGAAATTATAAATCTAAAAGAATTAATTATTTTTTGGAGACTTTTTTTTATTTTTCCCACATTTAACCTAAATAACAATAGATATTATAATATAGAAATCTTCGTGAAAGCTTCATTTCACGATGATTTTTATTTTCTTTTAAATTTAAATTTGGCTTTTCTAAATATTAAGAATTGTAATTTTTTGTTAAAAAATTATTATAAGCTCAAAGAACAGAATATAATCATTAATTTTGATATGTTAAATCAATATGAAATTAAAAACAAAGATAATTGTTGCTTCAATAATATCATCTGGAGTTGTTATTGCAGGAATTAATTCTTTTTTAATTATTGCTAGCTTTAATCCGAGCCAAGAATCTTTTGATTCTAAGATTCAAGAATTAATGCCAGAAAAACTATTAAATTTATGCTTAAAATGAGATATAGAATTAACCATTTCTTTCCTTTTTTCCTTTGCAATTTATCTAATAATGACATTGAGTTCTGTATTAACATTTAATTAGATATTCTAATTTCAACCTTATTTAAAATAAATATATTCATTTTTTTAGTGTGATAAAAAATTTTGATATAATTTACTTATTATATTTCCAAATTGAAACTCTAAGAAAGAATTAAAATCGAAAAATATAGTTTACACGTTTAGAATTTAATTTTTATTAAATTATGGATAAGAATTTCATCAAATTAGAATTATATCAGAATTTTACATATATTCGATTTCCGATATATTTATATATATGATTTAATATTAATTAAATAATGTTCGATTTATGATACATTATTAATATTCGAAATAAAATATATATTTAAAATTGGTGAGTTAAACATTGTTTTTTGGAAAACGTTTTAGTGGTTATCGAGGTGGACCATTTTCAGGACTAGATATCTTAGTCCTTTCAATAATTCGAAATCAAGAAGGGATATCTGGGTATGAAATAATTCAAGAAATTAATAAGATGTTTAAACCAATGTGGAGAGCTTCTCCAGGAACAATATATCCTTTATTGAACCGATTGGATGAAAAAGGATTTGTTGAGACAGAAGAAATTATTGACGAAAATAATCGTCAAAAAAAGATCTATACTATTACACATCAAGGTAGGGATAGGCTAAAAGAAGTTTTAAAGAAAAATTTTGAATCAAGTATGAATACTCTGGGAGATTATATACGTACCATTGTAAATGCATGGGTACCTGATGAGAAACATATTAAAGGAGCAATGTCATGTTTTCCATTTCATTGTAGGGCGATTGAAAAAGGAGTTGACCAAAATGATTATTCATTAAATAACATCAATCGAATAAAAAGAATTCTAAATGATTTAAACTTTAGTAAAGAAAGAATTGCGATAAGGCTAGAAGAGATTAAAAGTGAAATAGAAAAATATGAACAAATCTTAAAGGATTTAGAATCTATGAGAGAGAAGAATATAAAAACTATTCCTATCGTTGACGATGAAGAATTTGAAAATTTTTAACTTTAACCAATAAAATTAAAAAAAAAATAAAATTGGAGGTAAAATATATGTGTGACGAAAGGCATCACAGACCAAGAGATTTTGCTCATTGCTATCAATTTGGACCAGATGATATTGCACAGATGAAACGAATGGCCAGGCATTTTATGCGAGGTTTTATGGGCGCTCACGTTCCATATAATGTTGAAGATCTTGGAGATATTTATTTGATTACTGTTCCATTAGCAGGTCGAACTAAAGAAGATGTTAAAGTATCTTTGTTAAATAAACATCTAAATATAAAAGCAGAGAAGCCTAAGATTCCTGAAAGAGAAAAATTGAATAAAACACAAGAAGAGACAAAATTAGAACAAGAATGTTGTATGCCATTTTTTTGGAAAGGTTTTTCATTTATAGATGTGAATATGGATATTCCTTTACCTGCTGATGCAGATGCAGATAAACTTGTCTCTAAAATGGCGAATGGGCTCTTAAAAATAACAATAGAAAAGAAACCTGCAAAAAACATTGATATCAATGAGAGTTAATAAATAAATTCGAAATTTAAGGAGGAGCGCTTTAGAATTAAGATCATAACATTACCATGAGACTATTATTTTAAAATCTAACTCTAAAGCACCCCATTTAATAATATTTTTTTTTCTTTTTTAATATATAATATATCTGAAAATGCTCTTTTTGAATAAGATTTGTTTACCTAAAATTTATTATAGTGAAGTCTATTTTTAATTTAATCAAATAATTCAT
>JBHLLG010000124.1:5480-7378 GCA_048885925.1 Candidatus Hermodarchaeota archaeon
GGTGATGGAATTAGTTTCACAAACCATTATATACATGATTTGATAAGTTTTAACGATATATCTGATTCACAAGAAGATTTATTAGTATTAGAATGCGAAGAGTATGAAATAACTGATGGTGAACGAACATGGACACAATATAATGCTACTATTACTACATATTTTATTAATGGCACTATAAAGAATACTATAAATAATACGTATAAAGGAGACATACGTTCAGAACACAATGTTCCAGCATTTGAACTATTTCAATATATGGATCAATCTAATCTTTTATTTTTTAGTGAGAATAATATGTTTTTATACAATCTGAGTTCAGAAAACTTTCTCGAACAAATTTATAACAATACTTTTACTCGTTGGATTGAGGAATATGAAATTATTGAAGATTTAGATGATGATGGTTATTCAGAGATATTGGTTGGAGATTGGGATGGAAATATAACATTAATAAGTGGTTTTAATGGTACTATAATCAGAACCTTTTCAATTCCTCCTCAAGCAAATGATTTGGAATTAAGAGAAATTCATAATCCCGGAGGTGATGGAATAACTTATTTCTTGTTAGAAGTTAGGTATTGGTATAGTGAAGAAAATGAAGAGAAGATTTGGAGAATTTATACAATTGATTCCACTTCTGAGGAAGTAATCTGGGAATTAACAAAGCAGGGATCTAGGATTGAAGAAAGTGTTTCTGTTTTAGATGAAGATTTAGACGGTGATTCAATTGCTGAAATAATACATTATAAAGAATTTAAGCCTATAATCTCAATGAATCAAGTAAGAAGGTATACTATATCAAGTTTTATTAGTGGAAAAGTATTCGCAATTTTAAATACAGATTTTTCTTACGATGAAATAATCACTATAGACGATTTTGATGGTGATGGTAAAAACGATTTTATTATATCCGGAGATGATAGGGTTGTAGCACTTTCTACACGAAAGCCATGGGGATTATGGTTGTCGCCAGTATTTCCTATGGGTTTACCTTTATTTAGCATTCTTGTTGCATTATTAGTTAGTGGAATTATATTGATTATTTTACGTGGAAAAAGACTAAATTATCGACGACAAAGTATTAAAGAGCATAAACTTACTGTAGCGGTTAACATTCTTGCTATTGCATTAATGACTCTAACTTTTTTACTTTTCTTAGTTATGATGAATATTTTTAATAACACGCTAATTTCAGGCTCAAATAACACAGATATAATTATAGCTTTTTTAACTGTTACTATAATATGGTATGGTACATTACCATTAACAGCTGCGCTTTATAATCGATTTGCACCACGATTTGCTTATCTTTTTATTAAATTAAGAGCCTTATTCTTTAAAATTTCTAAAGGCTATAAAAATGAAATAATTGTTCTGGATATGGGAGATAGGAAAGATATTGGACTTATAATTCAACTTAAAAGATTAGTTCTACCATTATTACTTTCAATTTCCGTTGGATTTTATGCTTATGAGTGGTTAGCATCTTTACTTGGATATCCAAGAGAATTTGATTTCGTCGGTTCAACAGAATTTTTTGGTTTTATGATGGGATATATGTTATGTTGTGTTTTACCAATGATTTTATCTTTTGTAATATTTGCTTTTTTCATTTCTGGTAATTATTTACTGGATGATGCTGGTGTTGTGTATTACCGTGAAAATACAAAATATCGTCAACCTGGAGATATAGAACCAATAAGTATATGGGCTCAATCAATTGTTAAAGGTATTGCTGGACTTTCTGCTTTACTTACTTTTACTACATTTTTGGGAGGTATTGATTTTTCTGGGTTTTTTGGAGAAGGTGATCTTTTCGCGATTATTTTTGGTCTTCTAATTACAATAGTTATGTTTGGAGGGATTCCATTTTTAACAGCATTTTCATATATCCT
>JBHLLG010000125.1:0-7349 GCA_048885925.1 Candidatus Hermodarchaeota archaeon
TTTCTCCTTCTTCATAAAGGTTCGCTAATTGCGCTTTTCCTAAAGCTTTTAATACAGGTTGAATGTCTTTCTTCTTTACACCAAGTAATTTCGCCATTAAATCAGCCTCCATATGTAGTGCTTGATTATATTCAAAATTTTTTGCCAATAATTTTAAAGCTCGTAGTTCTAATTCCTCATACATATTCGTTCACCTATTTTTTTTTTGTTAAAATCTCAATTTTTCATTTAAATAAGATTTTAATTTAAAATTTAATCAATAAGCTATATTAATCGATTTCTTTATGCAAGAATTTTAGGATGCTTAAAAAATAAATCCTATAATCTTTTAAAACTATTTTAAAACAAGTTTAACTTTTTTTAAATTATTTAAATTGATTTAAATTTTCTTCTAAATTATATTAGTTATATATTAGAAAGCTAATCTTTAAAAAAATGATTAATTTTGGACTTAAATGAATTGCTATTTGAATTTTCCAATAAAGAAAGATATAAAGTGTTTAATAGTTTATATAATGAAAGGAAAAAGCATGGTCAAATACAAAGAGATGTAGGAATCCCCGGTTCTGAAATTTCACGTCATTTGAAACGACTAAAAGAGAAAAATCTTATTTTAAAGGACACAAAAAATGAGTATAGGATAACTAATTTAGGAAAAATCTTCATAAAAATGATGGAAATTTTTGAGGTTTCTTTAGAGAATAAAGATTTTTTAAATAATCATGAAATTACTTCTATTCCAGTAAACCTTATATTTCATTTAGGTAAATTAAAAAATGTTGAAATTGGGAATAAAACCATGGAAAATATGGAAATTTTTGAAAATTTAGTAAGAGATTCTGAGGAATTTCTTTATGCAATAACAGATCAATATCAAAAGTCTTTATTAAAGGAAACTGAGAATAAAATGAAAAATAAATCAATTAAAATCAGGGCTTTAGTAGATAAAAATCTATTAAAATCTTATAATATTCCTGATGGTTGGTCAAAGTTGTTTGAAGATCCTATTAAGTTTTTTAAAGAAATGTTAGAAAATATTCGAATTTTAGATGAGATCAATCTCTCTTTAGTAGTTACTGATAAAGGAGCAATCCTTTTCTTGAGTAAGGGTGGTGAAATTGATTATAGCCAGTGTTTAATAGATAATCATGATAATTTTATAAATTGGACCATTGAATTGTTTGAATGGTATTGGATCAAGGGATCAAGTTTACGCAATTTTATTAGAAAAGAAAGATCGAAGTAGCTTTTAAAACATCTAAATAATAAAATTTATCTTGATTTTTATTCTTTTAACTTAGTTTTAGCTTCTAAAATTAAATTATATAAATCATCCATAGTTGAAGGGGGAACATTTTGTTTTTCCTTTTTTTTGAGCATTAACGCTTCGGAAGGACATGTTGCAATACAGTTTCCACACCCTATACATCTGATTCTATTTATTGAAGAAATTCCATTGATTTGAGTGATAGCTTTCATTTGGCATCGATCTATACAAGTAGCGCATCCAGTGCATAGATCAGAATCTATTTCAGCATAATAGTTGGATTGTGCGTAGTTAGCAGGATCTGGTAATTTTGCTAAAGCACCAATACCTCCATCACAACAATAACAACAACTACATATAAAATCAATGTTTTGAGCATTATTTGGTTGAAAAATTAGTCCTTCTTCTTGGTTTTGATGTAAAATTTTTAGGGTTTCTTCCCTGCTAATTTGAATACTCCATCCTTGATCAATATAATGTTGAGCCATGTGTCCAAATAGGATACAATTATCATTGTGTTTAGTCATTTTACAAGGATTTCCATGGATTTCCGCTTCTTGACGACAAATACAATTAACCTTAACAAAGGGACCTACATGTTCTTCTACAATCTTTTTTAGATTATCATAGGGGGCTATATAATGTTCTGGTACAACATCTATATCAACTGGAATAATACGCATTTGGCTATAATTTGTAGGGTTGGCTTTTGCACTCCATATTTCACTTTGATATTGATTTAAGTCCTTCAGAAATTTCATTGTAAGTTTATTGACTTGATATTCATATATCCCTAATATTAACGATGTATTACCATAAAACTTTTTAGTTCCATCTTTTTTGGATATAATGGAGCCTTTTTTTGCTAAAATATCTAAAATTTCTTCTAAATCTTTTAGGGATATTCCTTTATCCTTAATACGATCATAAATTTGATCTAATGGCTCAATATCTCTATACCATCCAAATTTTAAAAAAGTAGCAATTTCTGCTTCTTTAGGAGTAAATAGATGTTTGAGCAACCGAATATCCGAACCGGATTCAGCACGAGGGAATCCTATAGGCATTTGATCTAGGTGTTGTTGTAATTTTCTATAAACTTCATCATCATTTTTCTTGATTTCAGCCATCTCAGTCAAATAACCTCATTTTTTATATTTTTTTCCTTTAGTCTATTTTTTCTTTGCATTATTCTTTCATATAATGCATCCATTGATGGAAAAGGAGTGAATTGTCTTTCCCTTTTAAACATTCTTATGGCTTCTGATGGACATTTCACAACACAATTCCCACAACCTATACAGCGTCTTCTTTTAATTACCGATAAATCATCCTTAAGCTTAATTGCTTTCATTGGGCATATTTCTACACATGTTCCACATCCAGTACATAAATCAGAATCACTTTCGGCATAATAATTTGTTATTGTTAATTCACCAGGATTAGGAAGTAATAGCATTGTTGACAAGTTTTCACAACAACAGCTACAACAACTACAAATAAATGATAATTTTTGTGAATTATCAGGTTGGATAACTAATCCATCTTCTTGATTTTTACGAAGAATCTTAAGCGTCTCTTCCTTACTTATAGAGCGCCCCCAACCTTGATCAATAAATAATTGAGCCATTTTTCCAATTCCAAGACATAATTCTCTACGTTTTGTAACTTTACAAGGATGATCAATAATGTCTGCTGCTTGTCTGCAAACGCAATTCATTAGCATAAAAGGCCCATTTGAAGTTTCCAAAAGGCTAACCAGATCATCATAAGTACTAACATTATGTTCAGTTTCAATACTTTTTTCAACTGGAATTGTACGTACTTGAGCTCCTTTTACCTTTAATGATTCAAGAAACCACCCTTGAGCTAAATAATCTTTAAAATCTTGAACAAATTCCTTTGTAAGTTTATTAACTTGGAATTCAAACATTCCTATAAGAAGTAGAGCATTACCATAATATTTCTTTCCACCTTCTTTTTTAAACATTGTAGAACCTTTTGAAACCATCTTATCAAGTGTATCTTCTAAGTCTTTGAGAGACATACCTGTATCTTTTACACGTTCATAAACAGTATCTAATGGTTCAAGATCTCTATCCCATCCAAATTTTAAATAAGTAGCTATGTTTGCTTCTTTAGGAGTGAAAAGATGTTTTAGTAAACGTATATCTGCTCCTGATTTCACTACAGGGAATCCTATAGGCATCTGATCTAGATGTTGTTGTAATTTCCTATAAACATCAAAGTCATTAATTATGCTTTCATCAGCCATATTTAATCATCTTAATTCTATTTCGTTAGCAAATTATTTTTTATATTTTAATTTTCTCTTTAATTCTGAAGAATTGAAAATTATGCTATTAAAAAATATATTTTTTCCTTATTAGTCATCTCGATTAATTATATGTTCTAAGAAGGGCTTAATATTTTTTAGAGATTTACGCAAAAATAAAGGATATAATCTGATGGTTTCTATTTCATTTATATCAACCCATTTAAAAATTAAATCCAATTCTTTTCCATTAAGATTATCACTTTTAGAATCCAGCTTACTTTCTTTTCCATAGAAAGTGTCATTTTCAAAAATGGCTTTAGATTCTGAGGGAAATTCTATTAAATAGAAAATAGAAAGTTCATGAAAATTTTTACCCTCAAAAAAAAAGAAATTTTCCACAAAATAGAGAGGTCTAATGATTTTAATTTTGACTCCTAATTCTTCTTTCATCTCCCTCATAAGTGCATCTTTAGATATTTCTAAAAATTCACATCGTCCTCCCGGTAAAGACCAAAAATTGTCAATGGTACTCCTATGTATGAGTAACTTGTTATTATAAATAGCTATTCCAGCAATTCTATAAACAAAAACCAATCCATCTTTTTCGAAAGTTATCATATAAGTTATTTAATATATCTACAATTATTAAACTTATATTTTTTAAAATTTTAATTTTGAAATAAAAAAAAAAGAAAAAATTAATTTAATAATTTAATTAATATTAAATTTAATCTCTGAAACCATAATATGCGTTAATCAATAATAATAGAAATCCAACAAGAGTCAAAGTATAATCTGGTAATGAAAATAGTGTTAAATCCCATTCAAATGTAAAACATATTAGTGATGCCACCACGATTATAAACATTGTAGAGGAGAGGACGTTTCTCCCTTTTCGCTTCCACCAACTAACTTTTTCTAATATTAATTTTTCAATAATTTGAACATCAGAGAGTGAAGCATCCATATTTGCTATTTCTTCCCTCATTCTTTTCCTTTCTCTAGAATTTGCTATAGCTCTAAAAGATGCACCAATAATGAATAAAAAAAGTATTATTAATAAATCGAATAAGGTGTTAGTTACTTCAAATGGAACTTGTGGTCCAAAATAATTAGCTATTAGTGTAATAATTAATATTAATACTAATAGAAATCTAACTGAGTATTTTGGTAAATACAGAGGTTTTTTTTCCTTTTTTGCATCTTGGAGAATAATATCAGGGTATTTTATCTCATCAACAATTTGCCTTATTTTTTCATGTTCACTTCTTCGTGCTTCAAAATAAAAGGCAACTACAACGAAAATCACATTCACAATTAAACTCGGGATCGCTTCACTTTTCAATAAATATCCAAAAGGAAAAGCTACAATCATAATAGTGCTCAATGCTCTTATAGTCCCGCGTGGCGTCCCTAGTGGATGACCTTTAACTTTACCATCCTTACTAAATCGGTTAATAACAACCCAAGTACCGAAGATTGCTAATAAAATAAATGATATCGTTATTTATCCCTCTTTTTTATTTCTATTCTAATATGTTTTGAATAGATTCATTATTATTTTATAATTTATTTGATTTTAAGATTTTTAAGATTTTTCTAATTATTTATTAGAATCTCTATAGAAATATATATATTCAAATTTGATAAACTTAAATATAATTATATAAAATCTATTATATTATAAGTTCATACAATTTATAGTAGATGATTTGTTTAGGATAACTAATTATAGTATTTAGGAGTTATGAAACATCCTTCGAAAATTAAAGTATTAACTCTGGAAGGGTCTCCGAAAGAACGCGGTCGATTTCATGGAGAATCTTTAAAATCCATGATTATAGAGATTATAGAGAGATATAAATATCTAATCAAGCTTAATCATCGTAAAGATCCAGATGATTTAATCGATTATTTTTTAACAACTACTAATTTCTTGCCATCAATAAAAAAATGGACGCCTCATCTTTTAGAAGAAATAAAAGGAATCTCGGAAGGTGTTGGCGTTGATTTTAAAGAAATTCTTGCCATGCAAATGGTTGCTCATGATGAGGGATGGTGGTTTTTTCAAAAATATGCCCCATCTAATAAGTGTAGTTCTTTAGGATATTTCAGATATGAAGACCAACCAACAATATTAGCTCAAAATTTGGATTTGCCAAAAATTTTTGAAGGATTAGAAGTAATTTTGCATATAAAGTACGAAAAAGGTTCATTGGAATCATATATTTTATCTCATGCGGGATTTCTTGGAGAAATAGGGATTAATAATAAGTCTGTAGGGATATGTTGCAATTCATTAAGTAACCATTTAAATAATTCTCCAAATGGTCTACCGTTTACATTCATTATTCGTTTTGTTTTAGAACAACCAACTGTTGAAAAAGCTATTGAATTTATAAATAATATTCAACATGCTTCAGCCCAGAGCTACATTATTGGAGGATTGGAACGGGTTGCATGTTTGGAATGTTCTGCAAATAAAGTTGTTGAATTTCAACTATATAAAGATGCTCATAGGATTTATCATACAAATCATCCTTTAGTAAATAATGATTTAATAACTCCTCCAATGAACAACAATATCATTAGCACATCATATGATCGATTTAGTTACTTAGAATCCCAATTACATAGTTCTTCTAAAAGCATTACCATTAATACTGTTAAAAACATACTTAGTTCACATTTTGGACCTGTATGTGTTCATCATAATAATCAAGCAAGTTCAGGATACACGTTCTCATCAGTAATTTTTTTACTTTCAGCATCTCCATCCTTATATGTAACAGTAGGTCCCCCTTGTTTAACTGAATACGAACTATTTAAGTTTTAATTAAAAAAGATTTATTGTTCTTATTTTCTGGAGTTTAAAATCTCTGCCCGTTCAGCTAATATAGTTTTAATATTTTCATAATCAGAGGGAAACCATTTCATTGCAAGAATCCATAGGATTACTCCTGGAAAAATACATAAACAAACTATTAAAACAGTGATTTGATAATTTGTACTCGTATAAGTTAACAAGACTCCACATAGTAAAGGTCCAATACCTCTTCCAAATTGTTCCAAAAATTGGTTCCAAGACACAATTTGGCCTTGTGCCTCAGGTAAATTAATTTGTTGGATTACTGGACTTTGATTTACAACATAAAGAGAAAAAATACTTCTTGATGTAAAGAATAATGCGCCCATAAGCCACATAGTAGGAATTGTCATAATATATGCAATATTCTTACCTTCTTCTGGGCTTAATGGAATCCAAGGGAGGAAAAAGAAAAGAGCAAAGGTAATTAAGCCTCCTATTATAGCAATGACAATAATTGGTAATCTTCTTACTGGATCTTTTACAGCAATTTTGTCACTAATTCTTGATAAAAATATTTGGCCTACCAATCCACCTGTTAAGCCAAAAACAACCATAAAAACCCCTATTGAAAATGGAGCTAGATTGTAAGGAGGGTTCTGAACATAATTTAAAATTAAAAAATTAAGACTACTCATGAGAATACAAGTAAAAATTCCCTCAATAAGAGCCACAATATTAGTTTTACTAAGCATTGTTTTTCGCATCATTTCTTTATCAAGCTGAAAATCATATTCGATTGAATCATCTTGAAGTATATGGTAAAGTTCTTCTTGTTGAGCACCCCTTTTTGGTTCCTTATTATGAATGGCAAAAATTATGCCTCCGAGAAGAATTGATGCTCCAATACCACAAAAAAAGATCCTCCATAATCCAATTTGAACTAAAAAGGTTGCTATTAGCCACCCTATTATATTAGTTGTATTGAGTACTATTTG
>JBHLLG010000126.1:0-7000 GCA_048885925.1 Candidatus Hermodarchaeota archaeon
GGTCATGGTTCTGGTATTACTGAATCTATGATGATTGATGGACCTATGAATATTGATTATGAAATAATGGTAAATAAAGCCCATAGTATGATTAAAAGGTTCGAAAATGCTAAAATAGCACATGTCTCAGCACCAGGAGGAACTGATATCACATTGTATATTGAAGATCGTGCTTTCTCGACAGATGTGAAAATTACAAAAGAACCATACTTTGCCAATTTACCTTGCGGTGAAATATGGTGTGGTCCCATTGAATCTATGGGTGATGGTATTATTGTATGTGATGGTTCGATTGGTGATATTGGCAAAGTAAAGAAACCATTAAAAGTTTCTGTCAAAAATGGTAAGATTATTGCTATTGAAAGTAAAGATCAAAAATTAGTTCAAGAAATTGAAAAATTAGTTAATTTGGATGAAGAAGCAAGAATTATAGGAGAATTAGGAATAGGGCTTAATCCTGGCGCTAAATTACGTGGAATCCTACTTGAAGATGAAAAAGCTCTACACACAGCCCATATTGCCTTCGGGAATAATACAGATATGGAAGGTGGACAGAATAAATCAAAAACCCATAGAGATTTCTTATTCTATAAACCAACAATAAAAATTACTTATAAAGATGATTCGACCAAAATTTTAATGAAAAATGGGGAATTTTCTTTTTAAATCATAATATATTGAGTAATTTTTATTACTTTCTACTTTATTAGATTATAAATTTTGATTCCAGAAATATTTGGGTTTGATTTATTAGAGATCGCTAAGTAAGATGGGATGTATATCCTTTCCACTGTTAAAAAAATTGACTGAAGTGGGAGATCCATTAGCAATAAAAGTATTTAAAGAAGAGATTGCTCAAAGACTTGAAAGTGGGTACCTTTCTGTCGTTTAGTATCTCATAATTCAAGGATATATATATTACTTTTCTCCCTTTGAATTCAAAACAATAATAGATACTACAAATTTAATTAAGATATTCTCAACTCAGGTTAAAATATTATCCGAATTTCTCCAAACATTTGCTAATAGATTTCCTACTATTCGTGGGGATATCGTATTAAAACTATTAGATCTTCCTGAAGGCAAAGAGAACTTAAATAAAGCCAGTTCAAGAGAATCTTGGGAATTACCCTTCAGAGTTCCTATGGACTCCAATCCCAAATTTTTAGATAAGATTAAAGATGCCTTAAAAGCAAAATTAAGCACGGTTAGAAAAGGAAAAAAAAAGAAGTTAGTATAATGTCTGCCATGTGGTGAGTGTACAGATTAAGAGTAGTTTTTATAAAGATGAATTTCCAGAGAGAAAAATTTTCAATTACAGTAAAAAGAGAAAAAAGAAAAGAAGTTAAAAGAAAAATAAAAGGGGATTGTCCAAGAGATTAACTTCTTTCTGGTTTCTTGAGAATAAAGAAAGTGAAATAGTGATCAAACTATTATCTATCATTTAAGAATTTTTTATTTAAAGACCACAAATTTTATTTTGGAGAGTTTTTAAGGTAGAATTTCAAATCTTTTTTAAAAAATTTGGCAATAGTTCAAAAATAGTATAAACTATTGCTAAAGTTCAATAAATAAACCTATATATAAAATTTCTTCCTTCCTTCATTAAATTTACCCTAAACGGTTTTTTTTTTGATAAAAAATTTACTTGACAATTATTTTACTGAATTTACAGATATTATATGTAAAATTTCCGAAGTGTATCATTATGAGGGCAAGGTTGATAAAGCAATGGAATTATTTGATTCAACCAAAACATTATTCAATACACCTGAATTTAAAGATGAAGATAAAGCTAGAATATTGATACAATTTGCTAATATTAGAATAAATAATAAATTTTTAAAAGATTTTAACTACGATCAAGAAATAAATATGCTTAAAGAAGCTCAAATATTAGCAGAGAATTCAAATGCTGAAAAGATCCAAGCAGATGCTATTGATCTCATGGGAAATTGCATTTATCAAACAGGAATTCTCAAAGGAGAATATGAGAAAGCATTACTTTATTATAATAAAGCATTACCTATAAGAGTTAAAATAAAGGATAAGTTGGGTTTATCTAAATCTTATTTTCATTTAGGACTTTACCATCAGAATAAAAAGGATGCCGATGAAAATGATAATAAACTCGCTTTAGATTACTATGAAAAAGGATTAAAAATAGCTGTAGAAGAAGATTTTAAACTTGAACAATCCTATTTCTTTCGCCATATTGCAGGTATCTATGCCTACATTAAAGAGGATCTAAACAAGGGTTTAGAATATTTTAAAAGATCAACACAATTACGGGAGGAGATTGGATTCATTTTTAATTTACAATTTGCATATTTCGCTGAAGCCTTTATTTATTTTCTTAAAAAAGATATAGACAACGCGAGAGATTATTTTATGAAAGCTTACGTAGCAGCTAAAAATGTTAGTCGAATTGAGGCTTTGAAAGCTCTTCTTTTTAGACGTGGTGATGAAATAGTAAGAGAAATAGACTTAAAAGCTGCTTTAGATTATTTCAGCATTTTGCTAGATGTAGCTAGAAAAATTAATGATGATAAAGGATTAATAGAAATTGAATTAAAAATTAAAAAATTATCAGAAAAGGAATAATTTGAACAAATTATACCATTGTTAGATTCTGATGAATTAAAAAATTCGTTATGGGATTTTTCTTAAATTTCCTTAAATTCAACTACATATAATACCAGAATTTAGAAATTTGTACTTTTCATGAAAGGTAATTTCAGAGTCTCATTTCAATGAAAATTCTTTTAAAAGACAAAAAATTCTTAAATCGAAAGTATAGTACATATAACTTGAATAAAAAAAACCTTAAATCTTTGTAAAGGAACCTTGATATAATCTAGATATTGTTTTAATCTCGATCATTATTATAGGGATATTCCTATCTGTAATAAGATACTATATATATCATTATCCCCAGTTAATTCAAAAAGAAAAGTAATTCAATAAAGAAGATCATAATTAAAATCTTCATATATGTGAAAGTTAATTAGACCATTTTTTTTAACAGATTTGGAATATTTTTTTAAAAATTTATGTGCTAATGATTTTAATTCTTGTAATGATTGCTTTCTGCCTATATGTCTAGGTGTGATTCCAATAAATTGAATGTGCTCTTTTGAAAAGATATTGATTATATATTGTGTTCCTTTAATTGTGCATATTTGCCCCTCTAAGGTTTGGCTGTAGAACGTTCTCAGAGCACTTATCATTGCTCCAAATATCTGTTCTTCTACCTTAATATTTGTGATTTTACTAAAAATAACTTCGCCTGTCTCCAAGATTACTAAAAAGTCTTGTAGATATTTCATCATTTAACTAACCATATAAATTCGATTAATTAAGCTTTTATTCTTTCCGTAGAAGGAGGTATATTGATTTCCCACCCTCTTCGTCTAAGTTCGAGCTTAATATGAATAATTTTTTCATAGATTCTGTTTCTTTCTCTTTCATCTTCGCAAAACCAATACATCTGACTTGCCAGATTGAGTTTAATAAGAAGATCTTCGATATCCCATTCTTTAATATAGTTTAATTCCAATTTTTAATACACTTCTTTTTATAATTGTAGAAAGATAATTCCAATATATTTAAAGAAAAAGAAACTCGATTTTTCCTTTATATGGGATCTCTGAAATAGAATTTAATGATTTGAAAAAATTTGGAATAAAATTTTGCATTTGAAAAATATCCTGCCTATATATTTTTTTAATAATTAAAATAATATATTAGGTAAAGTTATTTAGGGTAATCATCTTAAAAATAATTTTAATACATAATAGGTATGGGCAACCTAACAGTTGTATTGGATATAGGTCAGTTCTCAACAAAAATTGGAATCGCAGGAGCAGATTCTCCGTCACACGTTTTTTTGACGATTGTTGGTCAGCCAAAGTATCAAAGTGTTGACTTAAATTATGAAACGAGAAGATCTCGAGAAAATGAAATTTATGTTGGAGATGAGATTCAATCTATAGGTTTATATAAAGTTTTTCATCCAATAGAGAAGGGAATAGTAATAGATTGGAACCATTTTGCGAATATAATAGATTATATTTTCTATAACCTAAGAGTAGATCCTACTCTAGTTAATGTGCTATTTGCTGTTCATCCACTATTTCCCTATAAAGATTTAAAGAAAATTTTTGAATTATTTTTAGAAAGATATCAGTGTATGGCATTTTATCCAGTTTTAGATTCGATGTTGACTTTATACTCTGGCGGATTTCAAACAGGATTGATTGTAGAAATTGGAGATAGTAATACAAGAATTGTACCAATTTATGAGGGGTATAAACTAGAATATGCTGTTAGAATTTTAGATATCGGTGGAAGAGTTTTGACGCGATATATGGAACAAACTCTAGAATCTATTGGATGGTCTGTTGATTCTTCAATAAGAAGAGAATTAGTAAGGGTTTTAAAAGAGAAAGCTTGTTTTGTCTCATTAGATTATAAAGAGGATTTAAAGCGTAGTGAGCAATATGAAAAAGAGTATTCTTTACCAGATGGATCTACTATCTCACTCAATAAAGAACGATTTATTGTACCAGAATTAATTTTTAATCCCACTTCAGAATTAGAAGAAAAAGGGCTACACATAGCGATTATGGATGTAATTGAAGCATGCGATCTGGATATTCGGCCCAAATTGCTTGGCAATATCTTTTTATCAGGAGGTTCAAGTATGTTCCCTAACTTAAAATCACGTATTTACCAAGAATTAGAATTAGAATTAGCAAGGAGAAAGAAAAAAGATCAAGCGATTAGAATTATTGCTCCAATGGAAAGAACATTCTCCGTTTGGATAGGTGGGTCTATATTAGCTATGATACCTGAATTTTCACAGAATTGGATTACTCGGGCAAAATATTTTAATGAAGGAATTCCACCTAATTTACTATAATTCAATATTTAGGGAAATATCCTCATGACATATAGATATTACAATTTGTTAAATAAAAGATTTTGGTATTAAATCATATTACAAACGCTTCTTTTGAAGGTATATTAGATTATGCATGATTTTGAAGAGGAGAGATTTTATAAACCGAGTTATTCCTATCTATTTAATAAAATTAAAGACATCAAAACCCCAATAAAAAATGAAATTTTAATGGCACTTCTTGATGGCCAATGGCATTCTGAATTGGAATTAGTACGAGTTACAAAAAGATCGCATGAGTTCATTGGCCCCGTAACTTTAGGAACGATGATAAATGCTTTAAATCATACAATTAAAACTAACTATTTGCAGAAAAAAATTATAAATGGAAAGATGTTTTACAAGATCTCAGATAATTATGTTGGTTTAACAAGAGCAGCCTATAGATTTGATGCGAATGATTTTCTTTAGAATAGGTCAAAAGTTCTTCAAATTTTTTTAAAAAAGTTATTAGATTTACTAATAAAATTTAAATTTTTATCCTATTAGTCAATTAGATAAATCAATTCATTTTTCCATGCATTTATTCTTAAATATTCTATATTCTTTACAGTTAGAACAAAATCCTTTACCAGATTTATCCTTTAAGCCCTGATTCCAGCATTTAGGACATAAATAGTAAACAAATTGTTTGTTATTTTTCTTTAGAGTAACTTTAAAGATATTGAAATTACATATTGAACAAATCGAATTTAATAATTCTAATTTTCCATTTTTGGGTAGTGATAAAAATTCTTTACAATTTTCATCAGAGCAAACTAAAAACCTTTTATTTTTAGTATTAATAAATTTCATGTTACTTTTATTACAAAACGGACAATTTGATGTTGTAAGTGGGATTGTGAAATCCATTTTATAATTATCAATTTTAGAAATCAGTGTATTTTTATTTTTTAGATACTTATCAAACAATTGTAAAAAATCTTGTCTAACCTCATCTATAACAATATTCATTTGTTTTTTTCCATCCTTAATTTCTTCTAGTTTTAATTCCACAGTCTTTGTGAAATCGGGTTTCAGAAAGGGTAACCATACTTCTATTAAATTCTCAATAATAAATTTTCCTAGTTCCGTTATGGTATAATTATACTTAATTCTTTTAATTAAATACCGAGTTTGTAGTATTTTAATTATTACCGGTCTTGTTGATTTGGTACCAAGATGATTTTTTTCCATCAATTTAAGCAATGATGTATCATTATACTTCGGAGGTGGTTTTGTTTCTTTTTGTTCTAATAATATATTTTTTATTGGGATTTCATTACCAATAATTTGAATTTCTTCATCATATTTCGGTTTGAGAAATGGAGCAATCTCTAAAAATCCTGGTGAAATTAATAAAACGAATTGAGCTAAAAAAGGTTCTTCCCTAATTATAATTTTTAATTTTTGTCTTGATTCTAAAGCTTCTTCTCCGAAAAGTGCCAAGTAATGCCGAACAAGGAGCTCATAAACTTTTTTTTGTATATTATTTTCAAATATAGAGTTATCAATCTCCAGACTTTCGAGGGGAGTAATAGGAGGATGATCTCCCATGTCCTTTTTTCCTTTAGTAGGTTGTAACTTCTTATTTTTTATTAGATTTGCTGTATATTTTTGAAACTGAGAATGATTTGTAAATTTTGACAAAATTTCAAGATGATTAAAATCTAGTTTATAAACATCACTATCTGTTCTTGGATATGAGATTAATTTATTCAGATACAATGTATTCATTATTCGCATAGCAGTATTTGCGGTAATTTTCAGATTTTTTGTTAGTAATACTAAAGCTTTTGAAGTATTTAAGGGAGTTGGAGGAGTTCTTTTAATAAAATCTTTAGAATTATCAACAATCTTTCCAATTTTTTCATTTCTGATTCTTTCATAAACCTGTCTTGCTTGAATTTCTTGAGATTTGGAAAAAGGATTAAGTTGATGATGAGCTTTAAATACACCATTAGTATGTAAAAGATCGGCATCAATTAGAAAATATGGTTCTGGAATGAAATTTATAATATCTAGATCTCTCAAATAGATTAAATAAAGAAGACTAGT
>JBHLLG010000127.1:0-6985 GCA_048885925.1 Candidatus Hermodarchaeota archaeon
AAGATTATTACCAAGCTACTCCAGAATTAAATCCCCTTACATTAGAAGCACAAAAAACTATTGCTTTTGAAATTGTAAATCAGATTAAAGTCCCTGATTGGGTAATAATCCCAATGGGCAGTGGAGAGCTCTTAGTAAGTCTTTGGAAAGGTTTCAATGAGCTTAAAGAAATGAAAATTATTAATTATATTCCAAAATTGATTGGTGTTCAATCTCAATCGTCATCTCCTATTGTAAATGAATTTTTGAATAATTCTAAAAAGGAGAAAGAAACTTTGAATGTTTCTAAACAAATAGCGTTAGGTATTTTAGTAAAAAAGCCTATATATAAAGATTTAGCTATAAAGTGCATAAAAGAAAGTAAAGGAACGGTAATTGCAATCCCTGAAAAACTTATTTTAAGTTCAATTGAAGAACTTATAAGAACTGAAGGAATATTCGCAGAACCTTCTTCAGCTTTAACTTTGGCTTCTATCCAATTGTTAGATCAAAAACAAATGTTTGAACCTAAAGATAAAATAGTATGTCTAATTACAGGGAGCGGATTAAAAGCCCCCTATATTTTGGAGGCAATTTCATCGCAAGCTAAAACTACCGGAAAGGGCTCTATAATCATTACAAAATTAAAAATATTATCCCAAATATCACTTTCAAGTATTAAAGGAATAACGGGAACAGATATCAAAGAAATAATGGGAACTATAAGTCTTGCTGCTATTTATCAACATTTAAAAGAATTAGAAACAAGAAAGTTAATTTCTAGAAAAAAAGAAGGAAAAAATGTGTTATATTTTATAACTGATAGTGGAAAAAAAGTATTGGACGCATTGGATGTATTGATTACTCTCCTTTAAGATTTGTGGTGTTCAATTTCTTTAATTTCCTTTGCTATAAATAACCTATCAAAAACTTGAGGAAAATTCTGAATAATAGTCTTTCGAATAGCTAATATTAACAATATTGAAATTATTCCAGAAATGCCAAATTGTATTATTCCATTTAAAATAACTTCATACAAAGCACTAGCAAACCCCCAGAGTAGAATTTCATAAATAAAATAACCAAATACCATGAATATTCCTCCTACAATAACAGCTAAAATATCTCGATAATTTAATTTTACATAATAATGCTTGGGATTTGCTATTATTCCAATTAATAATCCTTCTAATCCTTTAATAATCAGAGTTGCTGGCGCATAAATCGTATAACCTAAAAATATGTCTGCTAAAGCAGAACCAATACCCCCGGAAAGACCCCCAACAAAAGGACCAAAAATGAGACCTGTAAACATTACTCCAGCATCTCCAATGTTAATGAATCCTTGAGTTGCTGGAATTGGTATCGAAATTACCATTGTTAATATACAAATTAGTGCTGCAAATATGCCTATAATTGATATAGATATTACATTATTCGGTATGATATATCCTCCTAGTTGTTTAATATCAAAAGACTCTTTTTTTTTCACGATTTTACTTTCTTCTTTCATATTATATCTACTTTGAATATATAGGTTTGGACTTATTATAAGTTTAAACTTATATATAATCTATCTTTTTTCGTATATAAATGTTTATGCTAAAAATTCGATGAAGAAAAGAGAAAAATCTATATAATTAAAAATTTTTTTTTACTTTTTAAAAACTGCTTTCTAAAAAAAAGAAAATTTAAAAGTTAGAATAAACCATAAATTTATCTCCGGAACCTAAACTGTAAAGTTCAAATTTGGTACCACGTTTCGTCTCGCAAAACATTTGGATCATCGGGAATAAGTAAATTTGTGAAGTTATTTGCGTATCCTTGTCCTTAGTGTAAGTCCTATAATCATTACCAGCTGAATTTATGGTTTTTTTAATATTTTTATTCCAATATCCTAATGATGGTTCTGCTTTTGATTCTAATTCTTTGAAATCGCTGAATTTTATACCTTCAACTTCTTCAATCATTTTATGCAAATCCTCCCCAATTTCTTTTTCATATTTTGTTTGAGCACTTGAGTGAAGAACAGGAACCCCAGTGACCACTGTTTGAAACGGTACAGGGAGTTCTTCATACTTATATAAATTTCTATGACCACCACATTCTTTACATGGTTCTGATCTATTTCCATTGCCATAACAAGCTCCGCATGGATAAGAAAATTGCTTCTTTTCTTTATTTTGCTCTTGTCCAATTAAAATTGTAAGAGTTTCCTCAATTTTACCTGTTCCTCTACAAGTTTTACATTTTTCTTCGAGATATCCTTTTCCCTTACAATTTTTGCAGGGAACTGCCTGAATTGATTCGTAATAAGGTACTATCTCACTACCTTTCCATTCATCTTTATTAATCTTACTAGCTCCTTTAAATGAATAGAATTGTTCTCTGCTTACTCTTGGAGCTATAACGATATTTTCTTCTTTCCCTTTTGGTGCTGGTCCAAGAGATTTTTTAACAGCAAAATAAATTGCTGCCTCTTTTGCAGTGTTTTTTACATATTCAGCAGCGCTAATAACATCTAATGAAAAAACAGCACCTTTTGTGCCAAATTGTTTTTCCATTTTCTTCCGATCCGTTCTCACAGCTTTTTGTTTCCATTTTTCAAAAATATCATCTAAGTTTGGTGTTTTAATTCTTACATCTGGCAATATTTTTCACTTTTATTATATTAATAAAAATTTGATCTACTTTATTTAATTGATTTGGAATTATAAAAATATAAAATAGAATAATTTATATTCTTATATAGAATATTAACAAAAATTAAATCAAAAATAGAGAAAAGTAGAGTAAAAAATGTCTGCGGAAGAACGTCAAGCAGTTGAATACTTTCTTGAGTGGATTAGGAATCAAGGTCTTTCACAATGGATTGAACATTTCCTAAATCAGGGCGATGAGACAAAATTAAGAGAAATTAAAGAAATATATGATAAAATAAAACAAGTTTTTGGGTTTTAAATTTTTATTTATTTTTATTTTCAAACTAAAATATTAATCTTATCCTAAAATTAGAAAAATTGAATTACTGATTTTTATTCTAATAAAGTATTGTTCAAATTCTTAAATGGTTTTATAAATGAGTATTCCATCAAGAAATTATTTTATAGTTCTAGATAGAAATCGTGAACATAAAAGAGAATTACTCTTTAATGTAAATTTCTTTTACTTAAAATCATTTAAGAAAAAGGGATTTACATTTACGTATATAAATGAACCTTTTTTTAAAGGTACGGCAATTTTTGGTTTAGATTTTAAGAATAAGATGCGTCCTCTAAACTTTAATAAAATTGAAAAAGATGGAAAGTCCTTACCAATTGATCCACGTCTATTAAGGAAATTTATTATTTCAGATAAAAATAAATTTATTGCTTTTTCGACTCAGACATCATCTGAAGACATTTTACCAGTTAGAGAAATGTTACGTAACTTTCAGTATGAACAAGATAAAATAATTAATTTAACAATCTGTAATTCTTGTTTGGATAGGAATAAATTTACTTTATTAAATGAAAATCTTCAAATTAAATCTTATAAAAATCAAATTATTTGTTCTGACTGTGCTTATGAGATAGTTTTAAGTAGGATTAAGCTTACAGGGTTAATTTCTCAAGATAGAATTAGTCCAAAGTTAAAGAATTTCTTAATGCATATGATACTTAAATTTAAAGATGTAAAAAAAGTATTAGATGTTTTTAAAGCAGATTTTAATCCTATAAAAAATAGAGATATAACGCTTTATGATGTTGAAAAAGAAATTCCAATTAGTAAAAAATATCTTAATAAGGAAATTGAAAATTTAGAAATCCCTACAGAATTTAAAGAGATATTAAAAAGCTTGAATATCTCGATTTTATTACCCATTCAAGCTATCTCTGTTGAAAAAGGATTATTAACAGAAAAAAGTAACCAATTGATAATGGCACCAACCTCCGGGGGAAAGACCTTAGTAGGTGAATTAGCAGGAGTTACAAGAGTTCTTAAAGATAGGAATGCTAAAATGTTATACTTAGTACCCATTGTTGCTTTAGCTAATATTAGAACAGAAGAATTTAAAGAAAGATATGGACATTTAAAATTAAAAATCATCAAGAGAGTTGGAGAATCATTATTTAGTAAAAAGGAAGGAAATAATATTGAGAATTTATCAAATGCTCATATTATTATAGCAACATATGAAGCAATTGATTACATTTTAAGAAGTGGGAATAAACATCTGCTAGGAAGTATTGGAACTATAATAATTGATGAGATTCAAACTTTAATCGATCCGGAACGAGGATTTATATTAGATGGGTTAATAGCTAGGTTAAAAACACAATTCAATTCTCAATTTCTGTATTTAAGTGCTACATTAGGAGAACCAGAGCTTTTAGCAAAAAAATTAAACT
Organism: Candidatus Hermodarchaeota archaeon; assembly: GCA_048885925.1. Lineage (GTDB taxonomy): Archaea > Asgardarchaeota > Lokiarchaeia > Sigyniarchaeales > SOKP01 > Loki-b32. Next base: position 4,371 of record JBHLLG010000127.1, read on the forward strand.
GTCAATTAATTAAATATAATAATCGACCTGTTCCAATAGAGCGTCATATATTACTTTGTTTAAATGAAGCTCAAAAACTTAAGTTTATCTCTTTATTAATGAAAAGTGCTTATTCTACGAGATCTAAATATGGATTTAAAGGTCAGTCAATAGTTTTCACAAATACTCGAAAAAAGTGTGAATCAATAACATCTAATTTACAACAAAAAGGACTTAATGTAGCGGCTTATCATTCAGGCCTAACGAATGATGAAAGAAAAATTATTGAAGAGGAATTCCAATCACAAAAGCTAGTAGGGGTTATAGCAACTGCAGCATTAGCAGCAGGCGTCGATCTTCCTGCTCGTCAAGTAATTTTTGAATCATTAGCTATGGGCATAAATTGGTTAACAGTGGCAGAATTTGAACAGATGCTAGGACGAAGTGGAAGATTAAAAAAACATGAGAAGGGCATAACGTATATTCTTGTTGAACCAGGAAAAATTTATTCACCGAAAATGAAAAATACTGAAGAAAATATTGCAATAAAACTTTTAAATGGTAAAATTAAAGATTATGAATTAACTCCCGATGATAATAAATCTAAAACAGAAATTCTGTCATATATTTCATTGTTTAATGAGTGGATTGGAAAAGAATCTATTTTTAAGTTTCATGATTATTTAATCAATGACAAATTTGGTTTAGAAGAGATTTTAAAGGATTTAAATATGCTTAATTTGATAAGAATAAATGAAAATTTTCGAATTAAGGCAACTCGTTTAGGGAAAGCTATTGCTAAGTCATTTTTAAGCGTTAACGATAGCCTTGAAATAATAGAAAAATTAAAAAGTGAAAAAGTAGGTCCTTTGGATATTGCTTTAGATTTGAAATTTCTTAGAAATGTTTATTTATCAAAAAAAGTAGTAGCAGATCTCTCGAAGAATATTAATATGAGATATTTTTCTAATAATCTATTTAGTGCAAGTGTATTATCCTTAATGAATGCTCAATATGTTAAGAAAAGAAAATCATTCTCGCAAGAATTTATTGATTTTATTTTGAAATTAACAAAAGAAATATTTAATTGTAATTGTAAGGATAATCCTTATTGTGATTGTGCACGGTTGAATTTGGAAAAGCTAATACTAAATTTACGAATTGACCAAAATATGACAATCGAAGATATTTCCCAATATTTAGCAGATGATTATAATGTTTTGATTTTTAAAGGGGATCTTATAGATTATTTAGAAAATTTAATTTATAGTTTAGAAAGTATAAAAAATATTGCCGATGGGATTTCAAAGTTAGATGAAAAATATAGAATTGAAATTGCTGAAATACCAAATTTAATAGAAAAAATCAAATATTAAGTAATGTAGATCTCTACTATATCATTATCTTTTAAAATGTAATCTAAACCGACCTTTTTACGTTTTTGACGTTCCCATTCTCGTATGACTATAGCATGGTCAAACGACTCAAAAAAACTTCTATGAATTTTTAATGCAACATCTCTAATTGAGGGATTTTCATCCATAATCAGTGGTCTTTGAGCAACTACTCCATTATTCATAGTATAAATTCTGATTTTATTTAAAAATTTTAAAATCATTTCACCAAAATCTTTGGGGAAAGTTTCTTTCTGATAACTTGTACCTAAAATAATAGGAAATTTATTAGAATAGTTCTTTTTCAGTATTTCAAAATTTTCTTGAGTATGAGGAAGATCTCCTTTAGTTCCCAATATTATTACTTTCTTATATACTACTGAAGGAGTCAAAACATCGATTATGTTATCAAGAGTTATTAATCCATAAATTTTAACAATAGCATTGCGTATTCCATTTTCATGTATTATCTCTTTTACTTTTTCTGTCAGATCTTCCAATTCTTCGACTTCTTTAGCTTCCTTAGTCATATAGAGGACTTGAATTTTATTTGCACCCGTTTTTTCAATTGAAAGAGGAGGGGGAGGGATATTTATTCGTATATCAGCTCGAGATAACTCATATAATAATAAATGCATTTGATCTTCAACATTTTGTGATAAATCAACACATAAGCATAAAAGATCAGCGGCTCTAAGTTGGGAGAGTATTTCTTTTCCATTTCCAACCCCATCAGAAGCACCTTCCATAATGGAGGGCATATCTACGATTTGAAACCTCATTTTTTGATATTGATAAATTCCTATCTCAGGCAAAGCAGTGAATCTTCCAATTTTATCTTCAGCTGCTCCGGTTAGAAAATTTAATAATGAAGTTTTACCAACACCAGGAGTTTGATAACAGCTTATTAATATTACTTGAATACCTTCCTTTTTTATAGAGAAGGGGGAGATTACTTTTTGTGTAATTTTTTGCTTTTGTCTGTGATCCTCAAGTTGTCGTTTCATCTTTGCTAAGCGAGATTTATTAACAGCAACAATTTTTTCTGTTGCTTTATGCTTAGGAACTAATGATAGAAATTCCTCTAATTTTTTTATTTTTTCCTCTAGAGATCCAGCATCTAAGTACTCTTGATAAGCAACTTTTGCTGCTGGGGGTAAATTAGAACTCAATTTTAAACCCTTTTATATTAATTCAAAATATTGAACGAAATCTATCCTCTGTTTTTAATCTTAAATCTCC
>JBHLLG010000128.1:0-6392 GCA_048885925.1 Candidatus Hermodarchaeota archaeon
AAATGTTAAAATAGTAATTCATTGATTTTAAATTTTCAAAAGAATATGTAAAAAAACCTTCACTAGTCTGTTGATCCATAATACTCGCTACTTTTGTTGATAAATCCTTATCTAACATGTCCTTGGGATAAGAATAAAACACCAAAGGACCAATTTTGCGATTAAAATATGATAAAGCAATAATACTCTTCAATTCACGGTTCTCCCTTTGACTTTTTTTTCATATATCATATATAGAGACTTTTTTGTTTATAAAACTAATAGAATTGAATTTGCAATAGATCAAATCTCAAATTTGATTTTCTTTCTTTTTTCTTATTCTACGTATGCAGTATCTTTTATTTTTGGTGGTTTATTACTGAAATTTTAGAATGTATCCTCTAAACTAGTTCCGTGTTTTAATAAAGTGCAAAGGATAAGATCTTTGCTTGCTTTCGATAACTTGATAATTCCATCGACTCCTTCTATAAGAATTTGCTTTAATTCTCCTCGATTAAATTCTTGTACGGCATGGTTTGACATGGATACTAATGCTGCACATATTGCACTAATTAATTCATCATTTGTATCACTTGATAAAGCTGATTTGATGGGTAATCCTTCTCTGGAAACAAGGATCCAACCCTGGTTAGGTTTCAATTTGTTACTTTTCTCGATTTCAATTAAAATACTTTCTATATCTTTCCATCTCATAATTTTTTACCTAACTTTTTTTCTACATACATGACAAATTGTCTGTCCTTTTGGGATTTCAGCACCGCAGCGTTTGCAATAGGGTTCATATTCCTGTTTTTCTTTAGAAATTTTCTCAACTTGTATTTGATCTGCTAATCCCAATTCCCCAGGTGGAGTTGGGGGATTCAAGATATAAGGAGATAGAAAATCACGATTTCTGTTAAATATTCGTCTTACACATTCATAAAAGCTACGATAAATGTTTTTTCTCTGGTCATATAAAGCACAGGTTTTAAAAATAATGGGATTTTGATGATATAATTCATGATTTGGTTCATACCATAGTTGCTCATCTTTTAAAACTTGTTTAAAATCTTCTTCTCCTATTACTTCTGTAAGATCTTGTTTGTTGAGCATGATAATAAGAGGAATTTCTTTGATCAATTCGCCTCTAGAAACGTTTTTCAATTCTTTTAAAGATTCGATATTGTCTTCATAAAATTGAGTCTGTGAATCCACAGTAAATATAACTCCATCAGTGCCCTTGAAAATCTTTTTTCTTAAAGGTGAAAACCTTCTCTGACCAGCAACAGTATAAACATGGTAAAATATTTTTCTATTGCTCTTTTGTTTTATGTATTGAAAGATCCCCCTATCGTAATACAAAGTTGCACCGCTAGCCATAGAAATTTTGGTTAAATTACCAGTAGGTTCAATACCTGTTTCACTTTCTTTTGTTAATCTATAAAGTGTATCTACAATTGTTGTCTTTCCTGAACCAAACATTCCCCAATAAAGAATTTTTATTAACGCCTTATTATCTGCTGTAAATCGAACCATTGCAAATTCCTTAGAATTTCTTGATTTTTATATTTTACATATAAGTAGAATTTAACCTCAAAATATTAAATAAATTGATAATAAATAAGTTTATAGGATTTAAATGGATTTTTTTCCGCATATATGACAAATTGTCTGTCCTTTTGGTAGTTCAGCACCGCAGTGTTTGCAATAGGGCTCATACTCTTGGACTTCTTCGGTAATAGGCAACTTAGCTTGTGGCTCAGCTGCTAATCCTAAATCTATGGGTGGAGTGGGGGGTGTGAAGATATATGGAAATGGAAAATGCTTATCGTTTTTACTACTTAACCAAATTTTCTTTAGATCTTTATAAGAACATTCATTATTTGCATTTAAAAATTCAATAAAATTTATGGGTTTCCCACATGAAAAACAATGTCTTTTTTTTAGGAGAGCTCCACCTATTAGATTCAAATTTAACTCCTCTTTCTATTAAATGATCTCTCAAAATTTTCCTGTTTTGTCATTCCCAATAATTATTATGATCCTACATTATAAAATTCTTTTCATATGTTTTTATACAATTAGAAACCAATAGAAAAAACATTTTAAAAAAGTTATAGAAAATTTAAATCTCGATTTTTTTTAATTTTTTATGCTCCAAAATAAAAAATATTGGTTTAATAAAGAGAAAGATTAAATCAATTTTATTTAATATTTTTAAAAATTAATTAATATCAAAATGATGTGATTAAATTGTATATTGATTGCCATACACACATATTTTTCAGTCCGTTTCTCTCAGAAAGCATTGATAAAGATATAACAGGTGAAATACCTAATCCCAGTATAGATTTTATAAACAAAACGATTACTAACGCAGGAGAGAAAGGAGTAAGCCATATTATCGGTGTTATTAGTAATCCAAAAGATTTTCCCAGTTATCAAAAACAATTGGAGCTAAAAAATGTTATACATGTTATTGGTAATTCAAGAAATAATGCTCTAAAAGATCATTCATATATGATCTCACTATTGGAAAAGGAAATTGAAAGAAAAATACCTCATGGGATAGGAGAAATTGGATTGGATTATGAATATGGGTTTGATAAGTTAAATGAGAATGAAAAAAGCATATTTAAGAAAAAACAGCAGCAATTGTTTCGAAAACAAATACAAATAGCGAAGGAGATTGATATACCAATTGTCGTTCATGCAGGGTATGGAACAGATAAAGATATTGTAGAGATTTTAAAACAAGAAAAAGCTCACGATGTAGGTGGTCAAATCCATGAGTATATATCTAAAAAAGAATTAGCTTCTGAATTACTTGATATGGGTTTTTATTTCTCTTTTGGATATTCACATGTAAGAGAAGAGGAACTAAAGAGTATTGTTGAAATAACTCCATTGGAACAAATACTTATCGAAACAGATTATCCTTATAATTTAATGGAATCTCCCAAAAGATTTATTCTTCCTGAAGATGTGGTTTTAATAACTGAAGAGATTGCTATGTTAAAGGAAATTGATATTAAACCTTTTGCTAATCAAGTACTAAGAAATGCTAAAGAGCTTTTTAGATTCTAAATTTAATTTTTTATCTTCCAAAACTTATTATTATACTTTTCAATCTTCCCACTTTCTCGTAGTTTTTGTAAAATAGGACTCAATTTTTTTGTTAATTGATGTTTTAGCTTAGCTAATGAAATATCGTTATAATATCTTATAAAATAAAATGAGATTTTGTATTTTTGGATAAGAATTTCATCCACTAATTCCTTTATCTTAAAATTTTGAATATATATAATGGTTTTACATAATCTAAATGATTATATATTCGGTTTGTCATTTCTGCTTTTTTCATTCTTTTCCATTTCATAATTAAAAAATGGGAATTTCTAAGACCTATTCTTCTGGAAGTTTAATTTATTCCTAAATTATCGCCCAGGTTCCAACAATATCTACAAGATACATATGATATATAAAAATTACTATTATGTCATATCGCTAAAAGGGATAAATCTAATAGTTTAATAAGATTGGTTTTTCTTCAAAAATTAGGGCTTATTTGTATTATTGAGATTTTGAATGTGGATTTGGATTTAATAAAGAAGATTAACAATGATAATACCATTGATAAAGATATAAATGTGTAAATTAATACAATTAATTAAAGATTGAAATTTACATATATGTAAATTGATACCATTGGAAAAAATGCTTATAGTTTTACAATGTAAAAGTGAATTCTATGGAGCCTTATGCAGCAGATAAAGCAAAAAGAAAGAAAAAACAAATAGAAGATAATCTCATCAAATTAAAAGACGAACAAATTAAAACTCTAGAAAATTCTTTAGAATTAAAAGAAGAGCAAATAATAATTCTTGAGAGGAACCTTAAAGAGAAGGAGAACGAGATAAAATTATTAAAAAATGACATCAGAGAACTAAAAAGAAGATTAGACAAATTCGAGAATTATCATGACTAAATTTGAACAGATTAATTTTCAAAAATTTCATTTTACTTAAGAATTGTGTGATTTAAGAAAAGTTGTTAATTTAGAAATTGAATTTAGATATCAAATTTTGAATTTGATTTATAAAGGAAGGAGCTTATTAAGATAATGGGCAAATTATTTCACCTATTGCATAATTAAAATATGGAAAAATGAGCAGAAAAAGAGATTTCAAATTTTTTTCGGTTTTTGAAGTAAATGATTCCGGACAGAAAAAAAGAATAATATTTCTGAAGATCTAATGAAATTTTACAAAAATTAGTAAATGAAATTGAAAGATTTAAAATAATAATTGAAAAAAATGTATTAGAGGATTTATTCGGTATTAAGAAAGAACAGATTAATAACAAGCCAATAAAATAGAAAAGCTCATAAAAATTATTAGGGAGGATAATTTAGAGAATTTTTTGTTGATATTCCTAAGATTTGTTGCAAAAATTAGGGAGGAAATTATGAAAAAGTTAAAAAAAAGGAGGTAATACAAAATATACTCATTTAAACTCAAAATTTTATTAGTTGGAGCACCTAAAGTAGGTAAAGAAGAATTGATATCGAAAGTTATTAAAAATCGCTTCCAAGCTAATTATAAACTCACCGTTGGAGTTGATATCCTTACTAAGGATGTAGAATTTAGACCAGGCGAGATTGCAACATTAAGCATCTGGGATATTGGAGGACAACAACATTTCGAATTTATAAGATCTACTTTTTATAAAGGTGCTGCTGGTGCATTATTAGTATTTGATTTAACGAGAGAACAAACTTACACAGAAATTAGAAAATGGCTAATCGAAATGCGTAAGTTTGCAGGTGAAAGTATGCCCTTTCTATTAATTGGAAATAAGATTCATTTACATGATGTAACTAATTCAAGAATCAATCAAGAAGAAATCCGTGAATTTGTGAGAAATGAAGGAGCAATCTATATTGAAACTCGTCAAAATAGTATTGATATCATTGAAGAAGCGCTTCGTGAATTGATTCATCAAATCATTGATTCAAGAACTTGAAATTAGTACCACACTCTAAGAAGGCGAATCAATATGTCATGCGTATAAGAATAAAATTAAATAGATTTTTTATCACTTTTGTGTTAAAAGCCTAAAAAGGTACACTCTTATGTTTTATATTTCTAAGACCATATTTTATGAGTGTTATGGATAAAAAGTTTGAAGCAGTAAAGCAAGCCCGAAAAGAGTTAATTCAGCAGACTCTTGACAAAATTATTGAAAGTCAGGATTTTAAGGAGCTTAAACAGAGGACCTATGTTGTACTTGCTCATCTATGGCTCCATAAAAAGGCAGAAGAAGAGAATCTATTCGACGCTGAAGAATGGTCGAATGTTGAATGCAGAGACAAGTTAATAAAAAAAATTTAGAATTAGTTAACACCAAAAGCGGAAAAAAATTGTTAGAAGAAATTAGAAAAATATTAGAAAAAAATAAAGATTGAGAGAGAAAAGTCAAAAGAAAAAGGTATTTTTAGTCATTGAATAATAGACTCAGTCAGATTAATACTTACTTCCCTTCGAAATTAGGTTTTTTCTTGCCCAAAAATGCACGAATTCCTTCTTGAAAGTCATCAGTTCCAGCAGTTTCTACTATGTTTGCTATCTCTAATTTGATTTGTGATTCTAAATTATTAGAAAATGAGGATCCAATCAGACTTTTTGCTTTTTTTAATGCAAGTATAGCGCCCTTACTTAATTGAGTAGCAAGTTCTTTTGCTTCATTCAATAGATCATCATTAGATTTAAAAACACGGGAGACTAAATTAAATTTAAGTGCTTCTTCTGCTGTTAATATTCTATTTGTAAGAATCATCTCAGTTGCAAGTGATAATCCAACAATTTTAGGTAAATGAGAGGTTAATGTACTATTGGGAGATAATCCTATTCCTGTGAAAGCACTCCCAAATTTAGCAAAACTAGAACATATTCTTAAATCACAGACACATGCTAAACCTAACCCTGCTCCAAAACAAAAACCATTTATTGCAGCAATAGAAAGGAAATTTGCTTTTAACTGTTTTAATCCAGCGTGAAATTTATCAGCTAAATTTTGCATGTAATTTATAGGGTTTTCTGCTCCTTGAAAATAAACTATATCACCACCCGCACAAAAAGCTTTTCCTTTACCTGTAATAATCACACAGTGAAAATTTTTAGAGGTAGTTATGTATTCTAAAGATGAATACAAATCTTCTGCTATTTGAATATTTAATGAATTGAAATTTTCAGGTCTGTTAAGATATATGATGGCATAACCTTCTAATTCTTCAATTTCTATTGTTTTATATTCTGGCATAATAATCTTATTTGAAGTTAATAACTATAATTATTGTCAAGGTTGAGACCTTTAAAATTATTTCTAACTACAAATTTGTTTAATTATAAAAT
>JBHLLG010000129.1:0-6266 GCA_048885925.1 Candidatus Hermodarchaeota archaeon
AAATTCACTAAGATTAAAATTCAAAATGAGCTAAATAAGAAATTAAAACCCATTTTAAAACAAATCGATGACATTCTAATTAGAGAACTAAAAGTCAGTTAAAATTTGGATTAAATCAATTTTAGAGGTATTAAAATAAATAAGTGTTTTTGTATTATTCCCATATCATATTCCCATTCAAATATGAAAAATTATATTTTCAAGATTTTAGTTACTGGAAACGCAAGTGTTGGAAAAACATCACTACTACGAAGGTATGTAGATGGAATGTTCGATGAATCGAGCAAATACTAAGAAAAAAAAATCATTTTAAAAAGTAATTATGGAAGATGAAATTGTCATATTAGGATCCGGTGGCGGAAGGCATCATATAAGGACTCAATATAGAGCTACTGGTGGTTATTTATATAAATTTAACGGGATCCAAGCTCACATCGATCCTGGACCTGGTGCTATAGTTCGAATTAACCAATTTAAAGAGGATCCTGTAAAAACAGAACTATTTATTGTAACTCATGCTCATGTTGATCATTATAATGATATCAATGCTATAATTGAATGTTCAAGAGAAGTATTGCATGACAGAAATTATAATTATTATAAAAAAGGGACACTAATTACCACAAATGAAGTACTTAAGTATATTTCTGAGTACCATCTTAAAATGCTTAAAGAAATTGTAAAATTTAAAGCAGGAGATATGTTTAATTATAAAGGCGTAGAAATCATAGGGACTAAAGTTGTTCATTCGCCTACTAATGAAGGATTTGGCATTAAATTTAACTTAAAAAATTATTCTTTGGCTTTTTCTAGCGATACCATGATATATGATGAATTTTCTAAGGAATTTTCAGGTGTTAATATTTTAGTTCTTAATCTTTTGAGACCAGATTCAAAAGTTTGCAGAAGACATCTATGTACTGATGAGGTTATACCGTATTTGAATAGAATTAGCCCTCCTCTCAAAAGTCTTATTCTTACTCATTTTGGATCACTAATGGACAGCCCAAGAACGACAGAAAATTTTGTTCCAAGCCAAGTAAAAAAACTCCAAGAAAATACTAATATTAAAAATATTATCGCAGCAGAGGACGGATTAAAAATACAAATTGGAGATCTTTTAAAATAAAATGTATTTACTTCTTGACCAATTTTGCCTATTTTAAAAGATTCTTTAAAAGGATTTTTGTGCAAAAATTCAATTTATGTACTCAAATATCCAAGTAAAACTTGTTCTCGATATTAGAACATAAATAAATTATAATCAGATAATTTTTATATCAAGATGATCTAGAAATAATTAAGAAGGGAATTCATAGATAAATCTGAGCATAACATTGGATACAATTTCAGAAGCCCGAATCGGGAGTTGCCAAAATTCGCCCTCTATTAAACTCTATGAGTTTAATTCTCTCCCTGATTTTAAAATTTCTGCTTAGATTTCTTTTCCCTTCCTTTTCTTTTACTATATATAAAAATAATTGAATTAATAATAAGATTGAGATTACTAGGTAGTATTAAAGAAATTTAAAATAAGTCAATAAATTTTAATCTATAGCCTCCCAATACCTACAGACTATGCATTGGAGGACTTTTTGAAATTCTAGTTTGTTAGAATTATTAGTACGAATTTTTCTTGTAATCATTACATTACCGCACTTATTACATAGAATTAAATCTTTAGGTTTTAATTTATGTGCGGACATGTATCATATCACATATACTTGATTATTTTAATTGGCAGTTTAATTCTTAATATACCTATAATAATGGCAAATTGCCATAAAATTAACCCGTATTTATATAACATACATATAAAAATAATTATATAAATATTTATTTAAGTAAAGTTAGATGTCTCAAAAAAGAAATTTACAAGAAAATTTATTGTTATTTATATATTTCAAGAGAAGTTTTATCAGCCTTTTCGTTATCATCCTCACTTTTTAGGACTGTTATAAGAATTGCAATGAATATTAGACCGCAACCTATCCAAGCGAATACTGAGAGAATTTCATTTCCTATAAGGAATCCAAATAATGCTGCAAATACTGGTTCAAGGGTAAATATTATTGCTACTCTTATTGGATTTTGGTATCGCTGACTCCAATTTTGAAATAGAACTGTAAGTGTCATAACAACAATGCCTAGATAAATCATTATATACCAATGGGTTATGGGATATGAGGTTAGAATAAAAGATTCTTGTATTAAAAATGAAGTAAAAAAACTAGCACTGGAGACTACAAAAATTTGAATAATTGAATATGTATAGATATCTACAATCCTTACATATTTATCATTATAAATGATATAGAACGCCCAAATGAATGCACTTATTAATACAATTAAATCACCAATAATAATTCCTGATTCACTTTCTAAAAATAAAAAAGCCAAACCTAAAACTGATAACGCAACAGCAATCCAAATTCTTCTACTTATTGATTTTTTAAAACCAATCCATGTTATAAAAGGAACAATGATAGCACTTAATCCAGTAATAAAACCTGCTTTTCCTGCTGTGGTTGTTTGAAGTCCGTGTGTTTGAATTGCCAAGCCAAAGAAATATAGCATTCCCGTAATAATACTCATTAAGATCGTCTTTTTATTAAGATTTTTTAAATGAAAGGAGAATGGTACAAATCCAATAAGAGCTATTGCAAATCTTAATCCCATATAAAGGAAAATTGGAATATCTTGAGTAATATTTTTCGTAAGAATGAATGATGATCCCCAGAGAATGGTAGTAAGTATCAATAAAAATATGGCAATAATATTCTTTTTAGAGGAGAGATAACTAACAGATGAATTTGCCATATTTATTACGTCGAATTAATAGTAAGTTTGGTAAATATATAACAAATAAAAATTATTCTTAAATGCTACTTTGAGATGTTATTTTTTGATTACAAATAGAAGAATTATGATGTTAAAACATAATTTATGCTTCTAGAGGATATTTCATAGATTAAATTATATTAATTATGCATATTTTAAACTTATTAATTACATTCATTATAAACCAGAATTAAAATAAAGGTGATATTTTGCCTAAAAATTATAATGAAATAAATAAAAAAATAAAAAGTGGTAACGCTATAATACTTACTGCAGAGGAAATGATAAAATTTGTAGAGAATAATGGGGTTAAAGTAGCTGCTGAAGAAGTGGATGTTGTTACGACCGGAACATTTGGTCCTATGTGTTCAAGTGGTGCTTTTTTGAATTTTGGACATTCAGATCCGCCTATTAAGTTTGAACATTTATGGTTAAATGGTGTACCAGCATATCATGGAAATGCTGCAGTTGATTGTTATATTGGTTGTACCAAGATGGCAGATCTAAGTCCTTTTGAATATGGTGGAGGCCATGTTATCGAAGATCTTGTTTCTAGAAGGCCAATAAAAGTAAAGGGTAATTCTTATACCACTGATTGTTATCCATTAGCAGATCTTGATACTGAATTAACAATTGATGATATAAACCAGGCAATTTTATGCAATCCAAGAAATGGTTATCAAAGATATGTATGTGCTGTAAATAGTTCTGATAAAACCTTATATACATATATGGGAAAATTATTGCCTCATTTTGGAAATGCTCATTATGCTGGAGCAGGATGTTTAAATCCTTTAAGCAATGATCCTGATTTTGAAACGATTGGAATAGGTACGCGTATTTTTCTTGGTGGTGGAATAGGGTATATCATAGGGGAAGGGACTCAACATAATCCTAAAAATCATTTTGGGACTATCTTTGTAAAAGGAGATTTAAAGCAAATGAACCCTAAGTTTTTACGTGGCGCAACATATGAAAAATATGGTACATCATTATTTGTTGGCGTCGGGGTGCCAATTCCTATTTTAAATGAAGGTATGGCAAGAAAGACTTCAATTAAGGATGAAGAAATTTTAACAGAAGTAATAGATTACGGAATACCAAGACGAGAAAGACCTATACTTAAAAAGGTACATTACAAGGAATTAAAGAGTGGATATATCGAATTAAATGGCAAAAAAGTAAAATGTTCCTCACTTTCTTCTCTGTTTTATGCTCGAGAAATTGCTAAGACTCTTAAAAAATGGATTGAAAATGGAGAATTTTTCTTAAATCCACCAGCTGAAACATTACCTATTTCTACAGTATTTAAACCACTGAAGCAAATTTCTAAAGTAAAGTTTGTCAAAGATTTAAAAAGAGATGCTATTACCTGTTACGATGATTGTAATTTAAAAAAAGTAGCGAAAAAAATAATAAACCAAAATATGAATCATATAGTCATTACTGACAAAAAAGAAAATCTTATAGGAATTGTAACAAGTTTTGATGTAACTAAAGCTATTGCCGAAGATAAGACTGATTTGAATGATATAATAACTAAAAAAGTTATTACGACTACAGATGATGAGCCAATTGACGTTGCCGCTAGGAAAATGAAAGTAAATAATATTTCTGCTTTACCTGTTATTAGTGAGAATAATAAAGTAGTAGGAATAATAACAAGCGAGGAATTGATGTAAAAAATGACGATAATTAATGTTTTACTTCCTTTTGGAGTAATAAGAGATATCTCTGATTATTCAAAGTTCATTAAAGAAGTATTAAAGTATGATATTAGTCTTAATATTCTAAAATTTTCTACAAGTACAGACGGACTCAATTTATTAATTGATATTCCAGAAGATAAAATAAAAGTAATAACCGAATCATTGAAGAAAAATAATATTATCATAAATAAAAAAGGGCGAGTAATTATTGATGACGAAAAATGCATAGATTGTGGCGCATGTATCTCATTATGTCCTACAGATGCTTTACATTTTGATGAGGTAGAAAGATTAGAATTTTGTTATGAAAAATGCATCGGTTGTCTTTTATGTCTAGATAGTTGTCCAAGATTTGCAATAGAAGAGATGTAAAATTCATCTAAAATTGAGATTATACTTTTATCTATATTACTCATTTGTTATAATTTCAAAAATCTCGTCTATCCTAGGTGTTTTTCGCCTAAGAGTAATACATCGTTCTTCCTCACAGCCTCTTAATATAGCTATTAATTCGTTTAGATGAATAGTAGGGATATCAAATTTCTCTCCAAACCATTTATTCATTTTCTCTCGGTATTCAGGTTTGCTCAAAGTATATAAACAAGTTGGACAGGGCATTAAAATAAAATCAGCCCCAACATTTTCAGCACTTTTCAGCTTGTTATATGTTATTTTTAACGCTTCTTTAGGATTTATTAATAATTGTGAAGCCCCCCATCCACAACAACTCTCTTTTTCTTGATAGTCAACGGGATTACCTCCAAAGAGAGAAACTAATTCATCTAGTTTAGTTTTATCTCTTACATATGATCCTACATTTCTTTTATCTCTTGATAAATTTAAATAATGACATCCGTAATGAACTGCTACTTTAAGTCCTTTTAAATCAAATTTTAAAGAATTAAAAACATCATTTCGGATTAAATATAAAAAGTCTAAATCATGGACTAATTTTAGATCAAAATTTTCTAAAATTTCATATTTACCGGGATAATTTTCACCAGTTCCTTTATTTTTTAATTCATTTAAGATATCCTGAGTTTTCTTCTTTACTTCAGGAATATTTAAAAATTCACGTCCTCTTAAAATACTATTATAACATCCATTGCAACTAAATAATACAATATCTGCTATTCGGTTCATTTCATTTATATTCCTCTCATTTATTGCCGCAAACTGAGCTCTTGTTATCAAGTTCCTTTGAAAGAACGTACCAGAGCAGCATGATTGGTTCTCGCACAGTTTTATATCTAATTGAAATTCTTCTAAAAGATCTTGAAGCCCCCATCTAACTCCTGGGAAATAACGTTCGAGACATGCTTTAAATAAACACAATTTTTTCTCTCTAAAGAAATCTAAAGGATTCTCAGAATAATTTTTTTCAATCTCATCCATATTTAATGTTAAATCCACAGCTTTCAATATTTTAATCCCAAAAAACTATGTTTTTTTCTTTTTTCCTTTAAGTTTATCTTTACTAGCCTTAAATACATACTTTATCCGCGCAAAATTACATATTTCATTTAATTCTTTCATTCGATCTGGTGGTACTCCACCATCTAATGGATTTTCTAATACTGTACCATTAGTAAGAAATCTTTCAGCCATTTCAACATATTTTCTTAAGTCATTATAACGAGGTCCAAATCCCTTTTTAAAACTTTCATTTCTCAGATTAATAATCAATAATGGAATGTTGATATTATCTTTTGGACA
>JBHLLG010000130.1:0-6244 GCA_048885925.1 Candidatus Hermodarchaeota archaeon
GCTTCTTTTTCTAATAAACAGATCTTTAAATCATATTTTGAAAGTGTACGAGCTATGCAACAACCAATAACTCCACCACCAATGATTATTACATCATAAATCAAGTACTTACTAACCTTCTAGATTAAATATTTTTATATGAATATCAGTAATAAATATTAAAATTTAGTCTTAAAAAATATAATTACCTTTTAAATTTATTAGAAAAACTAAAAAAAAACAGAAAATATAAATTATGGATTAACCTTTTTACTTGGTCTTATTATACTTTATTAATCATAATTTAAAGAATATAGATAAATAGAAGCCAGAAAAGATTAAAAAGAATTGCTAATATTATTAATGTTTTTGTCAAAGGATTTAAGAGTGTGTTTTTTAATGATTTTGTCATCTTTAATTTAAGCTCACTTTCTATCAGATTTTCAACTGAATATAGATTAACATTTGGTTCTTGCTTTAAATGAATTGATCCTAAAAAATTTGGTTTTGATAAATTCTTTATCGCATTATTTAAATTATTTGAAGTAAAAAGAGGATTTTTACTAATTAATGGAAGTTTTGTAAACTCTTCCTTATTAACTGGATCTTTCTTTTCAGATTGTTTCATTCTTTTTTCCTATTATAAGTTGGTAATATTCTTTTCCATGATTTGAAAATCAAATCGATCTTAAATTTTTTTCGATTATAGAAAAAAATTGTTGGATTTTCATATCATTAAAGGTTAAAATGATGATAAGATCTTTCAAAATTTTAGGTTGTTTCATCTAAAGAATCCATTATAAATTCCTTAAAATTAGAAAACTTCTTTATATTTTTACTCCAGTTCTTAATAATCTCTTCTGGATATGCTTTAAAAAATATTTTTGAAACTTTTTTTAGCTCATTCATAACTTTTTTAGGTTTTACTTCATTGGATGCATTTGCAACAAAAAGAAAATGATTCTTCTTTTCAATTGTGAAACGAATACTGCTTAATTGAAAATTTGACATCCCCCCTTCAGTAAGGCTTTCTGCAAATGTATTTAATGCACTCATTAACCCTCCAAATACTTGCGGACCAATGGTTGGATCAATTACTCGACTAAATATAGTTAAGCCATCTTCAGTTAAAATCCATAAATCCCTTAAAATTTTTCCCAATAAGAACTCACAATAAAAAATAGTTATCTTATCAATTAAATAATGAATTATCTTTATTAAAATTACGATATAATAGAACTATTATTTATTTCTAAAAGAATAAAATATATCTTATGCTTTTTATCAAATTATAATTAAGTATCAATATATTTAATTAAAATATGGAACGTTATTATAATAAAATCTCTGAAGATTTGGAAAAAAACCTCAAAGAAATTGTTGGAGATAAATTTTTTTATAATAATTTTGAAATTAGATATAGCTATGCTTTTGGTTGTTCAATTTTTAATCAAAATTGGATTCCAGATTTAATTTTAATTCCACAAAATACGCAACAAATATCTGAAATCTTAAAGTTGGCAAATAGGAATAAAATTCCAGTAACGCCTAGGGGTAGCGGGACAAGTTTATCGTCTGGTTCACTAAGTCCCTATGGTGGAATAATATTAGATTTAAACAAAATGAATGAAATTTATACAATTGATATCGAAAATAATTTTGTAGAAGTTGGACCTGGAGTGATTTGTGATCAATTAAATGAAATCTTAAAACCATTTGGATATTTTTTTCCTCCAGATCCAGGATCTAGTTCTGTAGCTACTATAGGGGGAATGGTTGCGGGTAATGCTGGAGGGATACAAGCTTTCAAATATGGTGTTACCAAAAATTATGTTATGTATTTAGAAGTGGTATTGCCAGATGGTGAAATTTTGAATTTAGGTTCAAAAGTATTAAAGTCAGTATCTTCTTACAATATAAAAGACTTATTTATAGGTTCTGAAGGAACATTAGGAGTTATTACCAAAATTGGTTTAAGAATTCGACCTTTACCTAAAACTAGGAAATTAGGTATTTTTATTTTTGAGAATGTGGATGATTTACAGGAAGCAGTTTTAGAATTAAGACGAACTGGAATAGTACCAAATTTATTAGAATTCATGGATAAGCTCATTTTAAAAGCAGTTTCTGAATATTTAGGTGGTGAATTCTTAGATTTTCCAAATGGATATGTATTATTAGCGGAAGTAGATGGAGATTCTATGAAAGAGGTTAATGAAGCTTTCTCTAATATGTTTGATATTATAATCCAAAGAAATCCTATATTTCATAAAGTTGCTATGAATGAAGAAGAACGGGAACGACTCATACTAGCCCGAAAAGCTAATCTTCCAGCACTTTCTAGAATTAGACCAAACACATGTGTGGAAGATTGTACTATCAAAATTTCAGATTTTTCAAATGTAATAAAAAAGATTGAGCAAATTCCCATAAAAATTAAAGCTAAAAATCTACTTGTAGCTATAATTTGCCATATGGAAGGAAATTTACATCCTACATTCTTGTTTAATGAAAATGATGAGGATGATGTAAAAGATTTTGAGAAGGCAATAGATCATTTATATAGAGAAATAATAATGCCTGTAGGGGGAACATTAACCGGTGAACATGGAATCGGGAAAATTAAAACTCCGTATCTTAATTTAGAACATGAAGCAAATGTAATTGATTTGATGGGTAAAATTAAAAAAATTTTTGATCCAAATATGATTTTAAATCCTGGAATTGGTAAAGGGGATCTCCGAATATTAACAACCTCAAATCAAAATCGTACTTTAAAAGAACAAGATAATACTATTTTAGAATTAAAGTGTATGAGATGTGGATTTTGTATCTCCTGTCCTTCTAGATTAGATTTTAATCTTGAGACCTATAGTCCAAGAGGTCGTTTAAGTCTCTTAAATGGCTTAGTTCATGGTGAATTAAAATTAAGTAATCTAATAATAGAGGTTTTACATACTTGTACTTTATGTGGGCTTTGTCAAACAAAATGTCCAGCAGGTGTTAATACAACTGAAATCTTTGAAAAAGCAAGAGAAATTATTCATAAAAAAAGTGACCAATCATGAAATTCGATTACGGAAAAGAAGGTATAGAAATAAATATTAACCCAGAATGGAATGTCACCATATTAAAACCTTCACTTCAAAAATCATTTGATAATCCTATAGAAAAAATTAAGGAATCAATAAAGAATCCAATTCAATATCCACCTCTTAAGGAAATAATTAAAAACAAGGGAAATATAAAAAGTGTATGTATTGTTGTAAGCGATGCAACTCGTCCAGTTCCTTCACATCTAATCCTTAAAGCACTATTGGATGAGTTATATGATTATGGAATTTATTATAATCAAATAGTTATTTTAATTGCTACAGCATTACATCGCCCTTCTCGTGAGGAAGAATTAGAACGTATTTTGGGAAAAGATATAAAAGATAAAATTAAGGTAATTGATCATATAGCAACGGATATGGATTCCTTAGTTAATTTAGGAGAAACATCAGACAATATTCCAATTCTTATAAATAAACACTATTTTAATGCAGATTTGAAGATTCTAACTGGCTATGTTGAACCTCATTTTTTTTTTGGTTTTTCAGGAGGTCGTAAATCGATTGCTCCTGGAATTATTGGCGAAGAAACTATACTAGCTAATCATTCCGCTAAAAATATTGCGTCTCCATATGCTCGATTCGGAGTTTATAAGGAAAATCCATTACATAAAAATGCTATTGAAATAACAAAAAAAGTAGGAGCAGATTTTATTATAAATGTGTGTATTAATCAAAATCATGAGATAGTTAAAGTTGCTACCGGAGATTTAGGAAAAACTCATGAAATGCTAGTATTATATCAATTAAAACATATCTTTAAAATTATTATTGAACCTTATGATATTATAGTTTGCGGTAATGGAGGATATCCTCTAGATCTCAATCTATATCAGGCAGTAAAGAGTATGGCTATAGGAGAAATGGCTATAAAAGAGGGTGGAACGATAATTGCTGTAAATGAATGCGCCGATGGTATTGGAATAGGTCAAGATCAATTTAGGGAATCAATATTCTCTGGTATGTCTCCTAAAGAGATACATAAAAAAATTTTAGAAAAGGACATTATTGTGTCTGATCAATGGGAAATACAAATATTAGCAAGAATTTTAATGAAAGCGGAGATATATGTAATTTCTAAATTAAAAAAGGATGAAATTGGTAATATTGGTCTGAAATATGCAGAAAGCGTTGAAGAAGCTATTAAATTGTCGTTAAAGAAACATGGATTAAAAGCAAAAATATTAATTTTACCCAATGGTCCTCAAATACTCCCTTTATTAAAACACAATAACAATAAAAACTAATATCATAAATAAAAATAGATAATAAGGAGTGAATTATTCCCAATATTGATTTAGAAATTAGTATTTAATTTCTCCACTTTGAATTAAAAAATTTTTCTTTTTATCAATATTTTAATATATGAATTTTTATTAGTTATATAAGCCTAAATCCTGATTTCTAAGGGAATCATTAGGTCTGGTATAAGAATAATAATATTAGCAAAAGTAATTGGTAATTTGTTCGGCTATAATAGTTTTAGATAGCAAATTAGAATAATTAAGATCCTTTAAAGTTATGAAGATTGAGAAGAATTTGTTAACTATTTCAACCATAAAAGTTATTAACTATTTTTCAATTTTCTTAAATTCAGCTTCTATCATTTTAGCTATAGTATACTTATTCTTTCCTATTTATTTAACATTGAGGGATTTTTTTGGAGTTATTTTATTATTGACAATTTTCCAAAATCTTTTGTTAATATTTCTTAATTCGTGGAGAAATAATGAAGATCATAAATCCAAATTCAAAATAAATCTGTTTAGTTATCTTTTCCTTGTATTTATTATTCTTGCAATGGTCGGTATTATGTTGGGCAATTTACTTATTTCTGTAACATATTCTAACCGATTAATTCATAATATAGGAGCTTATCTTTTAATTTATCTTTTTTATTTTGGAACTCTACTTATGGGAATTAGTTATGCAATCTTTGGAATTAAAAGTTTTAATCAAAGGAATTTCGAATTAGAATTTCAAATATTAGATAAAAAGTGTTCAAGAAGATTTTTAAAAATTACAACAACCCTGAAAAGAGTTTTAACCATTATTACAAGGATTACATTCATTGTAGGAATCATATTTGGGATTGTTATTATTTTTGGCTCTTTTGAAATTGTAACTACATTTATAGCAATTATTTCAGGACAATTTGGAATATTCTTTTCTATAATATTTTTAGCGAATACAATTCTGCTCTTAAAACTAAAACATTATAATTGGCATTCAAAAAAATTTTATAGAACTGCAATAGCAGGAATTTTAATTTCTGGGTTATTACTAGTACCCTTATTCTTAACTCAAAATACTATTTATGATATTGAGCGAAATTTTTCAAATTCTTTTGGCGTCGATTGGCGAGATAAAATTCCAGCAGAAACAAATCAATATTTCTTAGAAACTCCTTTTTCTTTATCGAACTATTTCTTAGGTATACCTCCTAAGGATTGTAAAATTGAAAAAAATACTTTGTTTTATGAGGGGGAAGGGATAGAACTCTATTTTGATGCATATTTACCATTAAATAAGGGGGAAGGTCTTCCGGGGGAAAATTCAACAATTTTAAGAATACATGGTGGAGGATGGGTATCTGGTGATAAAGGTATGATGAATATGATGCAAATGAATAAGTATTTCGCAGCTCAAGGGTATATAGTTTTTGATATCCAATATGGTATCGCAGAAAATTTTCTATATGAATTAGACCCACTGACCCCTGATTATAAAAAAGGTGATTTTGATATTGATGATATGATGCGCCATATTGGTATTTTTACTAATTATTTAAATGAGCATGCTAGCGATTATGGGGCAAATCTGGATTCAGTATTTATAAGTGGAGGATCAGCTGGAGGTCATCTAGCTTGTGCTGTGGCTTTAGCAATGGCAAGTGGAACTTACTCGGATATATTTAATGAAAATCTAAAAGTTAGAGGACTTGTCCCATTTTATCCAGCTAATGGTCAGATGGGCTTTTTTGGAGTGAATGGTAAAGATGAATTTAAAAATCCCGAAAAATTAATTGAGACTGATAGTCCACCTTGCCTTATCTTTCAAGGTACTCATGATATCCTTAATTATTTTAGTATCTCTAAAAATATCCAAAATATGTATTATTATAAAGGAAATCAGAAATGTGCTATATTATG
>JBHLLG010000131.1:0-6215 GCA_048885925.1 Candidatus Hermodarchaeota archaeon
ACCATAAACCATTACATTAGAAATTGTGTTATCCGTTTGGATCTTGAAAAGCGGATTTCATGTCATACTTTTAGAAGGACTTTAAACACGCTAAGAAAAAGGATGGGATGCCCAAAAGAAGACCGGAAAATCCTGCTATGTCATAAAGTCAGCGATGTGAATTTCAGTTGTTATGTAAAGCTCAATTATTATGATTATATTCAGCTCTATGATAAGTGGAATCCGTATAAGAATATATTGGATAACTAAAATCAAATTTTAGTTTTTTTTAAACTCATTCTATATTATATTACTTACATTGGAAGGCATCATATATTATTATATCCGCTAATTTTAGGATTCATTAAAGTATGATAACTGCGATATAACTATACCCCCCTTCGTTGTTTTTCCCCTCAAAAAGCATTCTTTTTTTGAAAACGGGTAACTAAGGTACTCTGTGAATTGATCATATTTTTTTGATGATTTTTATTAAAAAAATAGTATGTATATAGTATATATTTATTTGGAGATTATAAAGCTTATAGTCCTTATAATCTGCCCCCAGATTAATGGGTGTTTAAGCCTTCTACTATTAATTTAAATATATAATATATTATAGACTATTGCAACAAAATAAAATATAAATTAAGAGAAGAGAGCTTCTTCTCTCAATCCTTATTTCCAAAAGTCAATAATTCAAAGAAAGTATCAATATCTTGCTTATTAACTTCTTTTCTTCCCTCAATTAAACAAAAAGCCGTTACCAGTGATCTAAATTCATGCCATAACCTTAATCTACTCTTATCCGCTTGATTATCATGATACTTTCCATCCCAATGCTTACACTTTTCATTGTACTCCTCAAATTTGTTTTTCCATTGTTCCGTAAGTTCCTTTGTAATTGTTGATTCAAAACCTTCAGATTCTTTTTTCTTATTCTTTAAAAATCCACTGACGGCTTCCTGCACTGATCGTAAATCCACATCAGGAAGATCATTATCAATTATCTTGTCTTCTACTTCCGCATCCACACCCATTTCTAAAAACATAAACTTCTGTGAACTCATTATCTCTTTCACAAGAGCATAATTTACTCCTTTATCGAAAAATACATGTGGTGTAATTCCAAATATGAAATTAAAATCCGCAGGTAGTATCATTAAACCCGTTCCCGGACTATGTTTTCTGTATTCCTTTCTTCCATAAGCAGCAGTTAAGAAGCGTATAAATCTTCTTATCTGCCTTTCATCAGTCCCTAACATCCCAGTTAAATCTTGATTCATTAATGTCTTTCCGCTAATCAAGTTCAAAAAAGCTGAAGATTGTTGTGAAGCGTCTGTAGTTCCAGGTATGAAACTCTGCATAGTTACTTCATCATCATGTAAAGTAAATTCATTTCCATCAAAACAGTCGATTAAAGTTGATTTTCCGCAACCTGGTACACCTATCAACATTATATAAAGAGAATTATTCTTTTGAAACCATTTAGATATAACTGTCGCCAATATTATCTTAAATTCCCTTTCTCTATTAAATAGAATCTCATTAACACCTTTTCGTAATTGCTTCCATGTAGTAATTTCCTCATTAGGAATAACTAATTCTGTATTCTTTGTTTTCTTCCTTTCAAGTTGCATCCTAAGTTTATATAAATGTTTCTTTAGATCAGTCATTAGAAGTTCCTGATTTTCACAGACATAAGTGTTCTTGAAATACTTTCCAACCGTAGTGCGAGCATCATCAATTTTCTGATAATCATTCTTCTTTAAATTGACTGTTCCAACGATGTTAGGCTCTTGTACACCGGGAATCTTGTGGAATAACTCTACATTGTAGTCTTCTTGCTTATAAAATAAACCACTAATCCATTCTTCCATTCTTTTCATCCCGTTCCAATTCATATACTTTATCACATACAACTCGGTGGATAAAATCACTTACCGTCTCATTATGTCTCTTAACATTATCCATCCGTTTCATTAAACTAACACTAAACCATATATTCATTTCTTGGTTTCACCTTTAGCCATTTAGTTGGCATTTTTGAGTAATACATCTTTTCCTTCTAAGAAAAGACATTTTATTCTTAATTAAAGTTAATAATGATATTTTTGAATGAAGAGATCCTTCAAAAGTAGTGTTATCATTACTCTCTTCAACAAGTTTCCAATATGGAATATTTTTAATAAACATTTTTGAGGAGATAAATTATCTCCTTTCAATAATACTATAAAAATTGTTATATATAAAGGTTACTAAATTTTTTTTGACGAAGAGTCTTCGTTATTTTCAAAATATGATCTTAGATATTCCGTTAAGATATACCTTAAAGCTTCAGCAGAACTTTCAAAATTCTCTAAATCTTTAAAAATCTCGAATAATTCCTTTAATTCGGGTTTAATTCTAAAGACAAGTTTTTCTTTGCCTTTTTCGGATTGAATGAGATATTTAAGCATTTTACTCTTTGAAATTCTTTCATTTTTATAATCTTCGACCATCTTTTGAGGAAAAAGACCTGATTTAATAGCATTTCCTATTCTTAATGAATTTTGAACAGTCTTTTGTGAAACTCCTATTTCTTCTGCCATCATTTTCGTAAAGCCTAGTGCTTTTTTCTTTTTTTTAGTCATAGTTCATATTATAAGAAGATAAAAGGATGTTTTTATGTATTTAAATTAATAAGGATTATATTAGATTAAATATATTTTATATCTAGATCCTAATTGAGGATTTTTTGTTTTAAGATATCAGATATTACATTATCGGCATCTTTTATTTTTTTATTTTCTTCTATTTTCTCTTTTAATTTAAATAATCTTACTTTAGCCATGTTTATTACATTCATATATGTTTTAGCTTCAATAATTATATTTCTCTCATTTAAATTTTTACCTGCAACATACTTACCTATTTTTGTACCAAGAACATAACAAATGATTCCATCTCTTCTTTCAAGATGCCCTTCTTCGTCTAAGTATAGGCAATAATCTTCTGCTTGATGCATATTATCTTTATTTAATGTCGACCCTCCTTTTTTAAGTTCTAAAATTAAAATTTTTCCTACTCCTTCTGGTTCCCCCTTTAAACTGTATTTGTCAGTAGAATATATCCCTAAAGAAAAATCATTTGGTTTTATTACAAAATCAGGTCTATCTAGTATTTTGTCTTTATATTTTCTATTAAAGAATTTTTTAATAACAGTAATCAATGGTTTATTTGATGTATATTGAATTGTATCATATTCTGGTCCAAAGATCCATAATGCTTTTTCAAAGATTGGTTGAAGTTCATGCAACTCATCAGAGAGACGCTCAGTAAGAACTTCCAAATTTTCTATAAAATCAATTCTACGATAAATCTCGGTGAGTATTATTTTTGCGTCTCTTATACTCCAATTTGATAATATTTCATTAAGATCTTCAAGTTCTGCGGTTTCTAATTTAGCTAAATTGCTTAATAAATCATATCTTATATTACTTTTCTCAAGATTGATGAGAATTTTCAACAGATTCTCTAGATCACTATCGTTTAGATGGGGACAATTTGTTAGAACTTGATCCATAAAAGTACCGATAAAATCTCTTGAATTAATATCTAAGTTATGCAATTCACGGATTTCAGATTGTAAAATGTTAAATTTTCTCTCTGTTTTCTTTTTCTGAAATAAAGAATCGAGTTTTTCTATTAAATAGTCGGATACTTTAATATATATTGTCTTATAACGCTCAGTTTCCTCAAACCCAGTCCAATCGTCTTTAACATCTTCTTTTAGGAAATCTGCGATGATAATAAACACATATTCACGAGCTTCTCGATACCTTCTATCTAATTTCTCTCCCTCCGCTATTGTCCAGGTAAGGTTACCTACTGTACGGTTATTAACCCACCATTGGATTCCATTCTGTTGTGCTGTTCTCCCTCTCTTAGTTTTAATAATTTTAATCTTCACATCTCCAAATTCAGTTGGTATATTTTCATCAATAATTAAATGTCCTATATCCTCCTCTGTTATAATATTCCCATTAACATATTTTGTAAAGGATGGATCTGAAAAGAATTTTGAACCAATTAAATTGATAACCATTTTCTCATTTAACGACAAGATTTTCTTTAGATTAGTAGAGATCCTCGTTCCAGTCTTCTTATTTCCAATCTCCTTATCTTCTACTAAGTGTTCGATATCAAAGGGCTGAGTTTTTTGTTCAACCTTAAATTTATTATAAAGACCATTTTTACATGTCTCTACGATATATGAATTAGAAAAACAATACATTGCAAATCTACCTTTTCCATTTCTTCCATAAGCAACTCGATTAGCAGGCGTTCCATCAGGGAAGAAAACTTCATTACCTTGGTGTTTTTCCCTATCATACCCTATTCCACTCCATCGATAAATAAATTCCTCCTTTGTCATTCCACTACCGTCATCACTGATAATTAAACTCCTTTCCTTATCATTTGCAATAGTAATATATACATTTCTAGCCCCTGCATCATAACAATTAGCAATTAATTCCACTATTGCAATTTCCCAATTATTTATGATACTTCGTGCAAAACCTTTAACAAATCTGGAACCAAACCAATTAGTTATTTGTTTAGTAGACATTATATTGGATATAAAGAATTATTTTTGTTATATACTATTTCTGTCTATTTTATAATATTATAGGATAGAATATAAATTAGATTTGTAATTCAAATTTCTAATTTAGATTCAACAAATTTAAGCAATTATTTATTTGAGACATATATCCGACATAATTATTAAAGAAAAAATTATCACTAATTCTCCAATTATTTTTTCAGTAGGAGTACCACAGGGAAGGGAGTTAATAAAGAGTGAGAAATGATATTAAGGGATAAAAGTTGTAAATAAAAATATTAGGAATATAAAACAATTATATTTATGAATCCAATATCAAAAGAAATAAAAATAGGTACTATTGGAGAAATATTAGTTCAGTTAAGACTATTACAATATAATGTTCAGGCTGCTCCAGCCCTTAAAGATTCGGGGAATGATTTAATTGCAGTTAAAGGAGATATCTTTAGAGCAATCCAAGTAAAGACAAGTACAAAGGATAAATTTAATTTAAAAGATTTACATAAATACCACATTCTTGCATTAGTGAAATTAGTTGGTGAAAATGATTCTATTTATTTAGACCAGTCCAAAATTTTTCTATTACAAGAATCAGAAGTCGAAAAAACTGTCTATACATTAGAAGAATTGTTGGGGAAAGAATTAAATAAGGAAAGAGTAATCGAATTATTTTAATTCAACAATTTTCAGGAGGGAGCACCACTGGGGAGGGAGGTAAAATTAAGAGAAAAAGAATAAAGAATACATTTTTAATTATTCTTCAATGGGATACCAAGCAACTAAATCATATCTACCGACAACCATATTTATATCATCACCCTTTCTTAAAGATTTAATATCTTCATTACTGAGGGTGACCAGAAAAATGCTACCTTCTGAATCGACAGCATACCATTCAGATGCTAGCTTATAAACCTTGTTTCCTCCCTCAAAAATATTTTCCCATTTGCTACTTATATCATATTTTCCTAAAAATTTTCCATTTAGCAAGGGTTTTTTTATTTGATTAGGTTCATTGACAATATCGATAAACGTAGCAATAACTAGACATTCTATGGATTGGTTTATTTTATTTCTTAAATCATATGGAGTGGCATCAAATATTTCTATATTCTGACCATTGGTTAATTGAACCTTTATCCAGTAATCAGATATCTTATCTTGATATACTGTGCCAGGATTTACTTCTTTAATTAAAGCTTTCATATATCTCTCAATTTTTTTAATTAATTATTCTTATATATTTTTTTACCTAAAAAGTATATGGTCTTGCGGATTTAATATATCCATTATCTCCAATTCCAATGAGTAAGTACTGTTGAAGTCCATTTATTAATCCAAGATCATAAATATAGGAATATCCAAGATCGGGATCATGTTGAATATCGATTGGTTTTTTCTGATTAAGAATATCTAATATTTTCTTTGCTTGAATTTCAGGCGTTTTCCATCCCCATTTTTCAAATTGATTTACTGTATGTCTGTGATATATATGCTCTAAACCATTACCACTTTCAGTCCCATAATCATGTTTTCCTAACTCAAGCCATACAATCCATTCATTTCCAGAGGTGTCTAGAATCTTTGTAATCCAAATTATTTCTTCTTCTGTGAACCTTTCGTTAAG
>JBHLLG010000132.1:0-6075 GCA_048885925.1 Candidatus Hermodarchaeota archaeon
TTATTGGTATTTTTCTAGATTCAGTGAAATAAGTTTTTCCCTTAATAAAAGTCTCCTCATCAGTAATAAGGGTTTCTGCAGAATCCAATACTTGTTTGTATTCATCAAGAACTTTTTCAGGTAAAAATGGAAAGGCATCATTTAGTTTTTTTCCTAAAACATCGGTTTCAAGACCCAAAACCTCAAGCCATCTTTCAATTGCTGGATTAATAAGGATAAGTCTTAAATCTTTATCAATAACATGTATAGCATCTCCCATTGATTCAATTGTATTACGATATTGTAATTCTGAATCTTTTAGTTTTTCTTCAGCTTTTTTAATCTGTGTAATTTCATTAGTGATTTCAACAGCGGCTAGAACTTCTCCCTTTTCATCTAAAACGGGAAATCCTTTTACTAGCCATACTCTTCCATCTGAAGTAGTTATTTCTGCCATAGTTGGCCTACAAGTTTCAACAGCAGAGATAACGGGACAACCTGGACATTTATCATCACGCTTATTCCAAATCTTATGACATTTTTTTCCTATTAATTGATCAGTAGTTAGACCAACTGAATCTGCTGCGGCTTTATTTGTCCAGATAATTCTATTATCTAAATCTTGATAAATTATATGTTCTGAAATGCTTTCTAATATTATAGATTTTTCGCCTTCAGCCTTTTTCAATAAATTTTCAGCTTCTTTTTGTTTACTGATATCTTCTGTATAAACAATAACAAGATTTGGTGGTATATAGTTATAGGTTGTATAAAGAACCTTCTGTTTACCAGTACTCTTAAATTTATAAAACATTTCTTTAGAAAAATTTACTTTTTCTTCAAAACATTTTTTTAGATCCTTAGAGACTTCAAAATCTTCATCATATATATCTATTAAGCTTAAACTTAAATAATCTGAAATTTTTCCTTCAGTAATAATTTCTGCTGCTTTATTACAATCAATTAATTTGAAATCATCATTATCTACTTTCCAGACATAAGTTGGAATAGGAATAGTCTTAAAAATAGCTTTATAAATTCCGACATTAAAGTCCGACTTACGATTTTTATTGTTCAAAATATTATCAACAGCCTTTATCTCTATCAGTAGATAAGTTTGACCTAATTGTTAACCCTTTTCTTGCTAAATAGATAGATAAAAATTGGGTTATTTAATGATTCGTATTATGAAATTTTTTATACTTAAATACGTAGAAAAATTTTAATTATTTTTTTAAGAATTTTTTTGAAGAATAGCGAATACCGATGAAAAGGAAGAATAATGAAAAAATCAACGCTAAGGGGAGATATCCCACAATTATATATGCAAAGTCAGGTTGTATAGAAAAGAAATATAGAGTTATCGTAACCGCCAAAAACACAAAAGAATTTGCTACAGCTATCTTCCAATTAGGAGAAAGATACCCAAGGATTAAGTTTGGAAGCAGAAATAGTATGACTATATTTACTGTTGATAATAAAATCAGGGATGGCATAAATCGAGTTAAAAGGTGGGCAGGATTTAAATATTGATTCAACCGAAAAACAGAATAAAGAAAATTCGTAGCGAAAATACTTAAAAAAATAAGCAGGTATGATAATGGTGCCGTAATTAACCAAGCAAATAAAAATCTAATTTTTGGTGATTGCATTATTTTTCCTTTCATATTATTTTGGATTATATTTTCCATTTCCTCCTCAAAAATTTTTTCAGGATCGAAATCTGGAGCGAAAGTATCTATAAAATCTTGCAAAATATCTCTTAAAATAGTTAAAATTAACTGGTTATTATCATTTGAACTAACTATTACAGCTCCTAGTAAATTTTCTTCTGAGATGGGGAGTAAGATAAGCTTATTATTTTGTCCTAAATCAACATTTTTAATTACACTTCCTAATGCTTCCCTACTAAAATTAGCTATTGATGCGAAAAATCCTACTAAAATGTTATCGTCATACTTCTCTCTCATAAAATTTTTAGAATATAAAACAATTCCATTTTCATCCATAATATATAGACTCTTAAACATACAATTACCTCATAATTTATTGGTTAATTTTTCTAAATATTCTAAATAATCACCTATCGATGCTTTTGAAATTTTAAAGCTAAAAAGACTTGCACCAAACAATTCTGTTAGACTTTTTATTAATTTATCTGGATTTTCTTTTATGTATACCTTATATTTTTCATTTTTCCTTTCTTCTATTATTCTAATAACCTCTTCGAATTCCTGTATTTTATTAATTAGATTCTCATCTGCATTATTGAACTCAACTGTTATGTATTCACCCGAATATGGTAGTGCATTGATATAGTCCTCATGGGTTCCTATTTCAGATAATTTTTGAGAAACAGTTAGAATTTGATCACATTTTGAAGCAATTCCTTCTGGACCATGAAAAATTAGTATTATATGGAATACTTCTTTTATGCGATTCATATATTTATTAAATTTCTCAAAATCTATTCTATTAAGTAATCCAAAAGGTATTGAGAACATTATAATTGTAGGCGATTGAAGCAAAGCTCTTCCAATTGAAAATAATAAAAATTCTAAGGGAGTCAATTTAGAAAATCTTTTTTTCCTTTTATTCCATAAGCCCGTGGCTGTTAAAGCATTTCTAATAAATTCTTTCTTGCGAGTCATTTGTAAAAGTGGAGCCTCTATGAGAAAATCACTTACGAGATCTCCCATTTTAGAAGTTAATCCTGCATTTTTTAAAACTTTATCCAAAGCGATTTTTCTTTCTTTGAAGATATCCTTGATATTTATACCATACTGAATTGCTTTTTTAAGCTTCATTTTTGTTATTTTCACCTCATAAGCTTGAGGTAAGATAAAAATTCTCTCCATATCAGATTTGGGTAATAATTGAACGTATCTACCAAAGATATCAATTCTGCCTGAAAAATTAGGATGTTCACCTGATATAGCTTCAAAAAGTTTTAATAATGTCAATCGATGCTCTGCATTTTCGAATAATTCTTTATCATAAACAATTCCTATTGATTTGCCTCTATGAATCTTAAATGAGATGTCTTTTATATTACCCCCTATTGAAAAATTATTAACCACAAGGTGTTGAGAATTACTTTTTATTGGTTCTACTTTCAGACGATTGGTAACAATTTGAGTTAATTTTTCTACTAGCTCATATATATGAGGTGGGTTTAATTCATCCCAGTCTGTAATAATATCAGATTCGTTAAATTCCCTTTCACTTACAATTCTAGAAAGAGTTTTTGAAAAAGAAAAGAAAGGGATAGTTGGAAATTTTTCAAAATTTATACTAAGTTTTACTACAAAATCAGGGAAATAAATACCTATTTCTCTATGGTATGGAATATTATCTATGGGGAAATTTTCATATTTTTCATCAAGGAGTTCTATTTCTTCATCCAAGACTGCTAAGTGTTTCTGAAACTCTCTTCTTATCAGCTTTCTCATTCGATCGATAATTTTTACCGGACTAACAAGTCCATCATCATCAAAATCAGGTTCTACTAAGATTTCATCAAAATCTATTTGCTCTTCAATAGGAGTATAAATTTTTAATAAGGGGACTCCCTTCTCAAGAACATCTTTATTTGTAAAGAATAATACTTCAAAAAATGATTTTTTATAAACTAGATTTATAATAGTGGCAATTCCAAAAGTATTTTCTCTATATGTCATCCAAAATCGTTTAGAAAAGCGTACAGCGTCTAGAATCTTTAACCTAAGGCGCTCTAATTCGTCTTGCTTAAACCTCTTCAATTTTTGGCACCTCCATAGCTTTATATCTAAAGAATTGCTCCATCTTTGAGTCAATTTGTTTTAACAATTGAATAGAATCGTTGCCAATTACATTTTCCACTTTATAAAATAATTCATTTACATTTAAATTGGTGAAGATTGAAAAGTTTGTTCCAACCTTATTTTCTAAAACTTTTTCAATGCCCTCAATAGATTCAAGCAATTCTATGGCATTTTCAATGGGCTTATAAAATTGTAGCTCAACTGAGCGTCCTTTCCCTGGTAATTGGTCTAACAACTCTTTTGGCCTTCCAAAATCAATCATACCTCGCTTTCTACCGAAAATTGCTACATAATTACAAAAACGCGATTCTTCTGGATAATGTGTGATAACTATTAGTGTGGTTTTAAATTGCTCATTAATTTTTGTTAGTGTTAGCCATAAGTTCTCCCTTATTATCGGATCCAGTCCAGAAGTTGGCTCATCTAAAATAAGAAAAATTGGGGAATGTATCAAACCAACAGCAATACTTACTCGCCTTTTTTCGCCCCCAGATAAGTTTTTTACTAATTCATGAATCTTATCTTCAATATCTAAGCTTCTCAGTATCCTTTTAGATTTACTTATTATCTCTTTTTCGGTCAATCCGTATTGATTCCCAAAGTATAATAAATTTTCTATAGTGGTGAAATCATGATATAGTTTCCCCAAATCTTGAGGTACATAACCATAAATGGGTCTTATTCTTTTTGCAGTTCTCTTACTCATATTCATTCCGTAAATTTGGCAGAATCCGGTTGTTTTTCTCATACCTAGTAAACCCTTTACGAATGTTGACTTTCCGGCTCCACTTTCTCCTAGAATTCCTAGAATTTGGCCATGATTTATACTAATTGATACTGAATCAACTATCAATGTCCCTCCTGCATATACGCTATAATTTTCACAGTTAATAGCAGGAAATTGTTGCAGATATGATGGAATTAGCTTCTCTCCTATTCCAAATAATAATTTTATTCTCCGTGGAATAGAAAGTCTCTGATATAATTTCAATAATATAAATAATCCCAATCCTATAAGCTCAACAATAAGAATATAAAATAGCATATCATTCCACGGTTTAGAATCAAAGGCCTGATCATATTTTAATTCATCAACTATGACAATTCCATAAGCAACATTTCTTAAATCTCCTCCAAAACCTGGATTATCTCCAACACCTCCAGTTTTTTCACTAATACATTCTTTAAACCAATTTAATGCTCCTTGAATATCTTCTGGCTGAAAGCGATAATCATAGAGAGCCTTAGAAGCTAAATATGTAACTAAAAATGTTGATGGTAATTCAATATATTGACCTATAGCGGGTAATAATGAAAAACTTCCATCACGCATTTGTGCAAGTTTTAAGAATTCAATTACAGCAATCTTAGACATTGGTTCAGAAGAAAAGAATTGATTAAATATTTCAAGGCCAAAATATGTGGAGACTATATCACTATGAAACCCAATAAAAATTGAAAAGCCTCCATCTGGATTTTGACATGATTTTATCCAATGTGAAAGGTTATTACAATCAATTAAATGACTACTTTGAAGTAGGTCAAGCGAAATTAATGCCCAATACGTACTTTCCACCGTAGAAATATTTGTATTGATTAAATTTAGGAAATAGTTATAATAGGGACCGAATAATGAAAGTAAATAATCAACATCATTTCCAACTCTAAAACCACCATCAAGATTTTGGAGATCTACTAAATATCTTACGGTTTTAGATTTATTTTGGAATAGATTTAGCTCATATGGATTGATTAAATTGATTAAATTCAGAGCACAATATGTTGAAAAAAGAGTAGAGTTTAAATCCGGTCTTGAACCAAAGCCACCATCCTCCAGATTATAACAACTATAAACATAAGCTAATATATTAGGGGCTTTTGTTTTATTAATCCATCCAATAAAGTCTCCAGGAACATAATTTCTTAATGCTAGAACTCCAAAATAATTATATTCCAAGGTGATATGACCAAATAAAGAATTTAATGCTTGGTGATCATGCAACCAGTTATAATAATTAAGCTTTATTTGATTTATCCTATTTTCAATAGTGGGGGTAAAGTTATATGATTTTTGTAAAATTGATAAGGCTTTCATTGCAGCCCAACCATAAATAAAATCTGAAGCTGTTGCAAAAACTGGATGCTGGCCAAAACCTCCGTCTGGATTATTGCAATTTAAAATGAAATCGAGAGTACTATTTTCATTGAACCAGAGTTTTGTTAAATTCCATAAATTCAATAAATCCAATGATGCCAAGCAGTAAAATGTAGATTCAATATCTGATATAACCCC
>JBHLLG010000133.1:0-5988 GCA_048885925.1 Candidatus Hermodarchaeota archaeon
CATTGCTGATACTAAAGAACTAGCAACATAGGCTATCTTATTGCCAGATGAAATAACAGGACTTATTAATAAATCTTCTGGACGAGTATCCATAGTACATTGAAACATATATACATTCTTCCCCAATCGCTTTCCAGCAGCATAGGCAAGTGTCGTTTTTCCAACACCTGGTTTCCCAAGAATCCGAGGATTAAGAGGAAGATCTTCTTTATCAACAACCATCCAAGCAGCTTTTAATTGGTTAATTAAATCATCATTTCCAACCCATTCCATATCTACTTGAGCTGGTTCTGATAATAATAATTCAACACCGGAAATATTTACTTTTTCTGGCATATAAAATCATTTTATAATAAACTAATAAGGGATATAAAAATTCTCTATAATTAATTTTTGGAATTTACTTTAAATTATTTTTGTAGCAGACTCATAAAAAACCCTTTTTTAGCGCAACTATAAAAAATATGAATCTATCTTAACTATAAAAAAGTAAAAAGCATTTTTAACAAAAAAATGTCTGGGGATAATGACAAATATATTGTACTTAAAATAGCTCTTCTTGGAGATTCTGCAGTTGGAAAGACTTCTCTAGTAGATATGTACACCCAGCATCGGTTTAAAGAAGACTATAAGCCAACCCTAGGCGTTTCAATATGTGTAAAAGAATTAGATATTGAAGAATTAAATGCTGAAGTTCGATTGGTAATTTGGGATATTGCTGGCCAAACAAAGTATGATATGAGTAGAAAAATGTTTTTTCATGGAGTAGTTGGTGCTTTTCTTGTGTACGACACAACCAGACATTCTACATTCAGCAATATTGAATCTAAATGGCTTAAAGATTTAAATGAATATGGAGAAAAAGAATTAGCATACATTTTGATTGGCAATAAAATTGATTTAAAAGATTCTAGAACCGTATTCAATGAGGAGGGTAGAGTACTTGCTGATAAAGTAAATGCTAGTGACTTTATTGAGACGAGTGCTAAGTATGGTGACAATGTAGAAAAGGCTTTTGAGAAATTAGTTTTTCAAATACTAAAAAATGAAGGAATTAAGATTTAATAAAAGTTAAATAAAAATGAAAAGTATTGAATCTAAAATTAAACGAATTATTGTCGGGAAAGTTGAACCCGGTGAGGATTTAATTGACACTATCATCAAAATAGTGAATAAACACAATATAACCGCTGGATTGATTAATTGTATCGGGGCTTTAAAAAAATTTACAATTGGATATTTTGACATCGAATCTAAAAAATATCTTACAAAAACCATTGATGAGTATGTCGAATTAATATCTTGTATGGGAAATATAACTTTCAGAAACGGAGAACCAATTATTCACTTGCATATTTCTATAGGAACAAGGGATTATAACGTAATTGGAGGACATTTGCTCCAACCAAGTATAGTCTCAGTGACAGGTGAGCTTTACATTTTCGAAATTGAAAAAAAGATCGAAAGAATTAACGATCCTCAATTTAATTTATCTCTATTAGATTTAGAGTAAGGCTAATATGTTAGAAGAAAATAAAAGGAAATGGGCTCTAAAGCTTACGTTATTAGGTGATGCTGCTGTTGGTAAAACATCCTTAATTAGAAAATATGTTACAGGCACTTTTAGCCAGGATTATCAACCAACGTTAGGAGTGGATATTACAATTAAAGATATTATTCTCGAAGAGATTAATTCTGAAGTAAGACTAATTTTTTGGGACATAGCCGGGCAAAGTAAGTATGAATTAACCAGAAAAATGTTTTTCCAAGGATGTGCTGGTACTTTATTAGTATATGATGTGACACGGTCTTCTACTTTTGAAAGTATTACTTCAAAATGGTTTGATGATTTTAAAAAGTATGGGCGAGCTGATGGAGTTTGCCTTTTAATTGGTAATAAGATTGACATGAATGATTCTATAAAAGTTCAATCTGAAAATGGAAAAAAACTTTCGAGTGAGTTAAATGCTGCAGATTTTATTGAAACTAGTGCTAAGTACGGTGAAAATGTTGAGAAAGCATTTAAAAAACTAGTTTTTTCCGTTTTAAAAAATTATGGAGTAAAGATTATTTAACCAAATAATAAGAAAACCGAAATGATTGGAGACTATAAAGGATTTGTAAAAAATAAGGTTGTAGTTGCACTTCTTCAGGCCTATCAAGAAATACTTGATTATGATGGAATGAAATCTATTTTAAGAGAAGCAGAGATGATGCATATAAAAGACCTTAAAGATAAAGACCCTAATGAAGAATTAGATTTCTTCTATTTTAAAAAAATCATTTCAGCTCAAAATTGCTTATTATATGATTCTTCTGACCTTCTCTTTGAGATAGGAAAAAAATTCTCGTTCTATTTATTTCCATTTGGTAAAAATTTTGAAGAAATAATTCATGAAATTAACTCTTCAATCAATACAAATTGGAACGTAGAAATTTTAGATAATAATAAAGATGAAATAACTCTTAAAATACATAAATGTATCTTTTGTTCTGAGATTGGAGTTCCTTGTGATTTGTTTAAAGGATTTTTAATTCATTCTTTAGAAAAATCATTGCCATCAGAAAATATAATTCTTCACGAAATGGAAAAAAAAGATGTCAAAGATCCAGATCATAATACCTTTATTATGAAATTAAAAATAGGAAAAATGCTTAAATAATTCTTTGACAATAATTATATTACTACAATAGATCCTTGAAATCCTTAAATTTAAATTCAAAAAAATTTCATAATAATTTTTAAAATAAAGTATTAAATAGACCTATAACAAAATATAAAATTGCATAATGACAACTCAAGAAGTTAAAGTTGAACGAGAATTCGTTTTTAAAGTTGTTATTCTAGGAGATGCAGCGGTTGGCAAAACTTCTTTAATAAACCGCTTTGTTGAAGACAAGTTTTCAGAAGATTATCGCGCTACTTTGGGAGCAAATATTGTCAGAAAAGATGTAAACTTAAATAATGTAAGAGTTCGTCTCATTATGTGGGATTTAGCTGGACAAGAAAAATATCGTGTAGTCCGCAGTATGTATTTTCAAGGTTGCGAAGGAGCTCTACTTGTATATGATGTTACTCGATATAATACTTTAGATAATATTAATTCTAAGTGGTTGAGAGATTTCAAGAAGTACGTTAAAAAAAAGGGGGTCTATATTTTAATTGGTAATAAAATTGATTTAAAGGATCAAGTAGTGATTCCAACAGAAAGAGGAAAAGAATTAGCTACAAAAATCAATGCTAGTTCTTTCATTGAAACGAGTGCGAAGCTTGGTGAAAACATCGAGGAAGCTTTTTCTCTTTTAGTGCATCAAATTTTAAATAATCATGGTGTACATATTTAAAAAATTTTAATAACATCAAAAAACTCTTTTTTGTATCAATTTTGTGTATCAATAATATTAACAACCTTAGTATTCAAAACCTTACATTAAGAGAATAAATCATGAAAGAACTTTCTCATAAAGTATCCAACGCCCCAAAATCAGCTATCAGAGAATTATTTGATTTAGCATTAGGACGTTCAGATGTTATTAGTCTTGGGATCGGGCAACCAGATTTTAAGACGCCAGATCCAGCATTACAAGGAAATATTACTGCATTAAAAAAAAACATCACCATGTATGCTCCCACAAGAGGAGTTCCAGAATTATTGGAATTAATAGAACAAAAAGCACGTAAAACTAATAATATTAATGCTAATTGGAAAGAAAATATCATTGTTACTAATGGAGCAAGTCAAGCAGTAACTTTAGCATTTGCTTCAATTTTTAATCCAGGAGACGAAATAATTATATCATCACCAAACTTTGTCTCTTATTTTTACTGTGCCTCATTTTTTGACGTTAAAGTAAGAGAAATAGAGCGAAATAAAGATTTTAGTCCAAATATTGATAAGATAAAAAATTCGATAACGAATAAAACAAAGGCAATGCTAATTAATACGCCAAATAATCCCACTGGTCATGCTTTAAATCAAAAAGAGTTGAAAGAAATTGTTGACGTTATAATAGAACATGATTTATATTTAATTACTGATGAAGTTTATGAAAACTTTATTTACGATGGACTGAAACATGTGAGTCCAGCTTCTTTAAATGGCATGTTCGAACGAACTATTACTGTGAATGCCATGTCAAAATTTTATTCTGCAACTGGATTTAGATTAGGTTATGCTATTGCTTCAAAAGAAATAATAGATTTAATGGAAAAATATCATCAGTATACTGTTGCTGGTACTAATCATGCAGCTCAGTATGGCTTTATTGAAGCACTAAAAATGGATTATAGTTTCTTTAAAGAGATATGGGATAGCTTTAACAAACGGCGTAATTTAGTGCACCATCGATTAAACGAGATTGGTTTTAATATCATAAAACCACGTGGAGCATTTTATATAATGCCCTCAACTGAAAAATTCAAATTAAGTGGAAAGGAGTTTTCAAAGAAAATTATGAAAGAAGAGGCGGTTGCAATTGTACCAGGCGATATTTTTGGATCATTTTCAGATAATATGATTAGAATATCATATGCAACTGAATTAGAAAAACTTGAAGAAGCTATGAATAGAATTGAGATATTTATTCACAGATTACAATAATTTTTATCTATTTTATATTGGTTTTTATAAATACATTAACCAAAATTTCTTAAATTGAAATTCTTATTTTAAGGAGATATTTTGAGAAATTTTATGAATACCATTTAGATTTTCAGTATTAAATATAATAAAATGAATTTTTAAAATACTTTTATATAAAAAGATAAATAAAAACAAGGAGTTATCTATACAAATCGGTTTGAGATTCTTTTATATTTCTAGATTCAGTTATTTGCTTAGCAAGGTTTGCATATCTTTCAATTATTTCTTTAGGTAAAGTAGATTTAATTTTAGCTAAAGCAAAATCAAAATGCTTATTTTCTATTTTTTCTAATTTTGTCATCATCTCTCTGATTGCTTGCATACCCGCTTCGCGGCATACATTTTCTAAATCAGCCCCACTATATCCCTCTGTATTCTGCGCAATTCTTTTTAAGTATACATCTTCAGCTAATGGCATATTTTTTGAGTGAACTTCCAAAATCTTTAATCTTTCTTCATAATCTGGTGCTTCTACAAATATTAAACGATCAAATCTACCAGGTCTTAAAAAGGCAGGATCAACAATATCAGGACGATTTGTACTTGCAATTATTACAATTCCTTTCCTATTTTCAACACCATCCATTTCGACTAATATTTGATTTACAATTGAAGCAAAGGTATGAGTACCTTCATAATCACCTCTTCCTGAAGAGATGGCATCAATTTCATCAAAATAAATTATTGAAGGAGCTGCTTGTCGAGCTTTCCTAAAAATTTCTCTAATTGCTCTCTCACTCTCGCCTACCCATTTCGAATAAATTTCTGGACCTTTTATAGCTATGAAATTTGATTGGCTTTCAGTGGCAATAGCTTTTGCTAACAGAGTTTTACCACATCCTGGAGGTCCAAAAAGAAGTATTCCATTTAATGGTCGTATTCCCGCTTTTTCAAATAATTTTGGATACTTTAATGGCCATTCAACCGCCTCTCTTAATTCTTGTTTAATATCTTCAAGACCTCCTATATCTTCCCATGAAACATTTGGAATTTCAACCATTACTTCTCGCATAGCTGAAGGTTCAATTAAATTAATTGCTTTAACAAAATCTTCATCCTTAATTTTCAATTCTTGAATTACTTCACTTGGAATAGGTTCATCTAAATTAATTTTCGGTAATATTCTTCTTAGTGAAAACATTGCTGCTTCTCTAGAAACGGCCATAATATCTGCGCCTACAAAACCATGAGTTATTTCAGCATAGTTATTAAGATCAACATCATCTTCTAATGGCATACCTCTTGTATGTATTTGGAAAATTTCCTTCCTCCCTTTAATGTTTGGGACTCCAAATTCAATCTCTCTGTCAAAACGTCCTGGTCTTCTTAAGGCTTCATCGATAGC
>JBHLLG010000134.1:0-5979 GCA_048885925.1 Candidatus Hermodarchaeota archaeon
GAACCTTAGATTAATTAAACAAAATGGATTAAATCTTTTTATTGAACAGCAAGAGAAAAGGATTAAAATGCTAGAGAAAATGCTTGAAAATTTCAATGAAGGGCGATCCAAAAGTTTCTATTGTAGTGCGACTGCTTTACTTACAATATCAGACTTAAAGTATGCATTAGAAGAGAGTGAAAACAAGATTAATAAGGAAAAAATAGATTCAAAAAATTTAAAAGCAAATTCTAAGATTTTAAAAGCCATCCTTAATAATATTGCGGAAGGCCAACAAGTAGAATTAAAATTAAGGAGAAAACAAATGTAAGGTGTATTATTTATGAATGAAAGGAAAATATTCTATGGCGGGACTATAATCACAATGAATGATAATCAACCAATTATCAATGCCGTTGGAATTGAGGATGATAAAATTATTGCGGTTGGAAATGTTGAAGATATTAAAAATAGTATGGTAGAAAAATATGATTTGGTTGATTTAAAAGGATCTACCATTCTACCGGGTTTTACTGACTCACATATGCATCCTATTACCTTTATGTTCTTTTTAATAAATCCTAACCTCTCAAATGTTAAAAGTATAAAGGAACTTCAAACTCTACTAAAAAATGTATCTAAAGGAAAAAAACTTAATGAATTATTAATAGGATTTAATTTAAGTGAAGAAAAGTTTGAAATCCCTATTCTCCCTAATCGATGGGATTTAGATGCTGCTTGTCCAGACATTCCTGTATTTGTCATGAGATATGACCGTCATATTGGTATTGCAAATAGTAAGGCGTTAGAATTAGCAGGAATAGATGAAAATACAGAAGTTCCAGAAGGAGGAGAAATACGGAGAAATAACCAAGGAGAATACACGGGAATAATAACTGAAAAGGCTTTAAATTTAATAACATCAAAGGTTTCAATCCCAGATACTATGATAATTAATGAAACTGCTGTAAAATCATTTAAAATTCTTGCTGAAAAAGGTATAACGTCAATTCATGGAATTGTTAGTATAGATAAGAGTGGTGAATTTGGAGAAGCTAGCGCTATAGAGTTTTCTATTTTAGAATCAATATACGATAAAATCCTTCAAAATATGTATATCATGATCAATACAGCAAAACCTAAAAAACTAGATCGCTTAAAAAAGCCTCCTTTACATAGCGAATCAAGTGAAGCTAAATTTAAAATTGGCGTTTTAAAATTATTTCTTGATGGTAGTTTTGGAGCAAAAACCGCTTGTATGTATGAGCCATTCACTGATGCGTTAGATACGTGTGGATTTTGCGTAATTGAAGAAGATGAAATATATGCGAAAATGACGGTTGCTCATAATAAGGGATATCAAATATGTATTCATGCAATCGGTGATAAAGCAAATAGAATTGCAGTTGATTTATATAAAAGATTGTTAAACGAATTTCCTAGAAAAGATCACAGACATAGAATTGAACATGCTTCAATACTAACAGCTGATGTATTAAAAGATATGGGAGAATATGGCATAATAGCTTCGTGCCAACCTCCTTTTATTAACTCAGAATATAATTGGTTAGAAAAAAGATTAGGAAAAGATAGATGTAAGAATACTTACCCAATGAGATCAATCCTCGATAATGATATTATTCTTATTTCAGGTTCAGACTGCCCTATTGAAGATCCGAGCCCTATTTTAGGACTTCATGCTTTAGTTAACCGGAATGGATTTATCCCTGAGGAATGTATAACTATGGAAGAAGCTTTAAAAACCTATACGATCAACCCTGCTTATGCTGCATTTCAAGAAAATGTAAAAGGGAGCATTGAGGTGGGAAAATTAGCAGATTTAGTAATATTAGATCAAAATCCTCTTGAAGTCCCAAAAGATAAAATTAGAGAAATTCAGGTTCTTGAGACAATAATACGTGGTAAAACCGTGTATAAAAAAGA
The DNA here is from genome assembly GCA_048885925.1 of Candidatus Hermodarchaeota archaeon. Taxonomy (GTDB): domain Archaea; phylum Asgardarchaeota; class Lokiarchaeia; order Sigyniarchaeales; family SOKP01; genus Loki-b32. The sequence continues at coordinate 1,924 of JBHLLG010000134.1, forward strand.
GTTTGAACAATAGTTTCATCTAATATATTCTTTTATGAAATTCCAGATTATATCATTGACTTCTTCAGGTTTTTCATAATTAAACCGATGACCAGTTTCTTTGATTACTACGAGTTTAGAATTACGGATTTTTTCATTTAATATTTGTGAGAACTTTAATGTTGGCATTATATGGTCATCGTCTCCTACTAAAATTAGGGTTGGTTGTTTTATTGTATGCAACAGATCTTCGGTATTATGCTTTACAACTACTGCTCCTTGGTTAATCCAATCTTGTAATGTTGTGGGACTTTCCATGAACTCTTGTCTAAGTCTTTCATGTAATTCTTTATTTTGTTTTAATTTTTTTCTGAATGGTCGTGAATATAGTGCTGCTTCTCTAACTTTAAATTTATGGTCTAAATCAAAATTCTCCATTAATTTCTGCGCTTCTATTATTGAATTTGATACTCCAGAATCATCTTTCGCAAATGTTGCACATAATATTAATGTTTTAACTATTTGAGGGTATTTTAAGACAAAGTTTTGAGCAATCATTCCACCCATAGAGAGCCCACAAAGATGAATATCTTTCAGATTTAAATGATCTAATAATTTTTTAAGATCCTCCACAAACATATCCATTGTATAAGGGTAATTAGGTCTCGAACTTTTCCCTGTGCCTCGATTATGTGGTGCTATAACCATCATTCTTTCCTTGAAAAAAGGAATTTGAAACATCCAACTCATTTTGCTTCCTAGCCCACTAAGAAGCAAAAGGGGTTCCCCCTCACCGTCTTTGATATAATATAATTCACCATCTTTATGCTGAAAATAAGGAATGCTAACTCACCAGTTTATGACATTTAAAATTCAATTGTTTTTATTTAAAGTTTTAGTATAATTAGGCTTAATCTTTTATATTTCTTTTTAAGATCCAAATTAATTTCTCAGATTTATAATAGTAAGAGATTAAAGAGCATAATTATTTCTTCTATAATTCTTAAATAAAGAAGGATATGAAAGTCTGATTTTAGTCCAACCTTCCCCGCTCCAAGATTTATTTAGAAAGGTGTAATCTATCTTTTTGCCAATACTTAATTTGAAAGTACTTAATCCTTTATTAGAATTATATATAGAAAGATTGGGATATAGTAAGGAGCTAGATCAATCAGTAAAGTAAAGATGTTCGTCAAAACCAGTTTCAGCTATCAATGATTGACCTAACTTTTGAATCGCTTGCTTCGTGGGATTTTGTAAAATATGTCGTGCTATTCTAACAACTTTTTCTAATTGTGTATCTGAATAATCTTTTATTATTGGATCATATCGACCAAAATTCATTCCAGCAGTGTAAACACCAGTACTCCCATGACTTGCGGATGAAGATACTGACCAATGCTCTACTTTTAATTCTATTTCAGATAAAAGTTTGGAGCAAAAGAACCATTCCAAATAAAGATCCATTCTTTTTGATTTTCTCTTAGTATCTTTTAGCATTTTATATGCCCGATTTAATCTATCGGGATGAAATTGCCTAAAAACTCGCTCATAATTTTCGGTCATTTTTTCTTTGACATGAGCTTTTATAAGCTCCATAAGTTCTTCTACTTTCTTAGCACGTTCTCCCGTTATTTCGTGTTCAATTGAGCTTACATACTGTGCAATAACATTTTGCGCTTGTTGATTACTCGAAGTGGGGGTTGGTTGACTATTTGAAACAGGCTGGCTTCTTGATAGGGGAGTAGTTCTTGGTTGGATTTCTGGAGGCATTCTATAGATCTCTTTAGGTTGAAATGTAAATAATTCATCTAATTTTGATGGATCCTCTCTCACTTCATTAAATTTTTCCTTTATCTCTTGATTTGAATATCCAATTGTTTCTAGATAAAATGCCGCGCTAGCTAATTGTTGTTCTAAAGCGGAAGATGTACCGTATGGCGAACCAAACTCTTTTTCAATTTGCTCATCAGCTATTTTACTGATTTTAGATTCTTTTATTTCATTTAAATTTAAAGATCCTAATTTTGTAAGAATATATTGAATTTGGTTAGGAGTTAGATAACTTAAATTTCCTGTTGGACCAATCATAAATGAGATCTTTTCCATTTTTTTTAATGTATCAGCTATAATCTCTTGATCTCTTCCTTTAGAGATTATTAAGAAATGTTCTAAGAAATTTTTATCAAAACCAGCAATAATTTTAAGAAATTTTTCATCAAATTTATTTAGATGCTCGCGTAATCCAATTCCTTGGAGATCTGGAGGTAAATTAATTTGATATACTAAAATGTTATCAGAAATCATGTAAATGTAGTCTGCCTTTTGCATGAGCATCTAAAAATTATAATAATTTTACAGTTAAAAAATTATAATCTTAATAATAAAATATATTCCCGTCTTAAATACTTTACATTAAATATATTTTCGATATTTTTTAGCTATTGTACGTGCTAATTCCATTTGTTCTTTTGTTTCTAAACAACAAGGTCTAAGTTTGCGAAGCCATTTTACTGGATCTAATCCATTTGGAATATATCCATTAAAAGCCGCCCACACAACAACCATTATACCCGTTCTTCCACACCCTGCTACACAATGGACCGCAATAGGATTTTTAGTAATCTCAATCTTATTAGTTATTTCTAAAAAATATTCTATTTGAGAATCTGTAGGTGTACCAAAATCCGGAATATTAATATGAAAATATTTAAAATCTCTTGGAATTTCACTTTGATTATCAAATTCAGAACAATTTATTATCACTTTAATGCCCTCTTTTCTATAGGTCTCAATTAACGATGCATCTGGCCACCACGATGCTGCAATTTTATTCTTAACAATCCACGTAAATGGTGTTGTTTTTTTTGGCATTCCATTCTTGGGCCAATACCATGGGTGCACCATAAGTTCAAACCAAAGATATAAATTATAAAAAGTGGGTATTTCTCCAAATATTAAGTGGAATATTAATTTTACATTCTTATTTTCCAAAAACATTTTTACAATGAGACTTTATTTAAAAATAGATGACTATGAATTTATGGAGAGATATTCCTTCTGGAGATGACCCTCCTTTTATTTTAAACGCAGTTATAGAAGTAGTTAGTGGCTCAAGAGATAAGTATGAATACAATATTGAATGGGACGCATTTGTATTAGATCGTATTATTCCCTCATCAGTTATTTTTCCTGTAGACTACGGATTTGTTCCTCAAACTTTATCAAACGATAACGATCCACTTGATATAATGATACTAAGTTATGAACCCTTAGAAGTGGGATGTATTGTAAAAGTAAGGGTGATAGGGGCTTTAATAATAGAAGATGAAGAAGGTGAGGATCCAAAAATTTTATCCGTTTTGGTAAATGATATTAGATTTGAAGGATATAACGATATAAAAGATATTCATAAGCATAAGCTTAAAGAAATTCAAGAATTTTACGAAACCTATAAAAGATTAGAACCTCATAAATGGGTTAAATTTAAGGAATGGAAAAGTGCTAAAGATGCCCAAGAAATCGTAAATTATTCAATTAGGCTTTTTAAAAATAAATAGTAAAAATAAAAAGAAAAGAATCCTATTTTTTTGACAAATATAATGGTAGATAAAGAAGATTTAACCACCTATGATACAAGAAAATATCCTGTACGCCCACATGTTGGCGTGGGTGTTCTTTTAATTCGTGATAATCATTTATTATTGGTAAAAAGAAAATATAATCCAGATGCTGGGTATTGGAGTATCCCTGGTGGTCATTTGGATCTAGGAGAAAAAGTAGAATTAGCAGCAGAACGAGAAGCTTTTGAAGAGACTGGTTTTAAAGTCAAAATAAAAAAATTAGCTGGTATTATTGATAAAATCATGTATGATGACAAAGGCAATATCGAATACCATTATGTCCTAATTAATTATTTTGTAGAGCAGATAGAGGGAGAGCCGAATAAACCTGCCAAGGCAGCAGATGATGCTCTAGAAGCCAAATTTGTTCCATTCAATCAACTTAAAGACTATAAATTAACAGAATCTTTAATTGAGCTTTTAAAACAATTAAAGATTGGATATGAGTAAATAA
>JBHLLG010000135.1:0-5865 GCA_048885925.1 Candidatus Hermodarchaeota archaeon
CTTCTAAAATTGCCGCACATGCCGTAAATATTGCTAAATATGGTAATAGAGCTTCTAAATGGGACTATAAGATGGATGTCGCCCGTAAAAATTTAGATTGGGAAGGTATGATAAAACATTCTATTGATCCAGATTTAGCAAGGGAAGTTCATTATAGAAATGGAAAATCTAATGATACTGAAGTATGTAGTATGTGTGGAGAATTCTGTGCTATTAAGCTTTTAAAAGATACTTTAGAAAGTAAAAAAAAATCTAAGAAATAAGAAATTTCTTTTATTAAGTAACACCTAACGCACTTGGACACAATTTACGACATGAATTACATTTTTTAATAGTATAACCTTTTTCTGTTTTGATAATTGAATGTTCTCTACATGCTTTTTGATTTACGGTGATTCCATCTAATGCTCCTTGAGGACAAGAATCAAGACATATTTGACAGTCAGGTAAACATGCTTCATACTCTGCTATTTCATCCCCATTTAACTCTGTATTGATTAATACAGCACCAAGCTGGATCATATTACCAAAATTCTCATTAATTAATAAAGTATTTTTTCCTAAAACCCCCAATCCTGCAAGATAACCTGCATGTCTTAATGATAAAATAGCTCTGCCATATTTTCTTTTAGATTCCCAATGTTCATACGGATCATCAGAAGGAATGGGAACACAATTTATTCCTAATTCTTCAAAAAATTTCACAATCTTTATGGTTAACTCATCAACTTCATTGATAATAATTGAACTAAAATGTGAGTATGGGATGCAACTTGTTGCTAGTAGAAGTGATTGAGGTACTTTTTTGGCAAAAACAACAACTGTCTTGCAACCTTTATATATATTTAATGGGTGAAATCCCTCGGGAGCTTCATTAAATCTTTCAACTGGAGCGAAACCACATAAATCAGCTCCGAGATTCTCAATTTTTTCTTTAACTATTTGGCGATTCATAATAATTATCTATTAGTTTTTCTTATTAATAAAAATAGGGTAAAATTATATTTATCTAAAGAGAAATTTGGTTAAAATTTTCTTTATTCTTACTATTTTTTCTCTCTCAAAAAAAAGCCTTTTAAGAGGAAATTAGGGGCATAAACAAAGACTTTTAAGTAAAAAAATGTTTATTTTTATAAAGATCCAAGCTTATTTTAGTTTTGTAGGTCTCGTCTTCCATATTTTAATGGATTCGTAAATAAATATTGCTGAGCCAAAAATTAAAAAAAATAAGAGAAGTATGCTCCCAGGATTGGTGATAAACTTATCACCATAAATCATAGCTAGAAAAAGGTATCCTATAAAACCTAGTATATAAATAATTAAATATAAAGAAAATCGAGGAACCATCCAAAATCCAATCCGCTTGTAAAATCCTAGTATTCCCTTTTTTAGTGATTTATTCAACTTGTATTTATCATCTTTGTCACTCTTAGATATAATTCCTAAATCGACTAATTTCTTTATTTGATATGATGCAGTCCCAGGAGACGAAAAATTTAGTGCTTTCTGTATTTCTCTTACTCCCGCACGATTATGAGTCAAAATATACCAATATACCTGAAGTGTTTTACCATGCAGTCTTTTTTCTTGCTGAGCATTGAGATGATTTGCTTTTACCTCAGTTTTTAATATAGTTTTAGTAGATATTTTTTTAGATTTTGGTTCTACTATTACCTCTAATCCTTTTAATTTGTCCAAATTTTCATCAGATGTCATTATAGACCTAATTCCTCTTTAATTTTATTCGAAAATTTTCTATTCTTTATAATGATGAATGTAGAAATACTAATTATCGGACCAATCACAATGATAATTATAGGAAGGTATTTAAAGGTCAACTCAATTAAATATGGCAAGCCGATGCGAAGAATCACATTTCCACTTAATTGAACTTCAGAAAAACGGAGATTTAAATTTGAAGCTAGAACCTCCAATTTGATCCATGACTGGTTATTATAATCCCATAGAAAAACTTCTTGTTCTTTAAGTCGATCAGATTGAATCTCATCCAAATCATAATAACAACGGAAAATGTATTCCAAATCAGAGTTATTAACCTGAAATTCGTAGAACTTTCCTTTTTCTCGTTGCTCAGGGATTAGATTCCCTAATTCATGAGTCATTGTCATGTTACTCTCTACTTGTTGGTTTTCTAGAGAGATAAGACCGTCAGTAAAAGGAAAGTAAATAGCCTCTAAGGATACTTCGATATCATACATAGTATATATGTCAGTATCTTGTGTTTGAGTGTTATAATTGAAAACTAGTCGTCCATCCTTACTTAATTTAATAAACGGGGTTACATTTTCTGCCCTCCAGTAAATCCTTTTTGACTCCGTCAATAAAAGAAGAGGAGCATCTTCCTGAGCAACTCGTTGCACCTGAAAATAATAATATTCTCGTTCTTGTCTAACAGGTGTTTGTTGACCTAAAGTTGTATACAAATCAATCTCAGAATTTGAATAGCTTCCCCAATTTATATCTCCTGATGTATGGAGAAGTGCTCTAGTTATGCTAGGATCAATTAATGGGGCCCAACCAACAAAAAAAATGTCAAAATTACCTGCATAAAGGTCTGAAAGTGTTCCATTAATAATATTAGCACGGATACCAACTAGATCGAGATCCTCTTTAATCATTATTAATTTATCATAGTTCGTTATTAGTGATACGAGTTCAATATCAAACCGATACCCATCCCCAAGCGGGGCATAACCTGCATTATCTAGAATGGAATTCGCTAATTTAACATTATACGGATATCCTTGAATTAATTCATCATGATATGGATCTCCGGAAAATAAAACGCTGCGTTGTGATATTACGCTTTCACTAACCCCCCCATAATCTTGATTGACATGCCTTTGTTTATTTATAGCATAATTAATCGCTAATCTTACATTAGGGTCATCTATTATAGGGTTGAGATGATTAAAAACTCCATAATGCATTGTGTCAAAACCCAAGGACTTTTCCCAATAATTATCATTTTCTGGTAATGGATCTACACCTCTATTGAGAATTGCGAAATTTCCGTCATGAGCCTCAAAGGCAGTTTGAAAATCCTCTTCTGAACTATAAATGATCCATTGAACTTCTTCAAAAGGAGGAACTCCACGAAAATGTTTGTTGTTACGGATAAACTTTTGAAATGTTGCATTGCTTGCATTCACATCTAAAGAATAAGGGCCAGTACCAATTGGGACAATCATGTCCGAGCCTCCTTCAAAACTGTTTGGTGAAAGAATTACACAAAATGCAGCCTCTTGATAGATAAAAGGCGCATAAGGTTGGTAAAAATTAATAGAGACTTTGTATTCATCGATGATTTCAACAGATTCTAATGGCATTTCACTAAACTCAGTAATCGGATCAGGTATGTAAGCAGGATGGCTAGGATCGATAAATCGATCATAAGTAAACTTGACTGAGGATGCATTAAATTTAGTACCATCCTGGAATGTAACATCGTCTCTTAGAGTAAAAACCCAGTGTTTGCTATCATTTGTAACGACCCATTGTTTAGCTAATGCTGGTATAGGCTCTTCACTCTCAAATGAATATTCGACTAAAGGATCGAAAATTATTGTAGCTAAATATGAAGCATAATTTCGAACCATATCATATTCAATAGATGTCAGATTTGGTGAAATATACTTCAATACTTTAGGGGGGTCAATATTAGCTGATGATTCAATTTCCTGAGAAAATCCTGATTCAAAATCTCCTCTTGGTAAGTTAAAATTTGAGATTATTGGAACAATTTGAATTGTACATAGAACGATTATACAAATTACAATAAGACGCTGATATTTCATCACTTCACGCTCTACTTGTTTTTTTTAATTCTTTTTATTTAATTTTGATTGCGATTAATTCATTCTCTTCTGAATTTATATACTTATGTTTTGTACACATCGTTCAAATTATCGTACACCTTCGTTATTCTCTAAAATTTTGTTTTTTAATAAATATATTCTTGCTAATTATAATTACTATAACTGATAAAATGCCAATTAAAAAGAAAAAACTATATCCTGGAATTACGGGCTCTTTTTGAACTTTTATATAATCAAATCTTATTAAAACATCTGTATCTCCGTCCGCATCTATTACAGTTAAGATCACAGTATAAGTTCCAGGAAAATTATATTGATAAATAGGATTTTCTTCAGTGGAATTTGCAGAACCGTCCCCAAAATTCCATAGAAAAGTTGCAGGTTCATCTCCCGGATTACCTCTAAACTGGAATTGAACGATATTATTAGATAAACTAAGTTTAGTAGCATTTGCTGTGAAAAAGGCCTCCGGTATTAAGCCTTGGCCTGTACAACCTGTTCCTGGTTCGTAATAATAATCGGATTGAGTATTATTAAAATATATGTTCCCAAATACATTATTATAGCAGGAAGATTCTAAGTATATTCCAATCTCGTTATTTTCTGCAAAATTTTCAAAAATCGAATTATAATTGCTCAAATATAAGCCAATCCCGAATTTTAAGTTATTACTTACAATATTCTTAGAAATGTTGTTATTATAACTATAATCTAAATATACTCCTGCAAAACCATTGTATTTTCCTACATTTCCAGATATTGCATTAAAACTACAGTATGCTAAACTTATCCCAGATAAATTATTATCTCTCATTGTATTATTAAAAATTGAGTTACTGCTGCTATATAATAATCTTATTCCCCATGAATTATTACATACCGTGTTACCGAAGATGAGGTTGTAGTAACTATCGTAAATACGGATTCCATTTAAATTATTATTTGCACTATTGTTTGAAACAGTATTATCATGGTTTTGGATTAAATATATTCCCATTGTATTGTTGTTTACCGTGTTTTCAGATATTGTATTGTTATTACATAGATAATCTAAATTAATCCCATCAACACCATTATTACTTACCATATTACCAGTAATCTTACTATTTTCAGTGTCGGAGAAATAAATTCCAGTATCGAGATTACGATTTACTATATTTTCTGAAACGCTATTATTATTGCATTCATAAATAATCTGAATCCCATTTCCTTGATTAGAACTTACATTGTTATCTAAAATAATATTATTATCACTGAAGAAGACATGAATCCCAGAACCGACATTATGGCTTACATTATTTCCAGAAATAATATTGTTATCATTTATTACGAATAATGATATTCCAAAAGCTCCATTATATCTTATATTATTTCTAGAAATTGTGTTATTACAACTGATTTCTAGACCAATACCATGCAAAATACTATTATTAATGGTATTGTTTGTAATAGTGTTATTATCACATTGAATTAAATGCATACTCGCAAGACTGTATTTTATTAAGTTTCCTGAAATGTTGCAATTATCACATTCGTATAAAACTATCCCAAAAGAATTGTTATTTACAATATTTCCCGAGATAATACTGTTATTAGAAAATCCTAATGTAATTGCCATTGAACTGGAAGATATATTCAAGTTCGATATATTTGAATCACTACAATTCATTAAAAAAACCTGTCCAGCATTCGAAAAATTGTTTGCCTTTAAATTTCTTTCGTTACTATAATAGTATATTGGTTTTCCATTCACTAGATTAGTATCATCTATTTTCAGTGAATTAAATAGTTCTAAATTAAACTCACCAACTGGAGCATTAAGGAATAAACCATGTTCATCCATTATATTTCCTGAAAGGGTGTTATTGTAACTACCTATTAAATCTATTCCATAATCATCGTTAATATTTAAAATATTATCCAAGAGAGTGTTATTATTACACCTTTCTAATAGGATTCCCCTATAGTTATTTGAAATGTTATTGCTAATTAGCAAAGAATTATTAACATTAGATAATACAATTCC
>JBHLLG010000136.1:0-5793 GCA_048885925.1 Candidatus Hermodarchaeota archaeon
TGGTCCTTTAATAATGTGAAAATTATAAGAAAGAGATTGACTTTCGTGGAAATCTTTATTTGCTTGGATTTCGACTGTTTTTAATCCATCAGAAGAAATATTTCCACAATCTATAGTGATAATATAATAGCCGATAGTACCATTATTCAAATTTGTGGATTGCCATCCTTGACCATCGATATTATAATCAATTATTGCTCCATCAATAGGAGTATTAAGATTAAGATCTTCGTAATAAAGTGTGATATTGAAGATTTCATAAGAATGAAATGTTGCTTCTTGATATGGCATGATTACTGTTAACTTTGTTTGTGCTATTACTGTTAAAATTTTCTCTATAAATCCTACTGCGGTGTCATTACTCCAGAAAACTTGAACCCGGAATTTTCCATAATCAGTTACAGTTTCGGATAGGTTCCATTTTCCAAGATAAATTTTCGAGCTTGAAGCGAATGTGGAGTTACTTGAAGTGAAATTTAAGTTTTCATTTATTGTAGTAGGGTTATAAATATATAAATTGATAACTCCATTATTCTGAGCCAGTTTTTCTTTAAAGGTGGCATTAAATTTCACTACATTTGTATAGTTCACAACATTGACTAGATTAGTATCTATGTAAGTATGAATCGCTTCAAGCAGATTTTCCGATGTGGCAGTTAAATGCCAATATGTACCATTGCCTGCATTGGATACTGTGACATCCTTGTAGCCATTTTTACTTGAACTTATTGAACTATCACCAGTTTTATTTGTAAATCCATTAAATACATTGATATTATTCCAGTTAGATGGAATGGTAAAATTTATTCTATAATCACTTAATCGCGAATCATAAAAGTTCAATCCACCATTTCGCGATACATTCCATATAACATTTTGTTCGCTTCCAACAACTTTGAACAATGAATTAGCTTTCAAATCATTCTTAGTGTAATTAATTTGCACTTTTGTAATTTTACAGGAAACATCCCACCAATCAGTAGATAATTCGAATTCTAATTGACCTGAAAAATTTGAATATACCTCTGTAGAGGTCCAATATCCAGATCCATAAATATTACTAAATCCAAGAACGGCAGTATTGTTTATTTTTATACCTACATTTTCAGGTCTAGGAATATTTTCAAATGGAGTAACGCCTATTTTTAAACTAAGATCAACAGTGTTATTTGCAAGTAATAAACGCGTTATCGGATTTTCTGAACTATCTAGTACAATTGATTCGTTTACTCCATCCCCATCAATGTCGTAATTTATACCCCAACTTATACCTCCTAGGCCATTACCTAAACTTGAATATAGGAAAAAAGTATTATTATATGTTTCTGACGAGTTAAATTTATGATGAATATTTGTAATGTTATACCAATTTACACTTGATACATTTAAACCAGAAGCTATCAAAGTAAGATCTGTTTCTTTTGGTCTAATTTTTCCCGAATCATTCTCCGAGGGACAAATGTAAAAATCAATTAACTTATCACTACCTGGTTCTGTATGCATCATAAAAACGGAAAGGTTTTCAAGATATCCAACTCCTTGAACTTCAAAAGAACCATAGATTTGATCAGCAGGAAGCCACTCGTTAATAGTATCATCTTCAATAATTAAAGTTTTACTTGAAGGATAAATATATGGTGCATATGTAATCTTTAGTCCAATATCTACAGACTCTCCTGCCACCTGATGAAGGTTTTTTGCACTATTTAAAACAATCTCATCATCACCATCTAGGATATCATAATATCCAAACATCTCGATTTCTGTACTTGCTCCTTGTTTTTCTAGGGCTAAAAAAAAGGTATTTTCAAAAGTTTCTGAGCAATTATAAGACGAATGGATTCCTGTTAAGTTTAACCAATAAGATGTGTTACCAATTATGTTAGAAGTCGCTATTGGAGTCAGGTATACTAAACTATCTGGTCGAGGTTGACCAGATATATTAACTGCATTGAATAGATAAACATTTAATGTTGTAGGATTTGAAGATGTTCTCTTCACATAAAACGAAAGGTTTTCAATATATCCACATCCTTTTGGCATAATCGACACATAATGATCAGAAACAGGTTCTAATACTTTAAATGTCAAATCATCTTCAATAATTAATGTTTTATTTGGAGCGTAAATTTCTTCAATAGATGTATTAACAAACGAACTATTGAAATTTTCAACCTTTGGACATGGCTCGAAAAATTTATTTTTAGTAGGATCAGAAATGTTTGAAACGCAAATTACAGATGTATTTAGAAGTGATTCATGTAAAGTAATGTTAATTTCTTCTCCTTCTCCTTCTGTAAATGAAGAATAATCTGCAAGTTCTAAATTTTTATATAAAAATTGATATTTTTTGTCTGAACTATCGTTCAAGTCATTTAAGATATTAATATTGATGAATGTTAACGCAAGAATTAGACCTACTATAATTAAATTTTTAATTTTAAAAGATTTCTTTTTCATTTTAATTTCTGAAGATGTCTTTATTGGATTAAGAATAAAATTAACAAAAAAGTATTTAAAAATTTTGTAGTTTATTTGAAATTTATAATGATAAAACAATGAAAAAGTATGTTTGATTGTTGTATGTGTTGTAATAATCATTATTAATTGTATTAGGTTCTCTGGTTAGAGATATGATACTTGTCGGTAATGCTACTACCGCAATGATTAGAGCAATAATAAATCCATATTTTTGATAAATTTGTCTATTCATAAATAAATACTTTGAAGAAATATATTTATAGATTTATTTTTTGTTTAAGTAGCTTCAGAAGGACCATGAGGTAAAAATGAGTATAATTATATTAAGAAAAGGTGATAAATAATTTCTAAAAAAGTATTAAAGTATCAATTTTTATTCTCCTTTAGTTTCTAAAAATTTCTGAAAATATATTTCACTTATTTTTTGAAATGGTAAATTCACATTTTTTCCAGTTTTAATAGATATCTCATACCTTCCAGATATTTCATATTTCTTTACAAATTCAATATCTTGCTCTTTAGATATTTCGCGGAGATTTTCTAAATCACTTTTGTTTCCTAATAACACTATAGGGATGTTTCCGCATATTTCTCTAATTGAATGAATCCATTCCGGTATTCGACTTAGAGATTCAATATTGGTAATATCATATACCAAAAATACTCCATTACAACCTCGAATAAGGGTTTCAAACAGTTTTAGATCTCTATGAAATCTTTTTTTAAAAAGCCTATATGCATTGAGAAACCAGAGTTGCAACTTAAACGTTTTGTCCTCTAATTTTATTGATTTGACTCCAAATCCAAAATTTCTTAACGTATAGCTTTCCACTTCATACATACCGCTGCAATTCTGAAGCCAAGAGGAAATTCCTACGCCTTTTTCTCCAAGAATACAGATTTTCAAGGTAATTAAAGAAACTTTTTTTTCCTTTTACCTTTCTTTCGTCTTATTTTCTCCACATCTGTGACTTGGGGTGGTTCCTTATCATATAATATAGAAGGGGTGTATTTGGGTTTTTCATTTAGATAATGTTCATTCTCTACATTCTCAAGTAAGATTTCTTTTCTCATTTGAATTTCATCCTTAAGAAATTGAACGCTTTTACTACGTTTTTCAATTTCAATATCTATTTCTTTAAGCTTAGAACTAAGTTCTATATTCTCAAATCTCTTTTGTTCTAATATCTTTTGGTTAAGTCTCTCACTTTCGAGTTTCCATTCAGATTTTTTTTCTATTTTAAATCCAATTCCATATCTATCGATAAAAGAAGGATCAAGATTTGAGTTTATCCTCCGTTTGATTCTTTCACGTTCGAAACCAAGTTCTTTTATGCGATCTTTATTATATCCCAAATGATAATCAAGTTCTTGAATCTGGTCATGTATATTCTTTTTTAGAAACTCTTGCATCCTTCTTTTTGTAGAAGCACTTTTTAAACTGTTGAAAAATGTGTCTTCTTCCTCATTATTTTTTTTATGCATTTCACTCGTTTTCCTTGATTATTCTTGGAAATTTTTTTAATTTATTTTTTCTTTCTATTTTTCTTTTAGTTTTTCTAATGATATTTTCTAATTTTTTTTATTATGATGATTGATAAAATAGTGTGAATACCAAGCAAAAAGAATAGTCCAAATCCTGAAATTGTTGGAGTTTTAGATTCTGGACCATCATTCCAAATTGGAAAATTATCTTGAGAATGTGCTGTACCTGCAATAATATGTGGAGTATCTCCTATACCATCATCGTTATTATCAACACCAGTATAATTATCCCAATAATTTCCAATAGATCCACTGTCCCATTGGTTATTTAAACCATCATCAATTGCGTGTAGACTATTACAGGTAAAATTATTGTAATATAATGTATTATAAGTACCAGATCGTAAAACTATACCGTTGCTATTGTTATTTATAGTGTTCTCTGAAAAAACGTTTTTATTACATTTATATAATTTTATGCCGTATACATTATAATTGACATTGTTGTTTAATAATAGAGTGTTATTCGTGCCTGTTAGAGATATTCCTTTTCCTAAAATATATATAAGCAATGGTCCACTGTAATAGTTGCAATTTGCATTATTTCCCGAAATTAAGGCATTATTACAGTTAAGCAAAGATATTCCCATGTGATTGTTGTAAGAACAATTATTATTAATTAGTTGTCCATTAGAAGTATTATCCAAGTAAATCCCCGCCCCCGCGAATCCAGCATTATAGAACGTACAATTTTGGATCTTAAAATAAACATCAGAATTTTCAATCCAGATACAGCTTCCTCTCTCTCCACCATCTATTACTAAATCTTCAATGACGTATGGATCAGAATAAGTTCCAGAACCATTGCATATGCCCTCAATCTGAGCAGCAGACCAATTATTATTAATATGAATTTTTGCTGAGATTTTTGAGATTTTTAAGCTTTGATTTATAAAACTATTTTCACTGTTAAATCCCATATTTAAATTATTTTTATTATTAACTAGATAAGTTAATGGGAACAAGATTCCTAAAGTCATAAGAAGAATGATTTGTATCTTAGTTATTCTTCTCATATTATTTTCGCCAAAAAAGTATAAATATATATAAAAAGATCAAATTTGGATATTTAATTATTTAGATCTTCATAAAACTTAGTTTTTTATTTCTTCCTCATAGATTTTTTTATATTCTTCATAAATAATCCGAAATGTATCCTTTCGGGAAAAGTTAATTCCCGAAATTAATTCCTCTTCATTAACGAATACTCTATCATCCTTACAAGAGAAAGAACCTTTAATAATTATATAAGGCACTAAACATAACTCATGGGATTTATAAATAGCATCCCAAAGCTTTTGATATTCCTCTTTTGAATTAATTATATGTATCCAATTGCTTATTACTTTGGCATCAAAAAAATTACTTTTGACCATTTTTTGCTTTTTGCAATTCTTCAATAACGCTTTCAACTTTTTCTCCACAGAAATGGCAAATTTCTTCATACCAAGTAAAAAAGTTACCACACTTTTTACAAGTAAAACGATTCTTTTGATATGCTAACCATTCTGTCACCTTGTTCTCTTTTAGCAAATTTCGATGTTGCAAAGCGAGTGTAATGTGGGGAAATCTTTCAGAGGGATCCCTTTCAGGAATTTTCTCACATGGATAGTCTTCACACGTAAAGCAATAATCTACATCTTTTTCTTTGGCACATGTGCGAATTTCACATTCTGCACAATTCGGATAGACGTGATCTGATTTACAGCCGTGACATTCCAAATCCATGCCTTTACTCATCGTTTTCCATGGTTCTGGAATGGATTC
>JBHLLG010000137.1:0-5665 GCA_048885925.1 Candidatus Hermodarchaeota archaeon
ATATCATCTGTTCCTGGTTTAAAAGCAAGACCTAGTAGAGTAACTTTTTTACCAGCTAATTTTCCAGCTAATTCTTCTGCAATATCTACAATATGAATGGCTTGATCATCATTTATTTCTAAAACTGCCTCTAATAATCTTGAAGTATATCCTTTAGATTTTGACCATGCCTTTATTGCATTTACATCTTTATGAAAACATGAGCCTCCAAAACCAACACCTGCTCTTAAAAACCGCGGATTTATTCGATAATCCAGTCCTACACCTTTCATTACTTGTGATATGTCTACATTTGGCACTAATTCTGCAAAATTAGCGAATTCGTTGGCGTAGCTTATTTTTGTTGATAATAAGCAATTATTTCCATACTTAACTAATTCAGCACTTTCTAAATTCATCCTTAAAATAGGGCAGTTTTTTAAGTGATCTCCATAAAAATATTCATAGAATTCTTGAAGCATTGATCCACTTTTTTCATCAAATTCTCCAATTACTATTCGATCAGGATGCAACGTGTCTGAAACAGACGATCCTTCAGCTAAAAACTCAGGTTGCATACATAAACCAAAATCTTTTCCCGGTACTTTTCCTGAAGCCTCCGTTATTAATTTTCCTACGAGATTTCTTGTTGTTCCAGGAACAACAGTTGACCTGACGACGACTAGGTGATAGGAATCTTTTTGTTTGAGAGCTTTGCCAACTTCTCTGGCGGTACTCTCAATATAACCTAGGTTTATGCTTTTATCCTCTCGCATGGGTGTTCCTTGCGTAATCATTGAAATATCCGTTTCAAGAACAGATTTTACTGGGTCAAGGAGACATTGTAATAACTCAGGCTTCGTGGCCTTTATATCGTCCATCATTTCTTGTAAGTTTGCTTCATAGAAGGGAGCTTTCCCTTCGTTAATCATGTTAGCCTTCTTCTCGTTGTGAGTAGATGCTAGCACTTTTATATCTTTATCAGCAAAACAGGCTGCCGAGCAAAGTCCTATAAATCCAGTTCCTAGGATTGATACACTATATTTATACATTTGATATCACTAATATTTAGATTAAAATTATCATTTACTTTGAAATCTTAAGGTATTCTTTCTTTTTGATATTTTTGAAAATATTTATTAAAATTTTAAATATTTAAAAAACTTCTACAAATTTAATTCAATAATCAAAAATGAACTAAAATGAATCAAAAGACAATTAAATTCAAAATTTCATTACTCCTCATATTTCTAATAAGCCTTGAAATAGGAAGCATAATTATCTCTTCAAAATATAATGAACCTATAATACATGAAAGGAACGAAAACGTAAATCCAATTACTTCATCTAGTGGATGGGGTCCTGAAATATATAGATCAATAGGAATGATAAATGAAATTGGATTTGATGTGTTTGTTGGGGATGCAAATAATGATGGTTACAACGATATTGCCACAGCTAATCATTATACAAACGATTTATCACTCCTAATTTGGAATTCAACAACAGAGGATTGGGAGCCTTATATTAAAAAATCCGTAGGTGATATAACTCGAAGTGTTACCATTGGAGATGCTAATAATGATGGATATAATGATCTACTTACAGGTTGGTGGAATATTACTAAAGGAAGAATCTCAGTCTTTCTATGGAATTCCTCAATAAATGATTGGGATAATCAAATAAAGAAAAATATTACTGCAGAACCTGGAAACATTCATGTGGAGGATATTGATAATGATGGAGATAATGATATATTGGTTGGAGGATATGGTGGAGACAAATTTTCTTGTTTTTTTTGGAATGAGACTATAGATAATTGGGATCATGAAATTTCACAAAATCTAACAGCACAATGTGGAGATGTTTTCCCCGGTGATGTCAATAATGATGGATTAAAAGATGTAGTAGCTAGTTTAAGTAGTAATAAAGTTGCTATATTTACATGGAATGATAGTCTTGATGATTGGAATCCTGTAATAGAAAAATCTGTTGGACAAAGTCCTCGTAATGTTTATATAAAAGATGCTAATAATGACGGATATAATGATATTGCAGTTATTAATGGAGATGATAATAATGTTTCACTTTATCTTTGGAACAATTCATTATTAGAATGGAATGGAGAAATAACAAAAAGTACAGGAGATGACCCATATGGTATATCTATAAATGATGCTAATAACGATGGTTATAATGATATTATTGTAGGTAACAATAATGATGATGATATTTCATTACATATTTGGAATGCGACTACAAATGATTGGAACTCAGAAATTCAAGTTTCAATATTCTTTAGCCCTATTGAAGTTTTTGTTGAAGATGTTGATAATGATGGCCTGAAAGATATAGTTTCTGCAGGTTTTGATACTCGAATATCAATTCTATTATCATATATTGATACTCCAATTCTTGATCCGATTTCTCCAAGTATAGATTATGATGGATTCATTGATTTAAACTGGAATGATGTAGCTGGTGTTTCTCATTATTATATCTACAGAGATACATCCGAAATTTACTCAGTTGATGGTCTAGATCCAATTGCGACTGTTTTTGATAGTTCTTATACTGATTATACTCCTTTTAATGGGTGGTATTATTACGTTGTAGTGGCAAGTGATGGATACAAGAATAGTTCAATTTCCGATTATCAACAAGTAGATGTCGATGTCCCAATAGATGCTCCTCAGTTAGAACCAATTGTGCCATCCGTAGATACTGATGGAATTATTTACCTTGATTGGGATGATGTAGATAGAATTCAATCTTATTACATTTTCAGAGAAACCTCGTTTATTACTTCGATTGATTCACTCTTCCCGTATGATGTTGCATTTGAGAGTAATTATATTGATATCATTAATAGGAATGGAATTTATTACTATGTTATATATCCTGGAGAATATAACGCCCCCATATCGAATTGCGAAGAAATAACAGTAGGAATTCCTCTAGAAACTCCCAATCTAGAAAGAGTATATCATACTGGTGGGGGATTTATTGAGGTAGTTTGGTCAGAAGTTGATAATGCCACATTATATTATGTCTATCGTGCTAATTCTACAATTCTTTCAGTAGATGGTTTAACTCCAATTGTAACGGTGCCATCAGATGTGGGACAGAATATAACATACTATAATCAAGTATATGAAACTGGGAATTACTTTTATGCAGTAGTTGCAACAGATGGCTATGGAATTAGTTCTCCTTCAAACTCTTTAGGTGTGTATGTCGAAATAGAAAGTGGAGGTCCAATTTCAGGTTATAACCTTTATTTCATACTTGCAACATTCTTTTTATTTGCATTTATGATATTTGCTAAAACATTCAAAAAAAAAAATTAAATAATTCCTTTTTTTTTTAAAGAAGAAGAATTTAATATAAATTTAATAAATCTCATCAAAATTCACTTCTCTTCATCTAATTCGATATTGGATATATTCTATTATTGAATTTATTCTA
The DNA here is from genome assembly GCA_048885925.1 of Candidatus Hermodarchaeota archaeon. GTDB lineage: Archaea > Asgardarchaeota > Lokiarchaeia > Sigyniarchaeales > SOKP01 > Loki-b32. Next base: position 3,448 of record JBHLLG010000137.1, read on the forward strand.
AGTAAAATTTATTACAATAAGAATATAGATAAATTCATTAAAATCGAAAGGTAATTTTTGAAAGATGACAGATTTAAGAGAAAGATTGAAAATCACAGAAAATGCATTAAATGCTGCTAATAATTTTCTATCTGACGAAAATAATGTTTTAATTAATAATTTATTCAAACTAATTGACGAATATGGTGGAGTTAGAGAAATTAATAGAAAAGCTAAAGAAGCAAGTAAATTAGATTCTTTAATTGAAAGATTAGAAAAGAAACAACCAGTATATGCCCAAGATATTGAATGGTTAATTAAACAACGAGATAATAATAAATTTATTAGTATATCAGATTACAAGAAAAAAATTCTTGGAAATAAATTCTCCGAAATGAAATTTGATAGAAATTATGCTGTAACTCTAGAACTATCAGCTTGTCAATATTTTCCATTTTTAATAGATATTACGAAAGCTGCGATCGAAGACCAGAATTTAATGCCTGCGAGAATAATTCGTGTAAGAAAAATGCGAGAACAAGAAGAAGATGGAGATCTATTAGCAATGGCAGCTGCTATGCAAGTAATAGGTGCAACTTATGTTGAAACCCTTGATTCAAAGGGAACTGCTCCTGGTCCGGATGGGATGCCTGTAAATGTTCATTTAGGAGGTCCCGAAACTATTACAGGATATTTTGGTGGGGTTGGTCAACCTAATGATTTTGCATTAAAATGGATTGACGAATTTCTTTATTATTTTACAAATTATGGTATAAAACAGGTTTTAAATGTTAATCCTGGAACTGTACTGCTCGGATATTTTATGCACAAATTAGGAATTAATAATGAATTTAAAATCTCTGTATATATGGGAAATGATAATCCTTATTCAATTCTTTGGACCTTAATGACCGCAAAGTTATTTGCGCGAGAAGATGGTACTAGTCCATTAATAGGGTTTAATCTTTCGAATTCTGTAAACAATGAAACCCTTGAACTTTCGGCGTATATTAGGAAAGCTTTTGATTTCGAAGATGTAGTAAGGTTAGAACATCATATAATTGAAACTTGGAAGAGTATTGTAAGGCAACCCTATGATCGTAGAAAAGAATTAATTGAGGTTGCAAAAAAGGTGAAAAACATTAGTGCTAAACATGAAGGAGGCAATGTTGAAATCGAAAAAACTCGAGAGCATCCTTCAGATATATTAGATTATTTTAGAGAAAAACAGGAAATCATTGATTCTGGACATTGGGAATTCATGCGAAGAAATCATATAGATAGATATGTCGCTGTAAATACAACTGCTAAGATACTTACTGAAAATGGCATTGATATAATTGCAGCTCAAAATTTACATTAATAAAATTCAATGAAAAGGAGTGAAAAAAAATGAGTAAATTTGATTTTAGACCTACTGGTGTTATGCCCGCTATGGTAACTCCTTTCAATAAAGATGAATCAATTAATGAGGAGAACCTAAGAAACCTTGTAAATCACCTTATTGAACAAGGAGTAACAGGATTAGTTCCAGTAGGGACTACTGGAGAATTTGTTAATATGACCTTTGAAGAGAGGTTAAAGGTAATTGAAATTGTGGTTGATGAAACTAATGGTAGAGTTCCAATTATTGCAGGAACAGGTGAAACGGGTACAAAATTAGTTGTTGATGCCACAAAAGCCGCAACTGATATAGGTGCTGATGCGGTATTAATTGTTACTCCTTATTTTTTAAAGCCAAAAGCGAAAGGATTGTATGATCATTATTTTACAATAGCAGAAAAAACCGACATTCCAATAATACTATATAATATACCTGTATGTACAGGAGTAGAGTTACCTTGGACTGTTGTAGAAGATCTTGTAGATATTGAGAATATTGTTGGTATTAAAGATTCAAGTGGGGATTATAAATACTTTTCAGCTTTATTAGAAAAAGTAAGTGATAAGATATCAGTCCTTATTGGATGGGATGAAAATGTATTAGGCGCTCTAGCAGGAGGAGCTGCTGGATGTATATTAGGTTCAGCAAATGTTTTTCCTAAAATATGGCTTGAAATTTATAATCATGTTAAAAATAATCAATTACAGGAAGCTCAAGTACTTCAAAAAAAAATTCAAAAATTAGCGAGACTTTTAATTAATTCAGGGGCTTTGGGTGTAAAATCTTGTTTAAATATGATGAATATTCCTGTAGGTAAAACAAGGCAACCTATTGTTTTGGGTGATACATTATCTT
>JBHLLG010000138.1:0-5558 GCA_048885925.1 Candidatus Hermodarchaeota archaeon
AATTCACATGTGATTCGAGATAAACAAGGAAATCCCGTCAGAATAGATGGAACATTCATAGACATTACTGAAAAATTCACTTTAGAACGTGAGTTAAAGGAATCCGAAGAAAAATTTAGAAATATTGCTGAACAATCATTATTAGGTATAGCAATTCTTCAAGATGGTAAGTTTAAGTATGTTAATCAAAAATTCGCATCAATTGGAGGAATGACTCAAGAAGAAATGAAAGATTGGGGACCTGAAGAGTTTCTTAAAATGGTTCATCCCGAAGAGAGACAAGTTGTTGCTGAGCAGGCAAGAAAAAAACAAATCGGGGATACAAATGTTATAAATCATTATCAAGTTAGGGGATATAAAAAAACAGGGGAAGTGGTTCATGGAGAGGTTTATTCAAAAACAATTAATTATCAAGGAAGAACTGCCGATTTTATTACAATCATTGATATTACTGATAAGGTTGAAGCAGAGAGGAGATTTTTAGAATCTGAAGAAAAATATAGATATCTTTATGAAAGTACACCATTTTCTATAGTTTTAATAAATTCTAAAGGAATAATAATAGATTATAATCCAACTACAGAGGTTATGTTTGGGTATACAAAAACAGATTTAATAGGAAAAAAATTTCAAAAAATTTCAGTGATACATCAAGATTATTTACCAACTATAATCGATCTTTTTAAAAAATTCATAAAAGGTGAGCGCCTTCATCGGATTGATCTCCAAATGTATAGGAAAGATAGAAGTCTAATCTGGGTAAATTTACAAGCATCCCTTATTCAAATAAAAAATGAGTATTTTGTTCAAGCTTTATTTTCAGATATTACAAAACGCAAGGAAGCTGAATTTTTAATTAATGAAGAAATTGTAAAACTGAAGGAGCTCGATCAAATTAGAAAAAATTTAATATCCAGAGTTGCGCATGAATTAAAAACTCCTATTGCTACTGTTTGTGGAGGATCTGAACTTTTTTCATACCAATATCACGAAAAATTAGAAAATAATCAACAAGAATTAATCAATTTAATTGAGAAAGGAGGAAAAAGGCTAAAATATTTAGTAGAAAATTTGATAGATATTTCACGTATGGAATATAATAAATTTAAGTTAAAAAGGGAGTTGATTGACTTATCCAAGCTAATCAGAGATTCTTCCAAAGAAATGATGCATTTTTCAAAAGAGAGAAATATTTCTCTAAATTTAGATCTTATAGAGACGCTTTATCTAGAAATTGATAGAATTAGAATTGAGCAAGTATTAATGAATTTAATATCTAATGCCATCAAAAATACCCCTCCTAATGGAAAAATTAATGTTAAATTAGAAAAAAGTGATAATTGGGCAATTATTTCGGTTTCTGATACCGGAGTTGGAATAACTAAAGAAGAAATGGAACTATTATTTACACGATTTGGAAAAATGGAGAGATATGGAGATGGATTAGAATATATTGATATCCAAGGTTCTGGGCTTGGATTGTTTATCTCAAAAGAAATTGTGGAGTTACATAGCGGAAGTATTAGAGCAGAATCAAAAGGTCGACATAAAGGAAGCAATTTTATCGTGAAATTGCCAATCAATCAAAAAATTAGATCTTAAGAAGATTATAAAATTTTAGCTAATTTGTAACCCTGCTCTATTAATTCATAGTTTATTTTACCTAATTTTTCACCCATACGTTTAAGTAGGACTTTTTTCAAATTTTCTAAATTTAAATCTGATAAAGCTTTTGAGAGCAATCCTAAGATTGGCGTATTAATAACAGGATTTCCATCAATTGTGAGGTCTTTCTCAAGTGCTAATTTACTAATATCTGCCACAACAATCCTTGTGTCTTTAGATAATTTATATTGATCAACGAAAAATTCAGGATCCTTTTCTGAATTGATAATAAAGATTCCCCCTTTTCTTAATGAAGACACTATTTCTTGGTTTAAAACTGTTTCATCAAATATTATTAAGATATTTGGATTTTCAATTTGAGCTCTGTCCCATATAGTATCAGTTCGAGAGAGTTTAGCATAAGCTTGAACTGGTGCACCTCGTCTTTCTGCTCCAAATGAAGGATATGCATGCACATCTACAAAATTTCCACTTAAATACGCCGCTTCAGCAATAATTTCACATGCAGTAACACAACCTTGTCCTCCTCTTCCATGAATAATGATCTCAATATTTTCTGATTCATTCATTTAAAAAGCCTAGAAATTATAAAAATATACTATTTATTATGAAGTTCATCGATTAATATAAAATTTTTTTAAATTCTATTTATGAGCATTTTTAAAATATGATTAAATTAATTTATTACATCTTAAAAAAAAATATTAAGAAGAGAATGATATTATTCATTATCATTAATTTCGAAACTATACAATTTAAAATCTAAGTGGGTTATACATGAAAAATGAGACGGGTTATTTTGAAGGAAGAGAATTGAAAAAATTGTTTTATCAATGTTGGTTACCTGATTCTGAAGATATTAAAGCGTATATCATTGCTCTTCATGGATGGGGTACTCATTCAGATAGATTGAAACTTCCTGCTGAATATCTTACAGAAAAAGGGTATGCAATATATGCATTTGATTTAAGGGGTCATTGGAGAAATGCTGGTGATATTCCTGGACATATCGACAGTATGGATCATATCCAAAAGGATACTCTTTTATTTTTGGATTTTGTTGATGAAATTGCTAAAAATAAAAAGATATTTTTGATGGGGAATTCTTTTGGTGGTCTAGTTTGTTTAATTTTTGCAATACAGCATCCTGCATTACCAGGTGTAATAGTATCTTCACCTCTATTGGGAATGTATTTGAAATTATCGATGGGGAAAAAAGTCATAAAATCAATTTCTAAAACCCTCATTAAATTATCACCAAATAAAATATTGGATAATATAATTGATCAAAATCAATTAACTACTGACCTAAAAATTTTAAGGCAACATATAACAGATAAACATAAAATCGAAGTCATTTCCGCCAAATCAGCTACTGAAATTGATAATTCCTCTAAATGGGCAATGGAAAATGCTTCAAACTTACTTTGTCCTATATTATTAATGCAAGGTGGTGATGATAAGATTGTGGATAAAACCAAGATAAAAATGTTTTTTGAACAAGTGAGAAGTAAAGATAAGACATATCGAGAATACCCTGGCTTTCTCCATGAATTATGGAATGAAAAGGGCAGAGCTCAAGTATATCAAGATATGTATGTTTGGCTCGAGAAGCATTTATAACATAAAAATAAAATTATAAATACTGCAAAAGCTCATTACTAATTACTAGTTTGAGATAAATCATCTTTGATATAAATGTCAAATTCTAACCAAAAAATCTCTAAAATTTTAATAATAAGTTTGTTAGCATTAGTAGCTAGTAATATCTTTATGTTTTTTTTAATAAAACCTACTTTTGGTCAATCAGGTAACCAAAAAAATATATTATTTATCAGTAAAGGAAAAGATGATTTGGTAATACAAAGCCTAGGAATTGATCAAGATAACTTTAATGTATCAATTGTTTCTGATGATGCACCTTTAGATTCTATTGGTTCTTGGATTGATGTAGTTATTCTGTTCGATGTTCAATTTGATACTTTGGAACAAAAAATCGTATCTGATTTTATTGATACAGGTGGAGCTACAATAGTTTTTATGGGGCAGAATTTACATAATAATGCTACGCTATTGGATGAACTAGAGATAATTGATAATAGTTTATTTGAAGCAGGAAAGACCAAAAATCAAGAGATTATGCTATCTATTGTAATGAATTCTACGCATTCAATCTCAAAGAATATAGATTGGAATTCTGCTCCTGAAATGAAAGTTAATAATATGACAATAATTCCAATATCTAGTTTAAATTCTTCAGTTAAAAGGATAGTAGATGTGTATCCCGCATCTAAAAATTTACAGATTAATTCATTTCGACAACCTTTTATAGTAGAAAGAATCAAAGGGAGTGGAAAAGTAATATTATTTTCAGGTTGGTTAGAAACAACTGCGAATTTGGATTTTAAAGTATGGCCCTATTTTAATTATCTTTTTTATAGTTTAATTTTTGAAAGTTTAGATTCTTCGTTTCAAACCTATTCCTCTTGGCCTTATTCCCCAGTTCCGCATTTTTTAGACCAAATAGTAATAGGTGTAATCATTTTTATCCTTAGTATTTTAGCAATTGCTTTATTTGTCATTGTTAAAAGAAGATCTAAAACTGCTATGGATCAAAAAACTATTGAAGTTCTAAAACTTAAAGCTGAAGAAGAAGAAAGAAAAAGGATAAAAGAAGCTGAAGTTTTGGAGAAAAAATTAGAGGAATATGTAGATTTAAAGGATGAGTGGGAAGTTATTGGAGTCCATCGTCAATTAGGAGGCTTTATCTTTACTTTATTCTTAGCATTAATATTGGTTTTGCCACAGTTATTAGTCTCCAATTTTATAATGCCTCAGTTCATACAACCATATCCACAAGCTGCAGGATGGTATAATTATGCATTCAATTTTTTCCAAATCATATGGATTCTGTTTGATTTTGGAACTAGCTTTGCTTTAGCTAAATATTTTGCCCAACATAGAGTAAAAAATCCAGAAAAAGCTATCCATTATATTCAAATTTATGTTTGGTGGCAAATATTTACTGGAATTATTCAGGTGTCCTTAATCGCATTCATCGGTTCATTTTTCTTTCCATATACAAATCTCGCTCATATGAGTTGGATATTTATTGTCTATTCTTTTGTTCAATATCCTGGTGTTTTTTTAGTATTCATGTTCACTTTCCAAGGAATGCAACGCTCTGACTATTACCTAATTTTGTACATTGCTTGGGAAGTAGTATTTTTACTTATAGGACAAGTTATCTTTTGTTATATTGGGCGTATTTGGGGTGCTGCCAATCCAGTTTTTGGCGAAGCGCTAGGTGCTGGAATTGGATATGCTATAGCGAGGTGTTTTGATTATTGGATGACATTTATAATTTCTATATTAATTTTTAGAAAACAGGGATTTTCTCCTAAAACTTGCTTTAGAATTGATTTTAACAGAAAAGAAATTAAAGAATCACTCGTTTATGGATCAAGATTAGGAATTGGAGAAGGCTTTGTACAAATAGGATGGTTTATACAAGTAATACTTACATCTACATTTGTAGCAAACTACTCTAACAACTTAGGCTGGTTTAATCTAGCATGGACATTAGGACAAATCGTTCTAATTGTATCTTTATATTCAAATACCTTACTTGGAGCATATAGCGAATCTGTTTTTCATAATAAACAAACTTTAACAAAATTATATATTTATCAAGCATTTAGATGGGGTAATTATTTTGGATTTTTCTTAATTTCTGTTTTATTTGCAACTGGAGCTAAGTTTTTGGTTGGAGCTGCTGGTGAGGAATATGGAGCACCTGCTGTTAAGTTCTTAGTTCCATTGTTAATTTTCCATATAGGAGGTATATATTCCTGGTTAGCTGATCCTGTATTCCAAGGTACAGGGAAAACTAATTATGCAATGTTAGTGTGGATTATTGAACAAGTAACTCG
>JBHLLG010000139.1:0-5482 GCA_048885925.1 Candidatus Hermodarchaeota archaeon
TCTAAATCGCTATCACTTACATTTATATCTGTTCCAAGCTTGAATTCCATGAAATCTGACAAAAGATCATTATCTTGATCCCAAGTTGTAGGAAATGGATCATCTCCATCCAATAACTTATCAGAATCCGAATCAGCTAAATTAGGGTTTGTTCGGAGATGATATTCTTCATAGTCCGAGAGGCCATCTAAATCTGTATCTTGCAGTAGAGGATCGGAATTAACTTGAAAGGAAGTCCTATTTTCAAAATAATTAATTGAGATTTCCCACCCATAATACTCTATACTATCTTTCAACAAATCGCCATCAGTATCATATTTGAGCGGATCTGTCCCGATGGTTAATTCTCCTACACCAGTATCATCATATCCATCATATAATCCATCATCATCCGTATCTGATGCAAAGCAACTTGTATTAGAAACTGTTCTTTCATAGTTATCCGGTAAATGATCATTATCAGAATCCTCGTCTGCTTCATACGGAGAAGCTGTATAAAGTTGTAACATGTCCTCATACTCATCATTAACTCCATCATGAGAGGAATCTATAATAGAGTAAATCTGAAATGTTGAAACTTTCGCGTTTCCAGAAGAATCTACTACTTTCACTTGTCCTTGATATATTGTTGTTGTCGTGCATATGAATGAAATCTGATGGTAATGGGTAGAACATCTTTGCGAGGTTTTAAGAATTGTATTACCTTGTTTTATATTCCAATAATATGTATATTCTGAATTATTCATTGCGGTATCATGTAAATAGGCTCGTACTGTCAATTCTTTTCCGGGTGTGCCATGGTACATATAATTAGGTATAAATAGCTCATGTGAAATTGGATGGATGATAACACTTATTTCATGAGATGAGACCATCCCAGAGGGGTCAGAAACTTCTAACCTGTAAGTATAAGTTCCTTTGCCCAAGATAAGTGTAGGTTTCTTCTCATTAGAAAATACCATATTATGTTGATTATACCAGGTATATTCCAAATAAGGTGTATCTATAATTGAATCATACACTTCAACATCCAACACTAGTGCTTGTCCTTCAATTCCTTGGAAATTGTAAGGACCTGCTATTTCTGGAGCTTTTTCCTTTATTGTAATAGGTTTTGTTCTTACATAACATTGATCTTCACTATCAATTACCTCTAATTTCACAATATAGCTTCCCACATTACTCCATGCATGTGTAGGAGCTCGTTCATAGGAATATGTTCCATCGCCGAAACTCCAAAGTACCCTAAAATCAGTTATGTTTTGATTAACTTCAGCAGTAAATTGAACTATTTCATCCTCATATACCTTGTCTATAAACGGGCCAATTGCGATATATGGTCCACTACATGTTGAATTGTAAATAGGCAAATTTGATGAGATTGGAGGGCTAATAGCGACTACCTGAGAATATGTATCACTTACTCCATCATCATCAATTACCGTTAATGATACCAGATAACTTCCATGATTATAATAAGAGTGTGAGACATATTTTCCCCACGAGGCTGTATTGTCCCCCCAATTCCAAAGATATTGCAAAGAATTATTGTCATTTATAGTATCAGTACTCAAATCGGCTGTAAACTTAATATCAGTTCGAGCATAATGAGGCCCATCTCCAGAGATTGTAAATGAAGCCTCTGGAGGTTGATTTCTGATACTTATGAATCTACATTTTCTGCTAATTACCCCTTGAGAATCTATTACCGAAACAGTTAAAGGAAAGGTCCCCGCATTTTTCCATTTATAGGTAATCGTGCTTTCATTAGAAATTACTCTTGTTTCAGAAAGGTCATACACGAAATTAAGACCTTTCTCCTCTTTAGACAATTCCTTATTTAAAGCAAAAATATTATCAACTGAAATCAATACATCTTGACCTTCACAAGCACTATCTATTACTTCGATATTGAACTGAAGCATATTATTTTCTATTTTAATCTCAATTGGTTTTGAACGCAATTTACCCGCAGAATTCCAAACGAGTAGGCTAGGAGTATATCTGCCCTGCAAATCATATATGTGTTCCGTAGAACCAGAACTGGCATTTTTATTATCATAAATGGTCCCATCTCCCCAAATTATAAATACTTGAGAAGGTGTAAACGAAATATCCCATCCAAAACTTATCGTGTTCCCCGCTCGAAATTCCTTTTTATTTCCTTCAACATAAAACTTAATTGTAGGTGATGCGAAATTAAATAATGGGAATATTAAAGGTATAACTATGCACATTATGAGCAATATAACACAAGGAGCTTTGTCTTTATCGAGATTTGCGAGCCGAAGTTTTTTTCCTTTTAATATATCTTTCTTATAATAAGCATAAAAATCAATTATGATGAAGGTATGACCATTCCTGTATTGGAATAAATCATTTCCAATCCGTTCATGGTGGTTTTCTATAAGCTTTTCATCTTTTCTTCTTTTTCCTTTAAAATAATCCTGTATAATAAGATCATAATTTTTTCCAAAAATATGGCAATCATTTCCAACTCTTTTAGAAAAATGAATTTTATTGTTTTCTTTTTTATTCTTATCGTCTCTTGCTATGACTGTCATACATTGGTAATATGCCCAGTCTATTTAAATGAAAAATTGGACCAAAAAGTACAACAATTTAAAGAAAAAATCTTGAGGAATAGCAATATACCCCTCTCAACCCCGCGAGTGTGTGGTGTTGAAAGAGGAGTCCTGCTGATAGTAGATCTTAGGTTAATAAGAAATATAAAGGAAAGACTGAGATGACAAGTATACATGTTATTGTAATAAACATTATAATATGCTTTCTAATGTCTTCCTTTGAAATCTTAGGTAGTTTAAATAATTCCTTAGATTTAGCTATTTCATTTTTGTTAGTAGAATAATTTTTTTTTAAAAAATTTTGAAGTGTATCTAGCTCTTCTTCCATTAATTTCTGAAGTTTACTTCTAGCATACCCACTTTTTAATGAAATCATTTTACTAGCATGATCAATTCCTATTAAGAGATAATTCCTTGCTTCTTCATAATTTCTTTGTTTAAATGCTTCATATGCTTGAGTCCTTAAGATTAAAGCTCTTCTTCGATTTACGGGATAAGGAATGGTACTTGATAACACAAATAAAGTAATTCCAAAAACAATTATAACAAGAATAAAGTATCTATTAGACACTAAAAGAATTGAGATAAATAATGATGCCATCAGAGTTATAACATTAATTAAAAAGAATAAATCGTAGTCTCTCTTATATTTTAATTTTAAACCTAAGAACCAGATGTAGATATATAAAAAGAAAGTAGTAAGCCACAAAATAGGGTAGTTGAGCAATCCTAAGATTAAAAAAGCTAAATTTATAATTATTGTTATCCAAATTAAGATCTTAACATATTTCTTTTTATAAAGATGCATTTTCCTATCAAAATAGAAAAAAACAAGTAATTCGAAAATCATCAATACGAAGAAAAGATATAATGTTGAAAATTCTAAAAAAAACCCGTTATTCATAATCATTTTTAGTTTATTGATTTATTATTTTTTATCGAATGAAAGCTAAGTTCTTTAATTAATATCTTATTTATCAATTTGATAATTAATGAAGTGTGTATTAACCCAAAAAATCCAAATACAGCCAATCCTAATAGAAACCAAATACTTGGCAAAAGAACTTCAGGGAAAGGCACATGAATTAAAAATAAAATAAAAAACCATAATAAATGGATAAAGCTATAATCAAAAATAATAGCTAAGATTGTGTAAAGGATTAATCTCTTTTTAGGCTTAGGTGTTCTGCTTTTATAAATAAGTTTACCTTTATCTTTTTTAATTTTTACTGAGGATTTAATTTTCATTACAGATAACTCTCCATTTATAATATAAATTATACATAAAGAATTATTTATTTTTCATTATTGCAATAATTAAGAATTAATATATAGAAAGTCCATATTTGGATGTTGTCGTAAAGGACCTTCTTTAGTTAAAATATCTACTGCTTTATTAATTAATTTCTTCCCTTTAAACCCATTTAATCTTATTTTAATCACTTATTTTTCATATAATTTCTATAAATAATTACTATTGATTTTTGCCACCTATTAATTGATATAATGAATTAACATTAAAAATCTTTTTATAATATTAGGAGTGGTTGATTTGAGATGAGAAAGGATGGAGTATGTTCATGAGCAAGATTTTATTTTTTTCTTTTTTTTTTAATTTAAAATTAATATTTTAAAGGATTAGATTGATTTTGGTTTATAAGGAATTTCCTGAGGAGGAGGTTTGTCTTTCGTTTTCTTCCATAGAAAAAAAAAGATATATCCAATTATACAAATAATAGGTAATATTAGAACGATTATTGAAGAAAAACTATCTCTCTTTCCTGTACCTTGAGCAATAAAATAAAGTATAGCCTGAAAACTATAAAGCATTATAAGACAAAGACATGCGGATTGTTTTTTTCTAGATTCATGTGAATTATCTTTCTTTTTTGGATTCGAATACAATTAAGTTCATCTTCTATACTTTTTTGTATAATATTTGCAATATCCCGTTTTTGACATATAAATATTTCATCTCAAAATGGGGGCAAAAGAGAAGAAATTAGTGGTAATTAATCAGAAATGGGGGTAAATTTCTACAAAAGAGTTATATATTCAATTATAATATTTTTGCAATGGTGATTTGACCAATGATAAAAAAATCAAATATAAGATATATAATTTTAATAATTGCTGTTATTACTGGATTTACATGTGTTTTTACGACAGTTGTTCAAGGAGAGTCAACCACGCTAGTTCTTGAAGCTGAAGGAGTCGAAGTTGATGCAAAAAGCCTAGAGCAGTGGTGGGAAGGTACTGTATTACATATAAGATACTATACAAAAAGGGAACTTTCTGGAACAATTGGCGGAATTGCATTTACAGGACATAATGAAATATACACACATGTTAAAATTGATTTTGCTACTGGAGAATTAATAGCCAATGGGAAAGTAACTTGGTACATAACTTTAAACGGACGAGTAGGAACCTTCTATGGACCTGTTAATACTAAGGGCGTGTTTATGGGAGATCAGAGTTCTAAAATTGCATTGCAAGGTGCTGAAGGTTTTGATGGATGGAAGCTTTTTGGTATAGTTAGGAACCTTCCTGGTGCAGACCCACCAAAAGTTATATTTTCTGGAACTGTTCTTATCCCCCAGTATGATAACTAAAGTTTTCATCTTTTAAAAAACAAATTTAGAGAGAGTAAAGCAAACTCTCCTCCTTTTTTTTAATTTAAAATTTTACAGAGGATACTCAAAATTAAAAATTATTTTAAATCCTTGCAATTAAAGGGATGGAGTATGTTCTTGAGCAGAGATTTTATTTAGTCTTAAAAGGCTCATCATTATTATTTTTCTTTCTTTTTAAGCTTAAAATCTTGTTGACTTTATAAATTCTGCTTTCCAAATTAAGGTGGAAGATCGAGAAAAAACCAATTTAAAAATAAGTTA
>JBHLLG010000140.1:0-5352 GCA_048885925.1 Candidatus Hermodarchaeota archaeon
AGGAAAGAAAATTATTGAAATAGTATTTGATCAAGAAAATCTGTTTATTTAAATTTATGTCTAGATGTCAAGAAAATAAAAATTTTTCGAAGAAAAAATTATACACTTACACTTTTTCTGTTAATTTTCAAATAAGTTATATCTAAATTAAAAATCATTACTTTTTTTGAGGGGGCACCAAACATTTTGGAGAAACTATCACCCTAAGCAAACAAATAAGTCTTCTGATTCATCATAAGGACTATACGGGTGAAGTTTAATTTTGTTGATGAAAACTCCATAATTTATCATTTTTTCACGTTTTTCTTTATAATCAATAAATTTTCCCTTTTCATTCTCGATGACAGGGATTAATATAAACCCCTCAGGGAAAATTTTGGCTTCTGCTGCAACTTGATGTGCTCGTATATTTCTTAATTTGCTAAACGTTCTGCAATAACTTCTTAAAAATTTCTGAAGTTCTGGAAAATCATTCAGCTCAGTTTTACACATAACACGGAATTTTTGTTCATCAAACTGGTTACTATTGTAGTTATAGTATTCTCCTCCATATTTTTTATTTCCATAGTTCTTTATATGGACTAATCTATGAAAATACCTACAGAAGTACTCAATGTGAGATTGGGTATCTTGTATTCCTATAAGAAAGTTTTTGATACTTTCCACAGGATTCTTTTTTGATCTAATCAATGAAGAAGTTTTGAGTTGGTTTAAGAATCGAATTTGATCTATATTTTCACTGAATTTTTCTTTATATGGATAATTTTCTATATTTTTTATGAAATTTTGTAGGAGATCGAATATGCCATCATCTCTTCTCTTTGTAAATTCAAGGGAAGCTTTTAAAAGACTCATTCCTTCTGAGTCAGAAAGTTTAAAATTCTCTGCTCTTGAGCTAATTTCTAGCAGATCCTTACCAACTTGCCCTAATCTACTCATCAATTCAAAACCAGTTGATTCACCATAAAATAAAACAGTTTTTTTTACATTTTCCATTGGATGCGCCATTTTCTTTTTAGTAAAGACATTTTGCTGAGCGAACTCTTTTTCAGTTTTAAATAAATTAGGATAATCTTCTGAAACCAGTGAATTGAACTCATTATATTGAGTCACACAAGCTTGAACAATTTCATTTCGATAAAACACAATTGACTTACCAAAAAATATTGTTAAAATCTCCTGAAATTGTTTTATCTTATCTTGATTGAAAAATATTTTACCCCGAAGGAGTTGTTCTACAAAGTAGTTTAAATCTAATGAATTTGCTAAATCTCTAACTTTATTATTATTAATATCTCTCAATGTTTTTTTCATAGTTATTTTATTATAATGAAATCACGCATAAGTTTATATTGAAATCCTGCCGTTAGATTATTACTAATTTTTAAAGGTTGTTTTTTTCTTTTTTTCATTGTATTAATGTATTCTATTAAGCTTTATCTCCTATCTCATTCCGATAAGTTATTCGACCAGATTCTAAATAAAACATTCTTTTAGCTTAAAATGAAGCTTATCAATGTTTTTAAGGTTACTGGCGAAGTAAAGAAAGGAATAGGATGAATTAATAAATTCTTTTATTTATAGAACTTCCAGTCGATTTCTTGTTTCGTTTTTAAATTCGGGTCTTCTTTTTATTAATCCTTCTGCTATTCTGAAATCATTTGTTTTTGAAAAAATAAATCTGTTAGCCCAACCTGACATTTTTTCATTAAAATTAAGTATATTTAAGTATTCAGCATTTAATTTCTCCATCCTTAATTTTTTAATATCCTCATGAGGGAAAAGGCGCCATAGTATAGGGTATAATTGAGGATTCTTGTTTATTACACTCCATACTTCGCGGAGTATGTCATCTAGAGGTTCTAAATTCAATAACATTAATTTTAAATGAGGGTTTAAAGGAAGTTGAATTTCAACACCTTTAGAGAAATAACCTCTACCTGGTCCGAGAGATTTGTGATTCATGATTTTTCTCATACTGTTTAAATAAGAATTGTCTCTAACTATAGGGTTATCAGAAGTATAATAGAGAGTGTTATTATTATTTTCAATTACCATCCAATGATAATTTTGAGCTATAATAGGTGCATATCGTTGTAATTTTTTTATCATAATCATCTGTAAATCTTCAATCGAATCAGATTCCATTGAAAGTCTTATATTTTCTTCAATATCTTGAGGTAGAAAATGTCTCTGCATAATAAGAGTTCCGAGTTTTTTAATTCCTTGCTTTAACTCGTTTCTATAATCAGTTGTCCGCAGATCCTGCACAATCATCCGTCTAGCTATAGCTATTTTTTCTTCAGAATTAATATTGGAAACAGATCCATCTTCTATAATTTTATTTATAGCGATAAGGCCCTTCGGTTCAATTTCGTTTGCTAACCAATCTTCGATTTCTTGAGGATAAAAATATTTTTCAACAGTGATTACATCAACAGATAATCTTTTTTTTACTTCAATCTTTTTATCAAATCTCCATATAAGGAATTTCCCATTCTCTTCTGTCGCGAAATTTTTTAAATATGCTTTTTGTACAGTGTGGGTGTGTCTAGTCGGCTATCTTGGCATAATATAATTCACCTAGCCAATTTTGAATTTAATCTCTTACTAGTTTTTCATATAAGATTGATCTACAAATTTCGTATATCAATTATAGTAATACTAAAAAAAATAATACTAAAAAGATTTTCTATTAATATAAAAATAATAATGAACAGCTTGTAATTTAGATACAGCTCGTAATTTAGATCCAAGTATTTAAAATTATATTGAAAGACTTATTATTAATAGTCTTTCCATTAATCAGATCAAGTATTTTGAAAAAATCATTAAATTCTAGCCTCATATCTAGAAACTTAGTTTCATTTGTTAGAATAGAATACAAATAAATACTTAAAGTGTAAGAAAATAAAGCCTGACCAACTAATTCCTTTTCAAAATCATTTTCAATCCCTTTTTCTAAACTATCTATTTCATTTTGAAAAGTAATTTATTTTTATTATAACTTATCAAAATCTTGTATTCTAAGAGTACTGAACTTGCTATAAACTTCACTCTCTAAATTACTAAGGAGCTCTTGAATTTTAATATTTTTCTCTTCATCTGATATACGTAGAGATAATATCTCTTTAATGCCTTTATCTCTTTGTTCCTGTTGGAACTTAGCTACAGCACGTTGTCTTTCTTCATAATATTTGATAAATTCTTTTGTGTCTTTTTGGGTTTTAATCTTTGCAGCTTCAGTTGGAAATCCACTTCTAAATATTATTTCTTTCATTTCAGTATATTTATCAAAGAAGTCTTCAAAATTTGGATCTTTATCTATATTAATCGTAATTAATAAACTAAAATAGAAATCTTCTTTATTTCTAAATCTGTAAAAAAGATCTGGATTCATTATAAAACATTTATAAAGTAAGCTCACCATCAAATTTACAAAACTCCTCATATTTTGATTACTAAAATAGAAATCCTTTTCTTCTTGTCCCTTATAATATATTTTGTATCCAATATTACGCCCCAAGTATGTTTTTAATTCCTCATGCTTTTTCAATAGTCGACTATAGTCTCTACTCTCTTTTGTAATATGATATGCTTTTAAAGTTCTCTCACTTGTATACTCAGTAGGTATAAACGGCTTTTCAATATTGTAAACATATGTGAGATTAATTGGATCAATCAAAATTAAAGTTTTTTCTTCTCTTAAACTTTTGAGGTTATTATCAACTGTTTTAGGGGACATTATCTGAAGTATTCCATTCTTATTAGTAAAATAATTGATTAATTCCTTCCTTGTTGCGTATTGATTCTGAACAACATAATCACGTATTCTTTCTTTGTTAGTTCTTCCATTAGCTATTATTCTTTGAAGTTCTTTTTTAAAATCTTCTTGTCTTTGCTTTTCAGACCAGTCTTCAACTGCATATGCTTTACCTTCATCATCAAAAATCTCTCCCCTCTTCCCGATATTTTCCTTTATGTTTTTTTTCTCCAATTCTATTATCACCCTTACTACTTTATTAGTAATTTTACTACCACTCGACTAGAAATCTAATTACAACATGAGTAGAAGAATCCTAGGCTTTAAATATGAGGCGATAATCTTTTACATTAATGGTGGTAATATATTACCACTTAATAATTTGTTACCACTACTTAAATATTTTATTACTATTCAAATAAATTATTATTATTATTCAAATAACATAGATGACTAATGAGATCTCGAAACCTAAGAAGCCATGTGATTTAGACGATTATGAGTCTTGGCATTATTGGAAGATTTTAAAAAGAGAAACTAAAAAGGAGCATGATAAATTACACAAATTATATAATGAGATTGAAAAATGTGAAACTATTGAGCAAGTTGCTGCTCTAGTTTATCTTTTTAAAATATTTCCGACTGTAAGAGTAGAAAAATGGTTTTGGGATAAAATTAATCAAAAAAGATGGCGAGTGGATATAATAATTGATAGAATTGTAATTGAAATTGATGGATTACATCATAGATTCAATGATGAACAGTTTAATAAAGATGAAGAGAAAGTTACTTTTTTATTTAAAAATGGATTTTATGTCCTTCGAAGAAGTAACACCTGGATAAGGAGTAATTATAAAGAACTTCCAGAATTAATATTAAACTTCATGTATAAAAATAAAAGTAAATTATAAGGGTTTAAAGCACAAATTTCTAGAACTAATTGATTAATTTTTTTTCTTCTTTTATTATTAACAAAATAGTACACAATTTTTTAAATTATACTTGAAACTTTTTCTATGTCTCACTAAAAGGAAGTGATGTAAATTGGAAATAGAAGAATTGAAAGAAGTAATAGATTACATTTTTGAAAAGATTGAAGAATTAATAGACTCTAATTTAAGAAGTTTTGGAGATACTTTTGGTCATGAATTGGCATTAGCATTAAAAAATGTATTTGAAGAAAAACCGTTAATAATTTCTGGAGATATGGTAATAGAGATGAAAAAATAATTAATTTTTTTTCCTTTTTTTTATCCTTAGAACTTGTGGGCAAAAATCGTTTCATCTCCTCTTTCGATAACATCGAACTTTTTTAGTTTAGAAGTTTTTAAACTACACGAGATTTCTAAAAAATTTATTAACTATCATATAACTTTTTTTATATGATTTAATACAAAAAAAAATCCAAGCAATGACATTTATTAAGAGAAGATAGCTTCTTCTATCAATGTTCATTTCCAAAAGTCAGAAATTCAAATAAAATTTCAATATCTTGCTTGTTAACTTCTTCTTTTTCCTTTATTAAGCAAAAAGTAGTTACTAGTGATCTAAAATCATTCGAAATACAAAGAATTTCATTATTTTTGGAT
>JBHLLG010000141.1:0-5272 GCA_048885925.1 Candidatus Hermodarchaeota archaeon
AATCTTTGGGATTGAAGCAACTTATGTCATATATTTCCATATGCTCTTTACATTATTTGCACATACAAAATGACTCTTAAATTATTTAATAAAATTAGTAGATTTACTCCTTTTATGATATTCGTTATAATAAACTTAAATTATTCTAGTTGATTTTACTCTTTATGTCTATTCTTGGAATAAATTATGAAGAATGCAATAATTGTGGTCTCTGCCATGCAACTTGCATATTATTTAGACGAGATCAAGAACAAGATAAAATAATATTTGATAATTCTACAGAATTTTGTAATTTATGTGGTCATTGTATAGCAAGATGTCCTCAAGATGCTATTCTTTACGAGGGTATTGGTGAATCATTTTCCTTTGAAAATGTTGGTAAACCAGAAAAAATTGTATCATATAATACAATTTACAAATTTCTTAGAGCAAATCGTTCAATTCGTCGTTATAAAAACAAAAAAGTACCAATTGATATATTGAAAAAAATTTTTGACGCTATGCTACATGCTCCTACAGCAGATAATGCTCGAACAGAAAATTTTTCTATTCTTTCAGAACAAAAACAAATAAAGGAATTAAATGATGCTGTTATTGAAGAGTTGATGAAACAACCAGAGGAAAAGGCTAAATATGGATTGTTATTTAAGATTCTTGGAAAAGCATTTAATAGTCCAATATTTTTTGATGCTCCTCATGTTATTTTTGTTGATTCTTCAGATGATTCTGAAATTGAATTAATTAATATTGGTATAATTATAACATACGGAAGATTAGCTGCTCAGGCGCTTGGTTTAGGTACATGTTGGAATGGTTGGACGCAAATTGCTATGATGGCTAATCCTGAAATAAAGAAAATAGCAAGTATTAAGGGAAATAAAGTAGGAGTGTTTATGTTGGGATATCCCGCTGTGAAATTTTACCGAACTCCCCCACGTGCTCCAAAATTAATTGAAGGTATCGACTAAAAAGTGAATTAAAATATTGCATACTTAAAATTTTCATCAGATAATACCCAAGCTTCAAGAAATTTATCTCTTATTCTTTTATCCCAGATATTATCAATATTTTTTATTCCATTGCTAAGGCTTACTAATAGTTCTTTCCCGACAGCATATTCCTCATGAGAAGGATAAATTTCAATATTTTTAGATGTTTGAAACAATTCAAGCAATCTTGAAATACTTGAAAGAATAATCGGAAATGTTTTTTTTGTAAGGTACATGGTACCATAATGCGCTGTATCACCAGTAAATAGTTCATTCTCACTTGTCAGTAGAGAAATTGAACCGGGAGAATGTCCTGGGGTATGAATTAATTTTACAGAAATTTCACCTAGATCAATATTTTCTCCATCTTTTAGAGGCTGGACCTTATTAGTAGGTGGAATAGTATAGTTTTTACTATCATAAAGTTTAACAATCTCCTTCGAAGAATCTTTCAAAAAAGAAACATCAAATGGTTTAGAAATTGATTCTTTCTCTTTATAGTATATAAAAATATCTTCAAATTCATGATTTCCCCCAATATGATCAAAATGAGAATGTGTATTTACTACCAATAATTTTTTATCTAAGATTAAATCACTAATAACTGGTTTAAGGGGGAATAATCCAATACCAGTATCAATCAATAAAGCGGAATGTGACCCAATGATTAAATATAAGTCTGTATAAGTAGTATAAAATCGAGGATCAATTTCATCAAGCCTCTCTCGAATAACATATAAATAATCTTTATGCTTAATAGTTTCAAACCATTGTTGGCTGCTCGAGTATTTAAACATGGTCTAATTTGAATTTTTAAAGTGTAATTATAGGTAGTTTTATTTCAAATGAAATTTAATTATTATTGAAAATCTGAACATTTCTTATTGGAACCCATCCTTTTTGGCCCTGTTGATTTGTGACCCAAAACCATTCAGCTTCTTCCTTCTTAATAATTAATTCTTCTCCAATTTTAACTGAAAGTTCTGTTGCATTATAATCTTGGTTTGCTTTACCTGTATTTCCATGAATTTCAAGATAATTTTCAGGTACCCAACGACTTTCTCCCTCTTTATTAGTACACCAAATCCATCCCATCCATTCAGTATCCTTTTCTCCAACAGTTAAAATTTCTCCTTTAACAATTGTCCATGATTCTGTGTAAGGAGATTCATAATTTTCAATAACTCGACAGCGTTTTCCTTTCATAATAATTTTTTATTAATTTTTTATTAATAATTTTATTATCAAATTTTAAATGAAATAAGATATTAAATTAGATTTAGGAGGTATTTTCCTTAAATTAGATATCCTATAAATTACTAAAATCAATGATTTAATATGTCAATTTTATTTGAGCCCATGAATATTGGGAAAATGGAGATTAAAAATCGTTTTATCCGATCAGCAACGCTCGAAAATAGAGCAAAAGACACAGGTGAAGTCACTCCTGAGCTCGTAAAACTTTATAAAACTCTCGCTAAAGGAGAAGTTGGATTAATAATTCCTGGATATATGTATATAAACCCTTTAGGAAGAGGATATAAATATCAAATAGGAATACATAACGATAACTTGGTAAATGGTCTAAAAAAGATTGCTAATGCTATACATCAAGAGGGTGGAAAAGTTGCGTTTCAATTAGTACACGCAGGGATACAGACTTTTTCGAGATTGATAGGAGAAACACTTATTGGGCCCTCTGGACAAATTTTGAATCCTCTTTCATTTGAATATTCAAGAGAAATGACTGAAGAAGAAATACAAAGCTCAATTGAAGATTTTAGTAATGCCGCCAAGCGTGCAATTGAAAGTGGTGCGGACGCAGTTCAATTACATGCTGCTCATGGATTTTTGATCAATCAATTTTTATCTCCTTTTTACAATCGCAGACAAGATAAATGGGGAGGTTCTGATGAGAAACGATTTCGATACTTAAAAGAAATTGTTATTAAAACAAAAAAAGTTTTACCAACAGAAATACCTCTCTTAGTGAAGTTAAACAGTAATGATTATACCCCTACTGAAGGAATCACTCCACCATTGGCGGTAAAATATTCTGAGTGGCTTACCAAAATAGGAATTGATGCTATTGAGATAAGTTGTGGTTCTGGATTTTCTCTATTTAATATGTCACGAGGAGATATTCCTGTTCAAGCAATAGTACAAGCTGTTCCAGATTATTTGAAATCTACGGCAGAAGATTTATACCAAGAGATGGTTGGGAAGTATAATCTTGAGGAAGGTTATAATCTTAAAACCGCCATGATGGTTAAACCTAAAATTGGAAATATTCCCTTAATTCTGGTTGGAGGTTTAAGAAGCAAATCTTTCATGGAAGAAATAATAGAAAAAAAACATGTTGATTTCATATCAATGTCACGCCCATTTATTAAAGAGCCTTTCCTTGTTAAAAATTTTAAGAAAGGAAAACAAGATGTAGCTAATTGCATTTCTTGTAATCGATGTCTTGGAGCATTACCAAATGATTATCCTACTCAGTGCTATGCTAACAACTGGCCAGAAGAAAAAAAACCAACGTGTTATTTTCCTTAATTTTTTTTTATTGCAATAAGAATTAAATTTATAATTAAATTTCTTTTTTTAATTAAGAAAAATAATATCAAAGATTCATAATGGTCTCATTTTCTTTTATTGTATGTACAGAACCTTATAAATATGAAGCAATAGAAAGTGTACTTAATTTGGGAGAAGCTATAATCAATAAGGGACATCAGATATTAGGAATTTTTCTCTATGGAAGTGGTGTTTACAATATTAAGAAAAAGACAATAAAAAGTACATCTGACCGTAATTTATCAGAAATTCTTCAGAATTTTTGTAAAAGATACAATATATTACTTACTGCTTGTAGTACATGGATTAGCTTTACAGGGATTAATGAACAAGAATTCATAGAAGGTGCTTATCGAGAAGGATTGGGAGGACTCTCCGATTTAGCTGCACGTTCAGATAGAGTCATTTTTTTTGGTCCTGGAGGATGAATATAATGGTTAAGTCAATAATAATTATTTGTGAAGAATCACCAATTGGGAAAAATTCTGTAGTAGAATCAATTCGGATGGCTGCTGGAATACTAGCTGTAGGAGATGTTGAAAATTGCAAAGTTATTCTTTTGAGAGATTCAATTTACTTTTTGAATAAACATCTAAATCCAAAAGCAGTAAATATGGATGAATTTACAGATATTATCAGATTAATCGAACTTTCTAATTTAGAAATTTATGTTCATGATGAAGCATTAAGGATTGCTGGATTAAATCCAGCAGATCTTATTTTACTAGATAATGTGAAGATTGTTGACAATAAAAAAATTTCTCAGCTCATTTTAGAAGCTGATATGAGCTTTAAATATTAATTAGGTGAGATTTATGAAAACAAAAAATTCAGTTATTTACTTATATGGCTTTAGTCTTATGTCAAATGATAAAATAAAATCATTAGTAAAAATCTTAAAAGATCAAATAAAAATGAACACAGAAATAAGTATAGTTCTAATCCATGACGGTGTGATTGGCGGTTCAAAAAAAGGAGAAACACCTGAATCCTTAGAAGAACTTTTATTACTCCCTCTTAATCTGTATGCTATAATACCAGATATTAAAGCACGAGGAATGGATCCTAGTGATTTAATTAATAAAATTAAAGGGATTGAATATAATGATTTAGTAGAAATTTTGGTAAACACAAAAAAAATCGTGTCATGGATGTAGTTTATTCCAATTCTAAATTAAAGGATTATTCTTTTATTTATTATATCTGTCAATCTTCATGTATGAATACGGTTCAAATTTTTCAGATTCGATTTCTGCTACTACATCACCTGGCTGCATTTGGCTATTAGCCTTTAGATAAAAACACCCTAACACTCTTTCTACTTCTACCTCGTACCATGGATCATCCTCAGAAGGTTTAAATTTTAATTCTGCCTCACCTAAGATTAACTCACTTTTTTGCATCGTGATTTCCTCTCTAATTAACCGAGGATTATAGTCAAATCCTTCATATTTTGGAGATATAAAATACTTATAATTATAGATAATAGCACCTGGTTTATTTGGATCTAATCCTAAATCTAAAACAATCTTCATAGCATCTTTAGCATTTAACTTATTGTTAAGTTTTGCAGTTATCTCAATAAATTTTATATCATGGCGTTCCACCCACGCTTCTACTTCCTTATTAGACTTTTTCAAATGAATATTTGACATTTTTTTTGGATAGCCAAATACTTCTCGACCTCCAATTAGAGCCATATCATTATC
>JBHLLG010000142.1:0-4998 GCA_048885925.1 Candidatus Hermodarchaeota archaeon
TATGAATCTAAATCAACAAAGATTGGAACTGCGGAAATATTTGCATTTTCTAAAGTTAATCCCCAGGAGATGCTTTTATTATCATTAATGACAGGTTTTTGGAAAGAAAATTTCTCAACCTCACCTAGAATTAATCTGTGAGTAAGCTCAGAACGATCAGGAATCTGAATGGCTTCACCTGTCATATTATTCATTACAGGGTTGCCTAAATTATCAGTTACATTTACATAGCTCGAAGAAATTCTCTCATCTGCATTTGCATCATCGTATAAGAAAGCTCCTGCTAAATGGTGTGTAAATAAATAAAATTCAATATCACATCCACCAAATGCACTTGCAATTGCTTGCTCTGGAGAACCTCCTCCCATTCCTGTCGCGGCATTAAGAATTTCAGCAACATCAATATGAAGCTCGAAATTTTTGATCCATAATTGAATTAAATCAAATGAAAATTGAGTCCAAATGGTTTGAGCTAGATCTCCTGGTGTTGTGGGGAGTAACAACCATTCCATATAATTATCTCTCCATGTTGTAGCATTAGCAAGCCAATTTCCTGTTGGGTCAGGTACTAAAACATCATCACCATCAATTGCATAATCAGGACCAGTATATTTCCACTCTTTAGTAATAGTGTAGCCTGATGGTGTAATGTTTAAGTTTTGCCATGTAATAGGATTTAGTATAAATAATTCATCTCCGGTAAATATGTCATTTATGTGAATTAAAAACCAAGTAAGTATAGAAATTCCTTCCCGAATAAGATCTCCAGATACTTCTCCTCCCAGTTTTTGAATTGCTATTATCTTTTTGAAGAAATTTAGTAATCTATTTACAGCATTGATGAATGATTTGTCATTATCCCAAACAACAAGGGTAACTGCAGCACCTACTTCTAATTCATAGGAATAACTACCGTCTTTTGTAATTTCACAGTAAGCGATTCCTTGTCCAGCTGGGACATCATAATCATTTGGAAGGAAGTAGTACTCTTTATTATTTCCAGGACCAAATGTTCTGACACCTGAAATTGTTCGAGTAGTATTTGCGCTTAAAACATAAACGTTAGATAATTTTTCATGAGCACTAAGGTCTAATCCTTGTAGTAATAAGGTTTGAAAAACAGATCCAAGAATCTTTCCAGCATATCCTAAGTTATTGCTGAAAATTGCTCCAAATCCACCTCTAAAACCTTCAAAAATGCCAGCATCTACTTGATCTAAATTGAATACATCGTTGGTATTTTTTTCTTGTCCCATAACAAACATAGGCATAGAAAATACTGAAGTTAGAACAATTGTAATAACCATTAAGGATTTGAAATTTAAACTTTTCATTTTTCTCACATATTTTTTTTTAATTAAATGAAGTTTAATGTTAAAATAATAATCAAAATTTTGATTTTTAACAATTTTTATTCTACTATAATAGAAACTTTAAATTCTTCTACTTTTATTTGAATATTCTAAAGCTCTATCTATGAAAATATCACGTGGGTTTAAAATTTTATAAATATTATCTTTAATTGATAATATTTTAACATTATAATTAAAAAATATAAAGTTCATTATTATTATTCGAAATTGACTAAAATTGTTCATTGAAATTTTTACTCCTCAATAAATTTAGGATTAATCAGAATGTTTATTCTACCTTTAGGAAGGTGTAGAAAAAAACAATAATATACAAAATTGCTGAAATTATCAAACTCCAAACTCTTAAAAATTCAGAAATTTCTGATGTAGTGAAAAGTACATTTGAGCCTATAAATACTGCGGCTATAAGATAACCGACTAAATGACTTTTAAAGCTTTTAATTTTAGTTTTTCCTTGAAAGAAGTTAACAACTGAGGTAATAAGTATAAAAATAAAACCAAACAAATAGAATAGATCAATAACATTAAATTCTCCCAAATCTAAATAAAGAAAAAGCCCGAAAAGTAATATTTCAAGAATTTTTATATTCCAGAAACGCTCTTTTTTTGAATCTTCCACCCAAAATTGTTCATATTCACTTATTCCAGCATTATAGAATAATAATATAAAAGATCCAATTGCTAACGCTGTAAATAATGAATAAGAAATACTAAAAAGGTAAGGAAGTAAAGGAATCCATATAATCTCCCATAAAAAAGCTGCTAAGACAAAATATTCAGGTAATACACTAGCTGCACAAAAAATTGGTATAATTGACATAATAGCTATCATAATCCACGTAATTAGAGAAACCTTGGTATCTTCTTCCCACCTCCTTCTTCTAAAAGTTGTTAATCTCCAAGCCATAGAAGCAAAACTAAGAATGGAGACAACGGGTGTAATCAAAGGGAAAATAAAAATTAGCATAAAATAGATTGCATTAATACCATAGAAAAATTTTAATCTAGAAGGAACTACACTAATAATACTATCAAATTCATCAAGTGTATTAGCTAATCGACTGATGAATAGAATTAAAAAAAATAACCATGAAATACTGAAAATAAAAGGACAAACTAATTTGATTATTATTATCTTAAGAACTGGATTGTTCGAATACCATAGACTGAAATCAGCGAAATTATATATTAAAAAAGTTGCAATAGGTATTAGCAGTATTACAATTAAAATAATCAATCGGCTAATTATAATTCCTTTTATCTCTCGAGGCATAATTTACATTAATAATTGGAATTTTTAATAATAATATAAATTAGTATGATTTAATAATTAATATCTTTTCTATCGAAATTGTATGCGAATTTAAAAAAAAAAAGACAATAAGATTATTAATTATATAATTAAGTAGGATTAATTATTGCTTTTTTGCTCCACAATTAGTACAAAACAAATCTTCAGCTGTAATTTTCGCTCCACAATTAGTACAAAAATCGGTTTTAGGAGAAATTGTAGTCTCTTCGCTTGGAATTTCTCGAGGGAACATTTCAGTAGACATTGTAGTATCTTCTTTAACTTTGACTTTCTTTTTCTTCTTTTTACCACCTTTTGGCTTATATTTTAAACTTCCGACAAATGAACCAAAAACTGCCCCTACCAAACTCCCTTCCAAAACTGCTGTGAGAACTGCAACGAGATAAGGTAAATCTGTTAATCCCATTAATAATCCATCTAAGATAGCTGGTCCTAACCCCATTGGTACTACCACAGCTAATATTATGTAAATTACTGATAATACTATCATATAACCAATTCCTATAGAAAGGCTTGTATGTAGACCTCCACGAGGAGAGTGAGCAAAAATACCGCTGGTGATAGCACAACATAGAATCCATGGAATTGTTATTGCCATTATTAACATGACATCTTCAGGACGATAAAAAATACACCAGTGTATTGGAAATAAAAATATAAGTACAACACCAATAAGAGCACCGGCAATTAATTGTATAAAAAATCCTCCAATACCAAGTGTACTAGTTATATCCGCTATAGCATCATCAATATTTGCTATTAATCCTCCCGTGATTCCCTCTGTTAGATTCAAGAACCTAAATGAAACGTAAGCCATCGGAATAAGACAGCACATCCCTGCTATTCCTGATTTTATTACACGTCCCCATCCCAAGATTATCCCCTCATCATTATTAATTTAATGTTTTTAATTTCCTTTATTACTAATCAAAAAAGCATCCCATATATATATTTTTGGCTTAATCTTATATCAATAGTTTTGCTAATCTTTTCGGTATTTAAGTCTCAAATATATCTAAATTTAAATATTTTTTAAATAGGAAATATAATGAAAATATTCAAAAAAATGATTAAAATTAATATTAAAAAATTGAATTTCTATTATTGAATTTTAACAATTCTACCGTTATCCATCCGTATTGTTTTATCTCCGTAACTTGACAAGTCTCTATGTGTCACAACCATGATTGTGGTTTCCATTTCTTTATTAATTTTTTTTAGTAATTTCATAACTTGCTTTTCTGATTCGGGATCTAAATCTCCTGTTGGTTCATCAGCTAAGATTACCCTTGGTCTATGGATTATTGCTCGAGCAATTCCACATCTCTGTTTTTCTCCTCCAGACATTTGAACAGGGTAATGATCTTTACGGTCAAGTAAGTCTACATCTCTTAATGCCGTAATTGCTCGATTTTCAATTTCTTTCTGGCGTAATACTGTTGGCCATAAAACTGATTCTACATTTTCAATCGCTGTTAATGTATTAACAAGATTAAAATCTTGAAATACAAAACCAATTTTTTGTCTTCTGAGTCTACTTAATCTATCTTCTGTGGCTCTAGCAATATTTTCCCCATCAAATATAATCCTACCAGAGTCTGGAAGATCTAGTCCTGAGAGAACATTAAGAAGTGTAGATTTTCCACAACCAGTAGGACCTTGAATGATAGTAAATTCACCAGATCTAATCTTTAGATTAACGTCTGCTAATGCTCTTATAATAGCACCTGCCCTTCTATATTCTTTATTAACATCTACAGCCTCAATCATAATATCTTTATCAGATGACATTTTTCTTTTACCTCCTTATCCTCCCACTTTTCTTAGGGCTATTATTGGTCTTACTTTAAGGACTTTTCTATATGCTAAAATGAAAGCAACTAATTGAACAACTATAAATAATGCACTAGTAATAATAACTGGAAGCAAGCCTACTAAGATAGAATTTAGCCCTAATAAAAAATCAGCAGAGTGTAAATAAGCTAATGCAGCAGTATAATGAAATAATACTTCAATTACAACAATAAATCCTACTAAGGTAGTAAATAAAATCATCCCTGAAACTAAAACCATTATATTTTTATTTGTATAACCGATACATTTGAATGTTGCCCATACGCGTCTTTTTCTTGACACTAATATCCAAGCATACAACAAAGAAAGAAATAAAGAAGTACCAAAGAAAATAGCAAGAAAGTAAGTTGCTGCATCTCCAATAGCTCCACTAAATGCCAATTCCCAGAAAAAGCTTGTTAAAAATATTAAAATAGTATAAATCAAAGTAAAAACGGTAAATATCTTTTTCTCTCGTAA
>JBHLLG010000143.1:0-4924 GCA_048885925.1 Candidatus Hermodarchaeota archaeon
AAACGACCTCCGCCCCCTCCTCCAGGAGGTTTAAATATAAAAGGAAATGGAAAAAACCCTCCTTCATCATCATCTTTTTTATGTCCACACCACTCACAGGTGTCTTGATCCTTTGGAATCACCTTTCCACAGTAGGAACATCTCGATTGACTCTTCCGAACTTGTGGTAGAATTTTTTCCTTAATAAGTAATTTAGGTTCCTCCATTAGTTCATTTAAAGGCAGGTTATTCATAATTATGTTTTCCATAGCTTCTAAAAAGCGATTTCTTGGATGAGGGGGGATACTAAGAGTTTGGCCTTTAAGTTTCTTATCAACTACTTGAATATAATCTATTATATCCTTGCTTGTTTTTTCATCAACCCTATTCAAGAGATTTTCTAATCCGTTTCTTAGAATAACTAAAAATTGGGGATTATTGTATCTTAAATATTGTAAAAAAGGAGGAATTTGATATTCTTTTTGAATAATTAATAATAAAATCTCTTTACCGTTAGAAAGTTTTAAAATTTGTAAAAGAATGTCTTCAACCAAAGTTGGAAATTTTGAAACGCAAGATCTTAAGAATTGAGCCAATATCTTTGGATTAGAGGAAAGCTTCTTAACAAGGTCGATTGTCTCCAAAATAGTCTTGAATTCTTCGGGACTAAAGATTTGTATATATCCTTGAGTAAGAAGATACTGAACTACAGAAGGGTATCCACTTTCGAGTCTTAGAGCAATCTCTTCTTTATAAACTCTTTTTGCCTTTGGATCTCCTGCTTTTGTCAATTCTCTTAACAATGGAAATGAAATATTGCTCATTAAAATCCTGGTGTCGTAATCATACTCAACCCAGGCTTGAATATTTGAACAATGTCCCCAGAACTCCTGCTCTGGGGTAATATCATGGCTTTGATTTGGTAAAGGAGCAGCCATCGGCCCTCTTACGATTCTATTTTGATATATATGTTTATCATACAAATTAGCAGCTTCATCTATAGAATCAACCTCGTCATATAATGTTATATCATCTTTCGGAATGTTTAGGATTAATCGAATACACTGAATGAACCTCCTGCCATTTACATAAATAAATGTCCTTCCATGTTCCAATCTGAGGGTTATATATTCATTAATTTTTTTTTCAATTTCGGGAATTCTTTTGCTAGTATAATGTCTATCTAGATTAACATTTAGTAAACCTAAACCAAAAATATCCTTTTTAATATTTTTTTTATGTTTTTTTGAAATTTTGTTAGAATCGTATTTTATCAATATAGTTAATATAATAAGTCCAATTGTCCCTAAAAAGACGCCAATTATAATACCAAAAATGCTTAGACCAGTCAAAATTCTAGGATCTATCCCCTCATAGCTTAATTGTATCCATGCGATATCGTACTTTTTCGAAGTACCTTCTTTTGAATATCCTTGTACATATCCATCTTCGTCTCCGCCTCTTCCATATAAACAAATACTTACTCCATCATTGATAATTTGGTCTGTTCTTAATGGAATTCCCATTCTAAAATCAACGCCATCACATACACAATGACCTCTATATACACTCTGATTTGGCTTATTATTCCAGTTTATTGTCATTTCATCCCAAGGCTCGTACGTAAGATTTACAGCAATGTCTACTGAACTTGAAGAATAATCGAATTTCACTACAATTTTTACCTCTTTCCACCCATCGGGAATAGAAGAAATATTAAAATGATAGAAAGTTTGTATTTTTTCTTCATAATAATTTCCTACACGAAGATATTCATTTGCACCATAATTTTTATCTGGATAATATTCAGATACATAAGCATCTTTCTCAACATTTACTGTTAGCTCATATCCTTGAAAAAGAGCAGCTATTAAAAGTAATATGAAAGGGAAAATCATTAAAACAATTAAGCTTATAATTTTTAATCGCTTTTTAGTTCGATCTCTCATCTTTTTTCCAAATCACCATTTTTTACTACTAAGGAACATGATAATTTAATAATTTTCCTCTCCCAATTATTGACAAAAAAATCCAACTATATATATTTCACAAATGAAAGAAAGTGATAATTTTTTTAATTTAATCCAGGAAAGCAACAGGTAAATTAATTAGGTAAAACTACAGTTGTCATTGACTATTTCTCTTTTCTTAAAATCTTGGCTATTTGATATGAAGCACGCTCACATTCGAGGATAACCAGTCCCAATTGCACCTTTTCTGTAGTTGATACTGCTAATACTGCGATCTCGGCGTCAAAAATTAACAAATAACCATCTAATCCCTTGACAAATATCTGATTAAATATTCCAATCTCCATATCTATGACAGTCCTTTCTGATAAAGAGAGTAATGTAGCAATCATAGCAGAAAGCCTCGTTTCATTATAGCCTCGGGGCAATATTGAGGTGATTGGAAGCCCCTCCATTGAAGTTATTATCGCAAGTGTCATCTCACGATTATTTGACAATAATTTTTTTAAAACAGCTTCTAATTTATCTGTTATATTATCTTCTTCGGCCATAATTTCATTAGTTTTTAAATTTCTAGAAATAGTGAAAGATAAATTAGCATAACATCATTAGAAATTTATTTAATATATATCTTTTCAATATTTCTTAATCTGGTTAGATCTTCACTATGAATGGGGACTCTTTTATCGGGATTGCATTCTCTGAATTTTCTTATTAAATCTCGACAAAGATCTAGAAGAAATTCAATATCATCGGGTATCTTAATATAATCAGTTTTTAGGTTGATCATTTTTGAGAAGTTTTTACGGCATATCGATGTATATCAAATGTATATTATATGTATATACAAATATTTAAATCTTTGTCAATGTTTAATTATTTATATGCCAGACCCCATTCATTTATATATAATAATATACAAATAATATACAGATAAGTGAATAATTTTTAACCATAATTAATAGGATTTTATTAAGGTATTAATATAATACAATAAACGTTTTACAACAAAAAAATAGCAAACTCTAAATATAACCCAATGGAGATTGATAAAGATTCCACAATTATTTCAGATAAATGCAGATAAGACCACTCCTGAAATTATGACTAAGGTTCCAATTAAAAGTGGATTAAAAACAGATGAATGTTATATTATTATCGCAGATGACACAAGAAGGGTATATCTTTGGAAAGGTCAAAATTGTAACGTTAGATCAAGATTCACTGGGGCTAAATTAGCTCAAAAGGTACGAGATCAAATTGGAAAATCTTATCGCATCATTTCCGTTGAGGAAGGTGAAGAAGATATTTACTTTTTTAAAAATTTTGGTGGATTAACACAGGCAGAAGCTATTAAAAAAAGTAAAGCAGATAAGTTTTCTAAACATAAAATATACCCACTAAGAGAAAAAAGCCTTTTTGGTTCTCCCTCATCTATTGGGGATTTAGACATTATTGGAAGCACCGTTCCGAGATCTTCTAATTTTAATCCTTTATATCAAAGTAAAGGCTCAACTGATCTACTTTTAGAAGATTTTGAAACTCAAATTCCTTTAAATTTAATTAAAGAATTACAAGAAAAAGTGAATAATCAACAAATAATTATTAATAAGTTAAAAAAGGAATTTGAAGTTGAGAATATAGGTGTAGAAACTACAATTTCCAAGATACCATTGAGTAATAAAGAACGCATCCTCAATTTGCTTAAATCGAAAGGTCTAACAAGTAGACAAATAGCAGAAAAACTCAAATTAAGCAAACAAGATACCCGTACTTATCTTTTACGACTAAAAAAAGAAAATAAAATTAAAACTCTTGGAAAGAAAGGGCGTTATTATATCTATACTGCTAAGATGCCTTTAAATAAGACCGGTTTAAGCTTAAAAGATGAAATAAGCAAGAAAATCTTTGAACTCGAAGCAAAATTAAAAACAATCACTTCTAAACCAAACAAATCTCTTGAAGATGAATTTTTATAACCATCAGAATTAGGAATAAAGATAACATAATTCAAGTTCTTTAACTCTTATTTAATAGTGAAAAGAAGACTTAAAACAACTCAGTAAAATAATATTTTCTATTTTAATTTTTTATCTTAATAATTATTTTAAACTTTTATATAAAACCCTTTAGATAGTTTTACTTTTAAAGAACATTTAAAATTTTTAAGCTTAATTGTTTTAAGGAATTACATCAATTAATATAATAAAAATTTAAAGGTAATAATATGGAATTTGAAACAATAATTTATGAAACTAATAAAAAAATTGGTTATATAACGTTAAATAGACCCGAAAAACATAATGCATTGAATTTTCAGCTGCTTGATGAGTTAGATGCAGTACTAGATTATGCTGAAGCGGACGATAAAGCAAAAGTAATTGTGTTAAAAGCTAATGGTAAAAGTTTTTGCTCTGGTTTCGATCTTAAGCAGTCATATTACATGACAATACCAGAAGGAGGATGGCAATATAAAAACTCGTATGAAATTCTCAATAAAAAGATTTATGCAAAATATCCACGCATATTTAATTTTCCAAAACCTACGATTGCGCAAGTTCATGGTTATTGTACTGATGCAGGATGTTACCTACAACTTTTATGCGATATCTCGGTGGCAGCGGACGATGCTATCTTCGGACATCCCGCCGTGAAATGGGGTGGAGCTCAAAGTATGCCTCTCTGGCAATTTTATTTAGGTATTAAAAAAGCACGATATCTTCTAATGACTGGTCGAACAATTAGTGGAATAGAAGCAGAACAAATTGGTCTAGTTAGCATGAGTGTCCCACGAGAAAAATTGGAAGAAGAAGTTAATAATATCGCAATTGAGATTGCTCAAATACCACCTGATGGTATTTTACATAGCAAAATTTGTTTGAATACTGATTTACGAATGAGAGGAATTGATGCATTATTCGATTATTACGGTCAGATGAATCGATTTAGTCGATTTGTATTTAGAAAATAACTTC
>JBHLLG010000144.1:0-4870 GCA_048885925.1 Candidatus Hermodarchaeota archaeon
AAGATAAATATGGAGAAGCACCAATAGTTATTACTTTTGATTATGGTGATGGTACTGTGCTACATATGACTAGCCATTATTATTTACAAAGAGCGGAGTTAAGAACGCAAAGACATAAAATGAGTGCTAAGGAATATGTTATGCAAGAAGTTGGCTTTTCTGAAGATGAAGCTGAAATGAAGGAATTGGAAGGATTAAGTCTAGGTGAGGCTGAATCTGCTTATTCTACGACACAATTTATAAGTAATGTGATAGTAGAACAACAAAAAAAAATTAAAAAGAGAAAAAAGGAGAAGGAAGATAAATAATAATCCTTCATCTTAACTATTTTTGTAGGAAATAAAAATTAGCTAATTTTACAAAAAAGTCTTTAAATTTTTCTTATTTTTTTGAAATCGGTAATTTAATTTGAAATAAATTAATTTATAAATTATGGTAAATAATCCACGGGAATTACATGGAAAACGACTTCTTGGATATACTTTAGGTAATATGGGTATAATAATTAACAATATGTTTATTGGGACATTTCTCTTCCAATATTATGTTTATACAATAAACCTAAATTCCGTATTGACATCAATTGGAATTTCTTTACAAATGATAATTTCTGCTATTTCATCAATTATTTTTGGATTACTTGCAGACAATAAAAAGCCAGGAAAATTTGGAAAACGACGTCCTTTTCTTTTATATGGATTGCCAATTTGGGTTTTCTCTAGTATTCTTATATGGATGCCACCTAAATGTCCCCAAAATAATTCGTTATTTTTACCAACCACCCTATTTTTATGGAGTATTTTTATTATAAGAGCGATTTCAGGATCCTCAATTCTTACAGTACATATTTCTATGTTAACAGAACAATCACAAACTCATGAAAATCGAGAAAAAATTGCAGCTTTAACAACATTTTTTCAAATTATTGCTTCAATAGTTGCATTAATGCTACCCCTAATTGTACAGAGTATTTTACTCGATCCTGAAAATGTTAAATGGTGGGAATCTTCTGGTAAAACGGTTCTTCTCTATATTCCATTTATCGGAATTGGATTTACCCTCTTTGGCTTATTCTCAGTTATTATTACATTTTTTTCTATTGATGAGAGCTTTCATAATAAAATATCTTTAGAAATAATACAAAAAAAAGTTAGCTTTAGATCTTTTATACATCAAATGGGAGTACCAATTAGGGATAAAAAATATAGAAAGTATCTTGGTTTAAGGCTCTTTGATAGTATTTCCGGACGAATATTGGGAGTGATAGTCATACCTTTTCTGACTTATACTCTTTTGTTTACTGGGAGTAAATATTATATTTATGTCGCAGTCTCTTTTGTTAGTAAAATCTTAGGATTCTATATTTGGCGTAAATTGCTTAAAAGAAATTCAATCCTCAAAACTTATATTATATGTCTTATTGCTTCTATTATCGCCTCTTTAGCAGAGTTGTTATTTTTAATTGAGTTCCTTTCTTTTGAATTTGAAGTTGTTTTGTTTATTATTACTATGGGCACAATTTTAGGTTCCATGTATGGATTCGGTTTATTTACTCCTCCCTTAGCAAGTATATTAGTTTATGAGGCTGCTGAAAAAAATAAAGAACTTCATTTTGATGAAGCAGTTTCAAACATTTCAGGAGCCTATTTTGGATTAAGTGAGTTTATCATATCAATTGGTATGTCTGTTGCTTCAATTTTAACAGGATGGATTCTAATTGGAAACAATTCAGAGAATCCGATTATAATTACGCTCATAATTTCTTCTATGGGGATCTTTTACTCCTTTAGTTTGTATTTTCTTAAACAGATTAAAATAGACAAAAAATACATTGAAAAAGTAGTAATAAGTAATGAACTTCCTAAAAAGGAAGTAATTTTTGAAGAATAATTATACATTTAACGGATTCCGTATAAAAACTTCAATTAATCGTATTGTATGGTAAATATCTTCAAGCTTTAACAGCGATGTTGGCGAATGTATATATCTACATGGAACAGATACAACAGAACTTGGCACTCCTCCACGTGTTACTTGAATTTTAGCAGCATCAGTCGCACCATACCTTGGTTTCTTGAATTGAAATGGAATTTTTTCTAATTCAGCATTTTTTATTAGTCTTTCATTAACATTTGGATTTGAAATTATTGATTTATCCGCAACAGTAATAGCAGGTCCTTGTCCAATATATACTGGAATCATATCATCTTTTATGCCAGGCACATCGGCAGCGGTTGTATTTTCAATCGCAAGGGCCATTGTAGGTTTCAATTTATAAGCACCAGTTGTTGCTCCTTGGGCACCAACTTCCTCTTGTACAGCAAAATTAAATAACACTGTATCCAAATGTTTGGTTTCTTTCAAAAGCATCATAGTATGAAGAAGAACATTACAACCTGTACGATCGTCGAATGCTTTACCACGAACCATTCCATTAGGGAATTCAACAAAAGGATTGAATAATGTTCCAACCGTTCCTATATTGATGTAATTTTGTTTTACTTGTTCCTCTGAAATCATACCAATATCAATATACATTTCAGGAATATCCACTACCTTCTTTCGTTCTTCAGGAGTTGTAATATGGGGAGGTTTTGAACCTATAATCCCATGTAATAATTTTCCACTACTAGATTTCATTATAACAGATTGTCCTAAAAGTATTCTATTATCCCATCCACCAATCGGCACAAATCGTAAAAATCCTTTTTTGGTGACATTTGAAACCATAAATCCTATCTCATCAATATGAGCATCCAATAAGATCCTATTACCTCCAACAGTTCCCTCCTTTATAGCTAGGACATTTCCAAGTGGATCGATCCATGCTTTATCAGCTATATCTCGTTTTTCAATCTCATCAAGAATAAAAGTTCTTACTTCGTCTTCATATCCTGATACACCAAATAATGATGATAATTTCTGCTGAAATTCTTTTATACTTTCAATATTTAATGTTTCACTATTCATAATCAAGAGATCTCAAATATATTATGAAATTAAATAATTTGAGATAATTAAAAATGATTAATCAAATTATTGAAATAATTTAAAAAAATTTAGAAAAAATCCATTATCACGAAATAATGGAATCATTTGACTATTTCTTTCTCTTTTTGAGTTCAGCTATAGATTTTTCAGCTAAAATTATTGCATCATCATATTTAGATTTAAATTTTTTAACTTGTGCTTCTAACTCAATTATTTTATTATTTAGATCTAAAACCATTTCACTATCTTCAGTTAATGGAACCATATCTTCTCCCCCTTTCTCTGCCATTTCTTTAAGGAAATTATACTTTTCTTTCCAAATGTTTATTTCTGTTTGCAATTCGCTTAAAATTTCATCAGTAGCTACTAATGGGATCTCCTTTCCTTCTTTTACATCAGCTACTTTCTGTTTTAAACGTGATACTTCATCTTCTAATTCTTGAATTCTTATTTTTAGAGCGGTTATTTCATCTAAATAATCAGCGGCAGTTTTTGGTTCCATCATTTCTTGAAACATTGATTTTCCTGTTTCTAATTCATCAGCAGATTTTCCTCCCAGAAGTCTTTCTTTTCTCTTCTGTAATTCTTCCACGGTTTGTTTTGATAGAAAGTCCAATGGATTAAAGCTTACACCACCATGCTTTGTTCGTCTCTTCCTTATTTTCACAAAGAGAGGAATTCCTTTAACAGCTTCACCACATATTATCGCTTGTCCTTTATCTAAACCCGAAATATCTGATTTATTTTCATTACTTAAATCTTCAGCACTCGAAATTGTAATTCCAATATCCCTAATATCAGAGAGATTATGAACTACCCATGTTCCTGCTTGAGCCCTTATTGTAGTATCTAATAACTGTGGACGCTGTGTTCCTATAACAATATTCGCTCCAAATTTTCTACCTTCTTGCGCAAATAATTTAACAACTTCGCAAGTTTCTGTCTGTTTTTTTCCAGCAAATAAATGTGCTTCATCTAAAAACAAATAGAAAGGAGGTATGTTTCTAGTTGTGCTAGCTTCGTATAGTTTTTTGAGTAATTTACCTGCGATAGCCTCTTGAACTTCTAAAGCCATACCATTTAGATTAACTACGGTACAAAGATTAGGAGCAACAATATCCGTAGGACTTAATGAAAATAAATACTCAATATCAATATCTCCGCCCTTATTTTTCTTTAAATCAGCAAATTCAACTATACTATCAACAAATTCACTTTCTCCTTCTGGAGCATCTTCACCAGCAACCTTGAGAGCCCCATATTCTCCATGTCTATCCAATATTACTACTGGAATTCCCTTCTTAAGAAATTCTTCGCATAATACTCCCATAGTATAAGATTTTCCAGAACCAGATTTTCCAGTAATAAAAATTCTACCAAAATTTTTGATTAATAAATATACTTCATAAGGATAACCAATTAGCTTTCCCAAAGAGAGAGATTCTTCTGGTGGATTGAAGATTCCTAAAATTTTTGCTATTTGTTCTTCTTTTGCCATATAGACATCTGAACCAATTTCAAAAGGTTTTGTTGGTCGTTCTCCTAATACAGATAATTTTGCCATACGTCCCTTCTCATCAGACCACATATCAGAAATGTAAACTACATAATATGGCTTTTTTCCGTGTACATCTTTCTCTCCATAAATTACTAAATAGTTATTTCTTTCTACTGAAGGACCTTCAAATACAACTGTAACAGTATGAGTTGTTGTTTTACCAGTTAATCTGCCTACAGGTTTTTCTTCTTGCATATATTCTTCCGTCATTAAAACCACATAAATTAATATACGTTATAATGATCTTAGAAATTTTAAAAATATAAATCTAAGCGAATATTAATCTTTAAAGTTTTTAAGGTTAATCTAATATTGGATTTA
>JBHLLG010000145.1:0-4852 GCA_048885925.1 Candidatus Hermodarchaeota archaeon
GTATGGGCCATCGGGGATTTGAACCCCGGATCTCAGGTTTTTACTTTCTCGGACAATTCTATTAAGTGTATGTCCGATGGTCATTTATAAGACCTGCGCTTGTTGACCAAGCGTATAATTTTTGTTAACCAAGCTAAGCAAATGGCCCAATTAAATTGAAAATGATTAATTATTATAATCTAATTAAATAAGAAAAAAGATAAAAATTTTTATCTTTTTAATTTATAATTGAAATAATAAGAAGAGTCTTTAGTCTATAAAAAAAATTTTTTGAAGAAGTTGATATACTATGGCAGAAATGTTAACTGACCTCCTCCAAAATATCT
Organism: Candidatus Hermodarchaeota archaeon; assembly: GCA_048885925.1. GTDB lineage: Archaea > Asgardarchaeota > Lokiarchaeia > Sigyniarchaeales > SOKP01 > Loki-b32. The sequence goes on from JBHLLG010000145.1 coordinate 327, forward strand.
ATAAAAGAATTGCTCAGTTAGGACAAGCGATTCAAGAATTAAAGACTTCATTAGATGGACTTAATCAAAATATTGAACAAAAAATTTCAAATTTAACAGCGAAATTAGCGGAATTTTCAAATGAAATTAATGTTACTCAAACTAAACATATTGATGTGGTACGAGAAATAGGACAAGGAACAACAAAAGAATTGAAGACTATTCAAGAAGGTCTAGGTTTGGATGCATTAAAGAATTTAATTAAAAAACTTGAGGATTTCTCTAAACTTTCTGAGACAGTTCTTAATCAGGATACTGTAAACTTACTCTTATCAGAAGCTATTGATTCTGTTAAAACTCTTAAAGAAACTCTTAAAGAATAAGAGGTTGTAAATTAGAATATCTAAATTTTAAAAAAATAGGTGAGAAAAATTGGCAGAACAATTATTAGATGAGATGATACTCAAAATAAATCAAATTATGAGTTCCTTAGATGGAACAATAGCTCAAATTAACCAAATGAGGGCTGCAATTAATCAGATGAGTCAAAGCTTCTCTGAACAAACTGTTGCGATGACTGAAAATATTAGATTAATAGTTGAGGTTCTAAAGCAATTCAGAGTTCAATCCAGTAAAAGTCTTCAAGAGTTAAGTGAAGACTTTAATAATAAACTAAAAGAATTATGGGATAAAAAGGCTATAGAATCTATAACTGAAGAAGAAAAGAAAGCAATAGATATAATAAGGCAAGCATCAAAAGCAGTTTCTGATAATCTTTATTTTGCTCAATTATTAAATATCATACAATCCATTAGGGAAGAAACTAATAGAATAATGAGTGCGAGTCAAACTTAAATTAATTTATTTTTTCTAATTTAAAACCTAAATTAATGAAAACAAGAGGGAAATAATTTCTATGCCACTTGGGTGTTTTGTAATACTACTACCAACTGATTCTGATTTCAAGATTATGGGTTATTACTTTAAAGAGAGTAAATCAAATTTTGAAATTACTAATGATTTATTTCTTCGTTTAAATCTTGATCATACAAAAAACGAATACAATTTATTAAAACTAAAAGATTTTCAAATTTTCTCTTATCTTTACAATTTTAAAGGTAAATTATCTAGAAAAGCATTGGGAATTATTATTGGTATATTATTAAATGAAAATGATACACCAGAAAAGTTTCGCTCATCGCTTAAAGAAGCTGCAGAAGCTTTAGAGATGCCAAGTTTGAACATTCTTACAATATCAAGAGAAGAATTTGAAGTATTATTAAAAGAAATATATTTAGAGCATTTAGAACCTTTAATTGATATTCTACAAACAGATGCCTTGAAAAGTAGTATTATTAACATAACGAAATTTATGTTAAGTGGTGGAAAACAAGAAAGAAAAATTGCACAAGAACTCTTACAAAAAGTTGAAGATGAAGAACATAAAAAAATATCCGAGTATTATTCTACTGCTGAGAATGCTATTAAAGCTTTAGATTATGAAAAAGCAGCAAAATTCTACACTAAAGCTGCAGAAATTGCAGAATCTCTGTATCTAATGGATATTGCTACATCTCTAAACGAAAAAGGTACTTTTTCAAAGCGAATTCCTGATCTATCAAAAGAAAGGGAAAAAATTGTACAAGATGCTAGAAATGCTCTTAGAAATGAAGATTTTCACACAGCATATACTTATTATAGAAGAGCAAGTGAAATTTCAAAAAAATTAATCCAGTTTGATAAAGAAGAAGAATATAGATTAAAATCCAAAGCATTGGAAGATTTTTATAGAATTGATCAAAAATATGGAAAAAATAAATAACTTTAACTTCTTTATTCTTTATAACTATAATCCACTAAATCTCTTTTCTTTTTTTCGAAATGGAAGTTTTTGATCATAAAATTATAGGTTTACTTACTGATTTCGGTTCAAAAGGTCAGCATTACGTAGCAAGCATGAAAGCAGTTATATTAAAAATTAATTCTCAAATAAAGATAATTGATATTTCCCATGAAATTACGCCATATTCAATTCTAGAGGCATCTTATATATTAGAAACCACATATAAATACTTTCCTAATGGAACTGTATTTATTATTGTGGTTGATCCTGGGGTTGGAACTTCAAGAGAAATTATAGGTTTAAAAATAAATTCAAATCACTATTTTATTGGTCCTAATAATGGTATCTTTTCTAATACATTAATTAAAAATGTTGTTGAGTGTATTGAAATACAAAATAATGAATTTTTTTGTAAACCTACTTCTATAACATTCCATGGGAGAGATATAATGGCACCTACAGCAGCATATTTGTTATCTGGAGTTCAATTAAACAAATTTGGACCCAAATTTGATCTGAATAATTTAAAAAAACTCAAAATGATATATGATATTAATTTTGAAATGAAAACAATCAATTGCCTAATTCAATATATCGATTCTTTTGGAAATGGAACCACGAATATTCCAATTATAAATAACAAAATACAACATAGCGAATTATATGTAAATGAAGGTAGAAAGATTAACATAAGTATCCGGGGACATAATTATAAAGGAGTTTTTACCTCTCATTTCTCTAAAGTTCCAATAAAGTCATTATTATTTCTTGTTGGATCAACTGGCTTTCTTGAAATATCAATTAATCAAGGAAATGCGTCTCAATTATTAGGTTTTAATGTTGGAGATTGTATTACTATAAGGTTATAAAAGAGTTTGTTAAAACATGGAAAAAGAAATTTTGGTTTGTATCGAAGATAAAAACAAAAAATTTTTACAATCAGGTCAGATTTCTAAATATATTTTTCCAATGGAACGATTAGAGGCTCATGAAAAGGGGATAAGCCATTTAATTACCAGATTTTTTATAATATCGAAAACTCCAAAAGGAGAGTTATTATATTTAGTTCAAAAACGCGGAAAAAATAAGAAAGATTTTCCCTATTATTTTACAGATTCTTCTTCGGGACATATAAATTGGACAAAAAATTTTGATCTTAATACAATCAAGCAGAATGCCATTCGAGAACTTGAAGAGGAGTTTGGAATTCCTCCTAAAGCGATTCAAAAGATACTTTTTTATGATATAAACACAGAGGGAAAGGAAGTAGCATATATCTTTTTTGGAATTGTTGATTATAATATTTCATTAACGCCTAATCCAGATGAATTAGATGTTGATAATAGCAGATTCTATAATAAAAATGAACTTACTACTATTTTAAAAAATGAAAAATATATTGACTATTCCAAAAAAATCTGGGAGCAGATTTTGACCATAGATATCTTCTCCCTCTTTGAGAAAGAAATTAAATTACAAGAAGAGAAAAAAAGTAATATAGCATTATTTATTGGGCGATTTCAACCATTACATCATGGACATATATATGTTATCAAAGCTATTCTAAAAAGATATTTTAAAGTAAAAATTGGAATTGGAAGTTCGCAAGTATCGAATATTTTAAATGATCCATTTAATAAAGAAGAAAGAGAGGAATTTATTAGGACTGCTATAGAAAAAAGAAAAATTTCATCTAAAAGATATGAAATTTATTATATCCCAGACATTTTTAATGCAAAAAAATGGGTTGATCACGTAATTTCGATTGTAGGGGAATTTGATTCAATTTACTCGAATAGCGATTGGGTAAGAGAATTGTTTAGAAATAAAGGAATCCGAGTTGAGAATAAAATCACCATTTTTAGAAAAAAATTCAATGGGAAAACCATTAGAAATTTAATCACTAAAAATGATAAAAAATGGAAAACTTTAGTCCCAAATGAAATTGTTAAATTAATTGAAGAATTTGATGGAATAAATCGAATAAAGAAGTTACATGAGAATTTGGTCGAAAGATGACATCTGGAGAACTTTTAGAAATAGATGGTTCTTTTGGAGAAGGTGGAGGGTCCATCCTTAGAATTGCAGCAGGATTTTCTATATTATTCAAACGTTCAATTCGAATAGTAAATATTAGAGCGAATCGACCTAAACCGGGATTAAGATTACAACATTTAATGGGATTGAGAGCACTTTCCGAATTAACAGGTAGTTCATTATCGGATTGTACTGTTGGAACTACAGAAATTAAATTTGATCCAAAGAATATAATAAAAAGCAATATTGAAGTTGAAATAGAAACAGCTGGAAATACAGGTTTATTACTCCAACCTATTCAAATTGCTAGTCAAGGGTTTAATAAACCAGATAAAATCGAAATTCTCATTTCTGGGGGAGGAACTTTTGGAAAATGGGCTCCAAGCCTTAACTATCTTAAAGAAGTTACCTATGAAATTTTTAAAAATCATGGTTTTAATATTGAAATTGACATAAAGAAACATGGTTTTTATCCCAAAGGAGGGGCTTTAGTAAAATGTACTTTTTTTCCTCCTAAAAATAACATTAGGCCGATCCACTTAACAAAATTGGGAAACTTAGATTTAATTAAGGGAGAAATAGTCGTTACAAATCAACTAAAAGGAAAAAGTGTTGGTGAAAGAATAAAGAAATCTGCTCAACAGTATTTAAAGAAATATTTAGAATT
>JBHLLG010000146.1:0-4785 GCA_048885925.1 Candidatus Hermodarchaeota archaeon
GAGAATACTGCTTAATGAAAATATTACAGCCAACCTTATTATTAATTTAAAGTTATATTGTTCCTTTTGTTTAGTTATTAATTCTGTTCGTTTTCTTTCTTCCTCTGGATTATATCTATGCAATCGTGCCCGAGCTGCTTTTGTTCTTCCGGCATAAGCCAACATTGCACCCTCTCTTTTATCGCTAAGAGTGGTAATAGCGGAAAATCTAAATGATAATAGAAGATAAATACCAGAAGGGAAAAGAAGTACCACGTAGCCTACACTTGCTGTTAATGTGGTATAAAACTTCAAATAGAATATCATAAGTGTTATAAACGTAAATATAAAATTATTAACTGCAAATGTCCTAACTAAATATGTATTAAACGGATTTCGAGCCTTCCATAAAATTAAAACCTCAATCGTGAATAAAAAGATAATAACGATAAATATTATAGAAACAATAAGATAATGTAAAAGAAAGATAGCAGTGAGAACCATACATACCGCGAAAAAGATTGTAAATGATATATCTAAAAGTTCATACTTTCTTCTTGGAATTTCATTCATATCTTTAACTTATAGAAAAAGATATTTAAATGTAATTAAATTTATTATTTTCTCCAAATCATAGAAAGGTAAAATGGTTCGTATACATAGTAATTATTCCTTTTACAATCTTATTATTAGAAAATGAATATTAGACATTTCTCTAATTAATTCTAAAGAAATGATTCTAAATCTATGGATGAAATCTTATTAAAAATTTAAAAAGATGAATTTTATTATAACTAATTTTGTATTTGTCTTTTATAATAATGATATTTTATTCTCTTGATTAAAATTATTAATAGGATAATCGCGATGCTGAAAAAAATAACCATATCATATCCCAGTACAATATTGTCATTTGTATCTTCTGGTTCTGCCACAGGACATTGCCCAATTATGAATTCTACTATACATACATCACTTGCACCTGCTCCATAGCTCTGTGTGTATCCTGTAACGAAAGCTGTTTCATTTGGACCCAATACTACCCCTTGGGATAGATCAGTTTCACTTCCACCCCAAATACAAGACCAATCTGCAATACCACTAGAATTAAACCTCACAAGACACCAATCATAATCTCCACCCCAGGAAACTGAAGTATACCCTGCAATGTATGCATTACCAGAGGAATCCATAACCATAGCATATGTATAAGCATGAGTTCTTTCTTTCCAAGTATTGTTCCACTGATAAACTCCCTCAGATGTAAATTTAATTAAAGTAATGTACTGAGGAATAGGACCCATATCAGCAGGTTTAGAACAATTTGGTGATTGTTCGCAAATTCCTGCAATATATAAGTCACCCGAAGGACTATAAATTATTTCTGTCCCACGATCGTTATCAGCACATCCCCATGTTTTATTCCATATCATCCCACTCGAGTTAAATTTTACTAAGAAAAGGTCGTCTTTTCCTATTCCAAAGCTTTCAGTATATCCAACGACATAGGCATTTCCCAATGGATCTAAAGTTAAGCCATAAGCACGATCATCATCAACTCCTCCACAAGTGTAGTTCCATACAACTCCACTCGAGTTGAATTTAACTAAGCATATATCATAATCACCCTCCCCAAAACTCTTTGTAGATCCAGCTACATAAGGGTTATTTTGGGAATCTAATGTAACACACCATCCAAGTTCTTCGTCCATTCCTCCCCATGTGTGGTTCCATTCTACTCCTTCAGTTGAGTTGATTTTTAGTAGCCATATATCAGAACCACCTGCACCATAACTTTCAGTAGTTCCTGCGATATATATGTTATTGAATGAATCTAATGCGACACTTCTGCCAATATCTCCATAAATTCCACCAAATGTTCTATTCCATTCCACTCCAGAAGAATTGAATTTTATTAAACAAAGTTCATTACTCTCTACTCCGAAGCTATTAGTATATCCAATTACATAAGTATTATTTAAAGAGTCTATAGCGATATCCCACGCTGAATCTGAACCACTTCCCCCCCAAGTATAATATAAAAGCTCAGTTGACGTAATTGAATTATAGGGTTGATTAAAATTATCGTTGATTTTAGTATAACTCTCAATAGAATATATCGGATCAATTAATAAAAGTATAATTATCCAAACAGTAAAAAAAAATGAAAACCATTTTTTATCTATTTTCAATTTTGGGTACCTTTCATAAATAATGATTATATTATAAAAGAATTAATAGATTCGCTAATTTAGTGAATATCTTTTCACTTTTTATATTTATTACATGATAAATTAACTATAAAAAACTTATGGTCGGAAAGGTTATTTTAAGAAATAAATTTGAAGAAGTGTATTATTATTTTATAGTTGAAAGACTTTAAATTAGATTATTATAGGATCTTTAGGTGCATAAGTTAGTTGTTCGCATTTATCTTTTCCTATTATAACGTCATCTTCCAATCTGATACCCCATTTATCAATCCAATATAATCCTGGTTCACTTGTATACACCATATTCTCTTTTAGTTTAAAATGTTCAGGAACTTTCCAACTAACTCTAGGTCCAATATCATGTGCTTCATACCCCAGGGAATGACCAAAACCATGAAAGAATAATTTCTCATGATCATACCCTTTTTCAGCCAAAAATTCACGACATTTTTTACCTGCTAAGAAACATGGAGTATCATCAGTATAGTATTTATTAGCAATAACTTTGGATTCATATAGAGTCTTATAGGCCTGAATAAATTCATCTGGGGGTTTTCCATTAATCCAAAATGTCCAAGTTATATCGGAACACATTTCATCAATTTTCATTCCTGTATCTATTAATAAAACACCAGATTCTATTTTTTTATTAGAAGTGTTATGATGTGGATCTGCTGAATGTGCTCCCATGGCTACAATACTTTCAAATGCCGGTTTACCTAACTTTGAATATTTATATTCTAGTTTTGCTTTTACTTCTTTTTCAGTCATACCAACTTTAATCCAATCGGGGATTGTTTCTAATATTTCGATATTGGCTTTACATACATTTCGCATGTCTTTTAAATCTTCTTGAGATTTAACACTTCTAAGTTCATATATTATCGGTGCTGCTGAAAAGAATTCTGTGTTTGGAGCTATATTTTTTATGGAGAAATAATCTCCGGCTCGAATATGATCTGCATAATCAGTACTTTCTAAAGTTAGAATATTATCTCCAAAATTAAGAGCGATTCGTTGTTTATTGATTATTGAAGTGAGTAATGGTTCTAAATCCTGAACTGATTTATAAGGTTTTACTTCAGCATTTACGCCCTTTTTTTTAAGAGAATTTCTAATCATATTTGCTTCCATTTCAACAGAAAAGATTTGATGGTCTCCATTTGCGGCAACATATATGTAATGACGAGCATGAGAACCAACACCGAGCAAGAAATGAGAATTAACATCGCTATCTTCCTTACAAACTATTAACCATCCATCTGTATTCAAATTTTGGAGAATTTCTTGAGCTTTTTCAAATCTGTTCATAATTTTAAATCAATAAATGTTTTTTAATTAATCTTTTTAAAATAAAATATTTCTGATTTCTTTTAGAAAGAAAAAGAGATTTTAATTACTAACTATTGTAATTTGATATGGATTAAAGCAAAGAAATATTATAACTAATTTTTTATTTTTAAATTATATCGATTATAAAAATATATATTAGATTGTTTTCCATTAATTATTAAGGATAAAAATAATCAACGAGTTTGAGAAATATCATGACTGAGATAAAAAAACTTCAGTTAAGTAATGGTATGCCTGTGGATTTTGATAAAAAGGCTCCAAATACCCTTTATGAGGTCATTATTAGCGAGATTTTAATTCCTAAATATAAGGAGAATGCAGATTGGAATTTAAGTTTAAATATCATTATAGAAGAAATGAATCATCTTATAATTAAATATGATTTAAATCCAAAACTAAAATTAGGTTTACTTAATCAGGTAGAAGAGCATTTAGATAAAGATATTGAAGAATTAACTGGAGTTGACAAAATTGAGATATTATTCTTAAATATGGACGATTATGTTGAGGATATAAGAAATCTTATACTTGCAGGGAAAACAAAGGAAGACCTTCGAACTAGCATGGCTCAGATTATAACGCCCTTAACACTTTTTGAATTATCAGAACTTTTTATTTATTTAGGGAAACGCACATTTATAAAATAATTTATTTTTTCTTTTTAAAAATTCTTTACATTCCTTATTCTCTTAATGTTGTGATCGGTCTACTCTGTAAAGTGTAAATAACATCATTTTCTATGGCCCACTCAATATCTTGAGGATAATTGAATAATTTCTCGAGCTTTAACCCAAGGTTATAAAGTCTAACAAGTTCAGTTTTGTTTAAAGATTGCTGTTCCTTAAGTGGTTGTTTAGTTGGTATTAATATCGTAGAATTACCTTCAGGGTTAGGAATAGATGTCTTTTCTTTTTCACCTATGATATATTTTTTGATTGAAAACTTATCTTTACTTAAAATTATTAAATCAGGTATTACCGAGCCATTAGTTATTGTTTCACCAAGGCCCCAGGTAGAGTTAATTAACATTTCATTTTTCGCATTATTCATTACATTAACAGTAAATAATACCCCTGAAATTTGAGAATCTATCATTTTTTGAATTATTACTGCCATTTGGATGTTGTTTAATGAAATTAATTTATTATTTTTTCTCAATTGCCAAAGATATAATAATGCTTTTGGTGAAAATAATGAGCTCCAGCATTTTTTTATGGATTTTAGTATTTCTGAGAAATTT
>JBHLLG010000147.1:0-4769 GCA_048885925.1 Candidatus Hermodarchaeota archaeon
TTAAAACGTATTATATTTAATAAAGAATTATAGAATTAAAGATTAGCATGTCTATATATGTTGTCTCTCCAATGAAAATAGTTCTTGAAATTGCAGAAAAATTAAAAGAGTATCCTGAAATTTCACCTCCAGAAGGTTCAGAATTTTGGAAAACTGCTTATTTCAAAGAATTAGCGCCATTAGACTCTGAAAATTTCTGGTATGTTAGATGTGCCTCACTTCTTAGAAAAGTAAAGAAGTTCGGACCCATAGGTGTTAATAAACTCAGAAAATATTATGGAGGAAGAAGCCGAAGAGGACCAGGATTGAATCATTCAGCAAAGGGAAGTGGTAAAATTATAAGAGTAGCTTTACAGCAACTTGAAAATGCTAAATTGATTGAAAAAATTGAAAAAGAGGGAAGAGTTGCATCTTATGAAGGCACAAGTTTATTGGAAAGGACATCATATGAAATTCTAAGACGGAAAGGTTGATAATCTGAAGATTTTTATTTTGAGGGATTTGAATTGAGCGATGATGAAGAATTAGAAAACCTTAGAAGAAGAAAATTAGAACGAATACAACAAGAAGCAGTTCAACAACAGATAGCTGAAGCGCAAAAAAAGGAATTTGAAACTAAAAAATATTTAATAATGCGAAAAATACTTTCTCAAGAAGGAAGACAACGTCTAGAAAACATACGCATGGTTAGACCTCAATTTGCAGAACAAATAGAACTACAACTGATCCAATTATTTCAATCAGGACAACTAAGAGGAGCAATACCTTTAGAAGATAATGCCTTTAAAAAGCTCTTAAAACAAATTTCTTCGATGGAAAAAAAAAAAGAATTTAAAATTAAAAAGTAGCGAGAAAAAGAAAAATGGCACGTAATAAAGACTTACCTTCTAAACTTAGAAGAGCTAAAAAAGCTAAACAAAGCCAATCAATTCCAAATTGGATTGTTATTAAAACGAATCGAAAAGTAAGAGATAGCCCATATACAAGAAGAAGTTGGAGGAATACTAAATTAAAACGCGATTAATATATATTATCTACATAAATATTAGATTGAAATATTATGGCAAAAAAAGCAAAAGAAATTAATTTGGAAGATTTAGAGGAAGAGTTAGAGGAATCTAAGGAAGATGAAGAGATTGAGGAAATTGAAGAATTTAGTCTAGATGAAATTACAGAAGAAGAAGAAATAAGCGAAATATTTGAAGAAGAAATCGAAGGACCAGAAGAAATAGAGGAGGAAGAAGTACCAAAAGAAGAAATTATTGATGAGAGAATATACATTATTCCCCTTGCAAAAGCTCGTAAAGGTCCTCGAAACAAACGAGCTAAAAAAGCAATTAGATATTTAAAAGAATATATGACGCGACATTTTAAACCAGAATCTTTAGTAATTACTCAAGAAGTAAATGAAAAGATTTGGGAGCGTTCAATTCAAAAACCACCAAGAAAATTAAAGGTGAGAGCAACCAAGAATATAGATGGTCTAGTAGTTGTCTATTTAGCATGAAATGCTCTAGATCTTTAAAAGTCATAAAAATGATATTCTTTTTTTTAGAAATATAAAACTTAAGGTATTCTATTGCCAATTCTCAGAACTCAAATTTTTGGAAAAAGTCTGATTGGAGTTTATCTAACTGCTAATAATTCTTATGTTCTCTATCCAAATACTCTCTTAAAACCTATATTAAAAAAGATTAAAACAGTATTTGAAGAACCTTTTTATCCTATGACTATAAATAACTCTAATTTATTAGGAGTTTATACAGCTTCGAATAAGTATGGAATAATTGTACCACATATTATAAGAGAAGATGAGCTTAATAATTTAAAATCCTATGTGAAGGACTCAAGTAAAATAGGAGTATTAAAATCAATTGATAATGCTTTCGGTAATTTAATCTTATGTAATGATAAAGGGGCTATTATTAGTTCATTCTTGAAAAGTTATAGGAAGGAAGTAGAAGATATTTTATGTGTTGAAACTGTAGTTTATGAGTTTGGAAATTATATTCTTCCCGGTTCAATATCATTGGCTAATAATCATGGTTGTCTTGTCCATCCGCTATCAACTGATGAGGAGATAGACTATATTTCTTCAATTTTGAAAGTTAAAGAAGTTGATGTATCTACCATTAACCGGGGAATACCATATTTAAGTTCAGGGGCAATTGTAAATGATAAAGGTGGACTTTTTGGAGTCGATTGTACTGGTCCTGAATTAATGAGAATAACAAGCGTTTTACGTTTATAGAATTATGCAAAAAATTCGTAATACTATAATGTACTACTATTTCACTATAAAATTCATATATCGTGTAAAATAAAAAATTTAATATTTTGGTTAATATTATCCTATTTTAAAAGCATTGAAACTGTGGCATTTTCAGTTATGTCAGAGATTAAAATTTTTAGAATTATTGGTAGCTATAAAAAATATCATAAAAAGTATCTATTTAGAAAAGAAGTAAGAGCATTAAGAGAAAAAGATGCTCTTGAAAAGGTATTAACTCAAATTACTTCGATAGGGATATTTAGGCGTCAAATTAAAATTCAAGAAGTAAAAGAAATTTCTCTAGAAGAATCTCAAGATTATCTTATTCGAGAATTATCAGAATAATTAAATTATCCATTAAAATATTTGATTAAGATGGAATCTTCAAAACAATATCAAGAGGAACTATTTAAATTTCGATACTTTAAAGAACAACGTGATATGCTTCAAGGACAACTTGAGATTATAAATGCCTCTTTAGGAAATGTACTAAATACTAAAAAAACCGTAGAAAATTTGAAAGAGGGTGTAAACATTAATGATGAAATTTTAGTTCCAATTGGAGGATTAGTTAATATAAAAGCAGCTATCAAAGACCCAGAAAATGTACTATTAGCTGTCTCAAAAGATGTTATAATTGAAAAGGATTTAAATGGAACTCTTGAATTTCTTGAAAAGTTGATTGAAAAGCACAATGAACAGATTCAATTTCTAAATACTCAACTTCAAAATATAGATGTAAACTTACAAGAAATTTCTCAAAAAATACAACGAGATTATATGGAATAATAACTTTTATGTAATAATCTCATTACTTACTTTATTAAATTTTAAAGTTCTGTGGAGAAATAAATGCTAGAAAAATTAAAAAGCACTTTTTCATCATTTGTTAAAAAAACATTAACAGAAAAGAAGCTAGATAATGCTATTAGTGATCTAAAATTACTTCTTTTAAGTAATGATGTAGCGATTGATACTGCAGATGAAATATGTAATAAAATTATTGAGTCTTTTAAAGGAAAACAAATTGGTCGTTTATCTTCAACCCAAAAAATATTATTTGAAACATTAAAAGAGACTATAACTGAGGTTTTAACTCCTGAAAAAGAAATTGATTTAATAAAAGAAATTAATAATAAAAAAGATAAACCTTATGTAATTGTTTTCCTTGGAGTTAATGGAACAGGAAAGACTACTACTATGGCTAAAATTGCTCATTATTTAAAAAAGAATGGATTTTCGATTGTAGCAGCAGCAGCAGACACATTTCGTGCAGCAGCTATTGAACAGTTATCTTATCATATGGAAAATGTAGGAATTCGTGTTATAAAGCATCAATATAAATCTGATCCTGCTTCAGTCGCCTATGATGCTATTGAACACGCGAAAGCTAAAAATATCAATGTTGTATTAGTTGATACAGCTGGGAGACAAGTTACAGATAAAAATTTAATGATAGAAATACAAAAAATCTGCAGAATCACTAACCCCGATTGTAAGGTATTTGTAGGAGATTCTCTTGCGGGTAACGACGCTCTTTTTCAAGCAAAAGAGTTTAATAAGAATGTTGGGATTGATGCTAATATATTAACTAAACTTGATGCTGATGCAAAAGGTGGTGCTGCTTTATCAATTTCATTTGAAACAAAAAGACCGATTATTTATATTGGAACTGGTCAAAATTATCAAGATCTCAAACCTTTTGATCGAGAGATATTTATATCAAATATACTTGAGATTGTTTAATTTAAATTTATAGAACATTGATAATAAATAACTTTTTATCTTATACTACTTTCTTTTCTATGTGTCAAATTACCCAAAATATGAAAAATACGTTAAAGCTGATAAACAGAAAAAACCGACTTTATATCAGCGAATAGCTATTTTTTTCCAGAATACAAAAAGAATCATTAAAATTGCTAACAAACCTAAAAGAAAAGATTACTTTGTAGTTTTTAAAATTTGTGTTATAGGCATTGTGCTTCTAGGAGTAGTATCATATGTAATACAACTAATCTTTTCAGTTGCAATAAATTTTTGAAAAGGAAGACTCTTTATAATATAATTAAGGTTAAAAGAAATAAACAAATATATGTTCAGGAACTTTTAATTCCTCTTCTTTATTTTTACAGGTTATTAATTTTATCTTCATATTTATTGAAAGTGAGAGTAATCTTTTTGTTAAAATTCCATCTATGATTAAATAGCGTGTATCCTTATAATCTCTAATTTTCTCATAAATTTCTCCAACTGGAATATCAAATAATTTTTCTAAATTTTTACTAAATCCAATAGCATAACCTGCTTTTATATTCTTAATAGCATTTCTTATTATTGTCTCATCTTTAATTTTAAGGTTTTTTAAGATTTTCTGAAGCTCATCCGCTTTTTTATCATATTTTTGAATTGAATCTTTTTCTTTTATATCAAAAAATTGATCTGCTGGCTTTTTATTCTGCAAAGCTTTTATCATTTGTTTTCTAGTTAATTCCTC
>JBHLLG010000148.1:0-4754 GCA_048885925.1 Candidatus Hermodarchaeota archaeon
GAGCATGCTAGCACTATTAATGAGCAAATACGTAGAGAGCCTGTTTTGATTCCTAAAATTACTCAAAAAGCTAAACCTTTGAAGAAAAGAATGGGATTCCTAAGTTGGATTTTATTAATTATAGGTGCCATTATTGGGTTATATGCTTTATTTACCCCAGCAGGAACTATTAAAGTAGGCGATATTTTTTCTTGGGATATGTGGATGTTTGGATATAATCGAGTATATGACTGGGAAGTTGGTTTAGATACATTTTGGACATTAAATGAAGATCTCCTTGGAGTTTCAATAGTTTCAACAATATTTGTTATTGTTGGTAATATTTTAGCTGTAGTAAGTGCTGGTTCTTTAATAATAAAGGGCAATCATACATCATATCTCGCAATAATTGCACCAGTTATATTAATTGGTAGTGCCCTTTTCTATCTAGCAGCTTATCAAGTATTAATGTTCTTTTCGACTGGAGAATCGTTTTGGAGCTTAATTAATCCGTCATTTGCTATTTGGGGTCAATTTCTCGCAGCTGTTATTATGGTATCAGGATTCTTTATTTCTAGAAGTTCTCCAGAATATATTAAACCATTAGATAAAGAGTTGCATCAAGAAAAAGTCTATAATATGCTAAAAACAATTATAAAAACTAAAAATCTTCAAGAACATGAAAAAAGTAACTTAGAAAAAGAATTAGAACTCATCTCACTTCGTCTTAAGGGTGTAGCTTTATTAAAAAGAAAAATTGAATCTTTAATTAGAGAAAAACAAGTTTATATGCGTCTCGAAGAGTCAGAATATGAAGAAGCATTGAAATATTTTCAGCACGCATTGGATTTAAGTTCAACTTCGCAGTATGAAATTTTAAAAAATGATTTATATTTAGTAAATAAAATAATTGAACAACAAGACACGAGAATAGCTTTAAATTATTTAGAAGAAATTTCTAATCATACAACAATTCTACTTGGCGAAATTCTAAAGAAGATATCTTTTAAAGGGAGATCTAAATTATAAGTCTAATTAAATGTGAAGTCTCAATAAAATTATACAATATTTTATTTGCAAATAAGAATAAATCGAAGGTGTTTTTTAAATGCATTATGATGAAAGTATTGTCTCGAAATCTCAACAAAAAATAGCTCAAAAATGTATTGATTGTGTAAAGGATGGATTTCAATTAGAAAAACCTCTCAAATATGTTATTAAAGGACTTAACCCAGATGAAGAAATTGCAAAATTGGAATATCAAAAACTGCAAAAAAATGAGAAAGAGATAAAAAGAATTGAGAGAGAAATTAAATTTACTCGAAATTATGCAAGTAATTTTGTTAAAGTTATTTTTGAATTTGATAATAAGCTTAAGAAATTACTTTATATGAGTGATATAATGAGGACAACAGGATTTCCCTTACCACGTCACATATGGTCTGGTGTCTTAGACTTTCATATACCAAATTCAATTATATTTGGACGAGTGTGCGATAGGGAAAGACATAAAGGAGGTAAGTATTATTTCGCTCCTCTTGAACATATACAGTTTGAATTAATTGATAAACTTGAAAGAATTGAAGAAAAAGCATCGGATTTATTTCCTTATAAAGTAATAGAATCAAATGTTTTCATTGAATTGATAAGTTATTTTAAATATAGCTATGGAGCTAAAGAAGATCTAAAACGGATGGCAAAGGAACTAATAATTACTGAGAAATCTCCGGAGTTTGTAAAAAAATTGAATCAGGTTAAGGGATTAATTACTAATATGAAAAAAATTCCTCATTTTGGTACAGTTGAATATGGTGCATTCAAGTATATTAGTGACATAGATGTTTCAACAATTTGTATTCCATATAAAGAAGTAACATATTTCCATATCGATCAATTTGGCACCCCTCCAAAAAAGCATTGTAGAATTATCTCTTATTTATTAAACGCCTTAGAGAAGTTTAGTCTTAAATCTTAAATTCTAATTAAAAGCTCCATAAAATCCTTAATTCTGTAGGCTCATCTGGAGTAAGATTAAACAATTCATGATTGTGAATATAATAATCTATTACTATTCAAATTTCAATCTGATTTAGATTATTATGAGAATTATCAATGTAATTTTAAAAGCAAAAAAGATAATAATAATTCTAAATATAAATATGTATTAAAAATTAAAAAGAAAATTAAAAAATATAAAGATCTTAATAGCTTGCCGGTGTGGCTTAGCTGGCTATAGCGCCAGACTCATAATCTGGAGTCTCAACTCCAATAAGTATTGGGTCAGAAGTCGTGGGCTCGAATAAGTCACAACCAAGCGTTCTGACTAAGAGATTCCCACCACCGGCAATATTTTTACCTACTTAACTGCCTCCAGCTGATTTAATTAATGATTTATCTCTTTGGAGAAAGAGTTTTGCTTCTCACCTGTTGTAGAAATTGCTTAGATGTTAGCGTTACCTTGGTAAACACTTCAAAAGAAGTAAAAACTTAAGATGAAAAAACTAAGGATATAATTCAGGCTGACCTCTTGAAGCATAAAATTTTTGATTAGATACATAACAATCAATACATAACCACTCTTTAGAGACTGGATTATATGTCATGTCTTTATCGGCACTTTGGCAGACAGGACACCAGGCAATAGAACAATTAAACGCATAACTTAGTTCGTTTTCTTGAGAATTGAGCCTTTGAATTTCTTTATGTACTCTTTCAAAATTGGGATGATTTCTGTCCCAAAATCCCTCGGTCTTAAGTAATTCTTCTTTTATATCAAGAATTTCATGTACCTTAGCAGATTCAACTAATTGTAGAAGCCTTCTGAGCTCATACCTTACTTTTCTCAGTCGAGGATCTTTAATACTAATAGTAGATTTCTTTTTCATTATTGTACAACATTATGTTTTTATCTAATAATATAAAAAAGCTTTAAGTATTTAAATAAAATGGGAGATCTTGTTTTATAAATCCACTGCTTAAACTATTGGGATTCCAATGCGGTATATACTATTCATAATATTGATGTCAGCATCATATGAAAACAATATCGCCACATTTGACACCCAACTCTTTCTGATAAAGTGATAATAGTTAATCGCATCCTTATTTCTATTATTCCATGTTTCTGTATACACATCTTCTAAAAATTGACGGAATTTATTAGGATCATTGCTAAGTGCATAAGTTACTCTACGATCATTAAACTCTGCAAGACTCTTAAGAAATTGTGTTAATTTTGTAGGACCAGAAGTCCAGCTTTTATATATTTCATTACCTTTCTCTGTACCTAGGTTTTTAACCAGTGTATTAAAAACGTCAATTGGCTTGATCTTCTGAACGAACTTGCCAGGAGCAGATTCCATATAAATTAAATCTTGAATTGTTTTCATTAATCCTCTAATGAAAGCCTCTCCCTCTCGCGAATTCTTGTATTTTTCATAATTTTGATGTAAATTGTCGGATGTTAAGACAATATCAGCAACATTAGAGGACATTTTCCTCATCATCTCTGCTAAGAAATGATGGAGAGCGTATCCTCCTTGACTTGCCATTTTCTTATCATCAAGAGGAGTAAACGTTAAGGGATCGAATCCAAGCTATTTGGCAAGTTGAAATAGCATATGAAATTGTTTGTAATTTTCTTTGTCAAAATGTACTTTATCATAACTATTTCGCAAAACATCATTATATTGATAAGATTTGCCATTAATAATCAACAATATATGTAGCAGTTCCAGTTTTGTCAATTTCCCAAGAAAATACTTTTATCCAAAATAGATTTAGGGAAGTGAATACAAAGATAATTGACAATAATACAAGAAGAAAGCGATGATTCTTTTTGTTCATTTTATTATAGGGTGTTTTATATAAAGGTGGATTAATATATAGATCAAATTCTTTTGTTGTTATTTAAATTTTCTGAGGCATCCTAAACACTAGTTTAATAGAACTTAATTATAAGACTAAATTAAATAAATTTTTACTGGGTTATTGTTTTATATGTGAAACATTAAATGAATATAAATGTCGGTAAATAATGAGCAAGAGAAAAAGTGTGCCGAGTGTAATAGCTTAATAACCTTTGAGGAATTTTGTAGGATTAATCCTTCCATGTCATTAGATCGGGCACAGGAGTTTTGGAATGATTCTTTATTTTCGATTTTTTGCCCTGGGTGCTATTTTAACCTTGTAGAGAGACCATTTAAAGTGAAAAGAAGTTATTTCAATTATTATTTTAGATTTCGAAAATAGGATGTAAAAGTAATTATCTTAAACTTAAAAATGTCCTTGTTAATTCGAGTAGAGAAATGTGAACTATGTGGGAATTCAGAACAATTCAGAGGATCGTATGATAAATCAGCTTTTCTTTTACTTTTTAACTTTTTGTACTACATAATTCAGAGAAATTTACGAAATTAATAAAAATGGAGCCTCTAGCGGGCTATGATCCCGCGACCTTTGCCTGATTGCTAAATTATTTTTAATCTAATACCAAGGCAACGCTCTACCGACTGAGCTCTCTCTAAGATTGTTCAAAAAAATCTATATAGAGGCTTATGGTATAGAGGTACATATATGCTACTTTCTTTAAATTAATATTAAATTAAAAATTTTTTTACACGGCAAATTTTAAAGAAAAAAAAAGTTATGATATTTTTCTTTTAATAATTATAGTAGAGCGGTAAATAATACTCCTAAAGTAATGTAGAATTGAGCCATAAAATAAGTACTCTTAATGATTAGTTGTGCTTGTTTTACTTCACCAGCCCATTTAT
>JBHLLG010000149.1:0-4685 GCA_048885925.1 Candidatus Hermodarchaeota archaeon
TTAGAAAAATTTTCTATTTTAGAAGCTGCGAAGGAAGAAAAAAAATCCCAACATTTAGATATTGAGGCAAAACATACCTTAATGCAAGAATTAGGTATTGAATCTAGTGAACCAGACAGGTCTAGTGTTAAAGAACCAGAAATAAAAGAAGAAGAATCAGGTGAAATCACAGATAAACAAGAATTGGAAGTGGAAGAAGAAGTTAAAAGAATAATCGATGATATGCACGAAATTCTTAAACCTGTTGAATATATCATCGATCTTGAACCAATTGTGATTGTTCGTATTAAAGAATATGAAGCTCCATCGTTTTTAACCTCTGAAATCAGTCAGAAAAATATAATGAGTTATACTTTTGAAATTTTTGATAATGGAACAGGAATGTCAAAAATTGATTTAAGAAAATTCGGTAGATACTTAGCATCATCTAAATCTATGGAATTAAAACAAACTAGAGGTAGCCAAGGATTTGGAGCTCCAAGCGCTTTTAGTGATGCTCAAAATACCACAGGTAAACCAGTTATTACTGTTTCAAAATCAATTGACAATATCTATGCTGATGTAACGGAATTTTTTACTACTTCTAAAAATGAGAAGAAATATTTAATTCATCCAACGGATATTGACAGTCCCTTTTTACATGGTACATATATTAAATTGAATTATTTAAATGTAAAATATGTTAAAGGCTATGTTGAGAAATATATTGAAGAAACCGCCTTTATGAATCCTCATGTTACAATTATTTATATTGATCCAGATGGTAAGGAAAAAATTTATCGAAGATTGGTTTCTTCTTTTCCAAATGAACCAAAATATGCAAAACCACATCCATCCTCAGTAAATATAGGGGATCTCCAAGATTTAATTGCAAAATCAGAAAATAAGTCTATTTCCGCCTTTTTACAGGAAAATTTCGTCAGAATGAGTTCAAATACAGCTAAAGAAATTATAGATATTGCTGAAAGAGACTTACAAGATAAATTCAATTTCCTCATTTTAAAAGATGGTTTTATAAATTTACTTGAGAAAAAATCAGATATTATATATTTTATGAGATATGAAAAAAGGATTTATGGACGATCTAATAAACCAAGAGATAAATTAATAATTTATGATGTTGAATCAGAAGAATTAAAAGAGAAATATTGGGATTATGTATCAAATTATGATAAATTCAATAAAGATTTTGAAAAAGCTAATAAAGAAATTAAGAAGTTAAATGATAAAATTGAAAAAACTGAAACCCAAAAAGAAATAAAGACTATTGAAAAAGAAATTAGAAAATTATTCCAAAAAAGGGATAATATCAGAAAAGAAAAAGATAAAGTTAAAAATGGTTTAAATAATTTATTTAAGGAAGTTAAGAGTGGATTAAATGAACAAAAAAAATTTAAAAATCGAACAGATTTCGAAGCTTTGATAAATGAAGTAGAAATTTCAAAAGTTAAACCTGTGGATATAACTAAGGAGCAATTTAATTCTTTATTTCTTGCTTTTAAATCTATGAAGTATATGGCACCTCCAACCGATACAGCAATTCCTGTGGGTGAATCAATTTTAGAGAATACATTAATTAAAGAAATTGGATTAAAAATTTCAGAGAATTTAGATGATTTTGATGCTCCTATTGAAATTATTAATCAGACGGCTGAAATATTAATTGAAGATAAACAGAAATTAAACTTAAAAACGGATAAAAATAAAGAGGAGAATTTTAGTACTAATCTTTCTGTAACTTCAAAAGAAATTATTAACTTTAATTCTGAGATATTAGGAACTATTAATATTGTTGAAGAAAAATTAGATGAACAACAAATAAAACAAGCTATTGATGATCTCTTATCTTTTTCTGATCTTAACACTGAAGAAAGTTATCGTGAATTATTTGATTATTTCCTTGAAAATTATATAAAAGATGATGATTTTGTAGCTGCTGAAACACGATCTCCCACGAGTGGAAAAGGATTAGCATATGTAGTTGAAGCTGTAATGGCATATTCTAGAAATATTGAAGTACCTAAACGATCAAGAGATGTGCTATCAAGATTTGTGAATCGAACTCCAAAATTAAGAGATAGTGCAGATTGTGCTATAACAAGAGCAGTTCAATCAGTAAATTGGAAAAATTACAACCTTGATATTTATGATAATGGTTTGCCAAAAGGTCCGATAAAACTATTAGTCAATGTTTCTGGACCTTTTGTACATTTAATGTTCAAATCACAATCGAAAAATGCCTTAGCTGATGATGAGGATCTAATAAAAGAAATAAAATACTGTCTTGAGGCAATAGGAAGAAGATTGAGAGTATATCTCAACAGAAGAGCTAGTATTCGTAAAAGCGAAAAGAGAGCAAGTTTGATTGAGAAATATATACCAATTTTTGCTAAGAGTTTATATAATATTGCCTCTCGAGGCGAGAGTATATATAAGAGTAAGGTTTCTAAAGAAGAATTAGAAGCATTAATGAAAGATGCTTTAGGGAAAAAGGCACCCTCAGTAAGTATTCCAAAAGTCCCTATTTCGATCCCTCAGGTTAAAGAGAAAAAAGAACCTGAAGTAAAAGAACTCGAGGAAGTAAAACTTAAAATAGAAGAACCTAAAACAAAGGAAGAAATAATTATTGAAAAACCTAAAGCAAAAATAAAGGTTATTTCTGAAAAAACACTTCAAAATTGGACTATCAAAGAATTAAAGGAATATTGTAAAGATCATAAAATAAGCATATCTTCTAAAGCGAATAAATCTGATTTAATTAATGAAATTCAAAAGTCTTTCAAAGAAGAAAAAATAGTTGAGAAACCAGAAGTTACACCCTTAGAAAAAATTCACCGTCTTAAACCACAAATTATTGAAACTGAAAGAATTCCATTAGAAGTTAAATTAGAACAGAGTTCTATTAAACCAAAACCTTCAAAGATCCCTTCAAAAGTAAAATCAACACAAACAACGTTACCAATTATTACTACTGATAAAATTTTAACAGCTTTATCTAGTGAATGGCAAACTATAAAACACCTTATTTTTAAATTAAGAATCAAAGATATGATGGATGCTAGATATCTTCAGTTAAAATTAAAAGAATTAGAACGTAAAGGAAATGTTTTAGTTGAGATTAAAATGGGAAAAAAGCATTTTAAATTAAAGGGAAAATAATATGTCTAAAAAAGATAAGAATAAGGAATGGGATTTAAAAGCAACTAAAGACCTCTTTAATCAATACATTAAGGAGAGGAATATAAAAAAGCAAATTCAGCTACCAGAAGATACAATTGAAATTGATGATCTAACAAAAAAAGAAACTTTAGAACGAATATATAAATCAATTGATAATGTATTGGCGAAAATATATAATACCGGCAGACCATCTATTAAATTACCATCTAGATCAAGCTCAAACATCATTTGGGATGAAGAAAATGATTTATTACTACTTGGTACACAAATAATGGAAAAACAATTCCATTCTCTTACTAGTGTTGCAGATATTACGAGACTTATAAAAGTGTTAGAAATTGTTTCTGAATTATTGATTAAGGATAAACATAGCACAAAAAGAGATGTTTTTTACCAAGATGTGAAATTATTTACAGAACAAAAAAATAGTGATAAAAGTATCGAAGATATAGCTACAATGCTTTATACAACTAGAAATTCAACTCATATCGTAGCTTCAGCTAAAGGAGCATGTGTAGGTAGGTTAAGGGTTAGAGATCGAAACGATATTATTGATTTAGAAAAACAGGGTACAGGGGCGTGGGCTATAACACCAATGCTTGATACAATTGATATCGTAGAATCAGATGCTGAATTCATACTTGTAGTTGAAAAAGACGCAGCTATGATGAGATTAGCTGAAGATAAATTTTATCAAAAATATCCATGCATAATTCTTACTGCTAAAGGAGCAGCGGATATTGCTACTAGAATGTTTCTTAGAAAATTATATAAAGAACTAAATCTTCCCGTTTTTAGTCTGGTTGATAGTGATCCTTATGGACATTATATTCATAGTGTATATCTTCGAGGATCAAAAAGACTAAGCTATGAATCTCCATTCTTAGCAACCCCTGATATTAAATTGCTCGGAGTATTAACAAAAGATTTGGATAATTACAAGATTCCTGAATACTGTAGGCTTCCTATGTCAAAAATGGATTTAAAAAGAACAAAGGAATTGTTGGATGAAGATTTTGTAAAAAAGAATAAGAATTGGGAAGAAGACTTAAAATTAGCCTATAAGATTAAAAAGAAGGCAGAAATCCAAGCTTTATCTTCTCGAGGTTTAGAATTTTTAACAGAACAATACCTACCCGAAAAATTGACGACTGGTGATTGGATATAAAGGTTTTTGAGAAAAAAGATGGTGGAATTATTCAATTGATTAAAAAAGAAAAAATGCTAGAATGGCCAATTGAATTACCTCTTATCTTTATTGAATACATTAGGAATAATCAACTCAAAAATTATGATGATGTAAAAGTTAAGAGAGAAATTGAAGAATATCTCGATGAAATAATGAGAGATGTAGCAATGCCACGCTTAATTAACGTCTTAGAAGGAGAGGACAAAGAGGAAATAATATTAGCATTGACTCGCATAGAGGAAATTTCAAAAAAAGATGTTGATATGGCGAAACCGATAAAAAAGTATTTAGATAACCTATTAGAAAAAAAAGATAA
>JBHLLG010000150.1:0-4582 GCA_048885925.1 Candidatus Hermodarchaeota archaeon
TATTAAAAAGTATTAATTGTAAATTAGCTTCACTATTGTTGAAACGAATAGTTACTTCAAAAGTATAGTTTTCATATACGTAGACTTTATACCAATCATCATCCGACCAAGTAAGATTTGAAAAATCACCCTTCATTATTTCGGCTGCATTAGCAGGAATATCATTATCTTCATAACTATCGTCAGCAAATACTACTGGAGTATTAAAAAGAAATATAGAAAATACTAATCCGATAAGGATATACCCTTTTTTTTTCATTTCTTATACCCTTAAAATATTGATAAAAAGAAGACTATAATTATAATACTAATTAAAATAAGCATATTTAAGTATTTACAAAATTGAAACAATAAAATATTTTCATGAGCGAAATCAGTTTTTTCAATTTAATCTCATAAAAAATAGATTAATCTATCGCTTTATGTTGAAAATAATTTTGTTTCAAAAAAGCGGAGAATAAACCTTTGATCTTCCTTATTTGAAAAACCTTCTAAATCTATTTTAATTTAATTACAATTCTTCAGTTATCACTATTTCATGTAATTTTTTTAGTTTATAGTAAAAAAATTAATAAATTGTAATTAAGAATTAAAAAATTTATAATGAATAAATCTACTTATAATTTTCTTTCATTTCTTTCATCATTATAAATTTGTCATTTGAAGACTCAAATTCCATAGTTGTGTAGCTTTTTCTTTATTATATGATTCTTCTGAAGATTTCTTAGGATGTCCTTTCACATAATACTTTCCTGTTATTTCCGCAACATCTTGCGAAGATGCTAAGTAGATAATAGTTTTAGCCCCCTTTTCAGGACTTTTAAAAAAGATTTTCATTATTGCTTTAACAAAAAATGGTAAGTCCCTTCCTAAACCAGTTCTAATAAGACCCGGATGAACTGCATTAACTGTGACTCCTGTATCATCTAAAAAATTGCTTAATTCATAAGTAAATAAAAGTAATGCTAATTTTGAATTACTGTAATTTTTGTAAACAAGATACTTCTTATTTTGAGATTGGATGTCATCAATATTTAGAGAAACCCATGTGTGAATACTTGAACTTACATTAATTATACGGCTAGGAGCGTTTTTTTTTAAAAGTTCAATTAATAAGTTAGTTAGTAAAAAGGGAGCAAGATAATTCACAGCAAAATTCATTTCAATTCCATCAACAGAGATAGTTCGCTTGTAGAGAACAATACCTGCATTATTAATTAATACATGCAAGCACTTATACTTTTTTTTAAATTCTGCGGCAAGTTCATGGATCTGTTCTTGAGAAGATAAATCACATAATAGTAAATCTACATTCTGATTTCCTGAAGCATTTATAATCTCTCTCTGCGCATCTTCTCCACGTTGTTTATTCCGGCAAATCATTACTATAGTGGCGCCTAATTTCGCTAAACCTAAAGCTACAGCTTTTCCTATTCCGGAATTAGCTCCTGTTATTATACAGACTTTTTCATTCATGTCAATATTTTTGATCATCGCATTCATACGGAAAATGACGTTTAAGAATTAAGAATAATATTAATTTATATTAAAAGTCGACAGATTTACCTTTATAGGCATAATCATAAATTTTATGTAAATCTTCATCCTTTACAAATCTAGGATTAAGAATTTTTATGGTATCCGCTTTTGTAAAATGAATAAGCTTCTCTAAATTTTCATTCCATTGCTCTAATGGAATATTCAATTCTTGAATGGAGCTTGGTATATCAAAATCTTTTAGAAGAGTTCGTATAAACTTAGCTAATACACTGCAAGGCTTATTTGTTTCCTCGATATTCAAATTCATTAAAATAATATTATATAACTCCCTACATTGAGTTCTATTATATTCGATGATATATGGTAACATTAGCCCAACAGCTACACCATGTTGAATATTAAATGTAGCTCCTAAAGCATGTCCACAAGAGTGGGTCAACGCACAACCAGAATTCGCACATGCCATTCCTGCCATTGAAGCGGCATAGTGTATCTTTTCTCGAGCAATAAAATTATTTTTGTTGTCTTTAATGCTTAAAGGCAAATATTGAATTAACAATTTTAAAGCATGTAAATTCAATGCATCTGAGAACTCTGAATGCGAGACTGCCATTAATCCTTCTATTGCATGTGCAATAGCATCTATGCCGGTTGTTTTTATTATAGTGGGTGGTATGCTCAGAGTTAGTTTTGGATCTAAAATTACATTATGAGGAACTAATTCAGGATCAGCAAATATTTCCTTTTGACCAGTATTACTATTTGTTATAACAGAAGCAGGAGTGTGCTCTGCTCCTGTTCCCGAAGTAGTTGGTATCAAAATTAATTTAGATTTCTTACCCAACGGTATTGATTTAGCGTAACTACAGTCATACAATGTCTTATTTTCGCATTCATAAAGATAATAAATTATTTTAGCTGTATCCATTACTGATCCTCCTCCAAATCCAAGAATCAAATTAGGTTTAAATGTTCTTGCTACTTCCCCACCTCTTATAACCATTTCATCAACCGGGTCGGGAAGAACCTCTTTAAAAAACATAACTTGATTATTTTTAAGGTATTTTTTTATTAGTTCTCCATATAATCCATAAATCCGTTCATCTGTGACAATCAAAGCCTTTTGCCCTTTCTGGCTTTTTAATTCTTTAAAGGCATCCTTACCATAATAAGTAATAGGAATTTTAAATCTATTTAAAACCAATGGATTTCACTTAAGAAATTTGTATAATCTTAGGTTAGATTAAAATATTATTAATTAATATTTAACTTTTTTGTAAACCTATTGAACAACGCTACATGTTAATTAATAAATCATTCTTGTTTATCCAAATTCAATTTTAATTGAAAAAAGTATGTAAGATTGTTCATTTTTCTTTAAAAATGTCAAATATTAAATCAATTTCATTATTTTTTTTATTTATTTCTGATTCAATTTCGAAGTGATATGAAATCCATCTTGAACTATTCTTTTCCAGCCTATTATAAAAATAGCAGGCAATTTGTTCTGTTCTTGGACTTTCCATTAACCTAACTAATGGGATCAATTTAATAGGTTTCATTTCACCTTCAGGTAAGATATATAACATATCTTTTTCCATAGGAATTTTTGTTTTTATAATAATCTCACTAAAAGGTCTTCTGGTCCCCATAATAACTTTTACTCTATAATTATAGATTTTTTTCTGAAAGGTTAAATAATTTACCTTCTTGGTTTTTAGTAACTTCGAAATCTAGAGCGAGAATTAAGAGAATTCTCTTAAAAAAATGACATGTGAAATTATGAAAAAGTCAAGAGATAAAAATGAAAAAAAGTCAGTAGGTAAAATTGCGTTAGTTATTATCTTAGTCACCGCTTCAGCTGCTTTCTTAACTTTATGGCATAACTATTTATTAGCAGATATAGCCGATTTAAATGCAGAAATTCAAAATATTGAAGCTGTTCACGAAAGAATGGAATCAATGGCAACATCTTTAGGAAATAATGACAAAGACTCTTTTTTAAGATCGCTAGACTATTCAAATGAAGTTAAGATGATAGATTATGAATATTGGCAATTAAATGCTACTTTAACTCTTGAAGAAAAGAAAGTATATCTTTATAACATTATTAATTTAATACAGACAGCAATTAATTATAGGAGCAGCACTTCTATAATATCAATATACAGACATTTCAATAGAACCACCAACGATTTGATAATCACTACTGAGCAAATCGCGGGATTTGATTATAGAATTACTTGGGAGATATGGGAATCGTTTATAACCACTTATGGACCACAGATTTATGAAATAAATGCTTCCGAAGCATATGGCCATTTGCATAGTTTTGATGATATACAAACAAGACCTTTAGAAGGGCCTAACGAACCTCTAAGACCTAAAGATCTAAAAACAGGGAAAGAAATTTTCTTCGATATTAATCAGACTGTAAATCTAAATTTTGGACAAATCACTGATTTTTTTCTCTTCAGTCCTGTTGTCTCACTTCAAGAGGAAATTAACTTAAAATTGATTGAGTTAGAAAGAATAGAAACTTCACCCTTACTATTACTAATCGCATTGATAATTCCAGCGGTTACTTTAATTGCGGTTGGTTTAGAATATATAGCAAATAAAATAAGTGATAAAAAGTCTGAACGACAAATCAAAGATTTTGAACAACAAATTAAAGAACTAAAAGATTTACTCGAGAATAAAAAGAACATTAAAGCTGAATAATTACTCTTATAGTTTTTATAATAAATTATCTTTTTTTTTTAAAAAAAGTGAAAAAAATATTTATAAATATATTGAAGGAAAATATTTTTTTATGAATGAGCTTCGAGTAATATCTGAGGAAATTACAGAGTTTCGTTTATCAAAGAGGGAATTTCTGCTAAAAAATCCTTCTCAACATGAAAATATTGGCTTAGGTTAACCTGATCATTATTAAATTAATACTAAATTTTACAGCTTTCAACTTCTAAGGATAATAGATTACTATATTTTAAATAAATTCGCGTAAAATTTGAATTGAAAATTTTTTACATTTTTGATATATTTTCATTAAAGTTTAAATACTAGCTCACATGATTTT
>JBHLLG010000151.1:0-4398 GCA_048885925.1 Candidatus Hermodarchaeota archaeon
CGTTTTAAAGTTCGGTTAATTCTTCTCTTCTGGTTACAAATAACTATAACAGCAGTAAAAAAAATAATTAGAAGATAAAAGTAGGTAAATGAAGCTATAGTAGGGTTTTGTGCTTGGTTGTAAATAAATTTAAGTACTAAAGTAGACTGAGTACATATGAGCTCTAGTTTGGAATTTTCAAAAAAAGCAGAGTTATCAATACCACGGTTATTAATTGCAAAAGTTATTCTGAGATTCTCGTCTAGCAGCCACATTTGCAAATCATCATTTCGTCCAATTAAAATACCGTTCTCAATGGTACTATAACCTAAAGGTGGTTCAACTATAACTTCTCCACCATAAATATCAGAAAAATCAACAAAATCTGTTGTAATTATTTCTCTGTCGTACGATCCATCTGGAATTTTGAATAGAGTGTTATTAGTTGCCTCATAAATAAAAATATTTCCATACACATCAGTCACTCCAACTACTCTTGTCGATTTTTCAAAGGTTATAACTTTGTAGTAAGATATTGGATTATTTATTGGTATTCGATAAATATTGGTACTATTTGTAAGAAAATCTTCTGTTAGAAGCACAATTTCATAATTTTTAATATCATAATGAATTGATTTAGCCCATTCATTAATTTCATGATCAAACCAATCTTCGAATGATCCATTGTGATTAACTCGAACGATTGACACAGAATCATTCATTAGCAAGGCAAAGATATTATTATCGACATCTAAAACTAGATTCTTTATAATAAGATTGTATGGATTTTTACTAAAATATGTTGGTCCCGATTCATTTATTTTGTATATCGAATCATCAATAGTATAAAGGATCTTTCCATCGTAGATTTCTATAATTGTAGGAGAATTTACAACTGGTGTAAGCAATTCAGGCTCTGATTCATCTGGATCATATCCTATTAGGCAGCCCCCAGCACTTCCTGCTGCAATGAATATTTGTAATTTAGATGACCAAGTTAATGCACTCATTCCTGCTTTTGAAGGCATCAAAAATACAAAATCACTATTATTATATTTATAAAATCCTCTATTATCACCATCCGCGGTCATATAATATAAATCATCATTATCATCTATACCAATTCCGATTACTTCTTGTGTTCCTGGGAGCCCAACTCCGGTTTTTAATACTGTTGTGTCTAAAGATGTTAAATTCATCATAGAAAATGAACCCAAGTAAGTCTCAGTGTAATAAAGAATACTTTGATTATTATTTAAAACAATCTGACTACACCCTTGGACGTTTGAATGCAAATTTGCAATGTAATTGCCGTCAGCATCAAATTTTAGAATATCTGTCCCATTCTTGAATGATCCACAAAAAAAAGAGTCATCTATAGGATTAACCGCCATTGTTGTTAATGGAGTCCCATAAGAATAATTTTTCAAATATGTTACTGCAGTTGAAGTAATAATATAAAATCCGAAATCATTCAATGCTAAAAAGCGATTATGGTTAGGTTGGTAAATAAGATCATTAAAAGGCATTGAAGTATTGATATATTCAGTATGAACCCCAAACTCATCCATTTTCATTACCACATAATTAAGATTATCAAGATAGTATAGATCATTGTTCTCTCCTATACATTTTGGACCTGGAGGATGTGAAATCTCATAAATTGGTAATACATCCCAACCAGGTCTAACATCTCTCATAGGTTCAGAATTTGCAGCTTTAACATATATAGGAAGAATATAAGTAGTATTGAAAAAAAATAATATTAGAATTAAAATAGAAAATCTACCCTTTTTTTGCAAGATAAACACCAAATTCAAATTATTTTTTATTATTAATGTAAATTCTATAGAAAAAACTTCATCCGAATATAAGATGATATAAAAGTAAAAACTTATTTAAATTTCATTTTTAACGTTATTCAATTTTATAAATTTGAGAATCTATTGTTCTTCTAACAGCTTCCTAATTTCTTTTTCGATATAATACTCAATTTCTCTAAGAGTATCATACATCTTGTCTAATACTGCCATTTTTTAACCTCCAATTATTAATAATACTTAAAGAAATATATGACCGCCTGAACGAAGTTCAAGAAGTTCTCTTCCATCTTCATCTAAGCACGCAGATCCTTCTCTAATTGCGACTTCTTTATCATCAGTATAAAAATCAGCGTAATCATCTCCAAACCCGCTATCAAGATCGAGTTTAATTCCTGCCTCTTTCCATCTTCGGAACATTTTTGCTAATTCTTCAAATACCGAAATAAAGTCATCAATATTGCTTGCTTTTGCTGTTATCCATTTACTTCTCCAAGTAATAATATATTCTTCTTTTTCCATTATGACTCAATTATTTATAGTTTGGTTGTTGTAATAGAATTTAAGATCAAAGTATTTAAACAAAAATTTTCATAATCAATGTTGGGAAATAAATAAAGTATGTAATTGTCTTTCGGTAGTGTAAATTCCATAACCCTAATTCTCTGGTAATGCAATCATTTTAAAATGTTCAGACGAGTACGCAGGGAGCTTACGGGCGACCTATTTAGCCTGTCACTCTCAACCGCGCGAGTGTATGGTGTTGAAAGAGGAACCACAAGGTTCAGGTTTAGGACAAGAGGGAATGTAGTGTATACGGAGTGGTGAGGATTGAATGGTTTGAGATGGGAAGGGATGGAGTATGTTCTAGAGCTAAATTTTATTTTATTTTTATATTTAATGGAAAGGTAAATTCAATGGCAGATTATAATGAAAATTTAATGGATAAAAATTTTTTTCTCTGCTATTTCTCCTAGTGCTAACCTCATTATTTGGGAGAAATTTATTTTAATATTCAGAAATTAAATTTGATCTCAAATTGTGCCTTAAAACAAATATAGAAAGAAAAGGAAAAGAACATTTTAGTTGTTGATAAAAGTTATCTTTTAGGATTTTAATTAATAGACTTTTTTAGCTTTTTATAGAAAATTATGGATGTTGTGCAAAAGATACCAATAAGCACTAATAGATTATATCCAGGAACTCCTCCTCCATTGGCTAAGTCTTCCGAGGATTCAATTATTCTATGAATTTCATAATTCCAAGTGGGTTCCACCAACGGATAATTGTCATAAAGGACATATTCGGTTTCGAATCCCCGGACTTGATATCTAGAATCCCAAACGCCATCATTATTATTATCATAGGACCTATGAAATCCATGCCAATAGTTACCCATGTAATTCGTGTAGTTATTACCCTGGTATGTATATATCATTTTTTTTTGTGAGTTAAAAATATTAGTTGAATAGATAAAATCTACATTATGTTGTATGCCTATAAAATTATTGAGATATAGAAGATTGTTAAATGAGTATTCTAAGTATATTGCATAATGATCATCAATTAATGTATTTCCTATAAAGGTATTATTATCACTGTAAGTTATGTATATCCCCCTTCTATTATTATATGAGGTATTATTAATAATTTTTCCGTTTATAACATACCTCAATTTAATTCCTGCATTAATTTCTAGAGATCCTGAATTAAAGAGGGTACAATTTTCAATTCTAAAGTAAACATCAGAATATTCTATAATTATGCAACTTCCAGAACCGCTTGCATTAATAACCAAATCTTCTATTACATAAGGATCTGAAGAACTTCCATTCCCCGTACATCTTCCAGCATTTTTAAAATTGAGCCAGCCTGAATTTTCACTTATAAAAATTTTTCCAGATATTTCTGAGCTTTTTAGATTTTCGTTATCTAAATTAAGCTTATCCTTGTTTCCCTCATTAAAATTGAGATCAATATTAAAATTAGGAGATAAAACTAAAATGATTCCCAAAATTATAAAAATTATTATTTTTACTTTTAGATTTGAGGTTATCCTGTTTTCACCAAACTAGTAAAAAATGTTTTATAGATAAATTATTGAATGATCTATTTAACATTTTTGATGATATATAGATTAAATTTGGATTTGTAAATAAGAAAATTAGGATCAAATAATATTAGATTATCAAATGCGAGATTAAGGAATTACGCCACGAAACCAAGCTTTAAAATGTTTGGATGTTGCCAAAAAATATTTAACGAGAGTTAATTTAGGAAACAAATTCTTATTAGGATTTTTACGATCTTTTCTAACTTTTATTCTTAGAAACTAATTGAGAACATATACTTCATTTATTGAGATATTTTTAAAAACTGCACTAAACTTGAAGGGTAAATTCAGCGTCTGATTTACATGAAAATTCCATTATAAAATTAAATAGAAAAATTATTTAAATTCAATCATACCTACAAATATGTCGATTCCGAAGCGTAGAGATGAAATTTTGCGACAGTTACAAAACCAAGCCGTTTGTATAAATTCTCCGCCAAAGGCGACGAATGAAGCACTACAAGTTTCTGACCAGCTCGTCTTGCA
>JBHLLG010000152.1:0-4303 GCA_048885925.1 Candidatus Hermodarchaeota archaeon
TAAGAAACTAAAAATTTGGCAATCAGCTAAGCTTAAAGAAGAACCTATTGGATTAGATGGTTTAAGAAATCTTGCTTATGAAGTTTATGGAGAAAATATCACTGCTAATGATATTTTAAATCCAAAAGTATAGTTATAAAAAGTAAAAATTGATTTGCTTAGCGTATCACATAGTATTTCCTAATTTTTCAAAAATTAAATTTGTGGTTAATTTCCAGATAGAAAAAATATAAAGCTTTAAATATGAAAATCTCTTTTATTATTATAGGCCCATTATAGGTCCATAAAGAAGTCATAAAAAGACTATATTTAATTAAAAAATTAAAAAAAAATGATAAAAAATATGGCAAAGAAGAAAGAAGAAGACAAAAGAACGAAATTGATTAAAATTTTAGTAACCGAACGATTTTATAAAAAAATAAATAGGTATGCAGGAATAGTCTTTCAAAATAAATCTGAATTTATTCGGACAGCAATAAGGCATAGAATTGCGGAAATAAATGATTCAATATTTTCTGTGCCAATGGATCGAAAATATAAAGATCAAAACCTCAGACGTTTAATTTTAAAAGAACTTAAAGATGCCCAAGAAAATACTGATTATTTGCAAAAACCTAGCGAGGAGTCTTTAAAAATTAGAGAAGAAGAGAAGAATATACGCAAGAAAGAGTTGGAAAATGAAAAGAAAAGATTAGAAAAACAATTAGAAATTGTAAAGAAGAATCTTGAAAATTGAAAGGTTATTATGTATGTTTAACGGAAATTTCAATCTCACAGTAAGGATCTCCCAAAGGGATTTTCTTCTTATGTGTTAAAATAAACTCCTTTTCTGGAAAAGCTCCCTTTAGCAAACCCCTAATACTTGCTAGTGTAACCTTGTGACAAGGAATTGCATCTTGAGTCCATACTTTCTGAACCATTCTCCAAACTTCACATTCTAAAACTCTGTGAACCATTTTGTTCTCATTAATTACCTCTATTTCTGAATTCATATTCATAAGTGTATGTTGTATCTTCATTAATTTTGGCAATGTTTGAGAGAAATCACCATTCAAATTTGTTATTGAAGCAATTTTCTTTCCCAACCTCTCAGAAAACATCTCCCATGCTTTTACATCTAATTCTGTCGCATTCTCCAAACCGAGTTTTTCTACCGAAGCCATGAACCACGCACCATCCAACCTGAGAAAAGCAAATCTCATCAGTTCCAATAACTCTTCTAAATTTAATTCTATATTATCTTTCATATTTAACACTTAATTATTATTTGTACAAGGTTTTATTATTTTTAATTGTGATAATTGAACAAAAGTTAATTAAAATTAAGGTACTTAGACAAATTAAGGGAATTATAAAAAGAACTTGAAAAAAAGTAATATATTATAGAAAAATTGAATATAAATAGATTAAGTTCCTTCTTCATAACCATGGATGTAGTTATATTGTTCTTCGGTTAATTTATCAATCTCAACGCCCATAGATTGTAGTTTCAGTAAACCAACTTTATCGTCAATTTCTATGGGAACCTCAATCATTCCCGGCTTTAATTTATCTTTATTTTTAACAATATATTCTGACATTAATGATTGTAATGCAAAAGACATATCCATTACTTCACTTGGGTGTCCCTCTGATAAGACCAAATTGGCTAATCGCCCTTTTGCTAACAAATAAACTTTTTTACCATTCGGAAGTACAAGCTCTTCTACATCTTTTCTAATAGGTTTAATTTTTTTGGCATATTCATAAAGTTCTTTGGTAGGAATCTCGATATCAAAATGTCCAAGATTTCCAAGGATAACTCCATCTTTTAATTTATCAAATAAGTCTGATTTTGGTGAAATAACATGCTTACAACCCGTAGCAGTCAAAATTATATCAGCAAAAGGTAACGTATCATTAATAGGTTTTACAGAATATCCAGCAAATACCGCCTGTAATGCTTTTATGGGATCAACTTCTGTTACAGTCACATTTGCACCTAATCCTCGGGCTCTTAGAGCCATACCTGAACTACAATGGCCATATCCCGCTATAACCACATTTTTACCTGCAAATAGAACATGCATTCCATATA
Source organism: Candidatus Hermodarchaeota archaeon (assembly GCA_048885925.1). Lineage (GTDB taxonomy): Archaea > Asgardarchaeota > Lokiarchaeia > Sigyniarchaeales > SOKP01 > Loki-b32. The sequence goes on from JBHLLG010000152.1 coordinate 2,078, forward strand.
TAGCAGAAACTATTCCTTGTCCTGTCCCTAATTCATTGTCAAATTGATTTTTACATCGAGCATCATTTACAGAAAATAATGTAACCTTCAATGCCCCTTTTTTATCCATTGCTTTGAATCTTTTAACACCTGTAGTAGTTTCTTCCTGACAAGCAATTATAGTACCTGAATTCACCAGATCTTTATATTCTTGATGAGCTGTTACAATCATATCAGCACCATCATCAATTAAGATGTTTGGTTTGGCATCTAAACATTGTCTTATACACCAATAAAATTCTTCATCAGTATTACCATGCCAAGCAAAAACGTGAATTCCTTCTTGTACTAATGCGGCTGCCACATCATCCTGAGTTGATAGAGGGTTGCTACCACACAGATAGACTTCAGCTCCTCCAGCTTTAAGAGTTCGAGCTAAGTTACCTGTTTCTTTTGTTACATGTAAGCATCCCGCAATAACGATTCCTTCTAAAGGTCTTTCTTTTGCGAATCGATCTCGAATTATTTTTGCTGTAACTGGCATTTTACTTTCAGCAATATAGAGTGCTTCCTTTCCGTGATCAGCTAAATTTTCATCTGCTACTTTATAATTTACCATATAAATCACTTTCTTTTTTGTAAGAATATTAATTTTAATTAATTAATAAACCTTTTTTTGGTCAAACGCAAATATTTATATATAAATCTTAACAATTAATTAATAATAATTAAAAAATTTGTAAAATTGTATTTATATGAGTATTATTAAAAATCATCTAGAAGTCCAAAGAATTATAAAAAACTTAAGTGGAAAAACCAAATTTAATGCTTCAAAAAATTCACGTTCGATTGGTTTCTCAAGGCAAACATATCAAAACAAACTTGATGATTTGAGAAATCAAAAAATAATTACAAATTTCACAATTAACATTAATCCGAATATTCAACCAAATAATCTGAAATATGTAATGTTTGAAATTAAAACTAACCCAAAAGAACCTGAGTTAGTCAAAAAATTATTAGAGATACCCCAATTGAGAACATTGGATGGAATTATTGGAGATTTTTCTTTATTCGCCTTATTTATTTTTCAATCCCCAGAAGAATATTATCAGATATTAAACACAATAGATAAAATAATGTCAAAATCTTATTTTAAAAAATATCAAATCATTGAAACTATAAAGGTGTTTAAGACAAATGGAATTAGTTTAAAAAAGTCAAAAATGACTTTTGAAGAAGAACTATTAGATCGATTAAACAATATATTAAATAAAAAAAATGATAAGGAGAATGAGAAGATAGAAATCGAATTTCCAGAAAAGCTCGATTTAAAACGAATTGCTCAAAAGAATGTAGATATTGAATATAATCCTAAGAAATTTCCAGGCTTAGTTTTGAAGATTAAAAATTCTCCTGTAACAATTTTGATTTTTTCAAGTGGAAGACTAGTTATAAATGGTTTAAAGAATGTATCAAGAAAGGATCTGATAATAGATAATATTATCAAAATTTTAGGGAAGATTGGATTAAAATTAGATAAAAAATATTTTGATCCTAATTTTGAAATAGATAAAATTGATTATACTATTTTAAGTATACTTCGGGATAGTCAGGGTGATAAACCAATATCCACTTATGAAATAAGAAACATATTTAGAGACATACTTAAAATGGAGATTTCTCAATCAACTATTCATAATAGGATAAAAAGGCTTGAAACCCAAGGCGTAATTTTGAATTATACTATAAATTTTAACCCGAAAGAAATTGGATTTAAAGGAAAATATCTTCTTCGAATAAAACCAAAAGATCCATCAAAATATAATGAACTCGCAATGAAACTAGATATAAACAAGAATATTACTGATTTATTTCGAATAGGGGAACAATATGGACTATTTGCTATCATTCGGGTAAAAAATATAGATCATTATGCAACTTTTATTAGAGATCTTTATATTTCGGAAGAAATTGAAGATACTTTTACAAATTTCGTCTTAGATGAATTAAAACTTTATACAAATTTCTTAATTTTCTAAAATATTAATACAAATATAATTTAAAATTTCTATAGTGATTTAAAACTTTAAGAATTAAATTGAATATGAAAGTCTAAATTCTTAATAATTTTGCGAGACATATTATTTTGTAATTGAAAAAATTTATTGTAATAAATGATTCCTTTTATTGACAGATATGAGCTATTTTTTTGAAGTTTTAGCTAAGAAGATTGGTTATTCTAGA
>JBHLLG010000153.1:0-4279 GCA_048885925.1 Candidatus Hermodarchaeota archaeon
TCCTTTACAACATTAGCGGGTCTATCAACAACTTCTCCCGCAGCAATTTTTTCAGCATCAATAATTTTTTTAATTCTATTTGCTTTCACAATATTTCTATAATCTTTTCAATTTTTTACAATTATTAGTAATTCTATTAAGTTAATATATTTCTCATTATAATCAAATTTAAAATAATACACTATTAAAGTTTAAATAAATTTACCTCGAAAAAAGCAATTATATTAGCTTCCAAGGAAGAATCTATAATATATTCAGACAGTTCGAAGTAACTCTTTTAAATTTCTTTTAATACATTATAATAATTATATAGAATCTATATTATGAGTAATCAAAATCAAATCAATAGTAAGGAAAAATTAAAGCTTTCGCAGTATTTCATCTATATTTTTATAATTATAACACTTTTCCTCATTACCTTAAGGATCCTTTTATATTTTTTCGACATATCCGAATGGATACAAAAAACAAAAGATATTGACTTTAAAATCCTCATAGAAGGTATGAAAAATGGATTATTTAATTTCTATGATGATGTTGCTATTTCAGATTGGCCACCTTACTACCTTTATTTTTGGTATTTTATATTTTTACCAATTTTTCTAATCCCTAATAATATATTAATAGGATTATATATTTGGGACATCTTACGATTGATTTTGACACTAGTTGTAGTTAAACAGTCGCCTAAGGTCTTTAAAAATGAAAAAGATCTACTTATATTCTACATACTTGGGGTTGTTGGTTATAGCATTGATGCTTATTATAATAACGTTAACTTTCTTATCGTAATCTTATTATTTTATTCATATATTTCTTTAGAAAAAGAAAAAAAGTGGATTGCTGGTATTTTATTCACTCTTGCAACATTTAAAATAACAGCTCTTTTGTTTCTTCCAGTACTGCTTATTATTAGAAAAATAAGGTGGAAGGATCTAATTTATTTTTTAATTCCATTCTTTATTATTTGTATTCCATATATAATCTTTCCTGATTACTTTTTTCAAATGGTCAATAACTGGTTTTATAGTGATGAGGAAGTACAAGGAATTTTGATTTTTGATTCAATTATGTGGAAAGCTTTACAACCATCACACCTCATGTTTATCGGATTATTATTGATAACATTTTTAGAAAATATTACTAAAGAGGATCGAAAAAATCTTTATAGAAATATCCTTGTGTCAATAATAACCGTGTATTATGTTTATTTAACTACTATCGTTTTTATTATTCCAGTCATTCTTGGCTAACTGAGTTTTTCTATTTTTTTTGTAAGTTCTTTCAATTTCTCTTTTAATTTAGCTGGAATGATAGAATTTATATCAAACTCCTTCATAAAATTAAGTATATCCATAACTTGCTCTTTGTTGTTTATTGGTTCAAATAAACTAGTTTGGATATATTTTTTATTTTTCAGAGTTTTGCTTTCAAGCACTTTTACTCTTTTTACTTCTAAATATTTAATTTCATTCTGTTTCTTTTCTAATTCTTTTTGGTTTTTACTTAGATCTTCAATGCATTCACTTAAGGACTCCTTTATAGTCTTAAGTTCCTCGTTTAATTTGTCAAGTTCAACTTTCTTTTCATTTATTAGTTTATCATAATATTTAGGTGATGATAATTTTTCTCCATTCTCTCTAACCGTAGTTTTAAAGGGATCTTTTTCATCTATTTGTTCGAGTATTTCAAAAGCTCTTATTATTACATCATCGGGAATCCCTGCCAATTTAGCAACATGAATACCATAAGATTTATCTGTACCTCCTGGTTTTAGCTTTCTAACAAAATTTATACTCCCATCATCATTTTCGATAATATCTAAATGGTAATTCTTTATTCTTGGTAAAGCCATTTCTGTTAATTGATGATAGTGAGTACTAAATAAAGTTTTGATTTTTAAGTCATGTAACTTTTCAAGAGTAGCCATTGCAATACTCTGACCATCACTAGTGCTTGTTCCTCTCCCTAATTCATCTATTATTATAAGGCTTTTTGGTGTAGCATAATTTAAGATTTTCGCTGTTTCAGTCATTTCAATCATAAAAGTGCTTAATTTTCTAGCAAGATCATCGGAAGCACCTATTCGTGTGAAAATTTGGTCAATTATTCCAATTGTAGCAGATTTTGCTGGAACAAAACTTCCCATTTGGGCAATTATACATATTAAGGCTATTTGCCTCAAAAAAGTACTTTTCCCCGCCATATTAGGGCCTGTTATAATTAGCAATTGGTTATCTTCATTATCTAAATAACAATCATTAGGGATAAATTGTTCTTCTAAATTTATTTGTTCAATTACGGGATGTCTTCCCTCTTTAATTATGATTTTACTTTCATTATTAATAATTGGTCGAATATAGTTATATTGTTCTGCAATTTCGGCAAAGCATGTAAGAATATCGATAATAGCAATATTTTTAGCAGTTTCAAGGATACTTTCAGTTTCTTTCTCTACTTTTTCACGAATAGTATTAAAAATCACATATTCTAATTCATTAATTTTTTCTTCTGCATTAACTATTTTCTCTTCGAGTTCTTTTAATCGGTTAGTGGTGTATCTTTTAGCATTTTTGAGAGTTGCCCTTTCAATATATTCTTCAGGAAGAGTTTTTATATTTCTAAGAGTTCTTAACGTTATTTCAATATAGTAACCAAGAATATTATTATACCCAACTTTTAATCCTGAAGTTAAATTCCACTTCTTCTTCTGTTCTTGTTCATATGCCAACACATATTTTTTTCCATTATGAATTATATCCCTGAGCTCATCTACTTCATTATTAAAGCCATCTTTAATGATATTACCTTCCATAATAGTAATAGGGGGATTATCCTTAATTGAGATGTTAATTAAATCTTTTATTTCACTGAAGGGTTTAATTTTATCAAGAAATTTTGAAATTTCTGGAATATCTGCTTTTTCTAATAATTTTTTGATAATTGGAATTTTTTCTAAAGAGTTTTTAATGTTTATCAAATCTCTAGCATTAGTGCGACCTGTATAATTAACCCTATTTATAAATCTTTCAACATCGCCAATTACTCCTAGCTCTTCCCTAAGATCTGATCTTAAAAATATATCATCTTTGAATTTTTGAACAATATTTAGTCTTTGATTTATTTCCTCAATGTTCGTTAGAGGTTGGAGTATATATTTTTTCAATAAACGAGCTCCCATTGGAGTTTGTGTATGGTTAAAAATTGAATATAGTGTAGCATCTTTCCCTCTATCCCATAAAGAATTTATTAATTCTAGGTTTCTTTGCGTGATATAATCTAAGTGTAGAATGTTTTTTTCTTGTATAACATTAATTTTAAAAATATTTGGAATTACATCTCTTTGGGTGTCTTTTAAAAATGATAACAATCCTCCAGTTGCTTGAACTGCCATTTCTTTATCTTCTAAACCAAAACTTTTTAAGTTTGAAATTTTGAAATGACGACAAATTAAAGTATAAGCCTCCTCATATAGAAAAACGTGTTCTTCGTACGGTTTAATGATTGCTTTTGTTAAATCTGTTAATAATATAAAAAGTCTCTCATCCTTTTTCAATTCAGGAGGGATAATAAGTTCTACAGGATCATATTGAGAAAATAGACTAAGTAATTTTTCTTGTGGATCTTGCTCTTTTAAATGAAATTCAGTGGATACAAATTCTCCTGTTGATATATCTGCAAAAGCAACACCAAAACCATTTCTCTCTTTTATCATAGCCGCAATATAATTATTTTTATTCGATTGTAGTAAGTTTGGTTCAATAATTGTTCCTGGTGAAAGTATCCGAGTAACTCCTCGCTTCACAATTCTTCCCTTGACAGTTGATGGATCTTCTAATTGATCAACTATAACCAATGTTTCACCAAGATTCATAAGATTGTTAAAATAATTATGACCACTATGATGTGGAATCCCTGCTAAAGGAACATCTCCTCTTTTTGTTAGTGTCAATCCTAATAGTTTTGATATTTTTTCAGCATCGTCATAAAAGAACTCATAGAAATCTCCCATTCGATAAGCAATAAGATTCTCTGGAGGAAACCTTTTACGAATTGAATACCAATGTTTCAACATAGGAGTCAGTTTCTTTGGATCTATTTCCTCCATAATAAACTCATTTGAAAGTTAAGTAAAACTGATAATCAGTATAATCTATTATAACAGTATTTTAATATTAACTATATTTGTTAATTTTTTAATAACAATTATATAGAAGATAGTTAGGTTTTTTATTATTTTTAAGAGACTATTAAAATACTAAGAAATAAAAAATTTAGA
>JBHLLG010000154.1:0-1281 GCA_048885925.1 Candidatus Hermodarchaeota archaeon
CAAATTATTTCACCTCTACCACGTAGACCATCCATTAAAGATAGGAGTTGAGAAACAACTCTTCTCTCGACTTCTCCTGAAGTATCAACTCTCTTAGGAGCAATAGAATCGATTTCATCAATAAAAATTATAGAGGGAGCATTATCTTCTGCTTCTCTAAAAATATCACGTAGTCGCCCCTCGCTTGCTCCATAAAATTTACTCATTATTTCAGGCCCATTTATTGTTATAAAATTGGCATTTGATTCTTGAGATACTGCTTTTGCCATAAGTGTTTTACCTGTTCCAGAAGGTCCGTGAAATAATACCCCTTTTGGAGGATCTATATTTAAACGATGGAATAATTCTGGATGTTTTAAGGGTAATTCAACCATCTCTCTAATTCTTTGAATTTCGTCAGTTAAACCTCCAACATCATCATAAGTAACAACTCCCCCTGAAATATTTAAAACTGCAACTCTCTTATTAACCCTAATTATTGTATCTCTTGTGATTTTAACAATTTTATCTGATGGTTTTAAATTTTCAACGATTAATCTTAATGTTCCTAAGGTTGGCTTTTTTTTCCCTCCAAACTGGAACATTTTCATAAAATCAGACATTGGGTTTTCTGATAAATCTTGTTGGACGAATGTTCCCAGAACATCTACAATATCACCAATAACTACAGGTTTATCAATCAATTTACTCTTAATTGCTTCTGCTTGCCTTTTTAGATCGATATTAGGACGCGTAGGAGTTAATTCTATTTCGATAGCAGAATATACTTCTGCTAATTCAACACTAACATATTCTCCAATTGTGGCTCCAGCATTAAGTCTTTGAAGTCCATCGAGACGAATAATTCCACTGTCTCTATCTTGCACGGAAGAAACAGCAATACCCGTAGTTTTTTTCTTTCCTTTAATCTCTATAATATCTCCAGTATTTAATCCTAAATCAAGCATTATAGTTTGATCTATATAACAAAGAGAACGACCACTTCGACTCTTTTCTAATCTCTCAATCCTTAGTTTTGCCTTTTTTTTTATAATTTTTTCTTGTGACATTTTCAATAATTTTGTTAAAATTTTAAAAATAAATTAAACCAAACACAATTGAATAAAGTAATAATGGTTTAATTTCTTTTTCTTTAATTTTTATAAAAGTTGTTTATAAAAAATCCTCAGAAATTGTTATGTTTAGATTTTTTTCTAAAAACGTTTTAAAAGATCTTGTTATTTCTGATTGAGAAAGTGCTTTATTTTTGTTTTTTTTCACAAAAATTTTTCTTAATTTAAT
>JBHLLG010000154.1:1381-4263 GCA_048885925.1 Candidatus Hermodarchaeota archaeon
GGTTAAATTTTTTCTAATAAGATCAGGATCAATGATCTTCACTATTAAATCAATAAATTTTTTCTCGAGGGCATCTTTTAAACAATTAGCAAATGTAGTTTTACCTGAAGCGGGTAAACCTGTTAAGCAGATTAAAAGATTATTTTTATTCATAAAGAAATCATCTAATTTATTTTGTTACTCAAACTTTTTATCAAATCTAATTTTTGCTGTTTAGAAAAAGATTTAATTTGCAATTCCCTTCTCATTGCTTTCTGTCTAGTTAGGTAAGTTTCAAAATATTTTAATTCAATATGCTTTTTACCCCGACAAAATCTAGCGCCCGTTCCACTTCGATGTTCCTGCCATCTCCTATAGAGGTCGTTGGTATATCCTGTATAATAATTCTTTTTTCCATTCTTAGCGATAACTTCTAAGATATATACATAGTATACAACCATATTAAATCCTCTATATGATAAAGTCAATCTGGTATTATTTATTTTTTTAGGTATTCTCTGAAAATATGGCTAAATTTAACCTGCTTTCACTCAAATATATATATTACGATATTATATTTGATTAATTAAGTAAATAAGAATTAAATTTTTAATAGTAAAAATTTATTTAATTATTAGGATTTAAACTAGATTCTGTCATGCCAAACGGTATCTTTCTAATAAGATGGGATGAGGTTGAAGGTGGGACAATTCATTTAAAGTATCCGGAAGATTTAGAGATCCCAAATCCCGTAGTTCAACAAATAACAATATCACATAATTTCACTGAATCTTATATTATAACAGAAGAAAAAAATTGGAATTCAGTTTCTTATTATAATGAAAATAAGGAGATTATAATCGTTTTAGTGTTAAGCAAGTTCGATGACGGTAATGATTATCTGGAGATACTTGAGAAATTTAATCAAGAAATTGATAAGGAATTAGATGAAGAAAAGTTAAAAGAACATTTGGAAACCATGTTTCATATTAGTTTAGATGCATTTAGAACTACAGATGAAGTAATAACAAAGCTTAGTAATGAAGTTGCCTATTTAAAGACAAGAGAATATGATTTTGATGTAAAATTCACTGCAATTACAAAATCAAATCATTTATCGGTAAAAGGCAAGATATTATTCTTATTAGCTATAAAAGATAGTGTTACCATTGAGGATTTTAAAAAAGTGATAAATACTAGTAATCGATGGCTACTTAATGTTCTTGAAACACTTATAAAAAATGAAATTGTTGGATATAATCCTGAAAAGCGCTTTTATTTTTTAAAGGTATGAAAGAATTATTAATAAAGATTAAAGTATTTGGATATGTTCAAGGCGTATTTTTTCGTTATACTACACGCAAGATTGCACGAAATTTGGGATTAAGTGGATTTGTTAAAAATATGCCTGATGGAACAGTTTATATAGAAGCGCAAGGACCTGAAGATAAATTACTTAAGCTTTTAGAATTTTCAAAAAAAGGTCCTGCGCATGCTCAAGTAGAAAAAGTTGAATATGAATTTTCTGAACCTATAAACAAATTTAAAGGATTTGATTATTCCTTTTAAGTTTCGTGTCTAATATTCAGCAAAACTCAATAATCTTAGATAATATCCCAGTATCACTTTCATTAAAATAAATATTATACTATTTTCATATTTATGTCGGTCTCTCTTAAAAGAAATAAGTATTTAAAAATGTTTCAATCATTACAAACTACTAATGTTAAATTTCAAACACCTTTAATTCTTAGGATGTTTGGAGCTTTAAACAAAATAAATATGAGAAATGAAAACAGGTATATCTTATGCAACTTTATTGATCAAAATAGTGATACAATTGGACTTAATGATGATATTTATGAAATTAGTAATGCTATATCACTTAATCAACTATTTCTACTTGCATATAATAAGGCTAAAGAATTTAAATTAATTGAACAATTATACAATGAATATCTTAATTCCATTAATGCTATTAACCAAAAGAAAACAATTCAATAAAAGAATAATCTAAAATAATCTTAAATAGAGTTAAAAAAAGAAAAAATACTTAAAAAGGAAATTAAATAAATTAAATAAAAGTTATATCTTGATACTCTGAATCGCCAATATCTTTTTTTGCTACACCTAATTCTCTAACTTGCTGGTTTAGTTTTAAAACAGCATCTCTTACGATTTCTTTTTGTTTTGCTCCAGTACAAACTATACGCCCTGTACTGAATATTAGAAAAACCGTTTTCGGATCCTGCATTCGATAAATCAATCCAGGAAATACTTCAGGTTCATACATGGCATATTCCATTACGATCGCTGCCATGTTAAGGTCAATATTGGTATGTAAATCACCAGAAGCTACAATATTTTGTATAGTAATTTCTGGATTAGATAACTTTACACCTGCTTTTCTAATATTTTTAACAACTTTATCAACAACTCTTTCTGCTTCTGATGCTTGTCTTAAACCTGTAACGACCATCTTTCCAGTAGAAAATATTAAAATTGTAGCACGTGGTTTTTCAATTCGCATTACAAGACCTGGAAAACGTTCTGGGTTATATTCAACATCTGCATGTCGTCTTGCTATTTGATTAAGGTCTATTTTCTCTGTAATTTCTACTGTGACTGTTGCTACCACGTTTTCAATCTTATAATCTAATTCTGTTTCATAATCATATTCTCCTTCTTCCTCTGTTTCTAGCTCTTCCTCTTCTTCCTCTTCATCTTCGAATTCATCATCAGATTCATCATCAAATTCTTCTTCTGACATAATAATATTAATTGATAATTGTGATTTTCAATATGTAAAATAATTATATTCTTTATTTCTAGGTTTTTTTATTATTTTTATTTAAATAAATCTTCCTTTATAAAGGTGGTAGATTTAAAAAAGATCATAGCTA
>JBHLLG010000155.1:0-4245 GCA_048885925.1 Candidatus Hermodarchaeota archaeon
TATGGCTCCATAAAAAAGCAGAAGAAGAGAATCTATTCGATGCAGAAGAATGGTCAGACTCTGAATCTAGAGATTACTTAATAAAGAAAATAGAGCTTTTTTTAAATAGAAATATCCAATAATTTTAAAATGATATTAAATAGAAGAAATATTGAAATTTATCTGGAAAATTTTCTCAAATATAAAAATTATTATTAGATAAAAAGAAAAATGAATGAAGAAAAAAGAAGTAATAAACAAGAAGAAACACCTTATTGTATAAAAATAGTAATTCCATTAGGTGTACTAATTGGCATAATTGTAGTTACTATTATTATCTCCGAATATTTAAAATTTATTGGGTGGTAAGGATCTGGTTTACAATATTTACTTCTTTTATTAAAGAAATAGAATTACTAAAGAAAATAAAGGAATTTTTGATTAGACATATCCGTTAATTGTTAATAAGGTAATGATTTAATCTTTATCCCTAATATCCTCTGGTAAATTATTTCTCCGGGATTCAAGAGAATTGTACCTTTTTATGTATTCTTTATGCTTTCTATCTAATTCTTCTGGAGTCTGAGCAGAATCTAATATTTCGAAATCAAAATTCTCCAAACCATATTTTTCAATATCTTTTCTTAACTTTTCGGGCAGCTCATCTTTAATTTTTTCATATATCTCTTTTTTCAATATGATCGCGTCTTTTCTTATGATTTTTTTCTTAATGTTGGAAGTTCATAGATGGAAGTTTGATTGGGAAAGTTTGATAGCCTAAAATCAGAAGAAATACCAAAATTTCCTCTCTTTTTCTTTTTACCTTAGCATAACTTAATTATTAAGATTTCTTACTATTTATTTCAAACTTAACGGAAATTGAGTTTTCATTTGGTTATATAGAGGATATTTATTTATTATCAGAGGAAATAATGGACCAGACGGGAATTGAACCCGTGGCCTTTCGCATGCCAAGCGAACGATCTTCCACTAATCCACTGGCCCATGGTTTTTTTAATATGTCTTATAACCTTCCCAAATAATTAAATTTTATTATTTTAGGAGTTATTTCGCAAATCTAACAAACTTACATTATTGAGTTTGAGCACGTTTTATGGCGGTAAATATAAATAGATCTTACTTTGTAAAAAAAAATAATTAAAGAAATTTTTTTGTGTTCTTTCACACACTCAATTTAGACTATTAGTTAATTAACTCAAAGAGTCTTTTTAATAACATTGATTTTTACTTTACTTTTACTTTTTTAAAATAATGAAAAATTACTAAAATGAATCCAGCAGAAATCGCACTTACACTGCTAATTATTAAGCCAATAATTAATAGTGCTAGATTAGGTCCATTTACATCAGGTTCTTCTGGAGGAGATTCATCAGGTTCTTCTGGAGGGGATTCATCAGATTCTTCTAGAGGGGATGTATATTCTTCGACATATAAAGGATTTTTTACTAGAGAAATGTTCTTCTGATTATCACCTAGTAAATATAAATTATCAAAATTATCAATTGTAATACTTTTTAAATTATCAAAACCAGGCATTCCATAGGTAAAATTATAGTCATGATTTCCAGAATTATCATATACAATAATAAAATAATCAAAACTCCTTTCATCATCAATAAATTTGTTTGATCCCATATAGATACTCTCTCGATTATCTACAGTTATATCATAAAAAGTACCGGAAATACTTGAAAAATTTAATAAAACTTCAATATTCTTGTTAAATTTTATAATTCTTCCACGCGAAGCCATGTATATATTATCATTTAGATCCACATTCATATGCATTACAGCGCATCCTGAGTCTTTTGACCAACCTGTTTTATTTAATAGATTTCCATTTTTATCATAAGTGAATAGACATGCTTCTTCTATGTACTTTCCATTATCCCATGGATAATTTCCTGCTATGTATGTTGTTTTTGATGCCCCAATATGTATCCTATCAAAAGAATCAATAATTAGAGCACGTCCAGATTCAGATCTGTTTTCAGTATAAGTACGAATCCATTTAAAACAACTATTAGCATCAAATTTTAATAGAAATATATCACAATTTTGTTCAGTTAAATTGTAAAATTCACCAGAAACATATACACTATTTTCTGAGTCGACAGCGATATCTCTTGACTGGTCCATATCATTTGTTCCCCATAATTGAGACCATTGGAGAATTCCATTTTTAGAATATTTGAGTATAATTACATCTGGTTGATGGACAGATGATAAAGCGAATGTCCCTACTACATAAATGTTATCTTCTAGATCTACTGTAATAGCAATTGGAAATGCATTTCCATGTTCTCCCCATTTAGTATTCCACAATTTTTCACCAGTTCCATTAAATTTACTAATTATAATATTTGATGCCAGTTTATCATATAAATCAAAATAGGTTTCATAACAAAGAATTATTATATTATTAGATGAGTCAGCAACTAAATCACGAGAATACCCAGGTTCAGGTTCTATATGGTGCCAGAAATCACTTTCAGAACTCATAATATTTTGAATCTTAATTTTTGGAAAATAGAAGGTTATATGATTAAAAAAGAGAGAAGAGATACTTAAGATTAATAAAAAAACTTGAAATTTTGTTTTTAATTCCATTTTTTAATAAGGCATTGAAATTTTTAGTTTTTGGGATAATTTATGTCAATTTGTTTTTAATTATAAACAAGATTAATCGCTATATAAACTTTACATGAAAGGTTATTAATTGTTTTAATTTGGTAGAATTTAAAAATAAATAGAAAGAGTCTCTTATACCTACTTTTCTTTAATTTAAAGAATAAAGTTTGAAAAATTAACTTTAGTATGATAGCTTACTAGGTATATTTAAGCGATCTTGTTTATCACTTTTTAAATGTGATTTTCATCCTTAATTAGGTTAAGAATCAAGTAATTTGATTTTGAGATTTTTTACTTTTCTTCTATTTTTTCTGCCATATAGGGCTTCAATAACTTTATCGCTGTAATATAGAGAGGAATCACAGACAATTCTATAAATATTGAGATAATAAATGGTGATTGTGGTCCTAAGTGATCCCAAGCTAACCCTCCAACAATGGGTCCTATGATAGCTCCAAAGAAACTCATCCATTGAGTCATACCAAATATTTTCCCCCGATGTCCTTTAGAGATACGACTAAGTACATTTTGTAATACTAAAGAGCTGGCCCATGCTAAGGTAACATCAAAAGTTAAAATTATACCAAAAATTAATCCAGATGAGCTATTTACTATTAGCAAAGTTACAAGAGCTCCGAATCCACTTATGAATGCTATAGCTATTTGGGGTTTAATTTTGTCGGCTAATCTTCCCATCCGTGGAGATAGTAATAATGATATTATCTGACTGGGGAAATATATTATCATTACCATTGTTGGATCAGTCACCTTTAGCTCATTTATTAAATAAACTTGAAAAAATGGCGGTGCAATTGTCTGATTTGCACTACTTGTCATAAAAGCGGTTATTAAAATGATAAAACCAAAGACAAAAACGAGAGATAATTTTGGTGAAATAGTATCAGAATCTCTTTTCAAATCAATTCGAGTTTCCTCAATTTTTTTTTCTTTTGTTGAGTTCGTCTGATTAAAATGAATATCAAAAGTTAATTTTTCATTTACATTCTTATGAAATATAATACCCGCGTAAATGTTAGAAATTGTAAATAAAATTAATGGAGAATATACTAAAAATAGATTACTTGGTACAAAATAGTTTGCTATTCCAAAAATAAAAAAACTAACAATTGATCCCACCAAATTTCCTTTCCCAAGCATTCCACCTTGTTTTCCAAATGCTGAAGAACGAAATGTTTTATGGGATTTCTCTGAAATCAATGCATTTAAAGGGCTCCAAAAAAATCCAGCAAAAAATCCGAGTATAAATAGCCCTATTGCAAAAATAATCAAGGATGAAAGAATAATTCCAAGATACATAAGGATATAACAAGCAGCTCTACCAAAACTTCCAATTAACACTAAAAATTTCTTAGAAACTTTATCTGTGAGATATCCTACAATTGGTGTGCTTATTAAGCCTCCAAGTGTTTGACTAGCGAATGTTAAGCCCATCTCGGTACCAGAAGCTTCAAGAAGTTGAGCGGTGACATAAGGGATTAAGAATGTAAAAAAAAAGAACCCTAAACTATTCCAAAAGACAATTCGAATCATTGGAACAAAATCAGGAGTTATCTTAGAATCTATTTCTTTCGATTTACTAGATTTTAACATTTT
>JBHLLG010000156.1:0-4147 GCA_048885925.1 Candidatus Hermodarchaeota archaeon
TTTATAATAATACATTTCACTTTTTCATCATAATCTGCTTGATTTAAACTTTCATGTATCGCTTTTAACATCGAAACATTACACGAATTTGCTTTGTCCGCTCTATTGATTGTAATTGTGGCGATTCGTCCTTTTTGTTCATATATAACTAAATCTTGGATACTCATAATATTATAAACCAAAAATATAATTTAAAATATGTTAATGTAGATACGTAGATATCATGAGCTTTTAAATTAGTAATCTTTCAAATAATTCTTATTATTTCAAATCTATTGACGCCTAATTTACAAAATATTACAAAAAAGTAAAATAGAATTCCTAAAATGATTAAAATTTTTCTAAAAAGTACTGAATTTGATAAAAAAGGATGCAAAAAATTATTCATTTCATACATTTGATATCCAAAAATTCAATGTTTGTATTATCATAACGGAATACTTCTAAAACAATTGGATTGAAATATATTAATGGAATAATATATAATTATAATTGCAAGGGAGATTTACGTATTTTTCAGCACGTAAGGGTTGAGGTGTTATAGGCTAAAATTGATATCCGAAGTAG
This sequence comes from Candidatus Hermodarchaeota archaeon, assembly GCA_048885925.1. Lineage (GTDB taxonomy): Archaea > Asgardarchaeota > Lokiarchaeia > Sigyniarchaeales > SOKP01 > Loki-b32. Next base: position 568 of record JBHLLG010000156.1, read on the forward strand.
AGTTTTTTCATGAAATTTTTGAGGATTTCCTTCGTTTAGATAACAAATTTTATGAGGATGAATTATGGAAGTATAATTCGATCGTTAAACTGATGGATATTTCAGATGACTTTGAAAATAAAACATTCATCGAAGAAGGTTTGAAAGTCATAATCGATTTATGTAAATTTAAAGAATGTGGGGATCTTCGAGACTTTTATGACGTAGAAAGTTATCCAGTTGATGAACTAGCAGAATCAGAAAAAACTCTACTTGAATCAATTTTGAAAGCTGAATTCATCTAAATTCTTTTTCAAATATCCAAATTTGATCTTGAATTGTATGAAGATTCTTTACTACTTTTCCGGAACTTTTTTTTTCCATTTCGAGAGCATCAAACATTGCTTTTCCAACAGCTAAAGCTCTATTTTGAGTCTCTTCTATAATTTGGACAATATCCCCCTTCTTGATAGAAGGATTTATTTTAGTTATACCTGGTCGCATTACATCGGCACCATTCGCAACAAAACGAACTGCCCCAAAATCAACTACAATCGTTTTTAAGTCAACTTTCTTGTTCAATAGCAAAGTTAAAACAGGAATATAACCATCTTTAGATTTCCAGATTTTTAATTCATTATTGACAGCATATAAGATATCTCCAGATTCAGTTTGGATGAGTTCTACATTTGATTTTTTTGGAAATATCTGATCAATAAATTTCTGATCATATTGTTTTAGAATTTCGTCTTTTAAGGGTTTTAATTCGGTTTTTTTAATAAAATGACGATTCTTAATTTTCATTTTTTCATTTGCAATTAAAATATACTGACATAAAAAGTTTAATTTTATAGTTTTAAATAAAGAAAATATTACAGTTACTTGGAACTCTAGATATTATCTGAAAAAATTATTAATAATTTTAAAATATTTAACAAATATTCTTTCATAATTAACACTTTTATTTGAATTTCTTTATGAATAAAGTCTATAGCTCTGCTGTTGTAGTTATCCCTCCAGTAGATAAATGGGATCCAATTCAAGAAATTCGTAAATTATATGATCGTCAAATTAATAGATGGATGCCACACATAACCTTACTTTATCCATTTAGACCTGAAAATGAATATTTCACGATTGTAAAAGAGTTTTCAGAAAGATGTAAAACAATTAAACCCTTTGAAATCAAATTAAACCAAATCAATTATTTCAACCATGGAAAGCAAAGATATACATTATGGCTAAATCCAGAACCCACCGAATTAATTACCAATTTGCAATCAAAAATTCTAGAATTAGTACCTGATTGTAATGATGTAAATAAATATAAACATGGTTTTAAACCACATTTAAGTATTGGTCAAATACAAGGCAAGAATAAACTTTTAGAAATAATAGAGAACCTACAAAAAAATTGGAAAACAATTCATTTTCTCTTAAATGAGGTTTATTTTATCTCTCGGGAAAAAAGTAAAACCTCAAAATTTGAAATAAAAAAACAAATAAAACTTCAAAATTAATGATTAAAATTTTTATATTCGAACTTCATTTATTAATTAATTAAAAACTGAAAAATTACAAAACGAAAATTAGGTACAAATATGTCTAAGGAGAAAGATGAAGGAAAATTAGTGTTTCATGAACGAACTGAAATGATCTTTAAAATCATAGTGATTGGAGATCCTGCTGTTGGCAAAACTAGTCTTTTGACAAATTTCTGTGGTGATAAATTCGAGTACGAGTATATTCCTACAGTTGGTGTCAATATTACAAAGGAACCTGTCACAATAAAGGATGATTTAGGTAATGATACTACAATTAATTTGATGGTTTGGGATATTGCTGGTCAACCACAATTCTATATGTTACATCGACCTTACTTTAACGGAGCTGATGGGATGATATTAGTTTATGATATCACTAGATCAAGCTCATTCAGTAATATCAATAATTGGTTTAACACAAGCGTTAAATACGGATTATCTTCAATTCCACGAATTCTAATTGGAAATAAAGTTGATTTGAAGGATGAAAGAAAGATTATACTCCCTATGGCAGAACATTTAAGCGAAAAATTAAGTGCTCCTTTTTTTGAAACTTCGGCAATAACAGGACATAATGTTAAACTTATTTTTCAGAAAATTGCTGAACTTACCTTAAAATCAAAATTAGAGGAGTAATAATTTAGTTTTTTCACATTATATTTTTTATTATAACTGTATTTCCTGTTTCATAATTGTAATTTAGTCCAATGACACAAATGTATAAAAATCAATCTTACTTACAATAGGTCATATATTTATGAGGTGAGTTTATGCCAAAGGTTGAAACCGCAATTAAAATTAGTGCACCACCCAAGAAGGTTTGGGACGCTATTAGAGATCCAGCACTTATATCAAGATGGAATATGACCATAAAAGAAATCGACAGCCTTGGTCCTGATAAAGCTTTTGTAAAATCAACTGTTGGAGATTTTACATATACAATTACAGACCAAATGGAAAATGAAAGGATTTCCGTAAAAACAGAACACCCTGAATTTATTGGATATGGTTATATTTTAAAAAAAAAAGGTGACATGACCGATTTATCTTATTGGGTTGATTATAAAGTTGTAGAGCATGAAAAAATACTAAAACGTTCAAATATGATTCTTTTAAACGGATTAAAAGATTTCGTTGAATTTCTTGAAGACGGCAGGGATCCAGATGAATATGATCCAAAACAAATATTAGTAAAACCATAATTTAATTATTTTATATTTCACTTTTGTATTTTTTTCACTTTAGTATAATATCAAAAACTGTGGGCTTTAAATAGGCAATATTGAAAAAAGCTGTAACAGCTTTGATCACTAAATCCCCTTTTGGATAGAGAGATTAGAGAGAAGACATTATCCATTAACTTTATTGGTTTTCTCTATAATATAACTTCTCCTCAATTCTCTCTAAACTTATTCCTTTATTAATTAATTCTTTTTACAATATTCTATCCGAAGCTTTATATTCTTCAAGATCTTCTGGAGGCCAACCTTTTGGTGTCTGATAGTTATTAATAAATCGAAAGTCACACATATCTGCTCCTGATGCAAGCGTTTTAGTTCTTTTAAATCCTATACCAAGTTCTCGCATCCTAGCATAATCACATAAACATACATACCGAGCAATATCTCTCGCATTTTCTTTATCTACAAGTTTAAGAAATCCACATTCAGTAAAGTTAAAACAATAACTAAATGATTTACCATCATCTTCTACAAAATCTCCAGCCCAATTTTCAGGATATAAGTTCTTTTAACTCTTTTATAACCAACTTCTCCAAAAATTCTTCATTTTTTTGCTGAAAATTGCTTTTCGATATAACCATTTTTTAAGTGATGGGATAGATTCAGCATATTTCTCAGCAATTTGATAAATTAATTGTCCCATTTCTCGTTCAGATAAACCTAGAGACTTACAACCTTTATAAAATGCTATCTATTCTGCTGATTGGATCATCAATGGAGTATAAGGAGATTTGTCACTACCAACATATGGAAGGGTCGATAGAAGGTTTTTCAGCTCGTTATAAACTTGTTTTGTAATATCTTCAATAACTACTG
>JBHLLG010000157.1:0-4115 GCA_048885925.1 Candidatus Hermodarchaeota archaeon
TACACTTGGATATGGCAACATAATTTCTAAACCTTGGAATTTTTTACGTATTAAATCTCCTGCAATTAAATAACCAATTCCGGATCCTGCTAATCCAAAAGACTTACTCAAAGTTCTTAAAATCGCAAGGTTTGGATAAGTTTTTACTAAATCAACAAAACTAACTTTTGAGAATTCGAAATAAGCCTCATCAATTAATAGAATCACATCTTCATATTCTAAGATGCTTTCAATATCGCTTTTAGTTAGTATTAAATTTCCAGTTGGATTATTAGGATTATCGAATACAATTAAAGATGGTGTTTTTAATTCATTAAGTAAAGGTTCTAACGGAAGTTTGAAGTTTGGTTCATTTAATCTGATTTTTATTAAAGGAGAGTCAGTATTTTGAGCTGAGTTGTTTATAATAATGAAGGTTGGTTCAGCAATTATGATTTTCCTATTATTTGAAAAGAGAAATATAAATTCTTTTATTAAGAGATCTGAACCTGAACTCAAAATAATTGATTCCTGCGGGGCATTAGCGTAAATAGATAACTCATCCAATAATGTATCCACTTCTTCTTGAGGAGTGTATCTATTAATCAGATCAATACTTTTTTTTGCGTGAAAAATTACTTCTTTTGGAGGCGCTTTATACATTTCATTCATATTTAATTTTATCATCATAATTTTAAAACCTAAAAATAAATTAATTTTTTGAGGCTCTTCTTATAATTTCTCAAAGATAATATCGGATATTTAATTAAAAATATTTTTTATTGAATTATTTTTATTATCTATTAATCTAAAATATTAACTTAGATTATAAAGGGGAATTAATTAAAATGTCTGCTTGGTATGAATCACAAATCGCTAAAGATCTATTTCCAATTATGGGTGCTAGAGCTGTAAGAGGAATAGAGACTAATTTTTTTTTATCAAGAATATATACTGGTAAATGGGCAATACTCAGAGTAACAAGATTTTTAGAAGCAATTATTGAAAAAAAAGAAAGAAGGGCTTTAATTATTACTGATTCATTTACTGAGAAGTTTATTAAAAATCTTGAGGATTACCTTAAATTAATCGACATGGATTACAGAGTTTGGTCGAATGTTTCACCAGAAGTCCCAATACCTACAATAGAAGAAGGAGTAAAAGTATGTGAAACCTATAATCCGAAAATTATGATTGCAATTGGAGGAGGGAGTGTCATGGATACAGCTAAAATGATAATGGTAAAATATGAAAAACCAGAGCAAAATCTTTTCATGATTATACCTAGTATTGGAGGACCTCTTGGATTACGTAAAAAGATTAAATACTTAATCTTTATACCAACTACTGCTGGAACAGGATCAGAAAATTCACAAGATGCTACGATTACAGATACTGCGAGAGATCCACCAAAAAAAATTGAAGTGGTACATGAGGAACTACTAGCTGATATTACCATTTTAGATCCAGATTTCGTAAAAGATTTGCCACCATTCTTAACAATGGCAACTGGTTTAGATGCATTAACTCATGCATTGGGAGCTTTTACAACAAATTGGGGTAATCCGTATTTTGATGCTATTAATTTAGCTGTCATTAAGGAGATTGTTAAGTATCTCCCCCGTTGTTATAAATACGGTGGAAAAGATACAGAAGCTCGAAGCCATATGCAAATGGCATCCACATGGGCTGCTTTTGGAGCATATGGAAACCAAACTCCTGGATTGAACCATGCTTTAGGTCATAGTCTAGGAAAGATTTTTAATATCCACCATGGTATTTCTTGTTGCTTATTTTTACCGTATACTCTTGGTTTCGAAGCGAAAGTTGCTGAAAAATGGAAACAATTGTGTCCAATTTTTGCGATTGAGAATGAAAACAAAAATAGAGAGGAATTGATAAGAGAACTTATTCAAAGAGTTAAAAATTTCATCCATTCTATTGATGGTCCAACCTGTGTGAGAAATGTAAAAGATCCGTTAATTAATAGAAAAGAATATTTTGAAAAACTTGAAAAGTTAGTTGATTATGCTATTAATGATGCTGCAGTATTTAGTGCACAACGCCCAATAAATGAACTATTTTGTAGGAAAATATTTGAATATGCTTGGGATGGAAAGGATATTGATTTTTAGTTAAAATTTTAAGTGATTACAAATGAGTGAACAAATAAATGGTTATAATGGAAAAATTGCCTATATTGATTTAAATAGCCAAAAAGTTAACTTTAAACACTTAGATAAGTTGATTGCGAAACAATATCTTGGAGGAACGGGATTAAGTGCTAAACTAACATATGAATTATTATCTGAGAGCGATTATGAAATCTTAAAAAGTAATCCCTTTTCCGATAAAAATCCGTTAATTTTTGCTACTGGACCTGTAACAGGAACAATTCGACCTTCTTCTGGGAGATATTCTGTGACTGGAATTTCACCACTCACAGGAATTTGGGGGGAAGGAACTTCGGGAGGTTTTTTCTGTATCTCACTACGAAATAGTGGATTTGACGCTATAGTAATTACGGGAAAATCTGAGAATCCTATCTATTTATATATCCACGATAATACTTTTGAATTTAAAGATGCAAGTAATTTATGTGGAAAAAGTACGTATAAAACTCAGGAATTGATTAAAAAGGAGTTACAAAACGAAAAGATAAGAGTTGCATGTATAGGACCTGCTGGAGAAAATTTGGTAAAGTATGCTGCTATAATAAACGATGAAGGTCGAGCTCAAGGTAGATGTGGTTTAGGTGCTCTAATGGGTTCAAAGAATTTAAAAGCAATTGCTATTCATGGAACTAATAAAGTTAAATTAGCTGATCATAATATTGGTAAAGAATTAATAAAGAAGGCAGAAGATTCAAATAAAGGATCTCTTCTCGCATCTGTAGCACCTCTTTTATATACTTTATATGGAACAAATTGTTATCTTGATATTGGAATGGCACTTGGAGACACTCCTGCATATTATTTTACTAAAACAGAATTTCCAGCCGAAAAATTAACCGGAAAAACATTAAGAGAGGAATATCCTGTTTTAGATTATGGTTGTGCTGGTTGCACTATGAGGTGTGGTAAACAAACGATTATTAAGATAAATGATGAAGAAATAAAAGTTGATGGTCCAGAATATGAATCAGTTGCTGCTTTAGGACCTTTATGTGGACTCTTTAATTCCAAAGAGGTAATATTAGCTAACCATCTATGTAATATTCATGGTATTGATACAATCTCAACTGGAGTATGTATAGCATTTTTGATATATTTAATTGAAAATAACCTTAATAATGATAATATAAAACCGTTTTTGGATGAAATCAATCTCGAAGAAATAAAATGGGGTAACGGTGATTTAATATTAAAATTAATTAATAAAATTTCAAAAAAAGAAGGAATTGGAAATTTACTTGCTGAAGGTGTGCGGGAAATTGCTAAAAAGCTAGGGATTGATCCTGAATTAGCAGCTCATGTGAAAGGCTTAGAAATGCCTATGCATGATCCAAGAGCTTTTGCAGGGCAAGCTTTAAGCTATATTACTTCATGTGTAGGTGCTAATAATCAAAAATGTGATTGGTATAGTGTAGAAATAACATCTGTATCATATCCTGATTTGAAAGTGAAAATGGGCAATAGTAGACCTATAATTATGGGGAGAGAAAAAGGAGTTATTGCTTTACAAGATATACGAGCTATTGATGATTCTGCGGTTGATTGTGATTTTATTAGGCTTAGCTTAGATCATATAGTCGGTCATATAAACGCCGCTACAGGTTTTGATTATGATAAAAAATCGATTTTAAAAATTGGTGAACGTATCAATAATCTTAAAAGATTAATAAATTGTAAATTAGGAATTACAAGGGAAGATGACAAATTACCAAAAATCTTAAAACAAGAATTGAAATCTGGAAAAACTATTCATGTAAAGTTAGAATTAGAAGAAAATTTAAGAAGATATTATAAATATAGAAATTGGGATTGGGAAACTGGTAAACCCTCAGAAGAGAAATTAAAGGAACTTGATATTATTTAATTAAATTTTAAATTATTCTCTATTTTTGAATGATTTTACAAATAATTTAATATTTTATTTTCTTTATTAATACTCACTTCTATTTTTAATTTAGTTGG
>JBHLLG010000158.1:0-4111 GCA_048885925.1 Candidatus Hermodarchaeota archaeon
TTCAACTTTCTGCCCCTTAAAAATTCATTTTTATTATTAAAATTAGTGATTATAAATAGATATTGATTTCATCAAGAAAGTAAAAGAGAATTCATTATTTAATTCTAAAGTTATAAATCTTGTATTTAAATACATAATATTTGTAATGAAATCTTATGAGATAATCTGAAATCTCTTTTCCTTCATAAAATAAATCTTTATTAATTAATTTTAAAGATAGATATAAAACCAAAAAGAACAAATAAAAATATCAATTTCAAAAAGATTTTTTCTCTTTTTTATTAAGATTTAAGCTTTTTTTTAATAATATCGATAATATTATTAGGTGTCATGTAAATTATATAAATTATAATGATTTAATTAATAGAATAACTATTTATTGAAACACTATTCTAAATAAATTAAAACAGAGTATAGATTCTTATGACAGAACTCAAAACTCAAAGTTCCCAAAGGAAAGACCTAGAGATTATTAGAACAACTACCAGCATATGTCCTGAATGTGTAAAGCATATTGAAGCTGAAATTTATGTAGATCCAGAAACAAATTGGGTTATGATGAGAAAAACATGTAAAGATCATGGAGAATTTTTTGATAAATTGTCAATTGATCCAGATGATTATAAGTGGCAACAAAAATTTACATATGAGATTGGCTCTACTGTAAACAATACTACTCAACCAGAATATACTCCTTCTGGAATTAAAGAAGTAAATAAGGGATGCCCATATGATTGTGGATTATGTACTAACCATAAAAGTGCTCCTAATATTTGCTTAATTGACATTACAAATCGATGCAATCTCACTTGTCCTATATGTTTTGCTAACGCTTCAGCTAAGGGATATGTAGTTGAGCCTACTTTTGATGAAATTGTCCAAATAATGAAACACTTTAGATCTATAAAACCTATTCCCGCTGTTTTACTACAACTCTCTGGTGGAGAACCCACAGTAAGGGATGATCTTCCTGATATTATTCGAAAGGGAAAAGAACTTGGTTTCACTGAACTGATGGTAACCACCAATGGTGTCAGATTTGGTAAAGATCCTGAATTTTTAAGAGCATGCAAAGATGCAGGAATGAACGCGATTTATTTACAATTTGATGCTACAGATGATCCTGAAGTATGGAAAAAGATAAGAGGTGTGAATTTATGGCCTCTTAAAAAGAAAGTAATTGAAAACAGCCGAAAAGTTGGATTTTTTGGTATAGTATTAGTCCCAACTGTAGCGAAAGGGGTAAATGACCATCAAATAGGAAATATTTTAGATTTTGCCAAAGATAACTCCGACGTTATTTCAGGAGTTATTTTTCAACCTGTTTCATTAACAGGACGTATTAGTTTTGAAGAATTAATGGATATTAGATATACAACTTCTGATCTTAAAAAGGCTATAAATGAACATACTAATGGAGCGATTGGACAATTTTATCCCATCGCAACGACTGCTAAAATGACACAATTACTAGCGTGGTTCGATGAAATGCCAGTTTTTAGCATGACAAGTCATCAAGATTGCGGCTTTTGTACTATCATTGTTATAAATGACAAAGATGAATGGGATGCCATTGAAAATTATTTTGATGTGGATGGTTTAATTAAATGGTCAAACAAAGTTTGGGATATGGTACAAGAGAGAGAAGTCCCTAAACCTACAAGCTTTTTGAAGGGGATTAATCTTGAAGACTTTGGAAAAATTTTTTCGAAAATAGGGGAATTTGTTGATGACATGACTGATTTAGGATATCGTCAGATTATGAAGGCGTATTACTTTGCTGGTGCAGTTCGCTATATAAAGAATCCACAAAAAATTCTTACCAGTAAAACGTACCAAGGATTTGCTCGTTTGGTAATGAACCCAAACTTCAATTCTGCTGCCAATTTTCTGCATACCAAGAACTTGTTAATTTCCTCAATGCATTTTCAGGATAGTTACAATTTTGACTTAGATAGAGTATGCAGATGCCTTGTCCATTACGGAGTTATCGATCCGGAAGACTCCTCTAAGGTTCGCGAGATTCCATTTTGTGCGATGAACACACTTCACAGACCTATTATAGAAAGGCAGCTTGCGATTGCAGGTCAAACAGCGAAAAAACCAGAAGTTATTCAAGCAGAAATCGAGGAACTTTTAAGAACAGTTGAATAAATTCTTTTTATTAATTTTCTTTATTCTTATTTAAATTCGATTTAAATCTCGTAAATATAAATCTGATATTTTCGCACCTTGGCGTTGTAAGACTTTAATTGATTTTGGGATTGAAATTAAATTAACCTAATAGAATTGATAAAAATAAATTAATTAGAATGTGGATTTTAATCTTTCTTTAATCTATAAAAAGTAATAATTTGGAAAAAAAATTTTATGTATATATTTTGGTTTTGCGTCTTATGTTCTCTCTTCGTAATTTTTCCTAACAAAAATGTAAAGCAGTAATCCAAATACGTTAAGTATAAAACCTATCAACAGCCAAAATTCACTATTTTTAATACCTCTCTTTATTGCATCTTTATGCATATATTTAGCGATATATAGACTTGAAACAAAATAAATTATACCTCCAACTAGCATAAAAATCCAATGATATGGTTCAAATGGATATGTCTGCAAAAGATTGAATATCATTTTTTTAACTCCTTATAATTAGAAAAATTAAACTATAATACTTTAAGATTAATTACTAAATTCCGTAATTATAATTACTTATTATAATTTAAAAAGAATTTGTCAATTTTTCTTGTAGAAAATATATTATTAAATGGGTAGAACTATTATTCATAATGCTCAATTTTGAGTTAAATTTCCTACTAAGAAAGAAAAAAATTATTAGGATTTAAGTTTATAAAATACAATTTGAATTTCTTAAATTAAGTGGGGAATGTTTGGACAAATAATGAACTCTTGTAAATATAATTACCTGAGTAATCTCCATATAAAACTACAGTAACATTGTGTAGACCGGGTGATAAGTCATGCCTTACATGTTGCAAAGCTAACATGAAATTAACCGTAAAAGCTCCATTATACATTCCCACCTCTGCACTTGGATCAGTTTCCAAAACTCCATCTACTTTGAAATAAGTAGTAATTCGCGACCAGCCTGTCTTTACTTCTATATGTGCGCGAGCTGTAAAACTAAAGTACACGGATTCATTTGGACCTAATTCGAATTCAACCGTTAAACCTGAACATGTTAAATATGAATAGACTGGATCACTATTAAAAATGGTATCATTGAATTTATACCATATCTCTTGTTCGGAAAAACTCTCTACTTCATTTATTACACGTGATACAGACAACCACGCTAAACCTCCAAATCCTAAGCCACCTGCTGCTAAAATTAAACCTATTACGCCTAAAGCGGTACTACCTTTTCCCAATATTTCTAACCTCCTTTAAATAATAACGTATAAAATTAAAATTATTATGAAAATTTCAAAACGCTATAAAAATGTGTATTGATTCTAAATTTACACATTAATGATATTTAAATAATTCTAATATCTAAAACGTAAATGAATAGTACTTTTGTATTTTCATTTTGGTTCTTCTTTTACATTGATTGTTGAATGGAGTCCAATTTTAAGTGGTTAGATATTCAGTATTAAGCTTTTTAAAAATTATACAAATATATATAAAAATGTATATTATAATTATTTGAAATCTGGAAGATGATGATTTTATGCCACAGTTAGAAAGAAAAGTTGAAATTAAATCTACACCTGAAAAAATTTATAAAATAGTGACAGATGGTTTTAATACTCCAAAGTGGAACCCAGTCGTGAGCTCTGTAGTTGAAATAGAGAATAATAAAACCCATTTAGACACTGACCTTGGAGGTTTTACAATTATCAATACTGAAGAAGAGCAAGATATAAGTGCTACTTGGCACATGGAAAATAGCGATATTAGTTCAATTGGTTACGTTTTAACTCCTAAAAAAGGAAGTATAACAGAAGTTTCTATTTGGACCGAATTTGAAGATAAAAAGCAATCAAAAATATTTAAGCAAATGGCAGATCAAATTTTAGTTGGATTAAAGAATTTTGTTGAATTTCTAGAGAAAGGAGGAGATCCTGAAGATTTTAATAAATGGGAATAT
>JBHLLG010000159.1:0-4077 GCA_048885925.1 Candidatus Hermodarchaeota archaeon
CCCAATATCGATGAAATCATCTTCAGGAGTAGAGGTCGGGGAAAGTATGTAAGAGTTCCAGAGGGCAAGTAAATCTTTTATAAGAACATAAGGTTGGTTTAAGACAAATTTTACAGTATAATCATTTATTATTTCAGTGTGATTTATGATCGGCTTACCTTCTAAACTTAAAAACGCAGAAGACCAAGCCCATATATCAGAATTCGGCATAATTTCAATAAATTTATAAATTCTATCAAAGTTCCATTTTACAGCTGTAGAATTAAATGGTGTTCCATCATGAAATGAGACATTTTTTCTAAGTTTACAAGTAAAATTTAAGTAATCAGAGCTCCAAGTCCCATTTAGTGCCAGGTTAGGAATAATAGGCGTGTTTGTTTTGTTTTGGTCGTATGCAAATAATCCTTCAGCCACCTGATCAAGTATAATCAAATTTGCATATCTCGGACCTGGATTTTTAAGCGGATCGATTGAATCTGGAGAATGATCCAAACCACAGATAAATATAGGTTCTGATTTCTCTTGTAGTTCCCAAAAGAAATATACTCCACTAACAATTGCTGCTAGTGCTATAATGCTGGTAGTTCCAATACCAATTTTTTGCTTTCTATTCAGAGTTTTAAATATTTTTCTTTTCTTTTTTGGACCAATTTCATTCTCTCCCATTATACAATCATCAGGTCTTTATTTAATTAAATTCTTTTTATCCATTGAGTATGAAATAAATATAGGATCTCAAGAAAAAATTAGTTGTGTTTGCTTAGTAAATGAACAAAATATAATTAGATTATTATATTTATATAGATTTTGTCTTTTTTCCTATGCCTTATTTTTATAGTTTTAAGGTAATCATAGAAATCTCTCTATTATGACCTCTAATAATTTAAAAATTAAATATATTCGAAAAATTAATTTTATTGAATATTAAAGAATTTTATAATTCCTTAAATCAATTTTAAATAGAAAAAAAAAGATATATAGAGTAGGAGGATTTATGGTTTAGGTGTGGTCATTCGAGAAGACATTTATCTAAACTTGTTCCTCCTTTTTCTATATATAAATTAAAATAACACTTCCATAATTCCTCAAGGTTGGCCAGTTAAACGACGTCTAGCCAGTAGAATTGATAATTTACTACGCCTGCTGTTCCGTACCAATCTTTCCAAATAAAATCGGCAGTGGGTACTCCTCCTGTCATATAATTAATGTAAGGTCGCCAGCCGTTAATATTACTCTCTTGATACGGCTTCCGAACTCGGAATACTTGTAGGATCTTATAACTTTTGTGTAAAAGTTACAGAGATTAATAAAAACGTCAAAAACCTGTATTTAACTTAAAATCAGCCTATTATAAAAAATTCTATTTCATTCAAGTATAAAATACATTCTTCTATTGCTTTTTCCTTTATTTACAGTTTTGGTAACCTCAATTTTACCGATTTCTTTAAGGTGACTAATATGAGTCCCACCGTCAACTTGTTCATCGATATCGCCTATTCTCACAATCCGAAATTCTTTAATTTTTTCTGGTAATCCTACAGCTAGGCGTGCTAATTCTGGTTTTCCTAAAACTTCTTCTTGAGTCATATAATCAATAGTAATAGGTAAATCTTGCTCAATAATTTTGTTTGCTTCTTCTACAAAGTCTCTTAATTTTTCAGGAGAATAATCTTGCATTGAAAAATCCATTCGGGTTTTATCTAACTCAATTTGATTTCCCGTAATTTTCGCATTAGCCCTTCTGTAGAGTATATTGCTAATTAGATGAGAAGCAGTATGGTAACGCATGAATGTATATCTTCGTTCCCAATCAAGTTCACACGACAATTCATCACCTTCTTTTAACCCTGGTTTATCTACTTCATGACTAATTTTTCCGGAGAATTTACCAACATATAATACTTTAAACTCTTCTCCATTTTTAGTTAATAGTCCTGTATCGAACGGCTGTCCGCCACCTACAGGATAAAAAGCTGTTTTATCAAGAACAATATATTTATCATCTTTTACACTTACAACTTTAGCATTCCAACTTTTAAGATAAGAATCATCCATATAGAGTGCTCTTGCCATAAAAAGAAAGAAAATATTTTACTTTATAACTTTAATCATTTTCATGAAGTTCAGAGGGTCTTGCGCCGTCAAATAATTCTAATTTAGAGAATTTAACTTTTTTATTACATTGAGGACAAAAATAATAACCAGATTCTTTATTCTCAAAGCTAAATCCACAATCTTTACAAACAGCGTAAAACATACAATAAAAATAAATATTAAATCTTATTTAATCTCTCTCATATAGTTCTCCAGGTTTAGCTCCGCAGAAGGCTTCAAAATTAAGAAACTTCATTTCTTTCAAACAATTGGGACAATAATAATAACTAGGTTCTTTATTTTCGAAAGAATATCCGCATTCTTTACAGACTATTGCTTTCATATTTAGATAATACAAAATCAAATTATTATAAGTTCTTATTATGAAGTAGAAATGAATGATATCCAAATTGAACATAGAATTAGTTTTAAATAAAAATAATGAATAAATAATAAGTCTTATATAATTATTTATATCGATTTAGAATAAGATTGTTATTTATAAAAGTCAAATGGCGTAAAATAAATGAAATCTGTTGAAATTGCTGGGGTTAAATATGAAGTAAAGGATGGATTCCTGGATTTAGGTCTTTTAGAAATAAAAGATATTGATGAGATAATAGGATTATCAATGCTTAAAGATCTGAATAATCTTGAATTGAGTTCAAATAAGATTATTGAAATCAAAGGTCTTGAAAACTTTAATAAATTAGAAATTTTAAATTTAGGAAGTAATAATATTAAAGAAATCAAGGGGTTAGACAGCTTAGAGAATCTTAAGATTTTACATTTAATTAGCAATCAAATAAATAAAATAAAAGGATTAGAAAATCTAACAAATTTAGAGGAACTATATTTAAGAGGGAATCAAATAACACAATTAAAAGGATTAGAGAATTTAAATTCATTAAAGAGATTAGATCTTTCATGGAATAATATTAAAGAAATTAATAATCTTGAGGCTTTAACGAATCTAGAAGTGTTTTGGATCGCAGGAAATCAACTACAGCAAATCAAAAATATTGAAATGTTAGAAAATTTAGAAGTTTTAAATTTGGCTGGAAATAAAATTAAAGAGATTCAAGGCCTTGAAAACCTTAAAAAGTTAAAAAGCTTGTATCTTAACACTAATTCAATCCAAAAAGTAAGAGGTCTTGAGAATTTAGAAAATTTAGAAACACTATGGCTTAATGCTAATCAAATATCAAAAATTGAGAATTTGGAAAAATGTAGAAGTTTAAGAATCCTAAATTTAAAAGAAAATGAAATTTCTCATATTAATGGTTTATATTCATTAACCAATATAGAGAATTTATTTCTTTCAGAGAATAATATTGGTGAAATCAAAGGTCTTGAGACATTAATAAAACTAGAAACACTTGATTTAGGAAAAAACCGTATAATACAAATTAAAGGCTTAGAATCATTAATGAGTTTAAAGGATTTATGGCTTGGGGATAATCTTATCCCACAAAAAATATTGGATCAACTTGGAGGGCTCGATTCAGGAGGATGTGCTTATGAGCCTCTCAAATTTGTACAATATTCCCTAGTTAATTTATGATGTCTTTTTTTAGAGGTTTTTTATAAATCAAGAATTAATTATAAAAATCATATTTGCTTCAAATTGTATTAATTACATTAATAATTTGCTAAAAAAATTTATAAAGGTGATAATAGTTGGTAGAAAACCCATTTGAAGTTGCAAAAAAACAGATTGATATTGTTGCTGAGGAAATGGGATTAGATCCTAATGTGAGAGAGTATCTTAAAAGAGTAGAAAGATCATTAATAGTTACTATTCCTATCAAGATGGATGATGGAAGACTTAAAATTTATGAAGGGTATAGAGTCCATCACTCAACAGTTAGAGGCCCAGGAAAAGGAGGTATTAGGTTTGCTCCAAGTGTTAATCTTGATGAAGTTAAAGCATTAGCAACTTGGATGACATGGAAATGTAGTCTTTTAAAATTACCTCTTGGG
>JBHLLG010000160.1:0-3605 GCA_048885925.1 Candidatus Hermodarchaeota archaeon
AGCAATTTTTATATAATATTCGAAATAACATAAGATGGGGTTCTGCTGTTAAAAAATATACCATTGAGCGAGAAAAATATGTTGGATATGCAGAACTTCTAAAAAAAATTCACTAGTGAAAAATGATAATATTATTATTTTGGCTTTTTAAATTATTTAAAATTCTTTAAATAAATGTGATAAAGAGAAGGGAATTGTGGTAATGGGAGCAATTGAAATAAATAAAATAAAATTAAAGTGAAAAGAAATCCATAAATTATAATAAAAGCAATATCTATTGCTTTAAATCTAATTTTAATTAAGTTAGTCCGATCTTTATAAATGCCAAAACACCTATTTTCCATTGAAATAGATGTAGTATGAGCTTTTCTAAGTATTGAAACTAATGTAATAAGTAGTCGTTCAGATATCCAATTATAAGCTTTCTTTATATTATTTACTTTTTCATAACCAAAACCCCTTGCTCTTTGGGCTAATGATATCGTTTTTGCCTCTTGCTCTATTAAAGGAATATATCTAATCCCAACCATAAACGCATAACAAAATCGATAAGGGATTTTTAATCTCATCAATGCATATACAAAATCTCGCATATTAGTTGTATTGGAATAGATAATTGAAGAAGTAAACAATGTTAAGACGAGAAAAAAAGCTCTAAAGGCATAATATACTGCTAATTTTCTAATAGGTAAAAATTCAATACCGAATAAATAAAATAAGATAATTTCTTCTTCACTGGGAATAGCATTAAAAAATATATTCAAAACTACACTAACTATTAGGATTGAAACTATAAATCTTAGTTTCAAATAAAGATTCTTTAAAGAAATTCCACTCATTAAAGCTAAAAAAATAACAAATAATGAAACCATTGCCATGAATATTAAGCTCCTTATTAATAATATAACTATAGTAAGAAGTAAGAGAAAAACTAATTTTGAAAGAGGATTTAATTTATGAAAGATTGAATTTCCTGGGAAATAGGCAAATATCAGCCTCTTATGATCCAAACTTTTATTCTTTCTTGACACCTAAATATTACGCTCTCCTATTAATTCTTTAATTTTATTCAAAAAAATGACTGGTCCAAGATTTTGATGCCTTGAAAAATAAGTATCTTTTTTATCATAATCTTTCAGGGTTCCATCTTTGTTCAGCTCGATTATTCTTTTAGTATATTTTAAAAGTAAATGATAATCATGAGAAGAGATTATAATTGTCTTTCCTCTTTTATTTTCAATAAATAAGGTTTCTATAATTGAATCAATTGTCCTCTGATCTTGCCCAATGAAAGGTTCATCTAATAGAATTATTTCAGGATTGTATACAAATATGGAGCTAAGGTTTAATCTTCTTTTTTGACCCCAACTTAGATTAAAAGGATTTTTTGTGGGGTCGTTTTCTCCGATTAAACGAAATAATTTAGAAAGATATTCTTCATTAATTTTCTTCAGAATGCCAAAGTTTTTAGGACCATATAAAATCTCATCTCTAAGGGTACGCTTAAAAATCATATTTTCAGGATTTTGAAAAATAAATCCAATATGAGGAGCATACTCATAAGGATTGAATTGTTTAAGGTTCTGATTGTTAAAGAAGATCTCTCCTGATGTAGGTGTATAAAGATTTGCTAATAAATATAATAAGGTTGTCTTTCCTGAACCATTTGGCCCCACTAAACCTATGAAATCTCCTTGATATATCTTAATAGATAAATTATTAATAGCATTAATTCCCGTATTTGGATATTCAAATGATAAATCCCTCGTTTCTAAAATAATATTATCTTCAGATTTACTGAAAAAAGATTGATTTATATTATTTTCAGAGATATTTTTTAAGGTCTCAATATAAATATCATCAAATTCTATTTTTTCATCATATAACTCTAACTTTTCTAGATTTTTTGGTCTTATTTCTGTATCGATTAGAAGCTGATACAATTTTTTTAATTGTTCAGTATTTAAATTTTCAGGAATTTTCAAAAGTTGTTGGAAATTAGTTGGCACGCCAAAATCATCTACATTTCTCGTATTAATCTTTCTATATTCACTATAGATATTTGTTATCCAAGGAACCCTCACGTTGCATAACTTTAATTCATCAAATCTATCTCTTAAAATTTCAGAAACTGTCCCTTCAAGAATAATTTCTCCATGATCGGACAATACAATAATTTTATTCGCTAAATTTACAACTCTTGATAATCTATGTTCAATTATTACGAGAGTTAGGTTATAATTGGGCGATTGAATCAGTTTCTTCAATCGATTTAATAATAAACTCTCTGAATGTTGATCTAAGAAAGCAATCGGCTCATCCAAAATCAATATTTTAGGTTCCATTACTAAAAATGATGCTAAGATTGTAAGCTGCTTTTGACCTCCACTTAATTGATCGATATCCCTTTCCAATAAATGATCAATTTCTAAAAATCTGCTAATTTCTTCGATTTTTTTTTCAATTTCTTCAATTGGATATTTTAGGTTTTCAAGTCCAAATGCGATCTCATCCTTCACTGTAAATGTAACTAATTGTTCTAATGGATTCTGTTTAACTAAACTAACTATTTTACTTAGTTCCATGAATTTATAATCCCATATACTTTTACCAAAAATTTCTACGTTTCCTTTCATTAGACCTTTTAATCTCCAAGGTATGATACCATTCATAGCGTAAGATAGCGTAGATTTACCACTTCCGCTAGCTCCTGCTAATATTAAGACATCTCTTTCTTTCAAATTAAAATTAATATTTGAAACTGCTGGAGTTTTTGTATTATCTATACCATAAATAAAAGAGAAGTTCTTAAAAGAGAGAGCTGTTTTATTATGGGAAATATTAAGGCTCAACTCCTATTTAAAATGTTGTCGGAACCCCGGCTTTAATCAAATATTCTTTAATGAATTTTCCTAAAACTCCCGTTATTAATATTCCAGAAATAAAAGCGAACATAAATGCTAAAACCCATAATGTCCAATGTAAATGAAATCTCTGATTTAATATCCAAAAAAAAGGTGCTTGGAAAAAATTACCAAACCCTCCAGCAATACCCCATCCCAACTTAGTCTCGCCTTCTCTAACTTTTTCCATCAGAAAAAATCCGATTACTAAAAAGATTCCTTCCATTAAATTGACAAAAATAATAAGAAGCCCCCATGGATCTCCAAGTAGGAATTCCAGCAATCCTTTTATCGACATGGTTACTATGATATTCTGCTTTTTACGCGTTAAACCATATGCGATAGAAGCCCATATTACATGATGCCCTGAAACTAATTGTGTACCACCTGTGAGAGGATACCATACTTTAATCAGAAGGCTAAACGGAATAAGACTAGAGATGAACCCTCCCATAACGCCAAGAATCGCTGAATAGATCAAATCTAACGTAGAAAGTCTTTTAGACTTCTCTAAACCCATTCCTGTTTCTTGGAATTCTTCTTTTGAAGGTTCTGTAATTTTACCTTGATCTATTGATTTATTTTCATGTTCTCTTCTTTCCATAACTAAAATCTCACTTAATCTATTCTTACTTCTACTAGGTTTTTAACAGAATATTGAGAGCTAACTTCCCCAGATGGAATAGCATCATCATCAATAAC
>JBHLLG010000160.1:3615-4041 GCA_048885925.1 Candidatus Hermodarchaeota archaeon
CATCATTGTATATAGGGTCTCCATCCTTTTCATATGCTAAAATAACATCAGTTTCATACTTCTCTGCTACATCTTTCAATGATAGGGGCTCAGGAGATTCATAACCATCTGAACCAATGAATGTAAATGTAGTAGCATCTGGTTTTAAAATATTTTCTTCTTCTAAAATGCTCCATAGCGTAGCACCGCTATACACATAATAATGTGGTTCTACTAGCGTAACAATTTTAAATGTTTTATCTTTAACCTGTTTGTATTTATCTGATTTTATCTCTGATAAAGATAATCTTAAATCTTTAGTGACTTTACCTGTTATTACAACTAAAGTTTCATCATCTTCTTGCTCTCCTTCAATTAAAGTCTCGTAAGAATCTTGAGCGTAATAAATTGGATTTATATCTAATCTTACAAAATTATATACAGATA
>JBHLLG010000161.1:0-4029 GCA_048885925.1 Candidatus Hermodarchaeota archaeon
TGTATGAAATGACATTAAGAAAATATCTAAGAATTTATTTTATATTTAAAATCTAATCTTTATACTATAGAAAGAATAAAAAACAAAATAATCAACTAATTGCTATAGAACTTTATTTCACTTACATAAATGTAAAAATTTAAATATAATTATGTTCATTTATTCTTGTTTCTAATTTTAGAAATCCAAATTATAAAATAATAATCCATTTAAAATGAGGTGTTTTTAATATGGTTTTAATTGTAAGTCAAACTTGGTACCCAGCATCTCAAGCAGAGAAAGCTGGTAAAGCTTATCTTGAGGTAATGAAAAAATATCCAGATAATCGAACAATAGGTAAACCAATATTAAGATCTGGTGTAAAAATTGAAAAAGAAGGAATTCATGGGATTGCAGTCTATTCTGTAAATGAAGGGAAGTTCAAAGAAGCGATGGATCTTGCCGTGAATCGAATGCTTATTTTGGGTAAAGAAATAGAGGGTATAAAAATGTCAATAGATACTTATTATGATGTAACTGAAGCGTTGCCTTTTGTAGGACTTAGCGCTCCAGAATAATAAATTTCTTTCTTCACATTCCAAACCGATAGTTCATTTTCCGCGCTAAAATGCAATACTAAATAATTTTTTTTATTTTATTTTTATCAATGTTAAAAAATTATTATTAATCTTTCAAAAGCAGGGTATATTTTATATAAAATTATTAAAAAGTGGTACGAGTTTAGAGAGTTTAGAAAACAAATTTCAAGATGGAAAGTTTCCATTTCATTCTATCTTCAAACCTCAAAAAATGAAAGAATTTGCATACATTGATAAATAATCTTAAATTTCTATTTATAATAATCAACAAATTTAAGATTTTTTACTGTAATTCTTAAAAGTGGGCCAACTTATTTGAAAACTTACGAAAAATTATTGAATTTTATAATGTGAGGATCCAGCTTTCATAAAACGATTCAAGTGACGCATTGATGCTACTAATTTCCCTGATTCTTTTTCTTCTAATGTAGAATCAAGCCAAAAATACTCTGTTTTTTTAGAAACTCCAATACAAACGAATTTTCCTTTAGCAATATATGGAACTCCAATAAATACTGGTCCATTTATGGTCCTTAGTTCAGTTGCACCAAAGAATGGAACAGCATTGAATTCTTCAGTACTCGTTTGCTCAAAACCCAACGCCATGGCTTCAAACATATCTGTAGGACATAAAATCGTTTTTCCCCAAGGAGATTTATCTTTTTCTTTATAATACTCTAATTGGTCCGTTATTCTTCTTAATCCACTATTGGCTGCTTCTTGTGTAAGTAAAATCTCTTTAGAGGGAAGTTCATCTCCGACTTTATATCCTGCTAAAATACGTAAATCCTCAGGCTTACTATTTTTAAGTTCTACAGCTTGTAAATATGATGGTTCTTTAGGTGAACCTATTGATACGGTCCCTTTCATTATTTGTTGCTCATTTTTCAATTCAGCCCACGCCTTAATTTGCACATCTTTTATTGAAATAGGTAGCATCTTTTCAGTTGTATCCGGAGGCAATTCGATGATTGCTCTTACTTCTTCTTTATCGATTGTTGCAAACGTGTAATACATACTAACAGTTCCTTGCTCAAACCAGCGATCACCAAATATTTTCTGCGCCAAAGGTGCGAACATGCTTAAGTGTATAGTTCCTTGTATCGTTCCACCACGCATACCAACACTTTTAGCTACATCATCATCATGAATTGATGTAGTACTATCTCTAATAAGATTTTCTGGTGCTCGCCAACCTCCGAAAATCTTACCATCTTTAATCTCAATATCACCTGTCAAATATTGTTTACCTATTCTTCTATAATTTTTAAAAATTTATATTAACTAATTGAATATTTTTCAAAAAACTAACATGTTAATAGTAATTTTAAATATTAAAAAAAGTAATTATTTTGGTTTAGCAATATAGATTCATAGTAATCTACTATTCATTTTTTCCAGCTCCCTTTCTACAACGAAGAACCCAAGATTAGGAATTAAAATTTGATAATAATAATGATAGACTCCCAATACCAATTCCTTATATCTTCAAACACTCCAAATCTCCTAAAGATCTATCATTAACAGGGTAATGAAAACTCAAAGAGCTTATTATTAAACGCATTCGAGAATGCAAACCCTATTATAAACATTGTAGAGCGGAACTTCCAAAAGGGCAAACAATTTATTATGTATGTGGAAAAAGAGTTGGCTAGAGATTATTAATTCATTCTACATAGAGTAACATTTTTATAGCTTTCAAAATCATCATATAACGCATATAAGACCAAAATGATAATCTAGCATAAAATTTTGAATTCAATAAACAAATTTATATACGATGAAAAGAATAAAGTAATGATTATTTTGATTACATTAATCGTCTAAATAAAGGAGGGTGTTGCAAAAATGAAAGAAAAAGATATGAAAAAGTTAAAAAGGCATGGTTTTGATACAAAAGAATTAAAATTAAAAAAGAAGAATTAAAAATTAAACAAATGTTACCACCACAAGATAAAGCGTTAGTTTATATTATTTGCCGTCAAATCACGGGTAGATTAGGCACAGTAGTCCTTGAATGCAACGGTACTTATATAGCTACAACAGAAGGAAAAAAGTTTGTTTATTTGATATTAGATCCAGGTTTATATACATTTGTTTCAAAAGCAAGAAATATTGAGAGCTTACAATTACATATTGAAGCAAATAAAACATATTTTATTTTGCAAAAGATAATTACTCAAGGATTCATGACGTTAACTCTGTTACAATTATTGAACGAGAGAATGGGTCGGAAGAAATTAAAGAAATGTTCTTTGATAGAAACTGAAAGTTATAAGGAGTCAATTCCTACATCTTATCAATATACAGAGGAAAGTCTTACCCCTCGACCTTTTACTTCAGAGGAAAAAAGAAAATCTCATATTATGGGTCTAAAATTTTGCATTATTGGTGTAATAATTATAATTGTTGCTATTATTTTTCTGTTATCTGGTATATTTGATCTCATGAGTTTATGGGGGTAGTCTGCATTTTTTATTTTTTTACTATTTTTATTAAAAATATTTTAATTTCTCCCTAATCTCTCTTATTTCTCCCTTAATTTTGATAACCGAATTTCCAGGTATATCAGTAAAAAATTAATAAAAATAGGGAATAAAAGGGTTTTAAAATAATCAAAATCTAAGTATATCTGGTATTTCAGGTTCTCCTTCTAAACCAATCATGATTTTGAACTCTAAGGGTTTAAAATTTTTTCTTTTAATCTTCTCTTTCAAATAAATATTTAAAAAAGACTCTTAATTTACATGCTTAGATTCGCTATGAAGTATGATTTTGATCGAGTAATTAACCGTACGAAAACTAATTCAATTAAGTGGAATAAGCACTTTCTTAAAGAATATTTTGAGACTGATGATGTTCTGCCTTTATGGGTTGCTGACATGGATTTCCAATGTCCTCAACCTGTTATTGATGCTTTAAAAGAGAGAGTAGCTGAAGAAATTTATGGATACAGTTGGCATAAGGTACCCGCCTATCTAGACGCCGTAGCAAGTTGGATGAAAAGAAGACATGATTGGGAAATTAAGGATGAATGGATTGTATTTAGTCCTGGCATTGTTCCCGCTATTTACATGTTAATACAAACCTTTGTAAATATCGGAGAGAAAATAATTATCCAGTCACCAGTATATAGACCATTTTTTACTGGAATTAGAAATAATGGTCGCCAAGTATTAATAAATCAATTAAAGTATGAAAATAAGAAATATTCAATTGATTTCGAGGATTTTGAAGAAAAAGCCAAAGATCCTTTAAGTAAGATGTTTATTCTCTGTAGTCCACATAATCCTGTAGGACGTGTTTGGAGTGAAAAAGAGCTTAAGAAACTTGGAGATATCTGTTTAGAAAATGAAATATTAATAGTTTCAGACGAGATTCATCATGATTTAATTCTTTCAGGATATAAACATACTTTATTTTCAACAATCTCAGAAGAATTTGAGAAAAA
>JBHLLG010000162.1:0-4000 GCA_048885925.1 Candidatus Hermodarchaeota archaeon
ATCACCATCATTCCCTGTAAACGAGCCCAATGTTAATCAAAGTAGTGGTTATTTTCCAATAAGTTATGCAAACGATTATTATTTAGTGTGGTATAATGACGGAGCATCTTCAATTACTATTGATTATACAATTAATTACGTTGCTACAGAAATTCCTGATTTTAGTGGTACATATGAAGCAAGAGAAGCCGTAGATATAGTATCCACAGATAAATTTGAAGTTCCTAATTCAGGAAATTGGTATTTCTTTATTTATTTTGACCCCATGAATTCAGAAGAGGAAACCACAACAATAACTTTTGATGTAAGTTATGATACAGGTGTTACTTCTCGAGAAAGATGGCTTGATGTTCAGTGGATTCTTATTATTGTTCTTGTTGTTGTTATAATTATATTATTAGCAGCAGTGATAGCAAGGAGAGGTCAGAAAAAATTAAAACTTCAAACACCAACTAAAACTGAACCAACTAAGCCTTCACCTTATAAAACCACTCCTCCCACTAAGGAAGATCAAGTTCCTAAATGTGTACGTTGTAATGCCGAATTAAAAAGTGATTCTAAATTTTGCTCTAACTGCGGAGGTAAAATAGAAGGAAGACAGATTGTAGTTTCTCCAATCACTACTCCAGCCACCGCAAAAGTTTGTTCTTTATGCGGAAGCAAACTTACTGGGGATGAAAATTTCTGTAAATGGTGTGGTACAAAGATAGAGTGATAAGAAAAAATCGATTCTATTAAATTTAAAATTTTTTTTTTTTTTCTTATTTTAAAATAAAAGAGGATTATTGTACTTCTTGATTTGCTTCTTCAGTTCCGTGATTTTTTGAAGAATGATATGTCCCTCTTACTTCATTAAAATCAACAGTAACTACTGTGTGACCTAGATGTTTTTTTTCAAATGTTTTTATTTCCATTTGATTAATGGGATTACCAGGATGAATTACCATATACTCTTTACATCGAATACATGCACGACATCGAACACTCATTCTCGTAATCACCTAAGTTTCCAACATAGTATTAAAAACTTACAAATATTTCAAATTTTTGGTTTTTTTTATATAAATCATTTTGACTAAAAAACAAGATTAAACATAATATTCAAATAGATCTCATAATTGAATAATTCTTTTCAATTTACGAATAATGAAAAAAAATTTAAAAATTATATTTTTTCTCGAAAAAATTGTATCATTAGCACGTAATATTTCAAGAACTTCTAACTTTTTATGCTAAACACCTCATTGAATTCAAAATCTCTTAAATCATTAAATTCATATGAAGTTATCTTCCTTAACTCGAGTTTTAATTATTTTGATTTAAACCCCATAATCGCAATTTCTGGATTTTCCTACTCCTTTAATTGTTTATATAATTACATTGATATTTCTACAATATAAAATTCTTTGAATAATATTTATAAATTCAGATAAATGAATGTGTAAGTAATTTTATTATCCAAATATTAATATAAAAAAGATAAATAGGTGACGAATCTATAATAAAAAAATGGGTTAAAATTGTCCTTATAGTTGCGATAATTAGTACTCCAATAATCGGAACAACATTATTTTTGTATTTTAGCTCAAAACACTATGAGAATTCTTTTCAAATAATGAGAGAAGGTATTACTGTCTCTAATATTAAGATCAACAATCAGATAAAGTTTGGAGAACTTGAATTTCAATTATTACCTGCTAGTTCAGAAAATATTTTAGAAGCAGATTGGTCAGTTGATTATAATGGGATTTATGAAAAGAACAAATTTGTTATTATAGATTATGAGCAAAGCAATTCTGATTTAGAAATTAATATCTCTAATGGAATTAAAATAGCAGATGGGAATTATAAGCAAATTGATTTAGCACTCAATATTTCTATAAATCCCAGTTATGACAATTATAGTTTTATAAGTTTAAATGGGTTTGCTAATCTTAAGTTAAGTGTTTTTGATATAAATTTTAAAACATTTGAAATTACAAGTACTAGTGGAAACATTGATGTTCAAATAAATAAAAGTGTTATTCAGGATGATTTTAGAATCGATTCAACTTCAGGTAAAATCGATTTAAAACTAGACCACATAACATTTAAAAATAATTTCATAACAACCTCCCTATCAGGAGATCAAGATTTTGATATCTGGAATCCTAAATTTGAATCAAATTCGAATTTTACTGCTTCTTCAACAACTGGGTTTGTTATTATAAAATGGGCTAATCATTTTAACAAGTCTCATAATATTAATATTTTACTGCAGTCTGATAATGCTGTATCTATAAAGATGTGGTCGCCAATAGAGATTTCTAGATTTGACGTTTTTTTAGAAACTAATGTCGGGACAACTAGATTTTCAAAACAAGGAGGCATCTTTGAAGAAGTCGAAGTTAATCATTATCAATCATACAATATTAATTGGCTAGACGTGGATTTATGTAATATTACAGCGATCTCTAATAGTGGAGAAGCATGGGTTTATTGGGTGAATTGTTTTAAATGGGCAAGATATTGTGGAGGTGATTTTGTACCATATTATGTCAACGCCTATGGAGATTATGTAATTCATAATAATAGTGTTATTAACAATATAGAACTGTATAATTTAAAATATATTCGTTTAAATACCACTACGAATTTAACCTTAAATTTTGAAACACTCCCTGTTAGTAGTGAGAATCTTGTTTACGTGGATTGGGATCTAACATATGAACATGCTATGGGAATCGGTAAAGGCTCAATTAATCTAGTAGTATCAGATTTAACGGAAGGGAATACCTTAAAAGTATATATTAATCTTGATTTTGAATTGGATCGGATATTACCAACATTTCTGCATTATAATGTGACTGTATTTTATCATCCAAACTATACATTTAATAATTATCTAATTTGATAACATGTATTTATAAGATGGTAGATATTTTACCTTCCATTTGAACCATCATTAGATAACAAATATTTAAATATATATTTAATTGAATTAAATTTCCATCAGATTAGGAATTGTAGAGTCATACATATTTTTCAATTTGCCAACATTTAGCTTAAAGCTTTGGGATTTTAGGCCTTTAAGAGTAATTTCCGGATTATTAATTAATACTCCAATTTTTTTAATATTAATATTGAATTTTTTAGAAATTTCTAAAATGGTATTATAATTATTAGGATCCGTTTCTATTACAAATCTTCCGACAGATTCGCTAAATAGAATTTCATCATCTCGAAGATTTTCATTAAAACATCCAGATAAGTCTAAATCTGCCCCTAATTGATTTTTAAAACACATTTCTGCTATTGTAACAATAAATCCTCCTTTATTAACATCATGACTTGCTTTTATTAGATTTCTCTTATACAATTCAAAAAGAAAGTCCCAATTAGCTTTAATAATTGCCTCATTAACTTTAGGAGGCGTACCTCCCTCAAGACTGTATATAACTGAATGATATTCTGATCCTCCTAACTCTGCTTTTGTTTCTCCTACTAGAAAAATATCATCTCCAACATTTTTAAATGGAAGAGTAATAATATTTTGTTTACCTTCAATAAGTCCAACAATCATTATGACTGGTGTTGCTTTTATTGCCGTTTTTTTGACTTCATCCTCATTGTAGAAGGAAACATTACCTCCCACTATTGGAATCCTCAATTTTCTACAAAAATCATTCATACCTTCAACAGATTTAGAAAAATACCAAAAAGATTCAGGAATTTCAGGATTTCCAAAATTACAACAATTGACCATTGCCATTGGTTTAGCACCGTTTGCTATTACATTTCCACATATTTCAACTAATCCCCCTTTTGCTCCTTCATATGGGTCTAAAAAGCAATGTTTCGAATTTACTCCTACACTAGCGGCAATAAATTTATCTGTACCAATGATTCTAAGGACTCCTGAATCCCCTTCTCCACATTTCACGACCGATCTGACACCAACTTCGTGGTCATATTGACGGTAAATCCATTCCTTACTACAAATATTTTCTGATGCTATTAA
>JBHLLG010000163.1:0-3900 GCA_048885925.1 Candidatus Hermodarchaeota archaeon
AGGGGGCTTGGAAAAGCAATAGCAATAGCATGTGCTAAAGAAGGAGCAAATGTAGGATTAACGTCAAGAACTATTGAAGAATTAAGGGAAACAAAAAAGGAAATTGAAGAATTAGGGACTGGAGTGAATGTTTTTATTAAAACTGCTGATATTACGAAATTTCAGGAAATAATGGAAACTTTCATGATGTTTCATGATGAGCTTGGATTATTTAATGGTGTAATCGCAAATGCGGGATATTCAAGAATGTGGACCACTCATGAGTTTATCAATGAGAAATTTGCTGAAATTTTAGATGTAAATATACTTGGTGTTTTCTACACATTTAAAGCGGCTTATCCTTATATGAAGAAAGACGATAAGAAAGATAAAGCAAGGTTTATAATCACCGGCAGTGAGGCATATCCACATGCTCCGCCAAAACTTACAGCGTATGTAGCTAGTAAATATGCTATTGTAGGGATGCAAAAAGCAATGGCTACGGAATATATGAGAGAGAATATAACTTTTAACATGACATTACCAACTCAGATGGATACACGTTTATTGAGAGGAAAGAATGCGGGGGATGGGAACAAACCAGCACATGTTCTAAATCCATGGGATTTGAATGATTTTTATATTTTTCTACTATCTGAGGATGCCAATAGAGTTAATAATGCTCTGGTATTTATTTATGACTTTATTGAAGCTAAAAAATTATTATCCGAAGCACCCCCAGGCAATAAAGAGAGTTGGGAAGCTTTTAAAGATTATTTACAAGAAAAAGCTCCAAAAGTTTATGAAAATGTAAAAGACCTTGGAAAATTAATAGATTTTATTATTAATCGTGCCAAATAATTTATTTTTTATTTAAATGGATTCTTCTCTTTAAATATTTTTTGTTGATATTTCTTAAGCGGAGGAGGACATAGTCCTTTACTTGCTGCTTCCTTTTTAATAGATTTTAAAATTTCTCCTAGATTTATAGATACAGGACACCAATGATAGCAATTTTCACAACCAGTACAAAAAAATAAGCCATCTCTTACAGCAGCTTCAATTCCATTATGAATATAATCTCTAATAATGGCAGTAGCACCCCATCCATATTTAGAGGCAAAAATGTTACCAAATGCTCGTGAAGCTGTGCATACATAATTACAAGTCCCGCAATTTATACATTTTAAAAATTCTTTGTATATTCTATTTTCTTTCAATGCTTCTTTGCGCCAATCGTCGACAAGAATGACAACAACTTCCTTTGCACCATACATTCCTAAAACATTTATTCCCCTAATATCAGACGTACAGGAGGGGCTTGAGATAAGATTAATATATGCAAAGGGCACATTATTAATTCTAGTTTGTATTTTAGCCACAAGAACAGCATCAAAAATTGTTGGAACTATTTTTGTAATACCACAAACAACAATATGCTTTTCAGTTGCTCTTGTTAATAAACTAATATTTCCTTCATTCTCACCGAGTACTATAGTTCCTTCCTCTGCAGATATTGCATTCGCAGATGTAAGTGATACTTTTACTTCATTCAGTAGCTCTTTACGATAAGTTTTTCTATAATATTCCACAATCGCATTTGGATTAGGTTCAACCACCACTCCATGGATTTCTTTTATCTTAGCTACTATATCATCAATTGAAAAGTGAGCTCCGGGTCCAATTTGGAAACTTGGTAATTTATAGTCGAAAAGTTGAACGAGTACATCGCCTAAGTCTGTTTCTTTAATATTAACATTACTCTTTTTTAAAACATCGATTATTCCTATATCCTTTGCCTCATTAGATTTAGATTTATAAATAATTTTATTATCTTCAAGCTCATCCATGAAAAATTGTTGAGCTTCTTCATTAGATTTAGCATAATAAACTTTAAAGTTATTAGTTTTGCTCATTATATTTATGCATTTCTCTATATAATAATCAATATTTTCCATAAATTCCTCTTTTATTTCTATAAGTTTTTCTCTATATTTTTCTACAAATTCTCGGCTTGTATCTTCATAAAAATTTCTCATATCATGTTGTTTTGTTTTTCTAATGCACCCAATTTTCCACATATCCCAAAATTTCCTTTCGAGACTATTTTCCTCTTTCAATTTATCTACTCTTCCTTTAAGTTCTTCAAAAAAGTCTTCTTCTTTATCAATCAACTAATTCCAACACCCCCATCAATTAGATTAATAATAAAATCTTCAAATTTCATAACAGATTGCCTTAGATTATTTTCTTCTTTTATACGTCTTAAAGCTGTATAACAAAAAGGACAAGCAGTTAATAATATTTTACTTTCTTTCATATGCTCAAAAATAGATTTTGCGTTAAAATCACTATTTTCTTTGAAAATAGAATAAACACCCCCACCTGCTCCACAACAAATACTACTTTTTTTATTAAACTCCATTTCATTGAAATCAATATTTTCAGTTGCATTCAAGATTGTCCTTGGTTCTTCAATTATAGGAGTTGGAGCATTTCTTAAATGACATGCATCATGGTAATTTACGGTAATTTTCTTTTCAGAGTATTTTAGGTTCAATTTTTTTAAATTTTCAGGCTCAGCAAGAATTTGTAACAAATGCTTTACTTTAACTTTAAAATCGTCTCCCAAAAATTCATTATAGTATTTTGTAAGATAACTATAGCAACCAGCGCATATTGTAACCAATTCTTTTACATTATTTTCATTAAACCACTTATTTACATATTGAACATGATTCTTTAATTCTTCGTCTGTAGATATATGATAAGTTAATGACCCGCAGCATGGAGTATTCTTTAATACTTGATATTCTGTATCAAGATATTTTATCATTTTTATCGCATTCTCGCAGGTAGAATTATAGTTCTCTTGACTCAAACACCCTAAATAAATTAATTTTACCATAATAAAGGCTCCTAATTTTCCCGATGAATAAATGAGTGAATTAATAATACTTTATTTTTTTGGTGAATTTTTATAAGTACACATATAATAGTTGGATTTCATCAAATAGAATAAAATAAAGTTAAAATAATTTTAAACTCTTATCTAATTGCAGAATTAACAATCATAAAATAATAGATTAAATCTCCAAGTTGAACTAAGAGGATAAATATTATGACTGAATACGATAAAATTGAACAAGAAAAGAAAGAATGGGAAAATTCTATTTCACTCAAAAAAGAAAGAAAACAGAGTTTTAGAAATTTATCTGAAATAGAAATTAAAAGATTGTATACGCCTAATGATATTAAAGATTTAAATTACGCTCTTGATTTAGGATTTCCAGGGCAATATCCTTTTACTCGAGGATCATATCCAAATATGTATAGAGGACAACTATGGACAATGCGTCAATTCGCAGGATTCGGAAACGCTGAACAAACAAATAAAAGATATAAATTTTTAATTGATCATGGTAATACTGGATTAAGTGTGGCTTTTAGCCTTCATACCATTTACGGAATCGAAGCAACTGATCCCAGAGCCTTGGGAGAGATTGGAAAAGAGGGTGTTGCTATAGATTCTCTTAAGGATATGGAGGTATTATTTGATAGTATTGATCTTTCAAAAATAAGTACCTCAATGACTATAAACGGTCCAGCTTCAATTTTATTAGCCTTATATATTGTAACTGCTGAAAAGCAAGGGCATACCCCTGATCAATTAAGAGGAACAATTCAAAATGATATTTTAAAGGAATATATTGCCCAGAAATCATGGATTTTCCCTCCTGAACCTTCAATGCGATTGATAGTAGATACCATAGAATATTGTACCAAGCATGTTCCTCAATGGTATACAATAAGTATTAGTGGGTATCATATAAGAGAAGCTGGATCCACAGCAGTTCAAGAATTAGCTTTCACATTAGCAGATGGTTTTGCTTATGTTGAAGCTGCATTGGAGAGAGGTTT
>JBHLLG010000164.1:0-3850 GCA_048885925.1 Candidatus Hermodarchaeota archaeon
TAAATACGATATTGGGCTTTAAAACAAATTCATTAGAACTCGGTTTAAAATCTACAGTTTCTAAACAATATTTGATTTTTTTCTTTAAATTTTTAGAGTTCACGATTACAACTTTTTCTATTTTCATCATCCCAGAAATATTATTAAAGAATTACAATAAATCAATAACTTTCTTAGCTTTTATTTTAGAATCTAAAAAAAAGTTATTTCTCATGCTAAAAATATTGAAACTCAAATATAAAGAAGTCAGTAAACAGAAATTCAGATACTTTACAGTTTTAAAGTATATATTAATGGTAAGATGTAAATATTATTATAAGATATAAAAATTAAATTAAGAAATCTTTATCTTAAAATATAGAAACAAAATTTGTGAATATATTTTGGATGAAATCAAGACTAAAGATATCAAAAATTTAGATAAACTATTACAAGATTCAAGAAATTTAGTTAAAGAACTAATGGATACTCATTTTGAAAATATTGAACATGATGAAGAGCGAAAAATTATAGAAATGAAATTCTTCTTAAAAACTTTTGAATTTATAAGAAAAAAATGGAATGTACAAATATTATATGAACTAGAGATTCATTCGGGAATGAATTTTAATCAATTGATGCGCCATATGAAAGGAATCTCTTCACGTTCATTATCAGATCGTCTTAAACAACTAGAGGATCTTAATTTAATAACAAGAACTGTCCAGAATGGTCGACCTCCGAAAGTCTTGTACGAATTAAGTGAAAAAGGGCAGGGTATTATCGAATTAATCCAGTTCATTATTGTTTATTTAGCAGGAATTTGAGTTTATGAATTTTTTCTTGCCCCAAACCAATAGATAGGTATAAGATAGACTTGTATTTTGTAAATCTATTCTTAGGAATATCTAAATATAGATTATTATCATAAATTTACTCGAATTCTTCTTGATTAGTTATCACTTCCTTTATGAAATAACCTAAACTTATTCTTTATAAAAAAAAGCTGTAATCGAAAAATAATTTTTATTCAAATTATATATTAAAAATTTATTACTATAAACTTAAAAGATCTATAAGGATTTTGAAATCTTCGTAAATAGAATATAATCCGCAGATATTAGTAATGAATTTGATTTGGGAATAAGTAAATCTATAAATTTAACAAGATAAAGGTTGAAGAAAATGGTAAAAATTAACCCTTATTTAATGGTAAAAAATGGTAAAGAAGCGATTGAGTTATATAAATACCTATTTGGGGCTAAGCTTATAGAGCACACACCCTTTTTTAAGGAGGCGGGCTCATTCTTTGGTTTTCCAGAAGATTTTGATTATGAAAATTCCACTATGCATGCAGTTTTAGATATAAAAGGCGCTACAATAATGTTATCTGACAATGCCTTGGGAAAATCAGGTTCTGGAAATGTACAAGCTTTAATAACTCTTGATTCTAAGAAGGATTTAGATAATATAAATCAAAAAATTCAGAAAAAGAAGTTCGCTATAATAATGCCACTCGAAAAAAGATTCGGGGGAATGTGGTATTTAATGTTTGAAGACTCTTTCGGAATTGGATGGCAAATCGCTTATTCTGAATGATGTTTAAAAGGAAAAAGAGATAGTATCTTCAAATTTACCGAATATCCCTATTGTTATAATTTTTTTCGGTTTTATTATTATTCTCGTGAAAGAATCGAAACCTTCAGCAGCTAACTTGTTGTAAATTTTTTTTGTAAGCCATCCATGATAGGAGAGGAATTGTTCAAATGTACTTTGAGTAAGGGATTCTAATTCTGCTTTCCCTTGAATATAAACTACTTTGGGAATTTTAAATAATCCTGCTGCATCAAATGTTAACCAAACATTATTATTTTGTTTAATATTACTGACTTTTTTTGTCGTGTTTTTTGACAATGTAATAATGTTGAATTCAGAAGTTATAGACGGTTGAACCATGGTTGAGTGAGGTTGTCCATTAGAACAAGTACTTAAAGTACAAAATTTAACACCTGATAGGAGTTTCCAAAGTTTCTTCTTTTGTTCAGAGTTCATTCCATTTTCCAATTTAATTCACCTCGAAATAAGTGATGAATATTTTAAAATATTATAATTATTAATAAGTAAAACCTTACTCTATTTTTTAAATTCTAATTCATTTTTCAATCTTCATTTGTCTCGGACGCCTATTTTTTCACCGATGGGGCATGTAAATTTTGCGTTACAGTGCAAACACGCTACTTTTGGGAATATAACAAAGAATCGAAATAATAGTAAACCAATAACTATCAAAAAAGGGATTAATAGATAAAGTGAGAAATTTAGGATTAAGGCTGGAACTGATGCCACAATTGGAAAGAATAAGGCAGCCATATAGATATTATTATAACAAAATATACCTTCTGCTCTTTTTGGAAAATCTTCTGGCTTTCCTTCCTTTGCTAATATACGTGAGATTTTATTTAAACCAGATACACAACGGGAATCTTTCATCCTGTAATACACACAATTTGGACATACAGTTAATGGCATAAGAACATACATCTGGAGAAAAGCAAATATAATATAACTTACACCAATGAGATACCCTAGTGATAAAAATGTATATCCTATTATTAATCCAAATCCTCCTATTAAATAATGTAGAATTGTTGAAGATTCGTAGATAAAAACTCTGATAAATGAGTATTTTTGATATAATTTAGCTCTTGGTTTTGTTGTTTTAATATCGGGAAAAGAATCATTAACCTTTTCGTTCATTTAACTAATCAGCACATACACTTCTAATAAATTGATATTATCGAATTTTATAAATTGAAAATTATGAAATACATATAAAAACTAGTGCTATTTTTGCATACTTAATCTTACATGTTTCGCAATTTCAGGCTAATGTTTTACTTTATTGAATAAAATGTTGTAATAATAATAGAATTTACTAAAAAAATTTAATTCTTAAGGTTAATTAGAAATATTAAATCCAAATAAAATTATTAAGAGAGTTGCATTAAAATGAAAGTTTTAATAGTATATTATACAAAGTATGGAAATACGGAAAAAGTAGCTAAATTAATAGCAGAAGGGATCACTTCTGTTGAGGGCAATGAAGTAATAGTTAAGAATGTAAAAAATGTAAAAATCAAAGAACCAGCCTCCTATGACTTAATTTTAATCGGATCCCCTGTTCATTTTGGACGCCACGTTGGGTCAGTAAAGAAATTTATCAATAAACTACCAACATCTCAATTAAATGTAAAGGCCTATGCTGTATTTGACACTTACATATTAACTGATTTTGAAAGTGGTGTAAAAAAGATGGAAGAACAGATAAGTGAAGTAATACCGGATTTAACAAAAGCGTCTCCGGGATTGTCTATAAAAGTTGAGGGTAAAGGAACTTCAAAAGGGCCTATAACAAGTGAGGACCTTCCAAAATGCAAACAATTCGGAATCAAATTAGTTCAATTATACAAATCCTTGTGAGTATCCTATAATTAATTCTTGAAAGTTTTTTTTTAAAAACACCTATTCTTTTAATATTAATTTAATCCATCCTTCCTCAGCATAAAGAATTGATCGTCTAATGAATTATAATGTCAACTTTTTTTAAGCAAAATCTACTCCATGATAGTATGACACTTGAAAGAAAGGATGCTCCTAAAAGTTTTATTCCCATTTTTATGATATGGATTTTCCTATGCAATGTTGTGGCGATAATCTTAGCAATTATATGGAATATTCAATTCCCCCAGAGCTTTTACTTTAATGCAATGGTCTCAATGTATATCATCATTGCGATAAATGTTCTTAGCATCATTCTCTTGTATCCACTACTAAGGATGGATCCAATAACTCCATTTCTAAAGGGTGCGCT
>JBHLLG010000165.1:0-3795 GCA_048885925.1 Candidatus Hermodarchaeota archaeon
GGGATATTAATCCAAATTTTATGTTTTAAAGTTTTTATCTTCCCTCTTGATATTATTTTTACAATTATATTCGCATTTTTATCTCATTTTATCATTGATGGTTTAGTTCTTATTGTATATCATCCACCTGAGCCCCAAAAAGGAGATTTATTTTGGCTTTCATGGCAAATAGTTACTTATGGCTCAGGAGCAATATTAATATTCATTTTTTTTCCTTATGTAATAGGAATACTTTTTGCAAACTTTGTTGATCTTTTCGATTGGGTTATTTTGAGATTAATTCATAGAAGATTGATAAAAAAAGAGAAAATTGATTGGACTCAGAATTTTCTCTTTCATAATATTATAGCAAAAATTAGAAAAAAAACACTTTTTTGGCTTCCTAATTTGAATTATAACAAGAAAGCGATAATCCCTGAAATTATAATTAGCGTTCTTTTACTCATTGGAGTAATTTATCTAATAATTTGAATTGTTCATTGTAAAATAGATGGCTTTTACAATTGCAATCTGAAGATCCAAAATTATTAACATAATCCTCTGAGATCTTCAATAATTCACTTGCTATTAAACATTCTAGATTCTGTGGAGAAGGAATTAAATATAATGAACATAGAGAAGTGTTTTCATTATTAAGCAAGTAATCAATATGCCAATAAATCTTTTTATTTTTTGAAAAAGATATATGTCTTTTTACTCTATTAATAAGTGTCGCAGATCCCGAATTTCCCATTGCTGATCCTACGTATAAATAATATCCTTTTTTAAATACAATATTACCAAGTGTGCCGATAATGAGTTCTATATTTTTTTGTATGAAAATAACTAAGATATAAGATCCTTTCATTTATTTACAATTCTTTTTATGATCATTATAACAACCATCACATAGATTATTTCCGCATATTCTACAGATATTAGTACATTCTTCACATAATTGATTAAAACATTCAATACATTCATATAGCTCTGTGGAGGTATTTTCCCCACAATTCTCACAAATTATTTCCTCGTCACTCATATTACTAATTTATTTTTTTTTCTTATAATTAATCAAATTAAACAGTTAATCATAAAAATCTCTTTTATTATTCACAAAATAACTCAATTTTATTCAATATTTACTTTTTAGTAATTTTTGGTCTAAAACTTTTTTAGAATCCTTTAATTCAATATCTATAATTATTTTACAGAAAGCTCATTTTTTTATGCAAAATAACTCAGATAAAAAATGGTATCAAATTGATTTCAAAAGAGATCAGAAATTTTTTGAAAAGGAAGGCAGTTCACGTGTACTTACTTCTGGATCTCTCTACATGTTTTTCTCATTAATAAATGCTGGGTGTATCTGGGTTTTCATAATTGTAGCCACAGGTTGGGAGGGTTTAAAATACTTTGGTTTAACCACAGCTATAAATGGGATTGTCAGTTTAATTGGAATAGGCATTTCTAGATACTTTATAGCAGAAATTAAAGCTGCTTTTGTAATTAATGAAGAGCTTGGCCGATTAAAAGCCGCTTCATATTCAAAATTATTGTTTTTAACGGGAATAGTATTAGGATTAGGAATGATTGCTAGTCCATTTGTTTTTGGATTTTTTTTAACAAATGCTTTGCTAAGAGAATGCATTTTTGCTTCAGGTTTTGCCTCTATATTAATTCATACCATTTACATGTTTCAAATTGGTTTAGAGATTAAAAATAGATATGATATCATTGCTTTTGCATCAATTTTTAATGGTATCTTCCTATTAATTTTTGGGGCTGTGTTTATATTAAATAATTTTAATCCGTTCGGGTTTGCTTTTTATCCTTTTTTCAATATGATCACATTAATTCTTTTGATATACTTCTTCAAAAAGTTAACACCTTATTCAATTAAAGATATATTTAAAGCTAGTTTAAGTTCTCGAAAAATGAGAGAAAATGCCTCACCTCAGGTTAAAGAGTTAATTGAAGAAAATCAAATTTTATCATATCTAAAGAATTCTGTGTTTTCTATGATAATAAATATTCAGAATTCAAGGTTTTTTGAAGATATTTTATTCTTTTCTGCAGCAATTTATTTAGCTATTTTTACCGACCCTTCATATCAAGGTTTTGGTTTGAGTTTATTGACCGTTTTAATGACATATGGAGCGGTAAAAACTGTAATTCTCTATTATTCAGCTCCACTAAATATTGAAATTGCTGAGGCATGCGCTAGAGATAGTCATAAAACCGTTGAAGATTCTATTAATGATTCGACACGAATTGCAAGCATTTTAGCATTAGGATTTCTCACAGCTATGATCGCACTTTCCGGAGAATTATTATTCTATTTACACAGAGAGCTATTTATAAATGGAACCGTTTTTAACCAAGAACTATTTTCTATGGCTCAGATATTATTTATTCTTATTATTGTAGGTCAATTCATCTATGGCTATTCCACTTTATTTGGGAATGCTTTAATCGGATCTGGAAATGCAAAGTTAGCAGCAAGGGGTTTTGGAATAACAATCATAATAATTATTGTAATATCTCCAATTTTTATGTCTATTCTTGGAATTTTGGGTATTGGGATTGTAATGTTGATTTCATCTCTTTTCCTTTTACCATATATTTTATTTCAACTTAAAAGAAAGCTGGATATAGGTTATAATTTCAAATTATATAGATTAATCCCTAATTTAATAATACTTTTTGTACTTTTACTATTGTTCCCCTTTATTAACTTATTAAGTTTGATAATTGGGGTGATTTTAGGAGCAATTTTGTATTTATTATTAAATCCATTCTTTGGGATATCAATTCCAGAAGATCTACAAATGATTAATGATTTATTTAATACTTTAAGATTAAGATTTTTAGGAAATTTAATTGTAAATACAATGAAAATTACCTATAATTTTAGTCCATTAAACAAAAATAAAATTGTACTCGAAGAGAGCAAACTCATCTTGGTGAAGAAGTAAATAATACTCTTCTCTCATTAAGTTTATTCCTAATTATTAAAATTAGTAAAGTAACCTGAATTATTATTAATGAATATAATATTATATCGATGTAGAAACTAGCATGGATATCTATTCCTAGCCAATTAGCAACCCAACATCCAAAATCTCCATTATTATATAATAAACAACTTGTAACTGCCAAATATACGATATGAAAGCCTAATGTCAAAATAATTACTGAGATTCCTAATATTATTTGAGCATAAAAACTTTTTCCAATTTTTTGATACTTAATACCAGGATTTAATGATTCTCCCTCTTTCAACGAATCTTGAAACTTTTTCTTGTTGTTCTCTATAATTACATCCTTCAACAAGTTATTTTCTTGTTGCAATTCATGATTTTCCTTCCTTAGTTCATTATATTTTTTATATTTATTACCATTATCTTTATCTATTTCATCTACTATGTCAATTTCAATTTCTAGTTCCATGTTGTCTTCATTTAATCCTGTATTGCTCATAATTTTATAGCGCCATGTAATTTAGTAATGAGATCCTTGAT
Source organism: Candidatus Hermodarchaeota archaeon (assembly GCA_048885925.1). Lineage (GTDB taxonomy): Archaea > Asgardarchaeota > Lokiarchaeia > Sigyniarchaeales > SOKP01 > Loki-b32. Next base: position 3,504 of record JBHLLG010000165.1, read on the forward strand.
TATAGAATCCTCTAATTATTTTTTCCTAATTATCTTGTATTGTAAATAATTAATCTAACTTTTGATATTAAAAAATTAGTAAAATCGGATTTTTTCGTTTCAATAATACAAATTTGGTATATAAAATTTATTTGAAATAAGAAAAAGAAATTTTATAAAATTAAACATAATATTTTTTATTCCATTACTTTCTAAATTGATTAAATTCAGGCTTACGTTTCTCTATAAAGGCATTTTTTCCTTCTACTGCTTCTTCAGTACCATAGTAAAGTGATAAACCACCAACTCCTAA
>JBHLLG010000166.1:0-3699 GCA_048885925.1 Candidatus Hermodarchaeota archaeon
GAAAAGAAAATTTAAAATCTTAAGAAAATTGTCTTATTTATTATGGATACAAGACTCCCAGAATTTCCAAAACTCGAAATTAGTAGATATATTGAAGAATTGGATTTACTAAATAACCCAATATTGAATAAAGATGAGAAAGAATTTTTGGCTGAATTTTTTGAGTATATGGAAGAATATCTTGAAAAAGATTTAATTAGGTTAGAAGAATTAAATTATATGGCAGAGGAACCAATTCAAGAAAAGAAACGTGAAATTGTTGTTAACTTTATGAAAAAATTAGCAGAAAGGGGCTACTATAGCACTGTAATAGATTTTGAAGAACATGAAGTTGGAAATGTTACTCGAAATGCTCTTATTGCATTAGCTTTATGTGGTGGTTTTTGGTCTACTAAAAGTGATAAATATATTAATGGGAATTGGAGTATCGAAATGGGGCGTTTAGCTGGAGGAACCCTATATTGTAATCCTGTAAACTATAAAGCTAATGAATATCAAAGGGAAAAATATCTTATTCCGGTTATTAAAAATGGTTTGATGGCTGCTTCTGCTATGACTGAATTCAATGCAGGGAGTGATATTGTCAGAATTGAAACAAATCTAAATGATAAAGGCGATAAAATAATCGCAAATGGAAAAAAGTTATTTATAACAAATGGTATGTTAGCAGAGAATATTATTCTATATGGTAGGTTAAATAGTGGAAGATTAGGGGGAATAATAGTAGATACAGAACATCAGCATTTGAAAAATTTTGAATCTTCGAGAGTAAGAACTTATGGAATGAATGATGCATTTGTTAGTCGTTTAATTTTTAATGATGTTGAACTTCCAAAAGAGAATCTTCTCGAAGGTGATGGTCTAGATATCATGTTCCATCAATTAACTGAAGAACGATTAGTTATAAGTGCTGAAGCTATAGGTGATTGCATAAAAAAATTGTTTTATTCCCATAGTTTCGCGCTTCAACGTGAACAATTTCAACATAAATTATACCAATATCAGATTATCAGATTTCCAATTACTGAAAATATGCGTCAAACAAATTTATTTCTTTCTGCTTTAATTAATTATACACGTGAGATTGATAAACATCCTCAATCCGCTAGTTCTAAAATAATGGCTTCTCAAGCAATGGGGTTAAAAATACAAACATGTGAATTAGCTTTTGAAAGTTCAATAGATTTATATAGAACTATGGGTGGTCGTGCTTTCACAGAACAATATTGTAATCAATTTGGATTACTTGATGCATTTTGTATGATACATGGAGGAGGAAGTCATTTTGTCTTGGGAGATTCTGAATCTAGAAGATTTTTTAAGACTAAATAACGAAGAAACAACTTACTTTCTTTTTTTAAATATAATACAATTAATTTTACTAAAAATCTTATGAGAATACATTATTAAATAAAATTTTTTAATTAATTCTAGACAATGGACTTCTATAAATTTGAAAGTTTTGATATTACTCCATTAGTAGAACAGCATCGTGGAAAGTGTCTAGATGATTTGTTTCAGAATTCTCGTATAATTAAAAATGATATGGGTGAGTTCATTGAATTTTTTTGGGTAGAAAAGGAAATACCGTATGAATTAGATTTGTTTAAAACACAAAAAAAATTGTTATATGACCTAAAAACAATAAGCTATATTGGAGATTATATTGAGCAAAAGTTAAAAAATAGAGGTATAAAGTCTCTAATTGATTTAAAATTTAATTTACATTTCAGTGGATCAGCAAATCAAATTTTAAGTTTAATTAAAAATAAGGATTATAGAAATCTGATAAAAAATAGATATATTAATGACCTAGATTTGAGTTTTTGCTTTAAAATAGAAGATTTCTTATTTTTAGATATTGAAACTTTAGGAATAATTGATAGTCCGATAATTATTGTTGGTATTGGTTTTTTCACTAATGAAAAATTTGAAATACGCATATTTTTTGCAAGGGAACTTGAAGAAGAAATTGCAATTTGTGAACATCTTAAAACTAAAATATTTCCGTATTATGAATGCTTTATTACTTATAATGGTAAAACATTTGATATTCCTTTCTTAGCAAATAGATTTTTATATTTTTTTGATGAAAATCCAATGATTTCATCAGATGATCCAATATACGAAAAATGTATTACAACTTTCCATCACATAGATCTATATCATCACTGTCGACGTTTGTTTAAAGGAAAGTTTTTTGATTATACTTTGAAGAGTATTGAAGAGAATGTATTAAATTGGAAGAGAGATAATGAATTACCTAGCAATTTAGTGGGGTTATGTTATCGAATGTACAAAGAAAATCCTGAAAGATATATAGGTTTAATAAAAGAAGTTATTGAGCATAATTATTATGATATTTACTCAATGCCTTTGATATTACAAAAGCTCTTGAAAAATGTTTAAAAACAATTAGTATTATTAATTTTTTATTTAGATTTTAAAAAACGTTCTACGGTTTTAAATATATCCTCTTCTTTGAAAGGTTTTTTGATATAATCCTTTGCTCCCTTTTCTGTAGCCTCAAGTACAGACATTTCTTGTCCCATTGCGCTAATTACTACTATATTTGCTTTTTTATCAATTTTAATAATCTCTTCAATAGTTTGAATCCCATCTTTATTAGGCATAACTAAGTCCATAGTTACTAGATCTGGCTTTAATTTTTTAAATAGGGCTATGGCTTCATCACCATTAGATGCTTCCCCAACTACTTCAACGAAATCAATTTTTTCTACGATTTTTTTAATTCTATTTCTTATAAATGTAGCATCATCCACAATCAATACTTTTTTCTTCCCTGTTTTTGACATATTGTTTTCCCTTTTTTGATCCAGAAATTGACTGTACTTAAAAGAACTTAATTTGCAATTTTAAATCTTTACATTTCGAAAAAATCTGTATTATCCACACGAAAAATAACATTTATCAAATTTTCTTAAAATGAAAATATTAATAATTTAGAAATAAAATGTAAAATTAATCTAATTTTAAAAATTCTTTAAAATGAAAAATATGGAAGATTTAGAAAAGAAACTATTTAATCAATCTTGGAATTATAAAAATAGAAATGAAATCATAAAAAGACTGCAGGAAGCAGATTACGATATTATAATTATTGGTGCGGGGATTACAGGAGCAGCAATTGCTAGAGAAGCATCAATGAGGGGATTAAAAGTTGCTTGTGTCGATATGCAAGATTTTGCTGCTGGTACATCTTCAAGAAGTTCAAAAATAGCTCATGGAGGATTAAGATATATTACTTATAGTGAAATGGATTTGGTAAGAGTAGCGTCAAGAGAAAGAAATTGGATGCGAGTACATATACCTCATTTAGTCAGGCCAATACCATTTTATATGCCCGTAATAGAGGGAGCAAAGTTTAAAAAAAGAGAATTAGTTGCAGCACTTAAAATTTACGATTTTCTAAGTGATAATAAATCTGAATTTATAAATTTTAAAAAACATAAATGGCACTCTGCTGAGGAAATTTTCGAATTAGAACCCGAATTTTTAAGAGATGGAAACTTAGGAGGGGGTATATTTTATGATACTAATGTCGATGATGCTAGATTGACAATTGAAATATTAAAAGAAGCTGTTATAAGGGGAGCTGATATACTAAATTACTGTAAAGTAAATGGATATATCAAAAAAGATAACATAATTATAGGAGTTAAATGTAAAGATATAGAA
>JBHLLG010000167.1:0-3669 GCA_048885925.1 Candidatus Hermodarchaeota archaeon
GATTGGATCTGTTTATAATAAGATAAATAGAAAAGGTGAAGCAATTGATATCATGGAGGAAGCCCTCGCTATTTATAAGAAATTAAATTTAGAATGGGAAATAAAAGATATTCAAGATACTATAAATCGTCTAAAGACTTAGGAAAAGTATTAGAAGGTCATAATAATATAATTTAAATTATTCAAAAAGTAAATAAATCTCATGAACTTTTGGTTAATTTTTTTTATAATATTAGGAATTTTTATAATTATCTTTTTAATTTTGGCATTACCTCGCAAGGAGAGTGAAAGAGTTCCAAGTATAGAAGCAATTGAAGATCCAGATGTTGTAAAGGCTTTTGAGAGAATGGCAAATATTCTTCCTTTTAAATTATTAAGAAGAAAAGTTGTTTCAACGATTAAGAAGTTAAATCCAACAGGTACTTTGGTAGATGTTGGTTGTGGTTCAGGCAATTTAATTATTCAAATTTCCAAAAGATTTTCAAACCTAGATTTAATAGGGGTTGACTTATCAGAGGAAATAATAAAAACTGCGATAAAACGAGTTGAGAAAAACGGTGTAATTGAAAAGATAAAATTTGAAATTGGAAGTGTTGAAAAGTTACCCTTTCTGGATGATTCAATAGATTTTATAGTCAGCACTTTATCATTACATCATTGGTCTGATCCTCTCACTTCTTTTAAAGAAATTTATCGTGTTTTAAGAAGAAATGGTAAGTGTTTGGTGTTTGATTTTCGTAGAAATTCTAGAAAGTTTTTTTATGGGTTATTGACATTTGCTACTAAGATTGTTGTTCCTAAAGCTTTGAAAGGAATAAACGAACCACTAGGATCATTAAAGGCAGCATACAATGTAAGCGAAGTCCATCAATTTCTTTCTGAGATCCCTTTTATTGAATTTGAAATTAAACCATTTTTAGCCTGGATGTTCATTAAAATAAAAAAGAGTTACCATAATTTATCTTAAAACAACTAAACTTAGAAATAAATAAAATTTTCTTTTAATTAGGTATATTATTTTAATTTTATTTTAAGATAGGATTAATTAGAATAATTTTTTATCCAAAAATTATTTTATTAATTAATATATTTTATATCTTAAGTTAAAATGAAATAAAGAGAAAAAGTGGTTAATAATTTCCAAGGTAATTATTCATGTTCTTTTAAATAATGAAGAAGATAATTACTGCGCTAAATGCTGTAAAACTAGAAATATTATTGATCGAATATTTACTGAAATACCCGAATTTAACCAAAAGTTCGAATTGATTTATGCAGATATCTATTCGATAGATAATATAACAAGATTTGGAGAATTGACTCCACCAGCGATCATCATTGATGATCGTATATTTTCTGAGGGGCATGTTCCAATAATGAAAAAATTGGCTTCAGATTTGTATAAATTAAATAAATAATTTTTCTCAAAAAGATAAGAGATTTTAGTAAAAGGGTCATCTAGACATTAGATCGATGAATTTGTTTTATAAAAATACTCTTTAAATATTTTGAAACTTACATTTGAAAATTTAGTAGGTGTCTTCTAACAAATATTCTCTTTTGGTAATTTACCATGAAGAATGATTTAAAATTGCATTAGTTGGACATACATCCTGACAAGCCATGCAATCGGTACACTCTCCGATATTATCAGCAACAACTTTACCATCTACAAGTTTATATACTTCCGCGGGACATACATTTATGCATTCTTCAGCTCCTATACATAAATCTAAATCTATTTCAACCCAATGTTCGTTATCTTCCCATTTCTTTATATTTACCATTTTTAGTATGACTTCCTTTTGAAATTTTATTGAGTAATAATCCTTACGATCTATTTTAATTTTTTTAAGAAATTATAATCTAAAGAAAAATTTCATTCATGTGGAATTAAAACCACCAAAAGCATAATAAGTATCACTCCACAGATGAAAATTGATGCTTGAATAATAGATTTCTTTAGGTTTTTCTCCTTTAATAGTTCTGGCATGAGCTCAGTAGTGGCAATATATAAGAAACCGCCACCAGAAAAAGCTAAGAAAAATAAATTGAATATTTCAATTGTATCTGATAAGATTAAAGCCAGCAATCCCCCCAATAAAGCTATCATTGCACTTAAAAAGTTAAAAAGTAGAGCTTTTTTTTTTGTAAATCCCCCATATACTAAAATTCCAAAATCACCAATCTCCTGTGGTAATTCATGAAACAAGACTGCAAGTGTAACAATAACACCATTCCTTATTCCACTTAAAAATGCGACTATTATTATAATCCCATCTAAAAAATTATGTAATCCATCTCCTATTAGATTAAGAAGTGCAAAATTTTTTATATTGGATCCCCTAGTTAAGGCTATATCGTTTCCGACAGTAATACTATCATAACAAACAAATTTTTCTTCCTTTTGATGAGCATGTCCGTGAAACCAATAAATAAATCGTTCAATAATGAAGAATATTACAAATCCAGTAATGACGAATGTGAAAAGAAGACTTTCAGCTACCCCTACTCCTTCTGCATTTAATTGCTCGAGATGATGAAGCGATTCTGGAATTAAATCAAATAAGGCTGTCGCGAGTATAGTACCTGTAGCAAAAGCTACAAGTATGAATAAAATTTTATCTAAAGTATTTTCTTTCATTGAAATCATGAATAATCCAATTAAACTGAGACACCCAATAATAAATATCATTAAAAAACCTAATAATAGACTCATCTAATAACAACTTTTACTTTTTATAATTTATAATTATAATGTATTATAGATAATTTAATAATTCCAATACTATATAATGAAATCAATTAATACAAATTATTAAAAAAATTTGAAATTATAAATGATTAATAAAGGCTTTTAAAATGAAATGTCCAAATTGTGAAGCAGTACTCTCAGATGAAAGTAATAATTTTTGTGAATTTTGTGGCTTTGAGTTAAATTTAAAATTGGAAGAGAATAGTAAATCATTAACTCAAGAAAAAACACGAAGAATTTCACGTCGACGATGTTGTTAATTCTTTTTTAAACTGATCTGCTTGTTTTTATAATTTTTATAGATAATTCTGATTTTAAATTAATTTAAAAATAAATTTACTTAGTAAATTATATTTTATACTTTTTTTCTTCAAATTGAATTAGATAAGAAATTCAAATTTAGGAAAATTTAATATTTTTTAAGCAGTGCTTTTTAATTTTTAAAACCAGTAAGTAATTAAGGTAATGAACTTAAAATAAAATCTACAAAGTGAGTTGAAGATAAAATTACTCATTATACTATTATTGGTGGAGGTCCAGCAGGAGCTACAGCAGCATTAGAGATAAGGAAACTAGATCCAAATGGGGAAATTAATCTGATTTCTGATGAAAATTATCAATTCTATAAAAGAAGTAAAATTATAAATTTAATTTCCGCAAGTTGTTCTGAGGATGATCTATTTTTAAAAGGTAAAAAAATTTATGATGAAAACAATATTAAATTTATTCACAGTCAAGTTAAAAAAGTTTTCCCTAAAAATAATCAAATTTTATTAAAAGATGGGAGAATCCTACATTATGATTTTCTTTTAATTGCTTCAGGAGGAAGCCCTATTATATTACCATGGAAAGGAGTTGATCTCGAAGGCGTTTCGACGCTCTATAACCTTGATGATGCTAAAAAGGTTGCAGAA
>JBHLLG010000168.1:0-3657 GCA_048885925.1 Candidatus Hermodarchaeota archaeon
AAGTCATGATTGATTTCAAATTGTTTTAAAAAATCTTGTCCATCCTTTATTAGTTCGACTGTAATACGGTCTTTTGTATTTAATAATTCAAGATCAGGGGAGTAAAGCTCTAACATTTCACACACACAACCAATAATTTATTTTAAATTTAAGCAATATCGAAGTGACACTTCGATAATATTAATATAATATCAATATAACATAACTTATATTTAAATGTTGCATTGATGTTGCATTAAAAGTACAAAAATGCAAAAATTTAAATACGTTTATGATCTCTTAATGGTTAAAGATTTTTTTGTCGATATTATGAACGATAGTAATTCAGAGAAAAAAGAAAAGCGGTCTAATTTAACTAGAGTTACAGCGGGTTTAGATGATTTTGACTATAAAGTAATTAGTCGAATGGCCTCAAAAAGAACCATTTCTCTCTCTGAAGTAGTTAGAATAATTGTTCATAAGTGGATTGAATATAATCCTGAATTATTAAAAAAAAATTATGGTATTGATCTTTTAGAAATCACTGAAGAACTTGAAAGAGAGAGTTATGAAATTACAGTGGATAAAGAACTGAAAGCATACGAAAACAAAATAATAAAAGAATTACCTGTATTTTTTGAAATTGTTAGGGAAGTTAGCATTAAAGATTTAGCACAACATTTTGACGTTGATGAGAAAGTTATTAAAAGAATTGTCTTTATTCATGGAAGAGAAATAGAGAAAATTGGATTAAAACTTATTTACAAAGGAGATAGAATCTATAAGGAATAATTCTGAGCTGAATATAAATGAACTTAGATATATTAGGAAAAGTAGAACTTAATAACCTTAAAGACAAATTAGATAAAGAAATTATATACACTGGTCAGGAAAGCATTCCGTTCAGCAAAAGACATCCTATTTTTAAAAGTCTTATGAGATTAGAGTTTGAAGAGGCTATAATTGATTATATTAAATCAAAAAAGTAAGCTTTGTATTTAATAAAACCCTAATATCTTAATATCTTTAAGATTCCAAATCGCCTCTGGAATATTAGTAATATTATTTCCATAAAGAGTAAGAAGCTTTAAATGTTCAAACTTTGAAATAATTTCAGGTAAATTATCTAATCCATTACCGTTTAAATTAATTATTGTTATACTCTTATTTTCTATATGGAATGTGTTAGGATCAGTAGCCCTAAAACAATATTGGAGCTCAAATCCAAGTTTTTCGTTTAATTCATAGAGATATTCAAATTCTTCAGATTTTAAATAACTTAATAAAAATTCTTCTTTTGTTAGAAATCGTGAAACATAACCTTCATTAAAGAGAAAAGTTACAACTGACTCTACTCCACTTGCTAACCTTTTTGCGATTTCCTCTTTAAATATTTTTTTTGCTAGCGGATCTCCAACTTCTACAAGTTTTTCAAGTAATGGAAATGCCAAGCTGGAGAGTAAGAGACATGTATTATAATCATTTTCTGCCCAAACTTGAAGATTGGAGCAATGTGCCCAAAATTCCTCCTTTGGAGAGATATTAATGGTTTTTTTACTTAACTCCATTGACTTGTCTAATCGCTCAGCAATTTCGTCAACAGATTCAATGTCATCAAATGTGCTCACATTCTAAACAGGGATATTCAATAAAAGAAATTTACACTGCCTAAATAATTCTCCATTGACATAAATATTGGTCTTTTTATTTTCCAGTCTTAAGGTTATGCATTTATTGACCTTAAACTCTCTCATTGAATATAAAATATTACTTTTATTATAAAAAAATTTTTAAAAAAAATTACCAAGGTATATATTCTTGTGTTCGATGATAGATCCTGGTGAAATAATCATAATAAATTTTTAGTGTCTTTTTGTATCTATGTAATATTGAAGTTAAAATACTTTCTTTACTAAAAGGTGGGATTCCTACAATATCTATCATTGACACTAATGAATCTACCTGTGAATATTTTTATAGAAAATTCTGATCAATTTACCGAAGAATTTAAAATCGAATTAAAGAAAAAATACAGTCAGATTTGTGCCAAATTTCCCCAGCTCCCTCAAAAACAAAAGACTCATTGGAAAAACAAAACTTCTTTGCAATTGCGAGAACACCTTGATCTATTAAAGCATTACTTTCTATTTTGCCCCAAGAGCGAATGATAATGAGGATGAGGACGATTTTGACGAAGATGAGGAGGAGGATTTCTGAATGGGGATCGGATTTCGCATTTTGTTGATAAAACGTAGCACCGTAATTAAAATTCTTACGGATTATCTCTATAAGGAAGATCAAACTCAAACTAAGAATCAAATTAAAAAGAAATTAAAAAGTTTTCTGGATTCTTACTTAGAGGACTTATATTTCAAAGTGCTTAGGCATATCCCTATTGAAGAATACGAGAATTATTTGAGGGATCGGTTTAATTTCACGCTTAATGATCAGGTACGAGAATCGCTAGGCATTCCTTTTATCAAGCATTTTTTCAAATAATATTCTTTTTTTATTTAATTTTTTATTTTATTGTTTTCACAGAGTAGTGAATTTCTTTCTTATTCTTAGATTTAGTTTCCTTTTAAAAATTAGTAAGTTTTCCTTGAAATCTAATCTCAGAGCAGGTTTCAAGCAAGTTTTTAGGGATTGCTGTCGCAAAAAATCCTATTACCCATATTAATAACAATTCAAGACGTATATGGTATTAAATTTGAAGATGTAAGAAGAGATATCCAAATAATGGAAGACGAGGAGAAATTAAAGGAAATAATCGGAAAATTACCTCAGTTTTTTAAACGAATAAGTAAAATTGAAATCGACAGACTTGCTGGACAATTAGATATTAACTCGCAAACATTAATTAATTTAATCTTAAAAAATGGTGATACATTAGAACAAAAAGGTTTGAACTTAGTAATTGATGGAGAGTATATAATTAAAGCTTAAGTATTGGAGGTAAATAAAAATTTGAATACTGGAAATGTTGATAAAGTTCATCAAACTGAAATTGCGAATATAATAATTCCTCATTCAATGGCTTTAAAAAATAAAGATATTTACTCAGGAGATGAAAAAATCCCCTTTAAAGATAGACATCCCATCTTTAAGAGTCTTATGAGATTAGAATTTGAAGGAGTAATGAGAGATTTTCTCTTTAATAAATAATAAGTTATCAATTGTTTTATTTTAAATATCCTTACCCTTTACATAAAATTTCTGCAGCACTTGGGCCGATAATTTTTGCTGCGGTTTTAAAAACATATGATATAATTGGTAAATTATGGATGGGCATTAATAGCAGTTGGAATTATAATGGGGATTGGAATAATTATTATATCTTTTGTAGATGTGAGTAAATCTAAGAATTAATAATAATTTTCTTACTTTTTTTGGTATTTGCTGATACAGTAGATAGTTCTGTAAAAGAATGTAGAACTAATAGAATTTCTCTAGAATTTATTAAACTCTTTCTTTAAGTAATAATAATGATATAGTTCTTTTAATCCTAATTTCTTATATAGATTAAGAGCATTTTTATTTACAAATTCAACTTGTAACCAAACAAAATTTGCATTTTTAGGTAATCCCCATTCAATAATTACTTTATAAATTAGTGAGATAGCGATTCCCTTTCTTCGGTGGTTTGGATCCACTACGATGTCTGCCAGATACAGGATA
>JBHLLG010000169.1:0-3606 GCA_048885925.1 Candidatus Hermodarchaeota archaeon
GCAGTACCAGTAACCCATATAACAAGTGGTTTTTTAATTTTTCCACTTTTTAAGGCATCTACTATTTCATATTCTTCAGTTCCACCAATTTCTCCCAAACAAACCAGCATTTTTATTTTGGGATTTGCTTCATAGCGTAAAAGATGGTCAATTAATTGTGAACCAGGATATCGATCTCCTCCAATTGCTATAGATTCATAAACTCCATCAGAATTTTCGGCAATCATAAAGTTCATTTCATTGCTTAAACCACCAGATTTGGATACAAACCCAACAGAACCTGGACGATATAATTTAGATAAAATGATATTTTCCAAAGTTCCTGCAGTATTTCCAATTTTAAAAGCTCCAGCTTTAATTCCACCAACTGTAGCAGGACCAATAATAATTTTATTTCGTTCTTTGGCGATTTTATTTAATAATTGACTTTGCCTTTCTGGAACACCTTCTGCTATTATTGTAATAACTCGAATTGTATTTGATTCAAGTGCTTCTTTACTTGTATCATAAGCAGATCGAAAAGATGCGAAATTAATCATTACATCTGCATTAGGATGCTTCTTAATTGCCATATTAAGTGTTTTATAGATAGGAATAACAACTTCTTTACTACCCCAAAACGTTTTATGAAAAGCTACCGCTCCCTCTTGAGTAGGTTGAACCATTGCGGCAACAGAATGTTTTTTTCGTCGACAAACATAATCAAAATCAAGCATTCGTTGTACTGGGGCGGCTTGAAGTCCATATATTATAGCTTGGCTATCCTCATTAAATAACTCATAACTTTCCATCAATTATTCACCTCTCATTTTTTCAATCATTCGAGCTACAGGACGAGTCATACTACTATATCGATCGTAAATATCCATAGGAATCCCTGTTTCTTCTCCAACTTTCTTCATTAACTCTAAACCTTGTTTTTCATTAGGACCTCCTCTGCGAACTAAGATTTTCACATTTGCTTTCTTTAATTTATCAACAGATTTCTTTATTGCACTAACAATGCCTCCAAATGTAGCCTTTACATCAGTAAAATTAGCAATTCCTCCACCTATAATTAAATATTTTTCCTTTCCTTCAGGATCTGGTTTTTCTGTAATGATATCTATTAATGTTTGGGCATAAATTTCAGTATGTTCTTGAGAAGGATTTCCTGAGTATTCACCATAGTTTCCCAATTCTTCTGAGAAACCAAGATCTGCTATAGTATCAGTATAAATAACACTTGCTCCACCACCTGCTACCATAGTCCACACTCGACCTCCCCGATTTAAGATAGTCAATTTAAGTGAAGCTCCTGTTCGTTCGTCAAGTTCTTTTATTTTAGTTTCTTCAGCACTCATTTTCTGTCCAAATCCCGCAGGGAATTCAATAGGACTCTTCGGATTACCCCAAGTATCAGCATGTAAAAAAGCAGCAGTATCATCTAATCGAGCCTTCACATCTAAAGGGACAATTTTTTTATCTTTAGTAATAGCAAAGGGATTTATTTCAAGAAAAGTAAAATCTTGGTCAACATAAACATTATATAATCCTTTTATAAAAGGAATTAAAATTGACTTTAAATCGCCTAAATTAGGCATTTTGCTCTCTAAATTAAAAGTATCTATATCTGTGCCAATAGGGAATTTAATATGGGTAACTTTATCCCAATTTTCCTCAATAAAAATACCTCCTTCAAAACTAAAGTGAATGACATCATTATCTCTCTCTGAAGTGATGGATACATAATATTCTTTTTCATGTGGTATAAAAGGTTCTACTAGTAATCGATTTAATTCTCCTTTTACATTACCAATTAGGAATTCCTTATTTAAATTCTCTTTACAGAATTTCCTAACTTGATCAAAGTTTGCGTCCAATAAAATTAATTTTGCTTTGCCTCTCTTTCCAAAAAGTTGATCAGGTTTAACCACAAGTTTATCGAATTTAATCCAAGGACTTTCTTCAGTTAGTTTATCTAAATTTGTATCGCTTTCTATGATTACTAATTTATTATGATAGTTAAACTCTGGATAATATTTTGGTAATTGTATCGCAAGAAGTTTTTTAGCATCATATTCATATATATTTTTCTGTGCCAAATTTATCTAACTCTTCTGATTTTTTACAAAAATTTCATTAAAAAGGATAATTTATGTAGATTCCTTTTTCTAATAAATTTTACTTACGTTAATAACATGGGAAATTAGTCCCTTTTTTTCGTGATTGCATTACATTTTTCAAGAAAAAATGATGGTATCAATGGACTTATTCAATTTTTTAATAATTTGATAATTTTTTTTCAATTTTTATTGTAAATCTATGAAAAAATTTAATAATTAATTAAAAAAACGAATGGAATAGAATAAAATTAAATATTAGAGATTAAAGATTTAATTCCAATAATTTTTGTTTATTTATTTAGACTTAGAATGAGATGTAATATCAACATTTTTTTTGTTTTTTCATCGTTCTATCTTTATTTTGATATCCTACAAAATTTAATAAGATTAATTTAATAAATACTAAAATAAAATAATTAATATCAAAAAAGATTCAATTAGGAGATATTTTGAATAATACAAAAACCTCATCACGGACAAATAACAATGAAGATCCAAATACATTGAAGATGATGATGTTTTCAATGGGTTATTTCTTCAATGGTTTTCTAATTGTTGCTTTTAATAATTTTGTTTGGCATTATTACGAGAGTGAACTGGGCTTAATTGATGTTATAAGTTTATGGCCAATTTATATGGCAGTAGCAAATGTGATTTTCACTATTTTTAGTATGGTAACTAGCCCTGTTGTAGGTTATCTCACTGATAAACCAAATAGATGGACAAAGAAATTTGGGTTTCATAGCCCTTGGATCGTTATTGGGGGTATTCCAACAATAATTTTCTTTTTCCTAATCTTTACCCCACCGCCTATAAGAGGAATAGATAGTGTTTTTCCTGTTCTAATATATTATTTAATAATAGTCTTTTTATATGATATCTCGAATTCACTTTTTCAAACACATTCTTTTGGAGCTTTTCCTGCTCATTTTAGAGGAGATGCTATCAGAAGGAAAGCAGGTATGATAACTCAAATATTTATTTTTATAGCTAATTTTTTAACAATAACACTCTGGTCACAAATTATTGTTCCTGGGAATTCATCCACTTTTACAATAGCTGCTTTTTTAAGTATCTTATTATTGGGATTTTCTTTAGCAATTTTCATCCCTGGATCGAAAGAAACTGTTGAAATTAAAGAACGTTTTATTATTAGTTATAAAACTGTCGAGAAAAAATCCTTCATTTGGACAATGAAAATGGCGATTAAACAAAAAAATTTCATGTTAGCTGTTTTAACTTATATCATTTTTATGATTGCATTGGGATTAATGAGTATGAATACAATTAATTTTGTAGATGATGTTTTAAAAGAGAAGCAATTTATCAGAACAATTGGATCAATCTTTATGTTAATCCCTTCCATAGGAACTATGCCTATTTGGATTTACGTTGCGAAAAAAATTGAACACTCTCATTTATATACCATTGGTTTATTATCTTTTGGAGTTAGTTTATTATTATATTTTTTTATTTCAAATACATTAGGATTCTATATAGT
>JBHLLG010000170.1:0-3598 GCA_048885925.1 Candidatus Hermodarchaeota archaeon
TTAATAAAAACATAAAAAAAGATAAAGATCTGTTGGAATATTTTAAGGGATTTGATTAAAATGGTGGAAGAAAAAGATAAAAAAGAGGAAAATAAGGACATTTTATTAGAGGATTCATATGAAGTACATGTAACAGCACATAATATTGCTGATTATGATAATTATTATAACTATAGCGTATTAAATGTAAATAAACAAACAGTCGATTTTTTATTTGAGATAGTTAGCTTATTAAAATGTGAAAGTGAAGACTTAGCAATTTATGATAATGATTTTACTAATAATAAATTTATTCGAGTAAAAGAGGCATTATCACCTTTTCGTTCAAACCTTGTAGAAAAAAATGATTTGGAGGACATACTCATTAATTATATAAATGGCTTAAATGACTATAAATTTACAAGAATAGAGGAGGGGCCATATAAAGGAAGTCCCGATTTTAAAGAAGTGGAGGTAACGATCAGCGAACTAATAGAAAAGCTCAAAAGTATTAGAGATCATAAAATTAAATTTTACAATAAAGTCTTAGAGGAATATAAAAAAGATAAAGAAGAATATAATAGCTTTTTTAAAGCATCTAATTTTTAAATTGGGAAGATTATTGATATTATAATGAAATGGAAATAAAAGACAAAAAAAATTATAAATTAAAATCCTTAGTGATTAGAAAATGGACGAAAAAGAGAATGATATATTATTAGAAGATTCATATATGGTAAACATAATAGCATATCCAGTTGGAGATTATGAAAAATTTTACGATAATAATGTATTATGGGCAAACAAGGATACAGTTGATTTTTTATTCGAAATTGTTAGTCTTCTTAAATATGAAGTAGATGAGATCTCAGAAACAGGAGATCCAACTGATAAATTATTTGTAAGGGTTGCATCAACACTTAGTGGAAATTTTAGGTCAGAATTCTTAGAAACTGGAGATCTGGAAAAGCATATTATCAACTATATTAAGAAATTAAAAGAATCTAAATACACTATTAGGAAAGAAGGTTCATATAGAGGTAGTCCTGATTATAAAGAAGTGGAGATTTCTTTTGATGAAATTAAGGGAAAATTGATTAAAATTAGGAATCATAAAATAAAATTTTATGAAAAGATGCTAGAAGAATATAGAAAAAATAGGGAACAATATAATAATTATTTAAAAGCGACGCATTCTATTTAAAAGTAACAGATCCCACCATTTAAATTAACTTTCTTTTATTCTATAGACAATAAAATCTCAGATTTATAAAGAAGAATTTTAAAAAAATAAAATAAAAAGACTATAATGAATTTTTGAATTTAGATTCAATATTAAACAAACCATCCTTCTCCTCTTAGATAGTTCTCAAAATCCTTTTGATATTTTGATCTCCACCAGTGAGGAATATATGGCTTGCCATTGAAGACTGCTTCATTCGCTTCTTTAAAATTTTGTTCCCATACTCTTGGCGCACCTCTGATAGCAGCATGAGATGATTTACTTAAGGGAACTAATGCTGGTAAGGAACAATCTCTTTTCATAAATTCAATATGATTTCCTCTAATCCATAGAATTGTAAAGTGATGTCTATCAATTTCTTTAAGTGCTGCTTCATAAAGAGCGTCTCCAGTCAATTCAGGTAATCCTTGTTCAACCCTTTTTCTACTTACAATATCAGTAAAGAGCTCACCAGTCAGGAGATCACGTCCACCCCATAGGGCATAGAGAATTTCTCTTTGGGTTCTAATAATTTTTATAAAGTCAGGATAATATTTGTTAAATTTTTTCGAACTGTCAATGATACTCTGGAGTGGGATTTTATTTAACCAAGCTTCGATTTTCGGTTCAGTTGATTCATAGTATTGAGTCCATTTCTCGTTTGAATAACGCAGCATTGATAATGGGTTATGCTGGCACAATTTTTCGTATAATTCATTATATTTTTCTGCAGCAAACGTATCAATCAGGTCTTCTCTTACTTTCTTAAAGATAAATTTAACTTCTTTATCTGAAAAAGGGTTTTTATCATTCATAGAGTCAACAGGGTGGTAAATATTGTTTAAAATATTATTACATAGAATATCAATATTGATCCGCTGACCGGGAGTGGGGTTTAGAAGAGGATGTTTAGTATATGCTTCTCTGAGAATTTCAATAATCTCACCTTTAGGAGTGGAGGGGGGATTAAATGATATGGAGCGACCAAGTTTATGATCTCGATATTTATCAATTGCTCTTTCACATATTAAATAATTAGAATATTCTAAATCTCCTTCTTGGAGATCCCACCTAATCTTAGCTTCAATGTTATCTACGATTCTATCACTTATTTTTTTAACAAAGGGACTATATAATTTTCCAGTGAAATAATCATCCGAAACTCCTAGTTTATTGGCTAATTCTCGAAAACCAAGAAATTTATGCTCTTGATTCGAATAAGCTCTTTGTAGAGCTCTAATCAAATCCCATTCTGCATTATTTGGGCTTAATTCTCTATAAAAGTAACCTTTTTCGATACGATATTGTGTGATGGCGTCTAGACTTCTCTGCTTTACAATATTAGGTGTCTGTGAAGAAAATAATAGAAGATGTTCTAATTTGTTTAATGTCTTTTGGAATATTTTTCTTCCTTCCCACCATATCTGTTCAAAAAGTCTCTCACTAATGGAGTAGAATTCGCCACCTGCTGTTTTTATTAATCTTCCTAATTTTCTTAATGCACTTTCGGCATAATCTTGTCCGACACCTCCAAACTTACCCTTATATCCAGGTAGCTTTTAAAATTGCGTCTCGTAGGGCAGGAGTCACCCTTTCTTTATCTGGCCAATTTTTATGAAAATTTAATCAATTCTTAAGATTAACAACGGAAGTATAAATTATAAAAAAAATCATAAGAATGATCCATGGTAAACTAATTATAACCACATAAATGAATGGCAATATACTACAGAGATTCATGTTAATAGAATTCATGTTAATAATACCAAAAATTAAAAAAAATATGTGGTAAATCCCCATAAAGACTGGAAAAGATGCCCAAATTTCAAGAAAGAAATGACTTAATTTAGTTTCTCGATTTTTGATTCGAGCAATGTTGGTTAAGTAATTCAGGTCAACTTCAAAATATCGGCTCACTATCCCCAAAATCATTCCTATTACACCTAGAATTGACATGAAACTTGATAATCGTATTATAAAGATATTTTTTGGATAAATCATTGCCAAACACACATCTGAAAATCTATTATACATTAATAAAACATAAAACTTCAAACTAATAGAAAAAGCTATGAAAACCACTAAAATCTTTGAGAGAACATTAATGCTTTTGAACTTTTTGAACAGAAAATATATAGTAAGAAACCAAAATCCCAAAAATGTAAATATTCCAACATAAGGCCTGATTTCACTATTTTTAATAAAATACCTAAACCCCTCAAGCCAATAAAAAATACCAAAAAAGATTGGAATAAAGGGTAGTAAAAATCTCAATGAAGAATATACTTTTCTAATTTTTATGTGTATATTATCATCTTTATTCAACTTTCTGCCCCTTAAAAATTCATTTTTATTATTAAAATTAGTGATTATAAATAGATATTGATTTCATCAAGA
>JBHLLG010000171.1:0-3554 GCA_048885925.1 Candidatus Hermodarchaeota archaeon
TGAACTGATTTCACTTGTAATAGGATGAGGTATATTAAATGTAGAGATTAGAGGTATATTTTCTAATCCGAAGTTAATTTTTTCATCCAGAACTTGATCATTTTCAAAAACAATTCCAAATTGTTCTGAAATTTCAGATAAATTACTCCCACGACCTTTATCTCCACCAGCATGGGATAATAAAAGTAAGCCTCCTCCTGAATTCTTAACCCAATTCACAATGGCATTTATTTCTTGTGTTGAGATTCTTGCAAAATCGGGGCATACAAAAACAAGAATATCATAGGGCATTAACGATTCTTCTCTAATTGGTATTTCTAAGAAATTATAACAAATAAAATCATTAGTATTTAGACTATCTCTGAGTTCAGTAAGATTTTCATCAATTTTACCTCTTGGTTTATGAGAAACATCAAAAGCGACATGATACGGCATTAAATTTCACTAAATATATTTTTTAATTTTTAAGTTTGTCAATTTCTTGTTATTATTATGTAGTATTTTAATATTTCTATAATTAATATTTAACTATAATATATAGAATTTATAATTCAATTTTTATACAGCTTGTACTAAAAACAGTAATTTAATTATTTAATATATACTCTTATCACCGATAATTAAATTATCTTTACTGATATTCTCCACTCGTACATTACTTCCGATAATCGAGTTATTTGATATTATGTTATTAAGATAAACCTCCTTTTCAACAACACAATTTTCTAAAATACAATTTACAATAAAGGAATTTTCTCCTATTGAAACATATGGTCCAATTACCGAATTTAGTAGTTTGGTATTTTTACCAACAAAAATTGGATTCTTTAAAAAAGATCTTTCAACTGTTATATTCAAATTCTTAAAATCTTTATTACTAATAGAATTTTGGTCTAGAAGATATCTATTTCCCTTTAGAAGTTCGGTAGGTCTCCCAAAATCAAGAATTCCTTGTTTCAATTCAACAGCTGCAATTTTAAATCCTTGATCCACCAAATCTTGTAAACTTTCTGTCATATAGACTTCTTTAGATTTTTCTGTTCTCTTATCCAAATACTTTTTCAAATTTTCAAAGAGAGCTAAGGTTGCAGTATGAGAAAATGAATATGGTCCCGCGATAGCTAAATCTGAGAGAAATTTCTGCGGTTTCTCTAATAATGTAGTGATTAATTTATTTTTATCCAAAACTACAACACCATATGAACTTGCATTCTCTTTAGGCACCTTCATTACTGTGATTATTCCATCCACATCAGATTCCCAATATTTATACAATAAATATGAAAATTCATCGATAGGAATCATATCTCCTAAAAAAATAAGAGATCCTTCCCTTTTATCTTCTTCTGGACTTATTGATTTGATTTCTTCAAATCTGGTATGTGCTAAATAAACTGCTTCTCCTAAACCCCAATAGTAAGGAATACCCTCTTTATAACCTCGTGGACTTTGTTCAATAAATATTAATTTAAATTTATCCTTATAATTAGATTTAATATATTCTATTATTTGCCTTTTCTTATGCCCCACAATTAATATCAATTCTGTATCAGAATCAAAGGTTTTACTGAGTTTAATAAGAATATGGTCTAAGACAGTTTTACCAGCTACAGTTAAAAATGCTTTTGGTTTACTAAAAGTGAATGGACGTAACCTCGTTCCTATCCCTGCAATTGGACCGATTACTTTCATAATATTTAAAAAAATTAAATAAATCTATAATTGTATAATATAGAGTAATATTAATAAAATTTAGACTTGTCTGAATCAAAAATTCTCTGTAAATACCCAAATATTAAATCAAGGCCTTGTTCTTCTTTAATTGTACAAGGTATCAATTCTGCAGTTGATCCCATTTGAACAAATACTTCAGATAAATTCATTGATAATTCTCTAATTAAGCCGCTTTCTCTCTCGCTAGTTTGCTCTTCTAAAGCTTTAAAATCTTGACTCCAATTTATAATCATATCAATCTGATCTTCATCAAGAAGATCCACTTTAGATAAAATGTTAATTTGGGGTATTTTTCTAAAACGAAATTGCACAGAGGCAGCTAAGAGTAATGTAGAGATAAACCCATTTGGTCTTAATACTAAATTTGAATCAAAAAGAAAACTTACTGCTCTTTGAATTGAACCAAATCCTAAAGCACTAGCGATAAGTGGTCCTGTTTCACGGAATGCGAACAGTTCTAATTGCCCAGCAGTATCTACCAATATCCAATCTGGATTAAATTGATCGATCTCATCCTTTAGATCATCTAAATAGTTTACCATTAAATCAGAAGCTAGAATCATTGCACCATTTGGACCTAACCCATATTGTTCCATAACTTCTTCAAGAATAATATAATCTCGAATATCTATATCAGGTGTATATGCCAAGATCCTTACTCCAGGATCAAGATTTAGAGTAATTACCGTTATTTCAGGATCATGATTTATAATATAACTTTTTAATTCACCTGTAAGTGTTGATTTTCCACTTCCCGCTGTTCCTATAAAATAATTTAATAAAATTTTTTTTACCTCTATTGAATTAACAAGCCATAATAATAATTTAATACTGGAAAAAAATAAAAGATTTATCAGTAATTTTTCAAGTTGAATTAAACCAAAAATAATTAAAATGTTATTTAATTGGGAGAAAAAAATAGAATTAAAGATCTATTCCGGCTATTTCAAATTCTCCAATGAAATTTGCTCCTTTTTTTTATTCTCTAATCGCTTTATTTGATTTTTTATAGCTTTATGTTCTCTTTCCTTTACTACTTCTTCAGAGAGTGTAATAGCATTAAACTCTTCCTCAGACATCGGTTTTAAAATATCATGTATATTAAATTCATCATTTTTTTCAATGGAATTTTGAAAGAGTGATTTCATTTCTTTAATTACTAAAATTTTTGCAGGGGTAGATCCTTCTTGAATTAGATTAGATCTTGAAGGGGGTCTTCTTCTTATTTCAATAGTTGAGTCTTGACTCCTTTTAATTGCAGGAATAGGGGGAATATAATGTGTATTATTAAAACTTACATTTTTCAGTATAACTGCCAAATTTTTTAATTGCTCTTCAATGTTTTTTAAAGTTTTATTACTTTCACTAACCATTGAAATTATAGTATTATTTTCAGGAATATTATCAATTGTTTTTTTTTCAAAGATAACTGTTCTTTTTTGTTCATTCTTATTGAAGTCTGTTTTAATCTTTTCATAAGTTTTTTCTTGTGAAAATCTGCTTCTTAGATTTTTTCTTGATGTTAATTCTTCAAATTCAAATCCAAGATAATAATCCTCATTAAATTCAATTTCAGATACATTAATGATTTCTCTGAATGAGTATTCAATCTTTTGACCAGAATTTAAAAAAATATATAATTGCAGAATCTTAATTTGAAGATCGTTAAAATTATTAATTAAATCTAAATCAATAGTAAAAGCGAGAGATTCATCTGAATGATATAATTTCTTGATAGAGATTAAATAGGGAGGTTCTTTATATAATACTTCTTGTTTCGAAATTTCAAATTGTAGATTTAAACGCTTAATTTGATCAGG
>JBHLLG010000172.1:0-3370 GCA_048885925.1 Candidatus Hermodarchaeota archaeon
TTACTCACATTAGACTTAAATATTGAAGCATCAGCTATTATAAAAACAGATGGTACCATTTTGGCATCAGCAATATCTGGAAAGATTTCTAATTCTCTATTTGCGACAATCGGTATGAACCTTTCAATGATTGGAGGTGATATTATAGAAGGACTAGAAGCTGGTAACCTAAAAGCCATTTCCATTCGCGGATCAGAGGGTGTTTTAGATCTTGCTCCTATAGATAAAGAGGATCCTTGGACTAAGGATATGATTTTACTTTTGTTTTCCCACCCAAAATTTAAGAGTGGAATAATTTCTTTCGCTATTAGTATAGTAAAAAAGCAATTAAAAGAGTACTTTGAACTAGAAGATAAGAAATCTTAAGTATAATTAATCTGTACGTTAAGGATTCATAATAAACTTCGTTGAATAATGACTTTTTTAACTTGAAGTGTTTTAAAGTATTTTAAATTTTTATGCAGTTCTTGTAAAAAAGAGTTTAATTCATAAATTGAAACAAGTGGAATTTGATTATTATTTATTTTGATATTATTGTCTTCCAAAGTAACTATAAGTGGTATTAATATGAATGGGAATCGTTTATCTAACTTTACTTTTAATCCCAATAATGTTTGAATTAATCTAGAAAAGATATCTGGATTTTTTTTTAAGGCAATTGCTCTATTATACTGTAAGTTTGCTGCTTTATTGATCGAACCATAGGAATCTTTGTTTTTCCATTGTTTTGCATCAATAAGTAAAATGTATTTTGAATGAATACCAATAATATCAATTTCATATCTTTTTTGAGAGGTTTTATATCTAAAATTTGATTTGTCAGAGAATCTAAAATTCTTTATGGTGAGAAAATTATTTTTTGAGAGTATTTCTTTGATGAGGGCTTCAAATCCATCATAATCCAAAATCTCGGATAGTTGCTTAATGTCAAGCTGTAAAATATAGATAGTTTCTATGATAAATAAGATTTTATTTATAACTAAATAAATTTGATAATTTCCTTTTTGAAGTGATATGAAATTAAAATTACCAATAAAATTCTTTATTTTCGATTCACTAAATTGATCCAAAAAAGAAATTTTTGAAAGTTCCAACCAAATCTCAATAACATTAGAATCAGTTTCTCTAAGAATATGATATATTTCACTAAAAAATTGTTTTAATGATGATTCAGTTTGTAATTCCATAATATAATACTAATCGAGTATAATAAAATAAAGCAAAGAGAGTAGAAGAATTCTAAAGAATATTTAATATAATAAAAATATCGGATTAGAAGGTAGGAAATTCCTATGAGATCATCATAAATAAAAGATAAAATAAGACTTTATATATGATTAAAAAAACCAGCTCTATATTATTCTCTTTATGAATAAATTAATAAATTTAATGTGTTAATAATTTTTTTTTTAAGTTTCTTAGATTTTATTATTAAGTGTGAATATTAAATTTAAGTAATAATACTAATACACGATAATTATGGATTTATTACCAAAAGTATATAGAACGGAAGGGAGTATCGCTGATTTTGATCCCTCTAAGATTTATGAAAGTATCTTAAAGGAAACAGGAATGAATGAAAGTAATGTAAAACACATTACTGAATTAGTAGTGAGACGAATAATTAGTTCTGGAATTAAATTTCTTTCTGGTCCCCATATAAGAGAAATCGTATGTTCCATACTTTCTGAACAGCACTTTGAAAACGAACGTAAATTATATACGCGAATTGGAATGCCATTAATGGATTATGAAGAAATTCTGGAGAGAGGATTATATAATAGACTAAATGGACAAATTAATCCTGAAACAATACACCATTGGGCAGCTAATCAAATATCTGAAGAATATGCTCATTTAAGAATACTTACCAATGAAGAATCAAAAGCACATTTAGCTGGTGATATTCATATCAATGGATTGAATTATTTTGATTTAAGACCATTCATTCAACTTTGGGATCCTCGGCTAGTCTTAGAAAATGGTTTTCCTCCTTTTGACAATATCACTTTATACTATCCAGAAAAACCGGCAGTTAATCTCATAACAGCTTTAAATCATCTTTCAAAATGGTTGGGAATGGTTCAAAGTGAATTTTATGGAACTCAAGGTTTTAATTTTCTTACAACCTTTTTAGCTCCTTATATAAAACATTTATCTCAAGATAAAATAGATCAAGAACTCCAGAAGTTTATTTATGATCTTAGTCAATTGTCTATTCTTCTCGGTAAAAAAATCACACAAATCTCAGTATCCTCCTATTATTCTACTTTTAAGTCATTTTCAGAGTTTCCAGTTATAGTTCCAAATATAAAGAATAAACAAGTTTATGGTATTTATCAAGAAGATTGTTTAAAATTATTTAAAGGTCTTATCAATATTTATAATAAAATAGAGGATAATAAAACTGCATTGCTTCCTAAATTACAGCTAATATTAGATGATAAATTTCTTGAAGAAATTGAAAATAATTATTCAAATTTCTGGGAGGAAGTTCAGAAGGTTAATTCAATATACTTTACTAATTACTGCTTAAATACAAATAAGAATCTATTCTTAAAACGGAATTTAGGGAGTACTTATATCAATTATGGCTTTCTGCAAAATATCAGTTTAAATTTACCTCGGTATGCATATTTGAGTAAGAATGAAGATGATTTTTTTGAAATACTGCGGTCTAAAATAAACTTATGTTCAGATATTTTAAATAAGAAATATAATATAATAGAAAAAAGAATAGTTTCGAATCATTTACCATTTTGTAGTGGAAAGGTTAATGGTAAATCCATCTTCAAATTAAAAGATCAAAATTTATCAATTAGTTTAATTGGATT
The DNA here is from genome assembly GCA_048885925.1 of Candidatus Hermodarchaeota archaeon. Classification (GTDB taxonomy): domain Archaea; phylum Asgardarchaeota; class Lokiarchaeia; order Sigyniarchaeales; family SOKP01; genus Loki-b32. The sequence continues at coordinate 2,835 of JBHLLG010000172.1, forward strand.
AAATGAGGCAATAAAATTCTTAACAAATTACGAACTTCATGAACATTCAGAAGCAATAAAATTAAGTAAGAAAGTCTTAAATGAAATCAATAAACTTTGTTCTAAGTTGTCTGAAATAAACAAAAGAAATTTTGTATTAACTGAAAATTCTTCATTTAAAGCAATACAAAGGTTCACCGAATTAGACTTAAAGCATTATCCTGACCAAGTTAAGTCAATCATTAATGATACAATTGATAGTTATACTAATTCTGTTCATTTTCGTAATGAGGCTGTTATTGATCTTTGTAATCGAATAGACATTCAAGGAGAATTTCATTGTTTAATGCATTATGGAGCCATTGAATACATTTCCTTTAATGATTTAAAAGCACATGATATTACACTTAAAGATTTTTTAAGTAAAATTTGTAATGATTCAAGCGTATCAAGTTTAAAGTTTTATTCTTGAATTCATTGAACCAATCAGTTTTTTGGTAAAAAAAGTATTTAATAATAATAATTATTTTGAAAATATTAAAGTATATTAAGATTTT
>JBHLLG010000173.1:0-3312 GCA_048885925.1 Candidatus Hermodarchaeota archaeon
ATGTTTTATGCCACGTTTGGTACTGGAGAGCCTGTTTTTTTATTACACGGTGGTATGGTGGATTACACAAGTTGGTTTTTCCAAATCAAAGAATTTGCAAAACATTTTCGGATAATCGCTCCGGATACTCGTGCACATGGAAGGACAACAGATTCGAACAAATCCCTAAGTTATCAACTCTTTGCTTCGGATATTTCTCAATTGATGGAAAAATTAGATATAAAAAAAGCGAGCTTTGTTGGTTGGAGTGATGGGGGTTGTACTTGTTTGGTTCTTGGTCTAGAATATCCCGAATTAGTAAATAAGCTAGTACTAATTGGTACTCCATATAATATATCTAATTATTATCCAGAGATCTTTGAACAATTTAGTAATGTAGATCCTAATAATCTACCTAAAGATTATAAATTTATTAAGAGAGAATATGAAAAAGTGGCCGTAGATCCCAACAATTGGACATATTTAATAGAAAAAGAAATGGATTTGGCTAAGCGAGAACCAAATTTCACGCTAGACCAATTAAAAAACATTAAAAGCCCCTCACTTATTATCGATGGAGAAAATGAAAACCTTTATCCATTAAAAGTTATGCAAGAAATAGCTAATGCAATACCTAATGCGCGACTCGAAATTATTCCAAATGGAACACATTTAGTTCTCATGGAGAAACCTAAACTAATAAATCAATTAATTATAAGTTTTTTAAAGAATAATTAAATAATTAAATAGAATTTACATTAAATGAATATTTTGAAGAAAAAATTAAAATTTAAGCATAATTCTATAAGCTTCTTCTTTTGTTTTGAGATTTCCGAATAAAACGCAATTTTCTAAGGATACATTCTTAAAATTTAATGATGTATTTTTTTGAAGGATGCAATTATCTAATTTAATATTTTCACCAATGATAACATTATCAAAAATAATTGAGTTTGAGATTTCTACATAATCTTTTAATTCGCAATTATTTCCTATATATACATTTGGGCCTAATAGTACATCATCTCTTATTGTGACATTCTCTTCAAGATATACAGGTTCTAAGAATGTGGGATAATCTCCAATAAAGATATCGACCTTACTTCGTTTAAGATGAGTTTTTAAAAATTTATTCAATAGATCTTGAATATGAGATGGCTTATTTTTTTCAATATTACTAATAACTTTCTCGATTTCTTTTAACTTTTCTTTCAATTGTTTCTCACATAAATTATTTTCTATAATTTTAAGATTTCAATTAATTTGTCAATATTTTTTCCGGTTTTGGCACTTGTAGTTATAACTTCAATATTAGGATTAAAATTTTTAGCATCATTTATCATTTTCTCAACATTTGTTCCTAATCTCTCGAGAAGGTCAATTTTATTAATAATAGCAATATCAGACATTTTGAAAAGCATTGGATGTTTCTCTATTACCCACTCTCCTTCAGTGATTGAGACAACAGTGATCCGCTTATCTGCCCCTAATTGAAAATCAGATGGACAAATCAAATTTCCAACATTTTCTATAAAGATTAGATCATAATCCTCTAAATTTTTATTTTTAAGTACTTGATAAATATGATATGCATTTAATGCACATTCCCGTCCAGTATTTATTTGAATAGTATCAACATTATGTTGCTCAATTCTATCAGCATCAACTCTCGTCGTTATATCACCGCATATTACTAAAATTCGATATTTCTTTGACAGTTTTTCGGCCAATTTTTCCAAAAGAGCTGTTTTTCCTGCTCCAATTGCCCCGACAATATCAATAGATATAATTCCTTTTTTATTAAGTTCGCTATTTATCTGCTCTGCTAATAGGTCATTATCTTTTTCAACTTCTTTTTTTGTTTCTATAACAAGATCTCTTATTTCTTCTCTCGCTAAATTAATACTTTCGAGCTCTTTAATCCTTTGAACTTCTTGTTTTCTCTTTTCTGACATTTCCAATAATAAATAATAATTAAAACTATGTGAATTACTTTTTTAAATTAAAAATCAAAAAAAAAATTATTTTTTCTCATAATTATAGAATCCTTTTCCCGTTTTAACACCTAATTCCCCTTTTTCGACCATTTCTTTAAGAGCATTAGGTGGTTTATCATCTATAAGCCCGCTATTTTTGAAATATGACATTTCTATATCGTAAATAACATCTAATCCAATTCTATCCATAAATTGAAAAGGTCCGTATTTATTTTTGATAAAATATTGACAAAAAATATTCCAGGCTTTATCTACTGTTTCTATATCAGCAAATCCTCCTGCCCAAATTTTTAAGCAATCCTTTTTAATTGCTCTCCATATTCTATTAAATACAAACCCATAACATTCCTTTTTAACCTCAAGAGGAGTAATATCAATACTTTCCACCCAAATCTTCACTTTCTGAAAAGTTTCTTCGCTTGTTTGTGTTCCACGCATTATATCTGCCATTGGCATAGTAAAGAGGTTATAAAAGTGAAGATTCATTACTTTATCTTTCCTTTCGACACTATCTTCAAGTTTCGAAATTGGAATGGAAGAACTATTAGTAGTGATAATCGCATTTGGAGAAGCAGATTGATCGATTTCTTTAAATATTTTCCTTTTTAATTCGAGTTTCTCTGGAACGGCTTCAATGATTAAGTCAGTATTCCTCACCGCATCAGAAATATTAGAAAAAAACTTAATATCGATTTTGATTTTTTTCTCATTAGTTTTCTTTTTTAAATTATTAATAAAGTCATCTAATCCCTCAGGATTTGTATCAAAAATATTTAAATTATATCCATATAAAGCAGATTTTTCAACAATCATGCGACCCATAAATCCTGCTCCAATTACCGAAATAGTATTAATTTTGTTATTCATGGAAAATCCACTTTTATTACATTTTTATGAATTATTTAAAAGAAATTCTACTTATATTGAATAATTAAAATTTCTTATTATTCTTTGTTCTAAGAGATTATATTTTTAAGAGAATCTAAAAAGATATTGTTTTCATTTTTAGAACCTATGGTAACTCTAAAATATTCTGAACCTAATTGAGCAGATACATTATGTACTAAGACTCCCTGTTCTGCTAACTTCTCAGAAATTCTCTGTATCTTTGTCTTCATTAGTAAGAAGTTTGTAAAACTTGGATATACATTTATACCTAAGTTTGTGACAAAATCTATGATTTTCTTTTTCTCGTTTTCTACTCCTTTAACATAATCAACCATGTAATTCTGGTACTCTAAAGCTTTTATCCCAGCAATTACACTTGGATATGGCAACATAATTTCTAAACCTTGGAATTTTTTACGTATTAAATCTCCTGCAATTAAATAACCAA
>JBHLLG010000174.1:0-3312 GCA_048885925.1 Candidatus Hermodarchaeota archaeon
TCTAGCAGCAAGTTTTGCCCCCTTCCAAGCATGATCGCCTGAAACGTGATTCATGTCATCTAATAACCCAATTTTAATTATCCGGTCTAATGGTACGGTTCCGTCAACACCAGGGACAGTATATGATCCTACAGGGAAATCAGAGAAAAAAGGTTCAGTATTTCTATTGTTTTTTCTATCCTGCTCGTTAAAATTAAATTGGTTTCTTTGAACATTGAAGCTTAAAGATAATATACATGTTAATAATAAAATCACTTTTGTCTTTTTCATTCAGGATCTCACCATTTTTAATTAATAAATATTATTTAAGACAATTTTGTATATAAATTTTCAAGTATCTATTTTTGGCTTAGATTAATGTTGATATTGATCATTAAAGTTCAATTTCATTATTACAAGCCCAGCATGGTTCACCCTTATTTTTCAGCGCATTAGCACATTTTATACAATAATAAGTCTCGCAATTAGGGCATATATACATTGCACCAACGATTTTTCCTCTATCTACTATACATATATGCTTTTCTTTTTTAAAATCAGCTTCAACCTGACGAAATTCCATATTACTTTTAGAAACCAATCCATCTTGTTTATCTTCTTTTATACTTAACTTTTCTCTAGCTCTTTTTCTCTTTAAAACCATTAGGCCAGTTAAAAGCATTACAAAAATTATAGAAATCATTACAATAACAATTATTTCAATGGGAGGACTTCCATCTTCAGGAGAAAAACACTTATTATTTCTAAATTCATTTCCTTCACATTCTTCTCCTTCTTCTATGGGGTCGAAATTGTCACATACATCGTTGTCAAATATATTATTATAATTGGATTGATATAGACGAAGACCAATTGTATTATTACTTACGTTATTTACAGAAATAATATTGAAAGAACTATATTCTAAATATATCCCCGATCCTCCATTGTAAACGCCAACATTTTTTGAAAGGTTGTTATAACTAGATTCACTTAATTTTATCCCTTCATAAGAATTGTTAGCTATACTATTTCCAAAAATAGTGTTATAATTACTATGAGATAAAAGTATTCCATTATTATTATTTATATAAGTTGTATTATTTGAAACAATATTATTTCGGCTATTTTCTAATAAAATCCCATTTGAATTGAGTGAACAATTATTTTCAATTAATATACCATTCCGAACTCCATATAAATTGATTCCCCCATGAGCACTTGAAGCTGAACCGGAATTATATAATGTACAATTTCTAATTATAAAATAATCATCTGAATCTCTAATCTCGATACAATTACCCAAGCTCTGACCATCAATTGTAATATTTTCAATAATATATGGATTTTCTAAAGTTCCATCACCTCCTCCATACCAAACTTGATTTTCAAACCAAGTCCAATTATTAGCTCCAGCTCCATTAATAATAATGGGTGATCCTGTAAGATTCCAATAGCCCGAGGATTTTGGAACTTTCTCTATTTGCTCCTTAAAATTTGTAAACATTTCTACTTTAGTTGGCTTAGAATTTAGATTAACTCTATTAATCAATAATGAGAGAAAAGTGAGAGTAACTAGGATAATAGTAATCTTTTTAGTTGAATTCATGAAGACCTCAATTTTTTATTGAAAAATTTATAATTTCATTTACTTTTTTGTAGAAGCTTAAGATTATCTTATTATCATAAAATTAATAAATTTAATCTAACCAATAGAAGGTAAAGTAAAAAAGCAAAATTAACAAACTAAATTGTTTTTATTTTTGATATTAACAAAATAAAAAAAAAATTAAAGATGAGTTTTACGTCTTAAATATCTCCCTATAAGTATAAGAGATACGATCGAAAATGCACTAAAAATTATCAATAAATTGTAGCTAGAGATAAATTTAACACCATTATCACTGCCATCATCAGGAGGAGGTATTTGAACAATAACATGGACATTATTTGATAAGGTTTGACCATGTTCATTGTGAGCAACAACGGTATAATAATATGTTCCATTTGATAAATCAGTGATTTGAAATGGAGATGTTGCTGATTGAAAGGCCAACTCATTGAGAGTATAATTTATTTCTACAATTGAGTTTTCATATTCATATACTGAATAATTCTCTGCTGCAAAAGAATCAGACCATGTTAAATCAAATACTCCATCAGTATCAGGATCTCCAGCATTAGTAAATAGAGTGAAATCTTTCGGAGCTGATAAATGTACTACAATATGAAGACAATTTGACATAGTCTCGCCTGTTTCATTAAATGCAACAACTAAATAATAATATTCTCCCTGGGTTAATCCAGAAATATGGATTGGAGACACTGCGTCTTGATCAGCTAATAAATCAACACTAAAATTAATTTGGTTTATATAATCACTAAAAGTATAGAGAGAATAATTATCAGCGCCATCTGAATTTGTCCAAATGAGATCAAATTCACCCTTCAAATTTGGGTCTCCAGCATTACTACTTAAAATAAAATCTCCTGGTGCAGGTAACAAAACACTAACATTAATGCAGTTTGATAATGTCATACCAGTGCCATTATAAGCAACAACAGCAAAATAATGAATCCCTGTTTTCCTATTTGAAATACTATAGGGAGAAATTGCATCTTGGTTTGCTAATAATATTAGATTTTCATTGATCTCCGAAATAAAAGCTTGAGAAGTATAAATGGAATAATTATTTGCACCATCTGAATTTGTCCAGTTAAGATTAAAAATACCATCAGTATCAGGATCATCAGCATCAGTATCTAACAAAAAGTTCCCCGGAGCTGGTAATAACACCGAAATATGAGTACAATCGGACATTTTGATACCATACTCATTATTCGCAACAATTACAAAATAATGGTCACCAGTTTTTATACCTGAAATTTCAAATGGTGAAAGTGCTGTTTGATCAGCCACTAAGATAAGATCGTTATTTATATATGTTATTGGATGGGTAGATCGATATATCGAGTAATTATCAGCATTAATGGAACTGGTCCACGTCAAATTGAATATTCCATCAGGATCGGGATTATCAGCATTATTATATACATTAAAGTCTCCCGGTAATAAGGAAGGTCCAAAACCATTGATACCCCATGGAGGTATTTTTAAATAACCAGTTGGAATAGATTCAGGATATATCGAATTACCAGTTGATAAAACAGTTTTACTTCCACTATACCATTGGCAAAATAAAGAAGTAGCATATGGCCATCCAGCAATTAAATCATGGCTCCCAGAGAAAGCAAGGTTTCCACTTGGTCCTAAAAAAGAATTTGTAGCATTTATTTTTTCTAATTCCATAATAATATTGCTGGAGTTAAATG
>JBHLLG010000175.1:0-3289 GCA_048885925.1 Candidatus Hermodarchaeota archaeon
TATAAAGAAGAATAGAAAATGTATGATGATATCAATCAAGGATATCCAAAAATTTTATTTTTCTCGTCAAATCATTGCGCACCATGTAAACCAGTAGAAGAGATGTTAAAGAGAATAAATATATCTCTATTCGGAAAAAAATTAAGAATTGAAAAAATCTCAATTGACTTGGAGGATAATCGACAATTTACACAGGAGTATCGTATTACTTCAGTTCCTACGTTAATTATAGCAGATAAACGACTCTCAATAAATATACAGGAAGAAGAAATTGTTGATGCGATACTTTATGCGTTTATATCTTCAGTTAAATTATAATTAAAAACCTAAAATAAATAAAATATTAAAAAAGTTAAATGTGATGTGAAAATTAATGGATAGGCAATTACTCTCCAAAATTCTCGCCCAAATGAAAAAGAATTTAAAAGAAGGGAGAGACATTGGAGATATGAAGGTGGGTGCTTTACTAGCATTGGGACACCAGTTAGAAGCAATCTTTTACTATTTAGGACATGAATTAGGAACCATTCTAAAAGTGAAAACTGTTAAGAATTTGAATGAAATTCCTGAAGAATTAAAACGAATTATTTCTGAATTCAATCTTGGAAAAGTTGAGATAACTGAAAGTACTGATGAAATTGTACAATTGAAACTAAAGGACCATTCATCTATTAAAGATTTGATTAAAAAAGGAATTAAAACATCAGGAAGTTTTTGTTCATTTGAGGCTGGACTCTTAGCAGGAGTGGTAGAAAAATTAAGTGATCGTCATTGTTTTGCACAAGAGCTTGGATGTAGTTTACAAACTGGTGAAAATTTTTGTACTTTCATGATTGTGTTCCAAAAAGATTAAATTCTATATCGTTTATTTTTTGTTATTTCTTTTTTTTTTGAATGATTTTATAAGTAACGTAAGTTAAATTTATAGAAGTTTTAATTCTAAAAATAAATGTAATTTTTTGGAGTTTATATGCATTTAGAAATAAGGATTTATATAATCAAGTTTTAAAATATTGGGATCTATCCTTACACTACTTATCAAATATAGACCAAAGTTGGATAGATAACTATATACTATATAATTAATTTTTCTAATTTTCAATTTTTAATTTTTATTTTTTTAAGAAGTAATATATATTTTTGCGATATATGGGAGATCTATTCATCTTTGCTTTCCTCTTATTAATCACGCGTGTTAATGAATATAAGGGAATTTTAACTTGACTGATTCCAGTATAACTTTTTATTTTATTTCTAAATTCCATTAGATGTCTTTTTCTTTCAATCTTATCTCTTCTACTCTTTAATTGGTTCTTTTCATATTTCCAGTCTGAATATTTTAAAATTACTTTTTTTAATTCATTTGTCATCTTTCCTCTATGACTCATTAAGACTACACCTAAGATAATATACGCTAGACGTGAGTTTTGATTGTCTGCAAATGATATTAATTCTTCGTAATGATTCTCAATTTGATTTTGATAAATTGTATCTGGAATTCCGTTTGGGTAAGCTTCATAAGTCTCCAATGGTAATGATACTCGGATTATCTCATTGAATTTGTGGAATAACTTAAATGCCTCACTACTCCCCATAATAGCATATGACCAAGTTTGTTCCTCCCTACTATTTACACCAAATTTTTGAATGAAAGGAACACCAGATTTGATACCCATTAGATCTACTCCTAAATCATGCTCATAAAGGCCTTCAAAATCTGATATTTGCACTTTATATAGAGCGCTAGTTAATGCTTCAATAAATTCATCCAGTTCCATCTTAGAGAGATTAAATGTACTGAAGTTTATTATCGATTTAAATTTTTGAGAAAAACTACTTCTCTCGTCAGAAAGATGAGAATCAGAAGACCACCCCCCTATTGATGTTCCAGATTGTCCATAATATAAAATTATAGGGAACATCTGATTTTTAGGAGTCCTAACAAATATCCACACGCTAAATAGAATTTCTTCACCACCAAACTTCAAATTTGGAATGAGTGTCTTCAGTGCCCCCCCAAAATATAGATCTAATTTTAGATCGCTATCAAATAATAGTTCTAGACTTTCTATCTCATGCTTTTTTTTTATAAAATTCCTATAGACATCCTTAAAAACACCAAAAGAGCATAATTTACTACTTCCTATATCTGTTATAAAAGAGTTTTTGGATTTGTAATCGATATTTTTAAAAACAAATCCATAACCATTAAAACCTATTGCACCTTCATCTATTTTATCCTTTCCTTTAGAAGCAACACACACTAGTTCAAGTAAATTATCTATGGATGGCATTATCTAACAAATATAATAAGAATAAAGATTAATAAAATTAACGATTTTGTATTTAATCAACTCTAATTTTATAGGAAATTAGATGGGAGATTAAATGGAATTTATGACATTCATTCCAATTTGACTTAAAGAATAGCATAGATAATTTAATAGAAAGATATCTTTTTGGTATGGAATTAGTGAAAGTCGATAATTTTTAATATGTGTAATCTATATTTTGAATATTGATAAAATATTTATATTTGTTTTATAACTTAATTTAATTATCTTTAATCAGAACAAGAGTTAAAGAGAATGGAACCAAAATACATTATCAAAATTTGCCTTCTTGGAGAGGCAAATGTCGGTAAAACTTCGCTTGTTTATCGATTTATAGAAAATAAATTTCGAGAGAACTACAAAAGCACACTTGGAGTTAATCTTTTAAAAAAGGACATGACAATTGAAGGTTATGGTGATGTCTCTGCCCAAATATGGGACCTAGGGGGACAGGAATCTTTCAAGTCTCTCAGAAAGCTTTATCTGGAAGGAGCGAATGGATCTTTATTAGTTTATGATATGACAAGTAAGATTACTTTCGAAAAACTTGATGAATGGGTTCAAAGTTTTAGAGAAGCACGTGATGAAGCACCTATCATTTTAATTGGAAATAAATCTGATTTAGAACAGCAAATTAAAATATCAGAAAAAGAATCAACTAACTATGCAAAAACCAATAAAATGGATTTAGTTATCACCTCTGCTAAAACTGGTCAAAATGTAGAGGATGCATTTATAAAGTTAACCAGAATAATTCTGGATCAAATTTCTAATTCTTAAATTATATTTTTAAGCTATTTAATTAATAGTTATCCTTCGTTTATTTTTAGTTAATAAATTTTTATAAGTGACATATTTACTCTCAAAATTTGGTGGTTTTAGCTATGATCTTTTTTAAATCTACCACCTTTATAAAGGAAGATTTATTTAAATAAAAATAATAAAAAAACCTAGAA
>JBHLLG010000176.1:0-3280 GCA_048885925.1 Candidatus Hermodarchaeota archaeon
AAACCGAAACTATTGATTAAACACAATAATATAATTCCCGAAGCTATCTATTCAGAAGAGAACGTATGTTTTACTTCTTCAATTTACTCATTAATTCATGACGATGTAGCTGAGTTAAAATATTTATGTGCTATACTCAATTCAATATTGATTCAATTTTACTGTATTTATGCAATAAATAATCAAAAAGATACAACTATTAACTTAAATCAGTATATGATTAGACATTTGCCTATTGTGAAATCAAATGGTAAAATTAAGAATATCATTATTAAGAAGGTAAATGAGATATATAATTTGTTGTATATGAACAAGGGATTTATCAATAAAGATATATATCAAATAATAAGACAAATTGATGATATCATATTTAACCTATATTCAATAAAAAAAATTGAAAGAGATTTAATCATCTCGAAAACAATAGCTCAAATTAATTACTTTAGAACTATTTATAATTCTTAATTCAAATTGATTCGTTATTAATTAATTTAAAGCAAAAATCACAGTAGGTATCTCCTAAACCCATAAATTTATTTCTTTCAAATCCTATATTTGGATTAAATTCTTTAAACGCGGCTTTATAAAAAGGAAAACACATGTTTTTGCATATTAACGGTATTATATTTTGGCGATCTGGATTTCTATCCATAATTGCCTTATAGGGACACTCCTTTATCTCAATAATTACCTCTTGATCCGATACATGATTAACTATATATTTCCAACCTTCTATTGACCATCGAAAGGTGATTATCTCAACTAGATCATTTAGGTTATTTGTCTCGATGTTTAAATACTTTTTAATCCTTCTGAAAATGATTTTCATGAGCCTTACCCAAACAGCTTTATCAATTTCGATAGCAGTATCCCATCCCACTTCTTTTTCAACTTCTAACATCCACACACCATCCATAGTAAAGAAATTCTTTTCAAAATAAAACAATTTATCCGCATCACTCACTTCCTTCATAACAGATCCCATTATTATTTCTAAAATTATTTAAGAAAATGAATACTAATAATTATAGTATTAATCAATATGAAACACTATAAAAATTTTTGCGATAAAGATTAATACGTATATCTTTCTAATCTTAAAATGGAAGTCTTTTTTTTTTTTAATAATTTTGATAAATTTATCCATTAGATTTATAATTAGACACTTCATAACCTTTAAATATGAAGAATTTATTATTCAAATTAGATAAGACTAAATAAAAAAATTTTTTTATTGTAATTCGTACTATAATATTAATTCAAGATTAGAAATAATAAAGAAACTTTTAATTTATATCATATTTTAGTTCCAAATGATAATTTGGTAAGGTAAATTAAAACAGGGATAAAAAATGGAACTTATTATACTAGGTTTATTGTTAAGTTTAATAGCAGGTTTGTCTACCTCAATTGGTAGCTTTTTTGCATTTTTTATGAAAAAACCAAGCCCAAAATTTATATCATACATAATGGGATTCTCTGCAGGAGTTATGATCCTAATATCTTTTGTTGAATTACTTCCAGAGAGTATAGAGACAGTTGGTCTTGAAATGGGACTTTTATTTTTCTTTATAGGAATGATTATAATGTTTATTATTGATGTTGTAGTTTCCCATGAGTATGAATTTGAAGATTCAATTGAAATTCTAATAAATGCTAATGGTCAGTCTAAACCACATCTTCATTATGGGCATCGTTATAGACATCGTCATCATCATCGTGGAGAAAAACCAAATGCCAACTTAGTTAAAACTTCAATTTTTATATTTTTTGGGGTATTTATTCATAATTTCCCAGAAGGTATGGCAACATTCATAGGTACCTTAACTCACGTTCAGCTTGGAATTCTACTAGCTATAGCCATTGCTTTGCATAATATACCCGAAGGAATCGCTGTAGCAGTACCAATTTACGTGAGCACTTTAGATAAAAGAAAGGCTTTTAAATGGTCCTTTATATCAGGAATGAGTGAACCTTTAGGAGCATTACTTACATGGTTAATTCTTTTTCCTTTTATCAATGATTATGTGTTAAATGCTCTGTTGGGTGCTGTGGCCGGAATAATGGTTTACATTTCTTTAGATGAGTTATTACCTATATCTCGATCACTTGCTAAAGAGCATTATTCAATAATAGGAATTATTACTGGTATGTTTATCATGGCAATAAGTTTAGTAATATTGTAATTTCAATAAAAGAATTTAACCCTTTGAATTATAAAAAATATTTTATACCCTTTTAGTTCTATCTTTAGAATTTGAAAAGAAAAAGAAGGAAAATAATAAAATAATTATTCTTTTTTTCTTAAGATTGAACTTAGTTCAGTCTTTAGTAAATCTCGTATTGCTACTCGAATTACTTCGGAACGATTGGGATACAGGTTCATGTTAACCAATTCTTCTATTCCTGTCAGATATGCTACCTAAAAATTGAAGAAATTTCAATTTTTTTCAGGAATATGACAGGTGATTAATTTCATTTTTTTTTATAAAACCCCTTTTGATATCACTTCATATTGTTTTTTATTATTATTTACAAACTTAGACAATAATATTAGTGAATATAATACTACGGTAATACATCTACAATTCAACAATAATTATAGTCTTAAATTGTCTTTTTTTTAGTATCTTTGAATTATTTATTTTTATAGTATACATTTAAATAAATTATTAATAACAAGATTTTTTGGATGATAAGATTAAGATGAGTAAATTAGTTTTAGTAAATGGAGCTAAAGGACATACTGGTACATTTCTGATTAGAGAGATATTAAAATCAAAACCAGATTGGAAAATTATTGCAACAGATCTGTCCTTGGAAAAGAGAGATGAATTAATGACTAAGGAAACTATCTTTAGTGATAAATTTAAATACATGACTGAAATCCTTGAACATGAGCGAGTTAATTTTATTCCTGCTGATTTAACTAATAAAGAATCTCTCAATAATTTATTTAAAGATAAGAAATATGATTTAATTTTTCATACTGCGAGTTTATATGATTACTTTGCTCCTTTAAATCTTCTTAGAAAAGTAAACGTCGAGGGTACTAGAAATTTGCTCGATGTTATATTCAATACTCAAGATATTGAAAAATTAAAGTTTATACATTGGAGTACATGCGGTGTTTATGGAGAACCTAAATACAAAAAAGATCAAAAAGGTTACCCAACACCCGCTGATGAAACAACACCTTATAATCCTCCTAATAATTATAGCATTAGTAAGATGGAACAAGAAATGATTTTAAAGGAGTATATGAAGAATAATAAATTAA
>JBHLLG010000177.1:0-3118 GCA_048885925.1 Candidatus Hermodarchaeota archaeon
ATGTACCAATTGAACAAATTGAGAGCATTATTATCTCCCATGGAGACTATACTAATCCATTTTTATTTTACAATGTTATATTTAAGGAAATTCAAATTGTTATTAGAGAAAAAGAAAAAATTCAATTAAAAATAACAGATAAAGAGCGTATTTCTAAATTTTTAATATTTGTAGAATTATTGAAGCAATATTGTACTAAAAACCAGATACACCTTGAGGAATCATCTAGCAGATCTGAAAAACATGTTAATAATTATGTCTTAGCGCTAATAATGATCGGGGTTCCTTTGCTTTTTACAATTATGGTTATATTTATTACATTTAACTGATTTCTGAGATTTATGATAATTTCTATTATAGACAAATTCACTCAATAAAATCTCGTATTTTTGAACAATGCAGGTAATTATCAAAATTTATTTAATATTATAAGAGAGGATATAAAAAAATGAGTTTAAAAATCTATAAGATTTATAGTATAATTTATTTATTATCAGCAATAATTGGTTGGATTTGTGTTTTTATAATTATGGCATCTTATACGTATGGATTGCTTAAATTCAATAGAGAGTCGCTTTGGGGTTTTATTATTCTATTTACTTCTTTTCCCTTAGCCTCTGCAATTTATGATTATTTCTTTTTTAACATGTTTATTAGAAAAATTCAGAAGAATATAAATAACTTTATAAAATCTCAGAATTATTGCTACTCTTGCGGAACAGCAATATCGGACTATAAGACATTAAAAAAATGCCCTGAACGTAACGCTAACTTAGAATTTTTAGATTTTCTTCTAAAAATCTCTTGGTAATAATCAATAGAATTATTATAATTTACACTTATTAATCATCTATGACATTATTAGATTAGCATGTGGATCAGGAGATCCAAGTTAAATAAAAACAATAAAGATTAAATTACCAGGTAATAGATATAGTATAAAACTTTTATAATTTAAATTATTTCTAGAAATTCAAAAATTTAAGATTTTTTAATCGTTCAGGTTGTAAAATAGGTTATACAAACGGTTCAAATGAGTGAGACACCATATATTAAGTACAAAAATATCTATGTAATTCCTACCTTCCATTCGCGAATAGAGTTTGCGAAATTGGTACGTACAGCGTTATTTAAAGTATTTCCAGATGTTATCGCTGTAGAATTACCTAATAATATACAAGATGAAATTATAGAAGCTATAGAGAGGTTACCTTTTTTATCCTTAATTGGATATGCCGATACGTTAAATCCTAAAAAGCTAAATTTTATTCCAATAGATCCTGGAGATTCTATAATAGAAAGTATAAGAATAGGTCTTGAGCATAATATTCCTGTTGAATTTATCGATCTTTCTGTTGCTGAATATTTACCTCCTAACTTAAAATTACCAGATGATTATGCTATGAATCATATTGGGCTTTATAAGTTCTATGAACAGATTGTCCACTACTTTCGAAACGAATTTAAAGATGAAAAAGATTCTATTAGAGACAAAGTAAATTTAATAGATTTTCTTAAAAATCAAGAAAATGCGGAACAAAAATATAATTTCATTGAAAAAGATATTCTTAGAGAGAAATATATGGCAGCTCACTTGTTAAAATTAATGTCAATATATCATAGGGTTTTAATTGTCATCGGTATGGCTCATTGGGAAAATATAAAATATTATATAGAAAATCCAGAAAAAATTAAGGATGTAAATTTAGATCTGATACCTCATAAATTCGTACAGATTTACAATATAAAAGGTTCTGATGCAAGATTCATTTTAAGAGAGTTACCATACCATACATACAAATGGTTAAAATTTAGAGAGGTATTTTCGAAAGAAAAGCTAGAAACCATAGAAACTCCTCAAGAACTTTACAGTGTTCTTAATTCATTTAATAAAATTCAACAAATTAGAAAAATATTAATTAAAGCCAAATATGATTATGAAGGGGAATTCAAAGAATTTGTGGATCTTCATAAATTAAAAACACTATTTCAGTATTCGAGAAACCTTTCTTTGGCGGATCAAAGATTACTACCAAATTTATACCACTTATTGATATCATCAAAAAATATAATTGATGATGACTATGCTTGGAAAGTTATGGCAAAAGCAACCAAATACCCTTATGATGATGAGAGTGATAATTATGAAACTTTGAAAATGAGTTTAGAAGGTGCTTATGATCCAAGTGGTCGGTATATAAAATTACGTAGACATCACCCCTACACCTATGGAAAAGAAAAAGAAGTTCCTTTGAAAGAAAGACCTGAAGAAAAATATCCAGGAGAATGGAGAGATAAATGGGAAGAGGGTAAAGATTATACTGTCTCTTGGCCTCCTGAAGATATTTTGGAAGAAGACTACTTTGCTTTTATAAGAAAAAAAACGATTAAAAATTTAAAAAATCAGAGAATTAAAATTGAGGAATTCAAATCAAGTTTAATGGATGGCATTGCAATCAAAGAAACGATTAGGAATTGGGCTTTTGAGAAAAAAATTTACGTAAAAAATATTCAACAAATCCAAGGTAAAATTGATACAATTGTAGTTATTTTTGATAAAGATAATGGAGACATCGAAAAATATCCATATAAGTTAACCTGGTGGGCAGAACATGATAGAGAAAGCGATATGGCATTTTATTCTACAAATCCCGGTGATTATGTTATTGGTCCAGGAATTACACATGTAGAAGTCGGAGGATTGTTATCAATCTTTCCAGCAGTTTTTCTTCGACCTATTTTTGATTCATTTATGGATTATGAGTATAAAGATACCAAAACTAAGGCAGAACGCCTACTTAAAGCCGCTATTATTTATTCAAAAGAACGTTATATCGCATATGTGGCATCTGAACCACCACGCAAGTACTTTTTCTCACTTGCAGGAATTAAAAATCGTGAATTAATATATATTCCAATAGATAATTTTAGTAAGGAATCTCTTAAAACAATTAAACATATTCATATACTCGCAGGTAGGGATAAAAGAAAAATTGCGCATAATTATATCTTTTTGGATTAGTAAATACTGTAAAAAAAACCATTAAAAATTCTTTATTATTACCATAAAATTCTTATTTTTACTTGTTCTTTATTATTTTATGCTTAAGATCTATAA
>JBHLLG010000178.1:0-3077 GCA_048885925.1 Candidatus Hermodarchaeota archaeon
TAAATACTCCTATAGAAAACCATTGTACTCTCTTTTTCGTTTCTACCTCTATTTTTCTAGTCATCATAATATATTTGTATATAATATAACTGCTCATTACTATCCTGAAAAAATTAACGAAAATAAACCAGCCAAGAGGCGTTTCAGTATTGACAATATTATTTTCATAACTTTCCATATCCAATTTTGGAACCCAGATAAAGTATCCAAAACTTATTATAACAAAGATCAGCATCATTGTTCCAAAGTATTGAAGACTCATTGCAATTTTTGTAAATTTTTCCAATATGAAAACTGTCATCATTAAGGAGACAACGGAAAAATTGAAAAAAATGTGGGCAGTGACCATAAGAGGAATAACAAGATCTGAATTATTTATAATTAAATGGTAAATGGTATAGAATAAAAACCCTAAGGAATAAAAGATAAAGAATAAAGTAAACCATCTATTCAGCCAATTACCAGGATTTAAAATTAGAACTCGAAATCCTATAATAAATGCAATTATGGTTGATATAATTGCTGCAATTATTTTAATTAAATTAATTAGATCCATGTTATTTTACCCGTCGTAATTATATTAAAAAGTTTCTTAAATTGATAAATTTGTTAATATTTTATTATTAAGATACACATATTTTTTATAAGAATTATATATATTTTAAATAAAACTTTAAAAAAAGGAAATAAAAGTAATTATCATATAAAAAATAAACATTCTCTTCAAAAATGGCTATTTTAGAGGTTGGGATTAATCTAAGTCTTAAAAAGTTGGTTGAAATCAAGTATTATTCATCTTCAGATAAAATCCTAGATCCTAAAATACGAGCTCAATTTTTAACTGGACTGGAGAACTATATTTCTGAAGTGTTTGACGATAAAATAAATGTAATCTCTTTTTCAGACTTTCAAATTATTTGTTATTATAAAATGATTCAATCAAGAAGCAAAGAAGAATCTAATCCATCTCAACCACTATTAGTATTTGCTATTGTTGAAAAATATACAGATCCAAATTTAGTAAAACAACATTTAAAGAAAATAATCTCATCTTTTCTTGAATGCTATGATCTTAATGAGATTTTTTCAAAAGAGTCTAAAAGGTTTGAGGATTTTAAGCCCAAAATTGATGAAATCTTAGGAGAACTGAAATTAAAAATAGAAGATCGAATTGGATCAGTCTTTCGATAATTATTCACAATTTTTAATTCTGATCAGTCGGTATAATCTTTTCTACCTTCAATAATATAAATTTGATATTAATTTTTTGCTTCTTATAAATTTCGAACTTCGTTAATAGTTTCGTGGTAAAAACTATATAATGAATCTTTGAGTTATTTAAAATATATAGATAACTCATAAAAGGTGGAAAATATCATGCTGGATCTGGAAATAGAGGACATGTATCAAAAGGCTTATATTAGAGCTAAATGCTTTAAGGGTCTATTTACTCATGATATTTCAAACTTATTTCATATAATTAGTAATTCCTTAGAGTTATGTGAAAATTTAATAAAAACTGGAGTTAGCATAGCAGAAATTTTAGATTATTTTAAACTAATGGCAGAACAAATAAATAGAGGAAAGAAATTAGTGAGAAATATTAGAAAGCTTTCTGAATTAGAAGAATCTGAAATGCTATTAGAGCCTATTGATCTCTTTAAAAGCTTGAAAAGTGCAATTCAATTTGTTCAAATAAATTTTCCAAACAGAAATATAATCATTGATATTAACTCTGAAACTGAGAACATCTTTGTAAATGCTAACAATTTGTTAGTTGATGTTTTTGAGAATATTTTGATAAACTCAATTGTTTACAATAAGAATGAAATAATTCATAATGAAATCTCGATATCAGAAATAAATGAATCCAGGAAAGAATTTATAAAAATTGAGTTTAGAGATAATGGGATTGGAATAGATGATGCAAGAAAAAAAGAAGTTCTTCAAGAAAGATATAAAAAAAGTGAAAATTCTAAGGGTATGGGAATCGGACTCTCGCTTGTTGCTAAATTAATTAATTTATGTGAAGGTAGGATGTGGATAGAAGACCGAATTAGGGGTGATTCTTCTAAGGGTAGCAATTTCGTAATTTTGATCCCGAAAGCAACTCAAAAGGAATTATTTTATCACCTTTATCAAAGAAAATTAAAAATGGAAAAGGGAGGTAGATTGTAATTATCTATAATAATAATGGTCAGACAAAAGTTAAGAAGGACATAAAATGGTATTCATATGTAGATTCAAATCTAGATACTAAATTAAAAGAATTTATGGAAGAATTTAATACAAATAACCAAGCTAATCTTATAAGAATCTTTGTACATAACAATATTGATTATATTAACGCGATTTTTAAGAAGAAACCATTACTCGGAGCAAAAGAATACGATGAAAATTATTTCGATGACTTTATCAGAAAAGCTATTGATCGGTATGAAGAATGTAATGGTAATGGTTTTCATGAAGAGTTAAAACAGAAAATTTCCCCTCTTAAACTCACAATATTAATGCTTGAGAATGATATTAATGAGCCTGAAGCTTTGTTAGGAGGAATCAATAATATAAAGAATGCTCTTGAAGAATTAGAAAATTTAATAAAAAGACGCTTTGAGGCGCCAAAATTAATACGTTTTGTGAAAAAGGTTGATATTTTATATATAGAAGATAATGAATTAGAACGGAAAACTATCGATGCTTTTTTCAAATCAAAGGGAATGAATATTAAATCGGTGGAAACTTCAGAAGAAGCTTTATATTTATTAAACACAATGACACCTAAAGTGATATTAATTGATGTAAACTTAAAAACAAGTAAAATCGATGGAGATAAGTTCTGCAAGATGGTAAGATCTAACGGAGAATATAAGTCGGTTCCGATAATTTTAATATCTGCTATTGTTTCCAAAAAGGACAAGGAGAATGTTTTGAATAAAACAGGAGCGGATGATATTATAATTAAACCTATTGATAAATTAGCAGATTTAAATATCCTTTTTAAGTATTTAAAACAGAATTAAAATTAGTTTTTTTTAAATTTTTTAATGATATTGAAAATATTCTAAAAAGGATCTCCT
>JBHLLG010000179.1:0-2931 GCA_048885925.1 Candidatus Hermodarchaeota archaeon
CAAGATGTCTTGAATGAATATCTCAAATATGATCAAATCGCTACGCATGTTAAATTTCAACCTCAATCAGAAGAAACATTAGACAAATTAACTCAAAAATTACTTCAACCATCTATAAATAATTCCCAGAAATATTCAATACCAATTTTATACATTAATCCAATGAATTATAATAGTCTTTGGTCTAAAAGACTCCGAAAAAATGGCGCATTACTTTTTAAATTATGGGATCGTCCAGTAAATGCTTTAGCAAAGGTCTGTGAATATGTAGAATATCAAAAGAAATTTTATTTAACGAAATAAATTATTAAGATTTTAATTTTCGATCCTTATCTTAATTCAAATCCTAATGTAAGAATTCTAAGAATTCTTCTTAGAAAATTTAATTGTATATTTTTTATATCTTAATACAATCAAAGATAAACATATACCAATCAAGACAAAACTAAAAATTAAAGACAATGAATATCCATTAATATCTGCATTAGGATTTCTATTTGATAATTCAATAATCTCAAGACCATCTTCATGAACAGTCAAATATATTATATTCCCAATAACCTGAATGTCAAAAATTGGACTTTCAGGAATATATTGACCAATTTTTTTTGGATTTGAGGCATCACTAATATCTAGAATTTCTAATCCATTTTCACTGGCAATATAGGCATAATTTTCATCAACAAATACATTTTGTACAGATCCTCCATTATAGTAAGAACCAATTTCTATAATATTGTTATAATCAGAGATGTTTAAGATCTCCAAACCTTCAATATAATCAGCAACAAAGGCAAGATCGTCATAAACATATAAATTTCTAGTGTTTCCGCCATCAGTATATTGAGTAATACCTGTTGGGTTATAAGGATCACTAACATTAATTATACTAAAACCTTGATTCCAATCAACTGCAAATACTATATTCTTAATTGCACACAAATCAGCAAGGTTTCCATACAAATTAAATTTACTTAATAAGAATGGTGTACTAGGAGAACTTATATTTATTATTTTTAATCCATGGTATACCATATATGCAAGATCTTCCACTATAAAAACATTATCAGCGTCGTCATCATCTTTATAATTTCCGATTTCATATGGATTAGAAGGATTATTAATGTTAATTATCTCTAAACCATTATTCCAATCCCCAATAAAAGCTAAATTTCCATCAATAAACAAATTATGAGCAATTCCTCCATCATAATAATTACCTAATTCAACAGGACTAGAAGGGACACTAATATCAATAATCCTTAAACCTCCATCTGCATCAGCCAAATATGCCGTTTGATTCCTCACAACAAGACCCATTGCATCTGTACATCCTGAAAAATACCCTAATCTGTCAAGAAATACTTCATTATGGCTTCCAGAATCATTTACACTAAGTACATTTGAGAGTATTAATAAAGTTGAAAAAAAGTAAAAAAATTTCCAATTATGATTAAAGCTAAAGAATAATCACCAGATTTTAAATATTTACTTCTAATATTCTTTTGATTTATAAAAATATTTTGGATCTTTGAATGTGTTTTAATATTAAGAAAAAATTGATAATATTTAGAACATTCATATTTAAAACTTAAGGGATAAAATAGTTAAAGAGAAATCTTTAAATATTAAACTTTGATCTGAATTTATGGCTTTTAAAAGTTCATATATTTAGTAAATTGAAATGAGGAGGTATATACAATATGGATAAAATTATTGATATTTTAAAACAAGACACAACTCTCTATACATTTGTTCAGATGTTAAAACTAACCGGAGTATTTGAGGAATTATCTGGAAAGGGACCATTCACAATTTTCGTACCTAATAATGATGCTTTTGGTAAAATCCCGTCTGAAAGATTAACTGAAATTATGGATGATACCGAATTCATGAGAGATGTTATTCACTATCACATTGTTCAAGGGGAACATGACTCAAAAATCCTTTCTTTAGAGAAAAATCTTACAACTTTATTGGGTCCAGATTTAGATATCAAATCTAACGAAGATATAATTATAAATAAGGCAAAAGTTGTGACGGCTGATATTTTCACCTCAAATGGGATAATTCACATAATCGATAGAGTAATAAAACCACCAGAGATAATAGCAACCACTTAAAAACCAGTTTACTCAGAAATTATGGAATTTATTGATTGCTCTTTCTTAGTTCATTTTCGATAGCTTTAATATAGTCTTAGCTTTAAACGTTTAATTCTTATTATATCGATTATTATGTGATAGCATTATTACTTAATATTCAATATTTTTTTATATCAGTTTAAAAAAATATATGAAAGAAATATTTTGTGAAAACTATGAGCGATGATAGAAAAAAATTGTGGGAACCATCTGAAGAATGGATTAAAAACGCAGAAACAACTCTTTTTATTGAATTCGTCAATAAAAATTACGGACAAGATTTAAAAGGAGGAAGAGACCTTTATAAATTTTCAGTTGAGAAAATAGAAGACTTTTGGGACGCAATGTGGAAATTTTCAGGTATTATTGCTTCTAAACCTTATAATAAAGTAGTAGAAGATTTAAATGTTTTTCCAGGCACAAAATGGTTTCCTGGAGCCAAATTAAATTTCGCTGAAAATCTGCTCAAATATAAAGATAATCAATTGGCTTTTATATTTCAGGGTGAAACCAAGGTTTCAAAACAAATGATTTATTCAGAATTAAACAAAACAGTGGCTCGTTTGGCAAAATCTCTAAAAGAAATGGGAATTAAAGTTGGTGATCGTGTTGTTTCTTATATTCCAAACTTAATTGAAACACCAACTGCCATGTTAGCAATAACTGCTATAGGGGCAATTTGGGCTTCCTGTGGTGCGGAACTTCAACCAAGTGCAGTAATCGACAGATTTGGTCAAATTAAACCGAGAGTGCTCTTTACAGTTGATGGATATTATTATCGTGATAA
>JBHLLG010000180.1:0-2910 GCA_048885925.1 Candidatus Hermodarchaeota archaeon
AATTCATCATTTCCTTGAATTGAAAGAGGATGTGAATCTTTTTTAACAAAAAATGGTAATAGATATTGATTTCCGTGTACTGTCATGGATCTTATCTTAAATTTTTATTAATATCTTTATAATATAATTTAAATATATTAAAATTAAGGAGAATCAATTTTAAATTTTTAATCTTTTTTCTTTAAGTTATAAAATGAATTATCTCTAACTAATCTTAGTAATTTTAAAAAATTTCAATATAATTTTCAATATTTTTTAGTTAAAAAAGAAATAAAAGAATAAAAATCAAAACAAAATTATTTAAGCTGTTCATATGTATTAGCAATTACTAGTATTAAAAGGGCTAGCAATATTATTAATGGGGGTAAGACTGCCCTAAAATGTGGTAATGCTGCTATATCGAGTGCTCCTTGTAAAATTCTCCCAATAAAGTAAAGAAAGAAACCAATTGCATTCAAAGCATAGGATCTTCTTAACACTCCAAATGTTTTCCAAGCAAGGTAAATAAAAATGAAAGGGATTAATGCAACAAATAATGGTATAAATATGAAATTCCACAGAAACCTACCTACAGGATATTCCCAACCAAGGATATTCACATTGATTGGAACAATGCTAATAGAATATGTATCAACAAAATCCGGGTCTATAAATAAATTATCTGGTAATGTCAATGTAAGAAATCCTATTATGACAGGAATTATGAATAATCCTATTCTAATCATAATTTTTACATTATTCTTATTATTAAACCAGTATTTTATTGAAAATCCTTCACGTTCCGATTTCTCTACTTGAGAATCAGGGGGAAATAATAGTATTCCTAATACTCCTACTGCACAAGCGGTTCCCATCCAAGTAAAAAATGTAGCTAATCGATAATTTAACATTAAAAACGCCACAACGTCTTCACCATTTGTACCAGTGTATAATTCTGGAGCATAAAAATAATAAACAATGAAGAAAACTCTACTAATACCAAAACATAGAAATAATATACTGAAAAAAAGCCAATATAACTTTTTTGAAGTACGATATCTAATGAATAGGAAGTAGAAAAATAAGAGCACAAAATACCCAACTATTATATAATAAAGCCCCATTTCAACGGCATCAAAAAATGAGAAGTATTGAAAAGGAGTTTCCTGAAATATCATAGTAAATCAATTTTAATATTCTTTAAAAAAATTATAATAATATTATTATATTCCTATTATAAAAGTTTAATTTTATTTTTTTTATATCATTCTTTTACCCAATTAGTTTATAAATTTATAGTTTTTAAAATTGAGGTTTTGATTAAGTTTTGAAAATTAAGGATAACATAGAAACATTCAATTCACTTATTAAAAGAAGAGGGTTTATATGGGGACCATCACCAGAAATATATGGTGGATTAGCAGGTTTTTATTCTTATGGCCCTGCAGGAATGGCTCTTAAGAACAATATATTAAGTTTATTTAGGCAGGAATTACGTTATTTTGGTTTTGGAGAAGTTGAGTGTCCTACAATAATGCCTGAAATTGTATGGGTTGCTTCTGGGCACTTGGAACGATTTATAGATCCTGTTATCAGATGTAATAAATGTAATACTTTATACAGAGCTGATCAATTTATTCAAGAACAACTTCCAGATCATAAAATAGATGGTTTATCTTTTAAAGAGATGGAAAGTTTACTTAAAGAACATAATTTAACATGCCAAAAATGCGAAACTCCTATAAATAATATAGAAGAATATAATCTAATGTTAAAAACGCAGGTAGGGAATAATGTTACTGCATACCTCCGACCTGAAACTGCTACAACGACTTACTTACTATTTAATCGTTTAGATCAAGATGCAAGAAGGCAATATCCAATTAAAATTTACCAATATGGTAAAGCATACAGAAATGAAATTTCACCACGACAAGGAGTTCTTCGAATGAGAGCATTTGATCAATTTGAAATACAACTTTTTATTGGTAAGCAACAAGAAATGGTTTTTGAAGATTATGAGGAAATAAAGAAAAACAAATTGCCTTTATTGTATTGGAAACTCCAAGAAGAAAATATTGATATACCAGAGGTAATTTCACTTGAAAAAGCAATAAAAACTAACATTATTAAAAAACCGGCTTATGGGTATTGCCTTTATATTGCCTATTATTTAACTGAAATTTTAGGCTTCCCAGAAGAAATACTCCGATTTAGACAACACTCAATTAATGAACGCGCTCACTATGCTGATGATGCTTGGGATCTTGAAGTTAAAACTAAACAATTTGGTTGGGTTGAAATTTGTGGGGTACATGATAGAACAAATTATGATTTAAAGAGACATGGAGAATTTTCGAAACAAAATTTTGAAATAGCTATGGATCCTACTTCAGAAACTAAAGAAATTCCTCAGATTCTTGAAATTGCATTTGGAATTGACAGAATTATTTATACTTTACTTGAAAATTCATTTAAAGTAGAACAGGATAGAATAAATTTGAAACTCAATTCTAATTTAGTTCCAAACACAGTAGCAGTTTTTCCATTAGTAAAGAATAAAGAAGATATAAGAAATTTAGCATTAGATATCCATAAAAAATTATTAGAACATCGTATAACTTCATTTTATGACGAATCAGGATCAATTGGTAAGAGATATAGAAGACAAGACGAAATAGGAACAAAATGGTGCATAACAATTGACTATGAGAGTTTAGATGATAATACTGTAACTATTAGAGAACGAGATTCGATGGAACAGATAAGAATAAAAATTACAGATCTTCCTGAATATATAAAAATGAAGCAATAAAGTAAAATCTTACATTTTTGCTAAATATTATGATTTTTTGATACCTTCAGAAAAAATTTTAAAGAGAAGGAATTTTTTACAAATATAATTTAAAAAGTAAACATTCGTAAAATTAT
>JBHLLG010000181.1:0-2862 GCA_048885925.1 Candidatus Hermodarchaeota archaeon
GTTGCAGCATTCCAACGTTGTCCTAGATGTGGAAACGAGAATACTGCTGATAGTTATGCATGTAACTTCTGTGGTCTTAGATTAAAAATAGAGAAAATTGAAAAAGTCAAATTTTTCCGAAGATATGAAGCAGAATGGACAGCACCATACCCATGGTATATGAAGATTGTTTATCTTTTCACAAATCCTCCTAAGGCTTTCCATGATATTAATCATAAAAGAAGTAAAGCTCCTGGTTGGTTAATTTTACTATTTTGTTCATTATTGTATGGATTAATGGGATTAGCGTTCTTTTCACATTTTAATATTAATTCACCTCTCCTCTTACTCTTTAGTTTAAGTTTCTTTGCCTCTTTTTTTGTATTTGGATTCTGTTTTCAATTTATATTTTTTGCAATTATAATATGGTTATCTACTAAAGTCGCTAATTATGCCGTAGGATTTACAGATAAAATGGAAAAGCGTTTTGGATCATTAAAAGAACAGAAAGAAAAATATGCAGAATCAGATATAAGTCCATTCAGTATTTATAAAGGTGGTACAATGTTGCAATTAGAGGGTGCTTATAAATTTAAAATGATGTTATGTGCATTTGCGCCCTTTATATTGATAAATGCAATTAAGGTATTAATAATACTTGTTGCATTCCCTACTGTAAATATTCCTAATTTAGGAACTTTTAATGAAGCCCTTTTAGATCAAATGTTTAATGCTCCATCTTGGGCAGTATTAGATGTAATCGACGCCTTTACGATTGCTACTTGGATACCTATTTTAATAACTCTCGCTATAAGAGAACTAAGTAATTCTTCTACTACTAGAGTATTAATTCCTACCATTATCCTCGGAGTATTAGTCGCAATACTGTTCTTTCTTTTACGTCCAGCTATATTTGGTTAAATTTATTAACTGTCAATCCAAAATTTATTTAAAAATTTTGATCAAATTAATCATTTCAGTGTAATATGGTAAAAAATAATTTTGATACTCCTAAGATAGAATCTGAACTATTTGCTCTAGTTAAATCAATAACAAACTTAAATAAAAAATATCAAAAAGGTTCAGTCAACACTAATTTTTTTAGAAAAGCTTTAAAAAATGCTATGAACAACTTATTAAAGTTAAATTTTATCTTAAAAGAGAATGACCTTCTACTACCAGTTCTTCTAGAAAGAATGAATCTTTCTCAAGAATATCAATCGGCAATTGATATCATAAATCGAGTTTCTTCTTTAGATTTCTTGAATGATAAAGGAACTACAAAAAATCAAACTTTTTTGGAATTACCGGGTATTACTTCAGAAATCACTTCTACTTTTATCACTCTTATGGATGCTTTAACTTTAGATGGTTTAACAAAAACCGAATTAATTACTAACTTATTTAATGAATTGATTTATAATCTGGGTAAATTTCCCGGTTTAGATGATATTGCGACTAAAGTTAAAGAAATTCAAAATAATACTTTAAATCATATTGAAAGGCTAATATCTGATAAAAAACTCAAAAAGACTATTAATGATGAATTATACGGAGTATTTAAAGAATTTCAAAATAAATTAAATATAAAACCTTGATAAAAATCATAAAATTAATATTTTTTATGGGATTCTAAATCATATCAGTTTAAATATAGTCTGTGAAATACGAATAAAAAAAAGGTAATTAATATCCCACGACCAGGCTTAAGATCTAAAGCTCAGGCTCGCAAGAGATTAAAAACTCCAAGTAACCAAAATGTTACCCATTATTGGAGGAAAAAACCTAAAAGAGCTAGTTGTGCTATTTGTAAGAAACCTCTTCAATCTATTCCGAGATTACGCCCTTCTCAGATGACTAAAACCTATAAGACTGCAAGAAGGACAAATCGAGTAGAAAGTGGAAGATTTTGTGCAAAATGTCTTCAAAATCTTATAAGAAGTACAGTTTGGAGTCAATAAGATTTCTCTTATTTTTCATTCTCTAAAAATTTTAATTATAAAAAGCTAAATTTTAATTTTCATAGTTTTATTATTACTCTGATATAAATTATTGAAAGAAAATGATAATAACAATTTCAGGACTTCATGGAACTGGTAAATCAACAATAGGAAAATTAATTGCTAAAAAATTAAAAATTCAATATTATAGCACTGGAGAAATTTTTCGAGATCTTGCCAATGAAATGAATATGACCATAGAAGAATTTACTGATTATGTTGAAAAAAATCCTAAAATTGATCAAAAATTAGATAATAAAATATTTGAAATTTCACAGAAAGGAAATATTCTTATTGATAGCCAATTAAGTGGGTATATCCTCAAGGATATAGCAGACTTCAAAATTTTATTAACTTGTCCTTTTGAAATCCGAGTTAAAAGAATGGCTGAAAGAGATAATATTAGTTATGAAGAAAAATTAAGTGAAACTAGAATAAGAGAGAGATCAGAATTAGAACGGTTTAAACGACTTTATAACATTGATTTGAGTAATGAAATTGAAAAAAAAAAGATTTATAATCTTATAATCGACACAGAAAATCTTACAGTTGAGGAAGTTTTAGCTAAAATACTTTCAAACTTGGAAGAAGTTTAAAGAAATTTAGGATTAAAAAAATCGTAAAAATTTTATTTTTATTTTATTTTTATTAATCACTATATAATTGTTATTATTTACTGGATATCTTCAATTGCCAGTACTTAGAAAAATAATTTGGTGACAAATTATATGAGTGTATACGATATTGGAAGATTATGTATAAAAACAATGGGAAGAGAAGCAGGGTATTACTGTGTAATTGTTAATGTCATTGATAAAAATTATTTACTCATTGATGGATTAAACGTCCGTAGAAGAAGAGTGAATTATAAGCATGTTGAACC